>NZ_CP036536.1:1514510-2166765 GCF_005222225.1 Salinimonas lutimaris
CGGTATGTTACTAACCTTTTTTGCCATGTTGTTCCTGGCCACCACGAATCTTTATATGATTCACCACACGGTGCTGTAGTGGCCAGGATTAATGAACTGGTTACGCCAGCCTGTCTTATTGACAGTTCCCGGTTACAGGCCAATGCGCGCCGCATGAGCGAGCATTGTGAGCGGCAGGGGGTAGCACTGCGCCCCCATGTAAAAACCCTTAAAAGCCTGGAGGCGGCGCAGATTTATGCCCCTGTGCCTATGCCGGTAACCGTGTCCACACTGGCAGAGGCCCGGGCCTTTGCTCAGGCAGGATACAGCGATATTCTGTATGCGGTAGGGCTGACCCCCAATAAGCTTGCGGCTGTACGTGCGTTGCTTGAATCGGGTGTGGCACTGACGGTAGTAACTGACAGCCTGCCTGCTGCCCGCCAGTTAACCGAACTAGTCAATCAGCAAAATGCACAGCAGCACAATACCACGACTCAGCCATTGTCTGTGGCGATTGAAATTGATACTGACGGCCACCGGGCGGGCATCACCCCTGAATCGCCGGATCTGCTGTCTGTTGCCCAGTTACTCTCACAATGCCCGTCGCTCAGGTTTGCCGGAGTAATGGCGCATGCCGGGGCTTCTTATGGTTGTTTTGACGAAGAAAGCCGCAATCACATGGCGCAGCAGGAGTGTGACCAGACATTGATTGCCGTGGCCCGGCTGGAAGCGGCCGGCTTTGATTGTGAGATGGTGTCGGTGGGCTCAACGCCTACTGTGTTAAGCGATGTATCCCGCGAAGGAATCACTGAATTGCGCGCCGGCGTGTATGCCACCTTTGATTTAGTCATGGCCGGGTTGGGCGTATGTTCGGTATCTGATATTGCAATGTCGGTGGTCACCTGCGTGATTGGCCAGCAGCCGGATAAAGGCTGGGTGCTGGTGGATGCAGGCTGGATGGCCTTGTCCCGCGACCAGGGCACGTCAGGCCATGCTAATGACTGCGGATATGGACTGGTGTGTGATATTCAGGGCAATGTATTAAGCGGTTGGTATGTCAGCCAGACCAACCAGGAGCATGGCATTATCCAGCATGTGGATGGGCAAGAGCCTGATGCCGCGTTCGCCTACGGCACCATGCTGCGCATATTGCCGGTTCACGCCTGTGCCACCGCGGGTCAGTTCGGCCATTACCAGGTGACTGAGGACAATCAGAGCATCAGCGCAATCTGGTCTCGGGTGAACGGCTGGGAGTAAGCCTGTGTCAGCAACAACATTGTTGTGCATGATACAAAAAAGCCCTGTCAGAACAGGGCTTTTATCGTTTACCGCATTGTTTAGTTCATAGCAGGCTTACTTAAAAGCGGAAAGTCGCCTTGGTGTACAGGAAACGGCCACGCGGGTTATGAATGCTGCTTACATAACCGTACAGGTCGCCATCGCCATCACCAATAGCAAATGGAGGCTCTTCGTCAAACAGGTTGTTTACGCCCACCACCAGACGCACGTTGTCTGAGTAGTTCCAGCCACCCTGAAGGTCCACCAGTACCTGTGAATCCACGGTGCGAGAGGTGTTATCTTCAAAATCCAGAATGCCGTCAAAGTCGATATCCGGGGTATCTTCAAATTCACCGATGTAGCTGATGTTCAGATTGGCATCAAATGCACCCAGACGCCAGGTCGTGCCAAACAGCCAGCGATGTTCCGGGTAGCCGTATTCACCGGTATAATCCAGATTGTCTTTCTCAAACTTATTCAGATAAGACCAGTCAAGGTTAAACTTCAGTTCACCGTATTCCTGCATGGCCAGCATGTAGTTGGCACTGAAGTCGACACCGGACGCTTCCTGAGAAGTTACGTTCTGGTAAGTATTGAAAATCTTTTGCAGTACGCCCAGTGAAGCGCCGTCCTGTGGTGGCAGACGAACACAGATCTCACTATTCTGGTCATTACACTCTGCGTCATAGACCAGGCCAAACTGCTGCTCGTCAATCTTGTTATCCTGCGTGATGCTCCACACATCCACACTTAAACCCAGTTCCTGTACCGGCGCCCAGATAACACCCACGTTCCAGGATTCTGATTCTTCGGCTTCCAGATTCGGGTTACCGGAGAACTGGATGTTGTAATCCAGTGATTCACAGTCAAGACCGGTTGCTTCACAGCGGTAGGAGTCTACAAAGAACTGACTCTTTTCAGACGGACCCAGACCCACCTGAGCCAGTGACGGGGCGCGGAAACCCTGTGCCCATGAGCCACGAACGGTGACTTCGTCATTCGGAGCCCAGCGCAGCGCAATCTTAGGATTGGTGGTGCTGCCAAAGTCACTGTAGTGATCGTAACGGCCAGCCAGTTGCAGCTCTAGTTCTTCCAGCAGCGGAATAGAAAGTTCCAGATAGGCAGCGTACTGATCGCGCTCGGCGTTAGCCGATACCGACTCAGTGCCAAAAATCAGGCCTTGCTGGAACTGAATGTCAGGAATGTCTGACACCTGTTCTTCGCGATACTCAACCCCGGCGGCCATCATCACTACATCGTCGCCAAAATCAAATGCTTCACCACTGATATGCGCATCCGCGCTGGTCATGCGAGACTCACCACGACGCACCAGGCTGGTGGTGATTTCATCAATTACTGACTGCGGATTGGTCACCCCACCAAACGGGTTGTAGTTGCCCAGGTTAATTTGTTCCTGCAGCCAGTCTACCCGTACCCAGCCTTGTGACTGATTACCGGTCTGCTCTGACTTGCTGCGGCCTTTTTGCACAGAGGCTTCCCAGTCGTAGTCACCGATCATGCCTTTCAGACCGGCCACAAAACGCAGCGTATCAGTAGAAATATCCCAGCGACGGGCGCCGGCATCAACCGGACGATAACGACCAATTTCCACATCCTGGCCAAACGGGTTGTTCGGGTGTGACCCCGGTGCGGTTAAACCGGCATCTTCATCCAGCGGCGTTGCGGCACCACCGGCCTCAGACGTATTATGCTGTACCGCCACTTCCATAAATGCTGTCAGGTCGCTGCTTAGTTTGTAGTCAAACTGACCAATAAAACCAACCCGCTCTGCCTCAGGAATGGTCAGGCCAAAAGGGCCGTAATCAAACAGACAGCTGCCCGATGCGGTGGCGCTGTCAGCCGGACAATCCGGATCAATGGTTTTCACGCCATCAACATAGAAATAACCCGGGTAGCCCCGAGACGAACGAAAATCCATGCCGCCGTAGGGTTCCTGATTAGCAGTGCCAAACCGGCCCATTTCATCTGCCGCCAGACGGCTGTTTTTAAAGTAATCGATGATTACCGTGGTACTGGCTTTGTCAGACTGATTGCCCCACACCATATTCATGGTGGTTTCATCATAGCTGGCATCACCGTCAGTACCGCCGTAACCAACGTTAATTTCCAGACCATCAAAGTCTTTTTTCAAAATAACGTTTACTACACCGGCCACAGCGTCAGAACCATAAATAGCTGATGCGCCGTCTTTTAGAATATCGATTCGCTCGATGGCGGAAACCGGAATAGAGTTAATATCGACAAATGAGTTGGTAATGCTTTCGGCAAAAGCACTGATTGCCACCCGGCGGCCGTTGATCAGTACTAGAGTCGCATCCGGGCCCATGCCACGTAACGACACAGCAGCGGCGCCGTTGGCAGTGGAATCCTGGCTGTTACCGCGGGTTGAGAATGTACCGGCGCCGGTGGACGGCATCCGTTCCAGTAATTGCTGCAGGTTTTCATAACCCATGCCTTCAATCATGGTGGCATCAATTGACTGAATCGGAGAGGGGCCTTCGATATCAGTGCGTTTGATACGCGAGCCTGTAACAGCAATACGCTCCATACCTGAAGCAGTTTGTTCCGTGGAAGTGTCTTGTTGTGCGTGTGTTAAACCTGAGGACAGGCCCATTAGCGCCAGGCTGACAGCCAGTGCGCAGGGCTTTACGCCATGTTTCATGATATTTCCTTATTCACTAATTATTTTTTTAAGTAACGCTAAAGCTACATAAGGATGAATATCACAATTTAGACTTTAGTTGCAATTATGATCTTTGGGTAAAATGTGACAATAAGTTACCGCAGATTTACAGTTGTTGCAGAATGTGACAGCACAGACAAGCCGGCCCTGTTGTACAGGGCCGGTAGATGTAATGTTGTGGGTTTAGAATGTGTAGGTTAGCTTGGCGTAAGCGTAACGCCCCTGAAAGCCGTACGGAGAGAAGTTGGGATAGGGCAGAATATAATCAAACTGGCCCACATCCGGTGCATCAGTAATTACCGCTGATTCCGGATATTTGTCGAACAGGTTATTCACCCCGACTTTCGCTTGTAGGTCATCGGTAATCAGATAACCGATCTCGACATCAAAGATTGTGGCTGATTTTACCGTGATATCGGTCGCTGAAATCGTGCCTGGCTGCGTCACTTCACCATAGTAGTTGGCCCGCAACATCAGTGATACCGCTTCACCCTGCCAGTTGGCGGTCAGATTCGCCTTAGTATCCGGCGCGTTATTTTCCAGACGGGCGCGTTCACGGCGGGCAAACAACTGGTCTGGCTCGAACAGATCGGTCGGACCGGCAGAGGCCACCACATCACTGACCTCAGTGTCGTTAAAGTTGGCGCCGGCAGACAGATTCAGCGTACCTGCAAACACGTCGTCCAGGCTGTAGTTGGCAACAATATCAATACCCTCAGTGCGGCTGTTAACCCCATTCATAAAGAAGCGTACCGCGCCCACACCCTCAATACCATTTTCGGCAAACACGCGCTCTACAATGGCGGCTTCGTCATCACTGTCACCCAGGGTTTCAGAGAGTACCACCCGGTCATCAATATCAATGCGATACGCGTCGGCTGTGATGGTAAGCCGGTCAATGGGGCTCCAGGTAAAGCCTACACTGATATTGGTCGACTCTTCAGCCTGTAGCTGACTGCCACCCAGCGCCACTGCTGCCGGTGCGGTTGAGGCAATGGTACCCACTTCCAGCATCTGCCCCAGTACAAAATTGGTGTTAATGGCGGTGTAGTATTGTTGTTGCAAAGACGGCGCACGGAAACCTGTACTGACCGAGCTGCGAACAGAAAATGACGGGCTGAACGTATAACGTGTAGCCAGTTTACCGTTGCTGGTGGTGCCAAAGTCAGAATAATCTTCAAACCGGCCGGCCAGCGTCACATTCCAGCGCTCTGTGATATCGGCATCCAGGTCGACATAAAACGCATAGGAGTGGCGGTCAACATCCACCTGGGAGGTATCAGAGAAATACAGTGCGCCCTGGGCAAACAACCCGTTACCCGGATACACCGGCGCGCCACTGTCATCGAACACCGGCTGGCCGTTGTCGTCCAGTGCCTGGCGGTTAGTATAGGCTTCTTCATCGCCGGATTTAATTTCAAAATCGTCGCGACGATATTCAGCACCAATGGCAAAAGACAGCGGCGAGAACAGTCCCGGCACATCTAAAAACCGGGATGCATCAAAATTAAACGTGGTTTGGGTAGATGCCAGCTGGCCACCGTAAAACCGGGTGGGGGTATCCAGGCCGTACGTTGGGTTGGCGGTATTAAATGTGGTGTAGTCGACCTCGTTGGTGCCCGTTGTTACACTGGCATTATAGTCCCAGTGCTCGGTACTGCCTTTTACCCCGGCCAGAAAAGACCAGTCGGTAATTTCAGCCATTATTTGCGGGGTAAAACCGTTAGGGTAAATATCCTGAATCAACAGACCCTCGTCTCCGGCTTCGCGGAAAAACGCACCAGAAATGCTTTCTTTATCCTGGAATGTGACGGTGGAATATAACTCGGCTGAGTCATTCAGGTAGTATCCGGCATTGGCCAGTACTGTATAGGACTCACTGTCTGGTGCGCCAAAATTAAACCGGTTACGGTCAACCGTGGCTTCACGCGGGTCAAAGTTACCATCGATCAGCGGATAGGTATCACCGTCGTCATAACCTGCCCGATTCGTGCTGTTGGCATTAACAAAATCACCGGTGATGTTCAGATAACCATCATCGCCAAGACTAGTACCAATATTAGCGGTCAGATTGATATTTTCACCGTCGTCGCGGCTGATATTGTCACCGTAAATACCGGCTACCCGGTTAGAGCCGTTTGACAGAATATTGCCGCTGGCGTCTGTCTGCACGCCGGTCATTTCAGGTACGCCGTCCAGTTCGGTAAAATAGCTACCCGCGGTAACCGACACCATGCCGCCTTCGCTGTCTTTTTTGGTGATGATATTGATCACCCCGGCAATAGCATCAGAGCCGTACTGGGCTGCCGCGCCATCCCGCAGAATTTCAACCCGCTCAATCGCTGCCGAGGGAATGGAGTTCAGATCCACCGACACTGAGCCACGACCGGAAGTGCCGTTCAGATTAAGCAGGGCACTGCTGTGAAAACGACGGCCATTAACCAGCACCAGGGTCTGGTCTGGCGCCAGCCCGCGCAGTGAAGCAGGCTTGATATGCTCAGTGCCATCAACCAGCGACGGCTGATAAAAGTTAAAACTGGGCACCACATTCTGTAACTGACGGCTAATATCATTAAAGCCGCCGGCGGTTAGTGTGTCAGAGTCAATCAGATCCACAGGTACATTACTTTGTACCACAGAGCGGCCCGGGCGACGGGTACCCAGGATAAGGATTTGCTCAGCTTCCTGCTCAGCGGATGCGTTCTGGTCATTCTGGTTTTCTTGCTGGGCCAGCGAGGTGGCCGGTGCCAGGGCCAGCGATACCAGCAAGGTGCTGGCGACGCGGGATAAGCTGAATTGCTTCATGTGTTGTTTCCTCAGTAATAACAATGACACTGTATGGCCGGTCGAACTGTTATGGCTGTCAGACATCAGTTTCTTATACGGAACTTACTCCGTTTGAAGGACATAGATGGTATGCAAAACCGGGAACAGGGAAAAGGAAAACAGGAAGAATCAGCCTGAAAAGTGCGACGAATGGCTAACAATTCGCCATGCCTGGCATGCCGGTTGCGGAACTTAATAAAAAAAGCCCGGTCAGGTTGACCGGGCAAAAGGAACACACAAGGAAACGGTGTTTATCAGGGAGCGCAAACCTGTCAGGCTGCGTTTATCTCAATCTTTCTGGGTTGCTTTTCTTCGGGCAGCTCTCGTTCAAGTTTCACCTGAAGAATGCCATCGGCCACGGAAGCCGATTTGACTTTTACATACTCGCCCAGCGTAAACTGGCGGGTAAACGATGGCGTGCTAAAGCCCCGATGCAAAAACTGCCGCTGGGTTGTGTTGTCGTCCTGCGTTTTGGTCTGACCGGCAGTGACGCTAAGTACCTGCTCTTTAAGCTCAATCTTTACATCGTCTTTGGTTAAGCCAGGCACGGCCAGCGTGATGTGATAAAGATCATCACTGGTCTGTTCAATATTGTACTGAACCGGGCTATTTGCGCGCGTAGCGCTTGTATTAGCAGCTCGCTGAGTCTCGGGCTTGCCCGCACGACGGGGGGCAGAGCGCAGCTCGGGGCCAAAAAAGGTACGGTATACAGGGGAAAAATCAATAGTACGCATGTGTCATATCCTCGCTATTAAGCAATATGCCTGTGAACCCCGCTTAACATTGCGGCAGTATCACGTGATTAAAAAAGGGACTGTTTTAAAGGGGCCGGCATCACCAGCCCCGATGATCAGATTATTTGTCTGGCAGCAGATTGCCTGAAATTTCAATTTGACGAGGTTTTTCCGCTTCCGGCACAACCCGTTCAAGATCGATATGCAGCAGGCCGTCAGCCAGGTCAGCGCCAGTGACCTTTACATGGTCGCCCAGCTGAAACTTGCGCTCAAAGTTGCGCTCGGAAATACCTTTATGCAAAAACTTGCGTTCGTCGCCAGTATCGCTTTGTGGCTTATTACCTTCCACCGTCAGGGTATTTTCCCGGGTTTCAATACTGATATCGTCTTTACTGAAACCGGCCACAGCCATGGATACCCGGTATTTGTCCTCGCCCAGCAATTCAATATTGTACGGCGGATAACTGCTGCTGTTGTCAGCACGGGTGGCAGCATCGGCTAACGAAGCCAGACGATCTGAGCCAATAAAAGAACGGTATAGTGGAGAAAAATCAATCGTACGCATAATCATATCCTCGCAATCAAGCAATATGGTTTAGTGAGAGTATCCCGCATGGCGGCGATACAGTCGGGGCCTGAATAAGCCGGCCCCTTGGCTTAAAGAGTGCGGGCTTACTGCTCGCTTTGGTGGTCGTAGGTACGGCTACCAATTTCGATCTTACGCGGCTTTTTCGCTTCGGGAATAATCCGCTCAAGAGTAATGTGAAGCAGGCCATCGTTCATTGCTGCACCGGTGACTTTTACATGGTCACCCAGCTGGAATTTGCGTTCAAAATTGCGCTCTGAAATGCCTTTATGCAAAAACTTACGTTCTGTTTCAGACGTTTCTGCAGTGGGCTTTTTACCGGTGACGGTCAGGGCGTTGTCCTGTGCTTCAATGGTGATATCGTCACGGCCAAAACCGGCCACGGCAATAGAAATCTGATACTGATCGTCGCCTAACAATTCAATATTGTACGGCGGATAGGTGCTTTGACTGTCTGCACGGTTGGCAGCGTCAATCAGTGAAGCAAGACGGTCTGAACCAATGAATGAACGGTATAGTGGAGATAGATCGATAGTACGCATAGTCATATCCTCAAAATTAAGCAATATGTAAAATTTAAGTTTGCCCCGAAAATCGGCGGCGGTATTGTCGGCCTGACCTTTCAGCGCCGACAATATCTATGTAGGTCCGTTAAACAGGTTTTCAAGAGAAAATTTTCAAATTTTTTCATCTTGCTGTTTTGCCTGAACCAGCGGCAGCCAGAATCGTTGGCTACGGGGTAAATAATGGTGATGCTTGTCTAGAGAAACAACCACCCGAACCGCTTTTCCTTTAATTTCTGTTACAGGAATAAATCCATGCACTCTGGAATCGGCACTGTGACTGCGATTATCCCCAAGCACCAGCACATACCCATCTGGTATCGTCACCGGACTAAAATCGGCCAGCCGATCATGCGTGGTGCTGATAGCGATGGTGTAGGTATTACCCTGCAAATTTGTTTCAAGCAACTGACTGTGCTGTTGCATGTAGGTAAAAGGCTCACCGTTTACGGTAAGCCGGTGCTGATGCATGGCCACGGTATCACCCGGCAGGCCAATGACCCGTTTAATCAGCCGCTCACCGGCAGCTGCGCTTTCAAAAACCACAATGTCGCCGCGGTCAGGCAGTCCGGTTTGCATCAGCAGGGTATTGGTGAAGGGGGCTTCCAGGCGGTAGGCGGTTTTATCAACTAAAACACGATCGCCGATTTCAACGGTTGGCAGCATTGAGCCTGACGGAATATGATACCAGTCGGCCAGACTGCTTCTGACACTAAACATAAGCAGCATAGCGAACAGAAAACCGAGGTTATTTTTTAGTACAGTAACAACAGATTTTACCGGCACAGTGATTCCTGAAAAAAGTAGTGGGTTACTCTGGTAGTCAGCAGCCCGGCAGATTTATTACACAAAAAATGAAAATAAAAAAGGAGCGGTATTAGCGCTCCTTGATGTTGATACTGATAGTGTATGGCTTACACCTATTTATGTCGCTCGCGCAGCACAGCAATGGCGTCGGACATTGACATATCGCTGGCCTGCAATAACACCGTCAGATGATACAGCAGGTCCGCTGCTTCATTTTTCAGCTCTTCCTTATCGTGTACGGTGGCTGCCAGGGCTGTTTCCACACCTTCCTCACCTACTTTCTGGGCAATGCGCTTGATACCTTTGGCATACAGGCGAGCAGTGTAGCTGGACTCAGGGTCAGCAGACTTGCGCGCTGCCAGAACCCGTTCCAGATCAGCCAGGAAGGTAAAATCGCTGGCATTGCTGGTAAACCAGCAGCTCTCTGCGCCAGTGTGACACGTCGGGCCGTTCGGGTTGGCCAGAATCAGCAGTGAATCGTGGTCGCAATCACAGCCAGCTTCAACCAAGTCCAGCGTGTTACCTGAGGTTTCGCCTTTTTGCCATAGACGCTGTTTGGAGCGGCTGAAAAAGGTGACTTTACCGGATTCCAGTGTGGTACTTAATGCTTCAGTGTTCATATAACCCTGCATCAGTACTTTACCGGTCACAGCATCCTGAACAATCGCTGGCAGTAAACCGTCCATTTTGTCCCAGGCCAGTTCGGTCATGTTTGATAAATCAATAATCATGGCTTTATTCGCCTTTTTGCTTGTGTTCTTTGCGCATCACAATGCCATTGTCTGACAAATACGATTTAAGCGCCTGAATATTAATGATGTCTTTATGAAACACCGATGCGGCCAGTGCGCCGTCAACATCGGCCTGCTCAAAAACGTCTTTAAAGTGTACCATTTCACCGGCACCGCCAGAGGCAATCAGCGGCACTTTACAGGCATCGCGAATAGCACTGAGCTGTTTAACATCGTACCCCTGACGTACGCCGTCCTGGTTCATGCAGTTAAGCACGATCTCGCCGGCGCCGCGGCTTTGTACTTCTTTTATCCACTCTGCGGTCTGCCAGCGACTTTTCTGTGTGCGGGCTTCATCGCCAGTGAATTTAAACACCTCGTAACCGTCGTTTTCTTCGTTATAAAAACTGTCTATGCCAATCACAACACATTGCTGGCCGTATACATCGTGCAATTCATTGATGAGATCCGGGTTGGTCAGAGCCGGAGAGTTAATGGAAATTTTGTCCGCGCCCATTTCAAGTATCCGGCCAGCGTCTTCTACCGACCGGATCCCGCCTGCCACGCAAAACGGGATATCAATAACCTGGGCAATACGACTTACCCAGCTTTTATCCACTACGCGCTGATCAGAGCTGGCCGTAATATCATAAAACACCAGTTCGTCGGCCCCGGCCTGCGCATAGCGCTCAGCCAGCGGTACAATGTCACCGATAATTTCATGGTTTCTGAATTGCACGCCTTTGACCACTTTGCCATCGCGTACATCCAGACAGGGGATTATCCTTTTTGCCAGCATGCGATTGCCTCCTTCACGGTAAATTTACCTTCCAGCAGGGCCCGTCCCAGAATGACTCCGCCCACATTAGCCGGGCGCAGTGCTTCAATATCACCCAAGCCGCCAATGCCGCCTGAAGCCTGCCAGGCAATAGCAGGAAACGCCTGCTGCATTTCGTTATACAGCTCAACGTTGGCACCCTGCAGCGTACCGTCACGGCTGATATCAGTACACAGCACATGCTTTACGCCAACCTCGGCAAAATCATTTAAAATGGCTTCCAGCGACACACCAGAGCTTTGCTGCCAGCCGTGAGTGGCCACAAACTTGTTGCCGTTTTCGTCAATATTGACATCCAGCGCCAGCACAATGGCATCCGGGCCGTATTTGGTGACCCACTGTTTCACAAGTTGCGGCTCTTTTACCGCCAGTGACCCAATCACCACACGGCTGACGCCGGCTTCCAGCAGCTGAGCGACATCCTGCTCACTACGAATGCCGCCACCGGCCTGAAACTGCATGCGCTGGGTATCCACCATACGGCGAATCAGTTCAAGCTGTCGTTTCGAGGTGTCTTTAGCGCCTGTCAAATCAACAATATGCAGCCAGGTGGCGCCATCGTCAGCATAGGTATGCACCACGTCGACCGGGTCCAGTTTGTATTCAGTTTTTTTGTCGTAGTCGCCCTGATACAGACGCACCACAGCACCGTCAATTAAATCTATTGCAGGAATAATCATTTACAGATTCACAAAATTAGTCAGAAGCTGGGCTCCGGCGTCACCGGAACGTTCAGGGTGAAATTGCACACCAAAATAATTGTTGTGGGCAATGGCAGCAGAAAAACGCTGTCCGTACTCACAGCTGGCCAGGGTATTTTCGTACTCGGGCACAGCAAAGCTGTGTACAAAGTAAAAGTAGGTGCCATCATCAATACCGGCAAACAGCGGGTTTTCCCGCGCTGAGGTTACCGTATTCCAGCCCATATGCGGCAGACGCTGGCCCTGTGATTCCAGCCGGCCGACATGGCCGGGCATCAGGCCCAGACAGTCAATTTTACCGGTGCGACTTTCATCAGATGACTCCACCATCAGTTGCATGCCCAGACACACACCTAACACAGGTTGAGTCAGACTTTGCAGGGTAGGGGCCAGCTGCTTGGCGGTAATGCTCTGCATGGCGGCGCTGGCACTGCCTACGCCGGGGAAAAAGACCTTGTCGGCGGCTTTGATGACACCGACATCGTCTGACACTTCCACACTGACACCAAGCCGCTCCAGAGCAAAGCGAACCGAGGAAATATTCGCACAGCCAGTATTTACAATGACGATACGCTGACTCATTACAGCGCTCCTTTACTGCTGGGCAGGGCGTCGCCCGAGCGGGCAATGGCCTGACGCAGAGCCCGGCCAAACACTTTGTACAGGCTTTCTACCTGGTGGTGGGCGTTCCCCTCGCTGGTGGACAGGTGCAGCGACAGTCCCATTGCCTGAGCCAGTGAATAGAAAAAGTGCTCTACCATCTGGGTCGACATTTCGCCCACCAGTTCCTGAGTGAAACTGGCGTCAAACTTCAGGTACGGACGGTTGGAAATGTCCATGATGCACTCTGCGCGGCACTCGTCCATCGGCAGGGCAAACCCGAAGCGGCCAATGCCCCGCTTGTTACCCAGCGCTTTTTTCAGTGCCTCACCCAGCGCCAGTGCCGTGTCTTCCACACTGTGGTGATCATCAATGTGCAGATCACCGGTGACCGACACCTGCATTTCAAAACCGCCGTGAGTGGCAATCTGGTCCAGCATGTGGTCAAAAAAGCCGATGCCGGTAGCAATGCTGGATTTGGCCGCTGAGTCCAGATCTACCCGGACTTTAATGTCGGTTTCAGAAGTCGTACGCACTACTTCGGCAATGCGTGAAGACGCCAGCAAGGCTTTTTCGATCGCCGGCCAGTCCAGTGTTTCACGGTTGTACTGTAAACCCCGAATACCCATGTTCTGCGCCAGTTGCATATCGGTGTCCCGATCACCAATCACATAGCTGCGGGTAAAGTCCACTTTACCCTGTTGCAGGTAATCGCTGACCAGCCCCAGCTTGGGCTTACGGCAGCTGCAGTTATCTTCATCAAAGTGCGGACAAATCAGCACATCATCAAATTTAACGCCCTGACTGGTAAAAATATGCATCATCAGATCGTGGGGGGCATCAAAGTCAGCTTGAGGGAAACTGTCAGTCCCCAGGCCATCCTGATTACTAACCATAACCAGTTTAAAACCGGCGGCCTGCAGTTTCAGCAAGACCGGAATAACAGCCGGTTCAAATACCAGTTTGTCCAGACGGTCCAGCTGTTTGTCGATAGCGGGCTCTTCGACCAGGGTGCCATCACGGTCTATAAATAAAATGGCTTGTTGGCTCATGCCGACGCTCCTGATTGATTAAAAAATTCAGTAATAAGCTTACGTAAACGCAGGTTCTGTTCTTCGTTACCCACGGTGGCGCGCAAGCAGTGTTGCAGGTTCATTTGTTTGGACTGATCGCGAATCAGCATGCCCTGACTGACCAGGTATTCCATCAGCTGTGCACTCTGGGCGGTTTTAAACAGCACAAAGTTTGCCCGGGTATCTCCAACCAGCTCAATATCGCCCAGTTCTGACAGTGCCTCGGCCAGTGCCTGCTTTTCCCGGTTAATAAAGTCTACCTGTAGTGCGACCTGAGTCTGGCCTTCGGCGCTTAGCGCCTGTTCGGCAATCTGGGCAACCGGCTCAGCGATAGGGTAGGGTGCGATGACTTTCATCAGCGCGTCTATCACATTGCGGTTGGCCAGCGTAAATCCACAGCGTAAGCCTGCCAGAGCAAAAGCTTTTGACAGCGTACGCAAAATTACCAGATTCGGATACTGCGCCAGTTTGTCGGCCCAGCTGTTTTGCTTATCAAATTCAATATAGGCTTCATCCACCACAACCAGTGCAGAGTCAGCAAAGTGCTCAAGCACCCGGGTCAGATCCGCCGCATCAACAGTGGTGCCGGTTGGATTATTCGGCGCACAGATAAACACCAGGTTGACATTGTCGGTGGCACAGATGGCATCCATATCAAGGGAAAAATCTGCATTCAGCGGGGCCTTTTTAATACCGATATCGCAGGTTTCTGCACTGATCGCATACATACCATAAGTGGGCGGGCAGATCAGAATATTGTCCTGACCTGGTGTACAAAAAGTGCGTATCAACAGTTCTATACCTTCGTCGGCACCGCGAGTCACGATAAGCTCGCTGGTATCCACGCCTGCATACTGAGCATAAGCCGTCACTACCGCTTCGGGCTGACAGGACGGATAGCGATTAAAACGATCGCTGTCGACCTGATAGCGGTTGGCGTAAGGCGACTCATTGGCATTCAGCCAGTCCTGCCCGCCGGAAAATAACCGGCGAGCCGACTCATACGGTTTCAGGGCTATCAGGTTCTGATTGATAAGAGAAGTGAGTAAATCAGCCATTTTGATCATCCTTCAACGCCTGCATACGCAGGGCAACTGCTTTTTCGTGTGCATCCAGGCCCTCAGCGGCAGCCAGTGTCATAATAGCAGGCCCCAGGCTCTGTAAACCCTGCGGGCTTAGCTCCTGAACCGTATAACGACGCATAAAGTCCAGCAAACCCAGCGAAGAATAGTTTTTGGCATAGCCGTAAGTGGGCAACACGTGATTGGTACCTGATGCATAATCACCGGCAGACTCTGGTGACCAGGCACCTAAAAATACCGAGCCGGCGTTCTTCAGAACAGGCAGCAGGTCGCGGGCATCTTCGGTTTGAACAATAAGATGCTCAGGCGCATAAGCATTGCTCACGGCCACGGCTTCATCCAGTGACGTGGTGAGAATGTAACGGGCATTGTCCATGGCGGCAACGGCAATAGCGTTGCGTGATAGCTGCGTCAGCTGCGTCTCTACTTCTGCTTTTACCGCTGTAATCAGGCTTTCGCTGTTACTGACCAAAATGGCCTGCGAATCCGCGCCATGCTCTGCCTGAGATAATAAGTCAGAGGCCACAAACGCGGCGCTGGCTGCTTCATCGGCCAGTACCAGTACCTCAGAGGGGCCGGCGGGCATATCGATGGCTGCACCATCAGCGCGCTGACTCACCTGCTGCTTGGCTTCGGTGACAAAACTGTTGCCCGGACCGAATATTTTATCAACCTGGGCTATAATGTCAGTACCCAGTGCCATAGCGGCAATAGCCTGAGCGCCACCGCACAGGTAAATTTCGTCAATGCCGCAACGCTTGGCTACAAAAGCAATCTCTGGTGCAATCAGGCCATCTTTACCGGGTGGTGTGCACAGAACTTTTCGCGGTACATCCGCCACCACAGCCGGTACGCCCAACATTAAAGCGGTGGAAGGAAGTGGCGCACTGCCGCCTGGGATATACAGGCCTACTGCCTCAAGGGCAACAAAGCGCTGCTCGCAAACCACACCCGGGGAGGTGGTCAGCCGAATATCCTGGGGTGTCTGTGCTTCATGAAAGGCTTTGATGTTGGCAAACGCGGTATCAATGGCCTTTTCTACGTCCTGGCTCACCCGGGCGGCCAGCGCATCGCGCTGCTCTACAGTCAAACGTAGCGCAGGCAGGGTGGGGCAGTCAAAGCGCCGGGTATAATCCAGCACAGCCTCATCGCCACGCTGCTCCACATCAGCCAGAATGTCACTGACTGTTTGTTTCAGGGCAACGCTGTTTTTCATTACCGGACGTGCAAGCGCATCGAGGCGCTCAGCATCAGATAAGGTATTCCAGTTCAACATGACTTAACCCATCATCTTTTCAATCGGCATGACCAGAATAGAACTGCAACCCAGTGCTTTTAATTTCTCCATGGTTTCCCAGAACAGGTTTTCCGGGCTGACCACGTGGATTGCTACTGTGTCTTCTACACCGGCCAGCGGCAGAACCGTTGGGTTCTCTGCACCTGGCAACAAATCTTTGACTTCTTCCAGACGCGCTTTTGGTGCGTGCAGCATGATGTATTTGCTTTCTTTAGCCTGCATAACACCGTCAATACGCGGAACCAGACGATCAATCAGGGCCTGTTTTTCAGCGCTGAATTCACCGGTGCGCTGAATCAGTACCGCTTTAGAGCGGAAGATGACATCTTTTTCTACCAGACCATTGGCTTCCAGAGTCGCTCCGGTAGAGACCAGGTCGCAAATACCTTCAGCCACACCTGCACGCGGCGCTACTTCCACTGAACCTGTCAGCATAACCGCCTGGGCATTCACCTGTTGCTCTTTGAAATAACGCTCCAGCAGGAAAGGATAGGTGGTAGCCACTTTTTTACCTTCCAGCGTCTGCACGCCGCTGTAATCCATTTCGTTAGGTACCGCGATAGACAGGCGGCAGCCACCGTAATCCAGGCGACGCATCACTTCATAATCAGAAGGCTTACCGGCAGCGGCACGCTCCAGCATTTTTTCTTCCAGCTCGTTTTCACCAATAAAGCCCATATCGACGACACCGTCCATTACCAGACCCGGGATATCGTCATCACGAACCCGCAGTAAATCAATGTCTTCATTGGTGGAATGAGCAATCAGCAAACGATCCCGGATGTTGAGTTTGATGCCGATGGCTTTTAACAGCTCAATGCTGTCTTTGCTTAATCGGCCTGACTTTTGTACGGCAATACGCAGTCTTCTGCTGTCGCTCATGATAAATCCTCTTGTTTGCTAATTTGGCCCTGAAAACGAAAAACCCCCGAAAGTTTCCTTCCGGGGGCCTGAGAAATCTTCATCTGCGCCACTGGAAGGAAACAATAACCTTCCAGCACGAACCTGAAAGGTTATGCTATATGGTGGTGATGATGGTTTGCAGCGCAGTTATACATAATAAATAAAATAGTATTCTCTCTAAGACGGGTAAGACAATAATTAATCGAACCGGGTTTTGCAACCCCCTAAAGCGTTAAGCGGCATAATTTTGCGGTTAATAAAATGACATAATATATAACCGGCGACCATTCTGGTTGAATCTATTGCCCAGAATGGGGTCTCACTACCCATATCAGGCTGTAAAGAGCGCGGCAAAGCACATATCGCCTGGCTAGCACTGACGCTGAGAAAGGATGCTCATATGAAATTACTCACCGCTGCAATGCTGTTGGGAATAACCACACACACCACAATGGCTGTACAGGATAACTATGCGGTGGTGAGTCTGACTGATCTTAACCCTTCCACACCGGTTGCCTGGAAGCGAGTTGGTCATGAACCCCTGCACTATCCACGTTCTCTGGCTTTACATGAAGTTGCCGGGTGTAGTGTGTTTGATGTGTCGGTCAGCCGGCAAGGACTGACAGATTCGATTCGTCTGGTCAGCGCCAGCCCCGAAGCGCAAATCAGCCTGCCAGCCCAGCGTTTAATTGAAACCTGGCAATGGCAACCGGTAAAAACTGTAACGCCAATGGCAGAGATCAAGCGGATCAGACTGGATTTTTGCTACAGTGCGTTATCGCAGCATGATGCGGCGTTGCTTTGCCGCGCTCAGCGCGAGCAGGCTTGTCTGTAAAAAAGCCGGAGCTGCAGCTTTTTGCTTATGACAAAAAGTGCAAAGTCCGGCTTTTTTGTGCCCTATGGCGGGTCGGTAAGTATGACGTACCGCGCCGTGTTAATTAAGGTGCTTATCTTTCCAGAACTTAGTGCCCTTAACCGTTGCCTGTAATGCCAGACCGCTTTCGGTCATGGTATACACGGTGACATTACCCAGATAGCCTTCACCTTCAACCGAGCCGCCTTTATTACTTGCCCGTGCGGTTGCATCTGCATTACCACCGGCAGTCCAGCCATTATTAATAAAGTAGCTCATGGCCTGTTCGCTGTGAAAAACCATAACCAGGCGATAATCTTTTGCGCCCAGGCCCAGACCAACACCGCCTTCTGCCATATTCATATAGGTTTTCTGGCCCGTCAGATTATTGTTAACCATGCCATAACCAGTACCAGCAGAAACAAAAATGACATTAATATTGGCATTACTGAATACCGCATAACCTGCTGCATCGCGTAGCTGCGAGCGGGTATCCGGTTTTTCACGATATAGACGAGCCAGGGCGTTGTCCTGCATATCCGCAATCGCCTGTCGTTTTTCAGCAACAGTGCCACTGCCCATTGAGGCACAGCCTGCCAGGACAAAAAATGCACCTAGTACGGCCAGCCATTTTGCTGAGTTTATTGTTTTCATCGGTTTTCCTCATTACTGGCAAGTTGCTCAGCGGCGGCATGACAGGGGGTATCTGAATCAGATTTCTTCTGTTTCGCCAACGTGTTGTGAACAGGACTTGACCAGGTTAACTATGCAAAACAATAGTTATGCAACTATCGTGCTTAGGCTACCTAAAAAGTTGCTTTGCACCGTGCCATAAGAAGAAATACTGAGTTAACATGTTGCACAGATCACTTGCCTACTTTTTAAGCCGGCGAGCGTTCGATTTAACCTTACTATGAAACGGTTTAAGCATATTTTCAGTCATTTTCTGCGCAGCTTTCGGGCCTTGCTCAAATGTGGCCTGCGCCATGGCCTGAGGAAGCGTCGCTGGTGTCATGGCATGACTCATAAACTGCGTGAGCAGGCTGGCCTGAAACCGCGTGGTTTCCACCGCCATAACATTACCGGCATGAAACACCGCCATGGCTTTTTCAGACCACATCTCATTAATTTCCTTAAAATCCGACTTTGTCGGCTGACCGGAGGTACTGGCCATGCGTAGCAGACGTGTGGAAATGACTTGCGGGGCTAATGTCCACAGTTCGAATAACTGCATGTAAATAGGCTGCTTCATGGGGGTCTCCTGATGACTTAGTACTGGATACCCCTCATCCCGGTCACCGGTTCATCTTAGTCAGGGGAAATACGCTGAGTGCTTGTGAAAACGCGATTATCCCGGGTCATTTACAGTTTTGCTAAGCAATGTGCGTAGCGGTGCTGAAGGGCCCGGCATAACACCAGGCATGTTAACTAACAGAGTTAAACGGTATATTGCCGGGCGTACTTTCTTTCCCTGAGTTTGTCGTAAACCAGATTAAAAACGTAGGTATAGGGCATGAAAAAGGAGATTAAGCCCACTTCCAGCAAAAATGCCTGCCAGTAAGAAATGCTGAACCACCATGAGGCAATCAGCACCACCGCTACAACCAGGCCAGCTTCAAATCCGATAACATGCCAGATTCTGATAAGCGGAGTTTTTTCAAAACCAAGCCAGGCCTGCAGGCGGTCAAACAGGGCATTGAAAATCACATTCCAGACCATGGCCACACAAGCCAGGGCAATGACCAGTATGCCGGCGTCAAAAAACGATTTGTTCATCACCAGTGACATCACTGGCGCGCAAATCAGCAGAGCAATCGATTCAAACAGTACCGCATGAATAATCCGGTCTGTTAAGGTTTTTACAGGTTGCATAGCTCACTCCTGTCGGGTCAGTAAAACGCGTCCGCACAGGTTAGAAAATGCGATTAGCCAATGGATGTGGATGTACCACTTTACTTGTTGCGGGCGCGCTGAACAACAATGGGCGGCATATTATTCGTTTCATATTTGTTTTAAAATAGACAGAATCGCATCAGGGTGTTGTAAAAATGAAACGCTTCCCATGGGACAATCTGCATGTTTTGCTGGCGGTGATCCGGGCCGGGACACTACGCGAGGCCGCCAGGTCAGTTCGTATGAGCACTGCCACACTGTCACGCCGGCTGGATACGCTGGAAGAGCGCCTTGGAGGAAAGCTGGTTGAGCGAACAGCTAATGGCTGCGCCCCCACTGAACTGGGATTGCGGGTACTGATCTTTGCTGAGCAGATGGAAGTCGCCGCCCATGGTATTCTGCGTGAAGTTGAAACCCCTGCAGAGCTGACCGGCACGCTGCGGGTGAATGCTGATGAGTGGACCAGCTTTTTACTGATTGGCTTGCTGCCGGGGCTCAAAAAAGCGCACCCGGGGCTGAATGTAGATGTGCTGACCTCACAGGAACCGTTTAATCTGGCCCGGCGCGAGGCCGATGTAGTAATGCGCTATGCGCCACCTGAAACCTCTGATTTGATTGGGCTGGCGATTGGGGATGTGTCTTTTTCCCTGTATGCCAGTGAGGCGTATATATCTGAGCAGGTCAGTGCGATTGATCAACAGCAATGGGAAGGGCTGGATTTTATCAGTCTGGATGAGCCGCGCAGCGACTTTGAGGTTGAGCGCTGGCTACGGGGGCTGGCCGGTGCGCCCAAACCCTGGCTACGATGTAACTACGCGCTGGGTGTGCTTGACGGGGTGGCCGCCGGCGGCGGGCTGGGCATTATTGAAAACAACGTCGCCAGAATCAATCCGGGTCTTAACGTTGTGCTCCCGGCGCCCCAGTTAACCCGTCAGGTCTGGCTGTGGGTGCATCATTCGTTACACGACACCCTGCGTATCCAAACCCTGATTCATTATTTACGTCAGTCGTGGAATCAGCCCTGATAGCCGCTATCCAATAACGAGCCGGAAGCAGATCGGCGGGTCAGACTCGCCTCCCGCCGGATGACAGCAAACTCTGGTTAATTTAACTGTTTGAGGGTAAAACCCTGTTCCTTTAGCATTGCCAGTATGCCTTCTTCGCCGGGCAGGTGTAGTGTGCCTACTAAAACAAATTCAGTGTCCGGGGTTTGCATCAGCGCTTTGAGTTTTGGCAACCAGTTGTTATTACGGCTGACCAGCAGATCATCATGGACTTTAGGGTAGCGGGTGGTCAGGTCACTGATCATTAAATCATACAACCCCTGAACATCTCCCTCGCGCCAGTCACGGGTCAGAGGGGTAATCAAACTGCTTAGTTCGCCCAGATCTTCAAGCGTATACTGTACAAATTCATTTTCCTGACCTTCGGCCATGCTGGTAATGTAGCTAAGCTGTTCGTCAGGTGTTTCAAACCAGTCCTGTGGTTTGCCATCCTGCTGCGCTTTGGTGTGATAATACGCATCCACTCCCTGGCTGGTCAGCCCGACTTTCTGGTATTCCAGCATGGTCAGAGTGAGGCCCAGCATGGCCGGTTTTAACTGCATTAACTGTGCTTGCGGTAAACCGTTTCTGGCCAGATAGTCAGATAGTTTTTGCAGGGTTTTGGGGTTCAGGTCATCCGCCAGACTACGCCCCGGCGCATAGGTGTTCTGCTGCATCATTTTGGTCGCAAAGGCGGCCGAACTCACTGCCTGCATGTCAGTTTCAAAAACCAGGGTATCTGCCTGTTTATAAGCCTGGTCATAGGCTTCAGGCAACGGGTAGTCGTCGGCACTGAGCAGGTGCAGGGTACCGCCGATAAATAAGGTATTATGGCCATCTGACACCTGCCATACCGACGCGGCCTGAGCTGATGCAGACAATATCAGTGCGCTGAACGCTAAACAAAAATTGCGCATATTAAAAATGAACTCCGTTTCTTCTTGCTTGTTTTATAAGATCAAAGAAATGTATAGCGAAACCGGAGCAACTGCAACTTTGTTCGGCCAGCTGCCAGATAAACTGGCCTGAAGGGGCGGGTTATTGTTGCCACCATTTGTCATCACAGGTGGGAACCCCAGCGGTCTGCAAATACCGGCACAGGGTCTGACTGTCTGCGGTGTTGAGAAAATGCCCTACAGCAATTCGCTGGTCACGGCCGCAGGCAAAACAGCGTGGTGGTTGCCAGTTCTGCTCTGTGCGACAGATTTCAAAACGGCATTCGGCCCGGGACAGTCGCTGTTCTTTCATCAGCCTGAAACCCTGACGAATAATCAGCGTGCCGGTAGTCAGTACCAGTGTCTGACGATGATGGGTTTGCCAGTTTACCCGATACATAAATAGCGCCAGAAGTCCCAGTTCCAGGCCGGCAAACGGCAAAATAATCCAGACACCAGAAAACGCCCAGCCCACGGCAATGATCGCCACCGGAATAGCAAATAAAAACAGCGCAAACTTTACCTGCCGCCACGAGGCAGAGCGGTTTGGCCGCATTTCGATAACCATAGTGTCTCCATGGTATTTGCAACAAATCATAAAAATAACAATAGATAGCCGGTCATATCAGAGCCTAGCACAGGCCGGGCAGGCTTGTATGGTTTTTGACCATGCTGACAGGCATCTGGCGATCAGTCAGCCAATATAACCCACAGGCACAGTATTCCTTTTTTATGTGCGCTCTGGCAAAGTCCCTGTCTTGTCTGAAAAATTTATTACAGGTCTGTTTTTCTTGATGTCACTCATTCAACGCCATCCATGGCGCAGTATGCTGCTGGTGAGCTGGTGTGTGTTAATACTCAGCCAGCCCGGATTGCCTGAGCTGCTGACCCGGTACAGCAGTTTTACCTTATTGGGCGTGATAGGGGCTGTTTTTGCCAATGCGACGGGGGCCGGTGGCGGAGTGGTGTTTGTGCCGTTCTTTCATCAGCTGGGCATGCCGCCTGTCAGTATTATTGCCACAAGTTTTGGCATTCAGTGCTGTGGTATGACCGCCGGCGCCATTACCTGGTATCGTCACTATGCCGGGCAAAAGCAGACCAGCGAGCAACCGGCATGGGCATCACTGCCCCGGGTGCTTGTGTTATCGGTGCCAGCGTCGCTGACCGGGGTATGGCTGGCACAGTGGGGCGCTGACCTGCCGGTAGTACGTGTACTGGGACAGCATTTATCCTCACTGCATATTGCTTTCGGGATTTTTTCGATAGTGCTGGCTATTGCCATCTTTGCCTCGATACCACTGCTTGCCCGTAAGCATCAGGCCAGTGAGCTAACTTGTGTAGATGCTGGTTGTGTTGTGCTGGTGTGTCTGGCAGGCGGTATGATCACGGCCTGGTTATCGGTGGGCGTTGGCGAGCTGCTGGCGGTGTATCTCATCATGCGGCGTTTTTCTGTCACCATGGCGATAGCCAGTGCCGTGATCCTGACCGCTTTTACGGTGTGGGGAGCCAGCGTGTATCATGTGCTGCACAGTCAGGCCATTAATTTCAGCATTGTGCTGTTTGCCGGCGCCGGTGCAGTGGTAGGCGGTATTCTGGCCCGCCGTGTGGTGCTGGCATTTAAACCGGCTCATCTGAAAATTTTCTTTGGTGGCTGGGTGCTGGTAATGGGTCTGGCCGGCTTACCGATATTCTGAAAAAACCAAACAAAACAGCAGTGCGTAGCAACAGAGGGGGCTTGCCCCCGACATCTTTTATGTTTATGGAGCCTGTTTATGTCCTCACCTGAATTTCCGGTTAACAGTAAATATCAATTTGTACAGCCGCCATGGAGTCAAAATGCGGTTATTTATCAGGTTAATACCCGCCAGTTCAGCGCACAGGGCACGTTTAAAGGTGTAGAAGCCGGGCTGGATCATATCAAAGCACTGGGGGCAGATATTATCTGGCTGATGCCGGTTCACCCCATTGGCGAGAAAAACCGTAAAGGCAGTCTGGGCTCACCCTACGCGGTAAAAGATTATTTTGGGGTTAACCCTGAGTTTGGCAGCGAGCAGGACTTTCACGATCTGGTGACCGGTATACACGCCCGGGGAATGAAAGTGATTATCGACTGGGTGCCCAATCACAGTGCCTGGGACTGCGATCTGGTGACCTCTCATCCACAATGGTACGCCCGGGATTTTAAAGGTGATTTTCGACCGTCGCCGTGGTGGGACTGGGATGACATTATTGAGTTTGATTATGACCAGACGGGCTTACGTACTTACATGATTGATGCTCTGCAATACTGGGTAAAAACCTTTGATATTGATGGCTTTCGTTGTGATGTGGCTGGATATGTGCCCAACGATTTCTGGGAGCAGGCCCGACAACAGCTGGATAAAATCAAGCCGGTTTTTATGCTGGCTGAATGGGAAAACCGGGACTTACATGAGCAGGCTTTTAATATGTCTTATGCCTGGAGCTGGAATGAAACGGTCCATGGCATTGCCATGGGGGGCTTACCGCTGGATAAACTGCGCAAGTATTATTCGTGGAATGAGCGGTCGTGGCCTAAGTCTGCCTATCGGATGACTTTTGTCAGTAACCACGACATGAACAGCTGGGACGGCACCCAGCACGAGCAATTCGGGATATTCCTGAAAGCCGCCATTGTGCTGTCGGTTATCGGTGAAGGCATGCCGCTGATATACAACAGTCAGGAAGCCGGCGAAACTAAGCGGCTGGCGTTTTTTGAGCGGGATCCGATAGACTGGCAAACTCATGAGATTGGTGATTTCTACCGCCAGCTCATTACCATTAAAAAGTCGATACCGGCATTGTTTAACGGCCCGTTCGGGGCAACCATGATTCAGGTACCCGGCAGTCACATGGATAAAGTGTTTGCTTTTGTCCGTCAGCAGGGCAATGACAAAGTGCTGGTGATTCTGAATTTTTCAGATGCGCCGGTCAGTGTCACTTTTGACTCTCTTTTGTATCCGGGAACCTATCACGACCTGCTCAGCGGTAAAACCTGCACATTAAGTCGTGATCAGCCCATGCTCATGCCCGCGGCCGGTTATACCGTGCTGCACCAGACCATCACCGCCTCTTAGACGCTGTTAAATCCGGCGCAGTAGCACGCTTGCTGGCCTGACGGCTATACCGTCAGGCTTGCCAGGGCCAGCAGCATCAAAGCAATAAATACATAAGCCATGCGCCGGGTTAATATGGTGACCGTACCGGTTGGCATAGGGCGGGCGCGCCCCTCAAACTGGCCGACGATGCCATGAAATAACCCCGACAGTCCATCGCGAAGCCCGGTCAGCCGGGCAACTGTCCAGCGTCCGGCGGCAGGAAGCGGGCGGCGGTAGAACCATTCTACATCCAGATTCACTGAGCGTAGTTCGGGCGGATACAACCCTTGCTTATTCAGCCATACAAAGGCCAGTGCAGAGAAGAACAGGATCTGAAGCTGGGTCAGTACGTGGGTCACATCATACGGCGTATAGTCAATTTGCCAGGGCAGCATGGCATACAGCCATTGCGGGTTCACGCCAATCACAATGCACAATACCGCTGATAGGCCCATGGCAATCTGCATATTAACCGGCGCTTCTTTGGGACGCAGGCCTGAGTCATGAGCAAAAAAGGCAAAAAACGGAATTTTAATCCCTGCATGGTGAAACACGCCGGCCGACGCAAATAACAGCATCAGCCAGACAATGGTCTGGTCCTGCTCAAGCAGCGCAGCCATAACCATACTTTTGCTAACAAACCCGCTGAACAGGGGAAACGCCGAAATCGACGCCGCTCCAACCAGGCAAAACAGGGTGGTGCGGGGCATGGTTTTATACAGTCCGCCTAAATCTGAGCCATTCACATGTCCCACCCGGGTCAGCACTGCTCCCATGCTCATAAACAGCAAGCCTTTAAATATCACATCATTAAACGCGTGGGCCACCGCTCCATTGAGCGCCAGCGCAGTGCCAATCCCAATTCCGCACACCATAAAGCCGAGCTGGTTAATCAGTGAATAAGCCAGCACCTTGCGCAGATCATTTTCAATAACCGCATAAAATATCGGAAAGCAGGTCATGGCCGCGCCAATGTAAATCAGTAGCTCCTCGCCGGGGAACAGGCGGGCCAGTAAATACACTGCTACCTTGGTGGTAAACGCCGATAAGTAAAGCGTACCGGTGGGCGTGGCTAAAGGATAGGCATCGGTCAGCCAGGTATGCAAAAACGGAAAACCGCATTTTATACCCAGCGCTATAAAGATCATCCAGCTGGCGGCTGAGTCATCCAGTCCAATCGCCGTCAGGGCCAGAGAGCCTGTTTGCTGATACAGCATAATCGTGCCGCTGAGCATCAGTACCCCGGATAACACCTGAATAATCACATAGCGGTTGGCAGCGCGAATGGCTTCGGGGGTGCGCCGGGCCCAGATTAAAAAGGCCGAGGTAATGGCCAGCAGTTCCCAGAACATAAATACACTGAGCAGGTCGCCGGCAAATACTGCTCCCACCGCACTGCCGGCATACAGCAGGCCGGTGACCTGCTGTATGGTGTCTTTCACATGCACCGAATAAATCAGGGCAATAAATGCTGCCAGATGAAACAAGTAGCCAAATAACATACTGAGCCGGTCAACCTGATACAGGCTCAGACTCATGCCTGCCACTTCCCAGGTCATGCCGGTGGAATCAGCCCCGTTAAAAAACAGGTTCAGGGCACCGAGTACCGGTGCCAGAATCAGCAGTACCCGGCTTTTACCCTGAAGTAGCGGAGCAAGCAGTGCAAATACAAAAAACACCACAAAAGGCGGCAGGTTAGCAATCCCCATCAATGATGCTCCTTGTCGTTGTGCGTTGAGGACGATGAAGCGTCAGCTGCATCCAGCGGTGCTTCGTAGTAATTTTCATCCCGCATCAGTAAATGACGCAGCCACTTGGCGACAAAAACCAGTATCACGCAGGCAACAAATCCGTACAGCGCATAAAACGCCGGGATTTTTTCCAGATCGTTATAAATGTGCCGATGCACAATAAAATCAGCTATCACCAGCCCGGCGCACAATACGTAGAAAACCCGCAGGATCCAGGTGACAACCGCCGGATTATCAAACAATCCACTGTCTTTATCAGACTGACTCATGGCTGAGACCCTCCGGTAATGTGTGTGGCCAGGTTGAAGATGACATGGGGATCAAAAAACAGGTACACGCACAGCGCGGCAGGTACCGCCATGCCAATCAGGCAGGCCAGCGGCGCCTCACGATACTGCTGGGTATCATCACCGGACTTGAAAAAGGCATGCATGGGAATACTCAGTAAGTACCAGATATTGAGCAGTGTACTGAGCATCAGTGTAATACTCAGCGACCACTGTAAAACCGGGTTGCCCTGAAAGGCGACAGCGCCGGTGACCAGGTACCATTTACTCCACATGCCGGAAAAAAACGGAATACCGATGATGCTCATGGCCCCGACGGTGAAAAGCCCGAATGTTACGGGCATGGCCCGGCCCAGTCCGTTCATCTGACTGATATTGGTTTTGTCGGTGGCGACGAGCACCGCTCCGGCCGCAAAAAACAGAGTTATCTTGGCGGTAGCGTGCATCACAATATGCATGGTGCCGCCCAGCAGTCCGGCCGGAGTCAGCAGCAATGCACCAAGCACAATGTAGCTCAGCTGACTCACGGTACTGTAGGCCAGGCGTTCTTTGAGATTGTCACGAGTCATGGCCACCAGTGAGGCGATAATGATGGTCGCCATAGGAATAATCAGCAGGTACTGCGTCAGGTTACTGGTTTGTAAAAACTCAGGCCCGGCAACAAACAACACTACCTTGAGCAGACTGAAAACCCCCGCTTTAACCACTGCAACAGCGTGCAGCAGGGCGCTGACCGGCGTGGGTGCGACCATGGCCGAAGGAAGCCAGCGGTGCAGTGGCATAACACCGGCTTTACTGATCCCGAAAATAAACAGCAGCATCAGCGGAGCCAGCCAGGTCGGGTCCAGGTGCCCCTGCAAAATACCGCCTTCCTGAAAGGTCAGGGTACCGGCAGCCATATAAGTGATAATGATCGCCGGCAAAAAGAACACAATAGATGAGCCCATCAGAATCATCAGGTACCGTTTACCGCCTTTTCTGGCCTCATCAGTACCGGCATGGGTAACCAGCGGGTAAGTACTGACTGTCAGCACTTCATAAAATAAGAACAGAGTTAGTAGATTATCGCTAAAGGCAATGGCCATGACAGTGGCAATGGCCACAGCAAACAGTACATAAAAGCGGGTCTGGTTTTTTTCATGATGACCGCGCATATAGCCAATGGCATAAACAGAGGTCACCAGCCACAGGCCACTGGCCAATAGAGCAAATAACACACCGAATCGGGTAACGGAAAATGCAATACTCAGTGTTTCCAGTGGTTGTGCTATCACCAGTGTCTGGCTATCTGTTTCCAGGCCCTGATAGAGCAGGCAGGCCATGGCAAAGGTTAACGCCGCGGTGCCCAGGGTGACAGCTTCACGGATATTCGGCCAGCGCCCGCATCGACTGATAATAACAGCCCCGGCCAGTGGCAATAGCATCAGCATGACCAGCAGGGTGGTGGTCATCATCGGGCACCTCCGGTTTCAATCAGGGAGGTAACCGCGGTTGTGGCTGCCTCAAGCGGCAACTGGGTATACAATCCAAAATACAAACAGGCAAGCACCATCACATAGCACACCACAGTAGCGGCGGGCATGGACGGAACAATATCTTTACCGGAGCCCACCTGATGCACGTGCAACTTGGTTTTACCATCAAACGCGAGCGCTTCAATCACTTTCCATACGTATAAAATGGCCATGACAGACGCAATCAGAATCACCGCTGCCACCACGTAATTTTGCTGCGCCAGCGCACCTTGTACCAGGTACCATTTACTGATGAATCCGGCAGTGCCCGGCACACCAATCAGACTTAGCCCGCCCAGGGCAAAGGCTGCCAGAGTCCAGGGCATGGTTTTACCGGCGCCACGCAAATGCTCCAGGTTAGTGGTATGCAAGCGGTAGTAAATGATACCGGCAGCCATAAACAACGCTGCCTTGGTGATGGCGTGGTTAAATATGTGCAGCACGGTTCCGGTAAGACCGGCATCGTTATTCAGCCCGATACCTACCACCATATAACCGAGCTGGGCTACGCTGGAGTAGGCCAGCAAACGTTTGATGGAAATTTGCCGGATGGCTTTATAAGAGCCATACAGCATACCCAGACAGCCGCTTAGCAGTAAAAAATCCGGTAGCAGCGTATCGCCCCAGTAGTCCTGAGGAAAAACATGGTATAAACAGCGTAACAGAACATACACCGCCACTTTGGTAGAGGTGGAAGCAATAAATACCGTCACCATGGTGGGCGCCTGAGTGTAGGCATCAGGCAGCCAGGAATGCAGCGGAAATGCGGCGGCTTTGAGCGCCAGCCCGATTAACATAAACAGCAGGGCCGTCAGTACTAGCGTCATGGACTCAAACTGTTTGAAATGGGTGGCGATGTCGGCCATATTCAGGGTGCCCGACGCGGCGTATAAAAAACCAATCCCCAGCAAAAAGAAGGTCGCCCCGAGTGTACCGGCAATTAAGTAATTGAAGGACGCTACCAGTGCCTGGCGTTTTTGTCCCATAGCGATGATGGCATAAGAGGACAGCGAGGAGATTTCCAAAAACACAAACAGATTAAAAATATCTCCGGTCAGCGCCATGCCCAGTAATCCGAGCATCACCAGCTGAAAGGCTGCATAGAAAAGATGAAGCTGACTGTCATGAATCTCACGTTCAGCCATTTTTTTTCCGTACAGCAAAGCCAGGGTGGCGATGACCCCAACAATGAGCGCCACCAGAGCATTGAGTGCATCAATCACATATTCAATGCCCCAGGGCGGCTTCCAGCCACCCAGTTCATAGTGAATGACTGTGCCGGAAGACACTTCACGAAACAAAATATAGGCAATAACAGTGACCGTTGCGGTACTCAACAGGCTGATAGCCCAAGCCAGATGCCGGTTGGCAATCATAGCGGTCACCGGTGCGGTGAGTAAGGGAATGACTACCAGTAAAACAGTATAGGCATCCATCAATCCAGCTCCTCCTTTTGCATCTGATGATGAATGGCATCTTCTTCCAGGCAGTCATACGCGCGGCGAATGCGTATAATCAGTGCAAAACCCAGCGCCATGGTCGCCACGCCTACTACAATAGCTGTTAGCATCAGTACCTGGGGGAGCGGGTTAGCATAGCGGGTGGCGGCATCGGTAATGATGGGGGCGGTACCACCATCCACTTTTCCTACACTGACATAAAACAGAATGACGGCGGTCTGAAACATACTCAGCCCGGCCAGTTTTTTCATCAGGTTAGGACTGCTCATCATGGTAAACATGCCCACCATCATTACACCAATGATGAGCCAGTAATTGAGGTGACCTAAAATATATGCACTCATTGTGGCTGGATGGTCCTTGCAAAGGTGTAAAACAACAGCAGCATCACACTGGCCACGGTAATTCCCACACCCAGTTCAATAACAATAATGCCAAGATGCTGCCCGCCGACCGGGGTTTCTGCCAGCACACTGTAATTTAAAAACGTGCCGCCCCGGATAAGCGAGACTACGCCAACGCCGGCATACAGTAATACGCCCAGACACGCACATACCCGAAGCACGGCTTCTGGCAATACCCGGGTCGTCGCATCCACGCCATACACCAGTGCATACAGTAAAAAGCCGCTGGAGAAGATAACGCCGGCCTGAAAGCCGCCGCCTGGTGAATAGTCACCATGAAACTGTACATACAAGGCAAACAGTAAAATGACCGGCACCAGCCACTTAGTCACGACGCGTAAAATCAGACTGTCGCTCATGATGATTTCTCCGGTTGTTGCGAGCCTGTAGTGGCTGATTTTTTAGCCCGCAGGTGGACTTTTTCCCGCCGGCCCAGCAACAGCAATACGCCGATGCCAGCGGTCAGCACAACGGTGACCTCACCAAGGGTGTCAAAGCCCCGGTAGCTGGCGAGTACCGCGGTGACCAGGTTAGGTACACCGGTTTCCTGCTGGCCTTTTTCAATATAATGGCGGGCGACTTCCTGATACGCCGGAGAGTTTTCCTCACCAAAATTAGGCAGATCCTGAATACCAAAGATGACCAGCGTGCCCATGGCCAGACTCAGCAAAAAGGGAAGGAGTCGCTTGCCCGGTTTAATTGGCGCACTGTGGCCCTGTCGGATAGCAGCCAATGTGGCTAGCATCAGCACAGTGGAAATGCCGGTGCCCACCGCCGCCTCAGTAAATGCCACATCGGGGGCATCCAGCACCACAAACAGGCTGGATACCAGCAAAGAGTACAGACCAAACAGCATAACCATGGCCAGCAGCACTTTGACGCGCATCACTGCAATGGCAGTGATCAGTAAAAACACCAGCAAGACAGTATTGAGCAGCAGGCTCATGGCAGGTCGGCCTCCTTATTGTTGTCGCTGGCCGGTGCTTTAAGGCCCCAGCGCCAGGCGCTGTTGGCCAGTGCATAAGATGACACCGGACTGGTAAACAGCAAAAACAGAAAGACAATTGCCAGCTTGGCGGTGGTTAATGACCAGCCGGAGTGACAGGCCAGGCCTGCCAGCAGAAGAAAAGAGCACAGCGTGTCTGTAATGCCGACCGCATGCAGGCGTGAGTAAAAATCAGGCAGACGAAACAGGCCCAGACCACCGGTCAGACTGAGCAGGCAGGCGATGCCAATCAAAAAGTAAGACACAATTTCAGCGATCATGTTTGTTCTCCACAGCGCTGACCGGCCCTGACTGATCATCGGGTTCTTCATCCGGCGAGGCAAAAAAATGGCCACGCTCCACCAAACGCAGGGCAGCCACCACGCCAATAAAATTGAGCAGGGAATACAGCAGCGCAATATCAAGCAAGTCTTCCCGGCCAGAGAAAAATGCAATCAGTGCCACCAGTAACACCGCCTTGGTGCCAAACATATTTACCGCCAGGATACGGTCAAACACAGTGGGCCCGACAAAAGCGCGGGCCAGGGCAATGGCCATGGTGATCAGAAAAGCAATACCGGCTACCAGATACAGCATTGTCATCGGTCGCTTCCTTTTTTATGTTGGGCAATGGTTTTAACATGACGACGTTTGATACGCGGAATAATGTCGGCCATGGCCCCGTTGGCCAGATCTTCAGCGCCACTGCGGCTGATGCTGTGCACCAGAATTTTGTCATTTTCCATGACCATCGACACGGTTCCCGGCGTTAACGTGATGGCATTGGCAAAGATCACCTGCGACAGCGGGTTGGAAAAGGGCAGTGGAATTTCTTTGAAAGTGGGGGTTGGGCGGCGTATACCATAAATACGCAGGCACACATCAATGTTGGAGAGCACAACCAGCCACGCCAGTTTGCCCACAAACACGAACAGGTCAGTGGTTACAGGCAAATTAAATTGTTCGTGGTCAATTTCATCCATGCGCCGGTCGAGCCACAGTACAAGTACCACAGAAGCAAGACCCAGACACAACAACAATGGGGTAAAGTGACCTGACAGTAAAACCCATAGCACGCCTAAAATGACGCCTAGTCTGAGTGTTGCTTTCACGTTCTTGTCCCTACTGATTTTTGGCTTGTTAGAGTTTTATTAAAATCTATAACTTCCTTGTACTTACCCTAGCTGAAGATCCGATCAAAAAGCAAAACTCAAGTGATGATTATTCGTCCGGTAGTCGCCAAGCCAGTGCCAAGTCTGGCATAATATGGGTTTTGCTTACTTTGCGGTGATTATGGCTTCAATTTCCACCATTTTTTCAGCTGACGGCCTGCTGGCACGGGCCATTGACGGGTTCGTGCCCCGTCAGGCGCAAACCGATATGGCCGAGGCAGTGCGAGATGCGCTGAAAGAAAAACACAGTCTGATTGTGGAAGCCGGTACCGGTACTGGTAAGACCTTTGCCTATCTGGCACCGGCTCTGACAGCCAAGGGCAAGGCAATCATTTCAACCGGTACCAAAAACCTGCAGGAGCAGCTGTACCACCGCGACCTTCCACTGGTAAAAAAAGCCCTGGGCAGCCACCGCAAAACCGCGCTGCTAAAAGGCCGCGCTAATTACCTGTGCCTGCATCGTCTGGCTCAGCACGGGGGCAATTCCACCTTGCTGGAAAAAGAGACCCTGGATGAGCTGTCTACGGTAAAAACCTGGTCAACCACCACCAAAACCGGTGACATTGGTGAGCTTAAAACGCTGCCCGAAGATGCCCGGGTGCTGCCTCTGATCACCTCCACCGTAGATAACTGCCTGGGACGCGACTGTCCCGACTATGAAGACTGTTATCTGGTTCGGGCTCGGCGTAAAGCGCTCGAAGCGGATGTAATTGTGGTTAATCACCATCTGTTTTTTGCCGATCTGGCATTAAAAGATACCGGTTTTGGCGAGCTTATCCCTGAAGCCGATGCCATTGTATTTGACGAGGCCCACCAGATTCCGGATATCGCCAGTGACTATTTTGGTGAAACCCTGTCGACCCGCCAGTTACATGATATGGCCAAAGACATCACATTGCTGTTTCGCACGGTATTAAAAGATGCTGCGCAGCTGGATAAAGCCGCCGACAAATGCCGTATTGTGGCGTCTGACTTACGCTTGCTGTTTCCCGACACCCCGCAGCGCGGTAGCTGGGTGGAAGCCATGCAGCGCGAGGAAGTACAAACGCAGATCAGCCGGCTGGCGGATGCTATCAGCGTGTTGCATGAAGTGTGCAAGCTGAATGTGGGCCGTGATAAAGACCTGGATAACCTGTACGAGCGTATTGTGGAAACCCGGGAGCAGCTGGATGCGTTTCGTAACATTGAGCAGCAGGGCGTCAGTCTGTGGTATGAAACCACCCAGCGGCACATGGTGTTGCATCTGACGCCGTTATCGATTGCCAGCAAATTTCGCCGATTTGTGACCGATCCGCCCCGGGGCTGGATTTTCACCTCAGCTACACTGATGGTGGATGATGGCTTTGAACACTTTCAGCGGCGCATGGGCTTAGAAGACGCCAGGACCCTGGGGCTGGACAGCCCGTTTGATTATGCCACTCAGGCAATGTTGTGTGTACCGCGCTATTTACCGGAGCCCAACAGCTTTGAGATGCGTGATACTCTGTTACAGACGGCCAAACGCCTGATCAAGGCCAGCCGTGGACGTTGCTTTTTGCTGTTTACCAGCCATGCCATGCTACGCCACACCGCAGCCCGGCTAGAAGAAGAAATTGATAATCCGCTGCTGGTGCAGGGCACTACGACCAAGGCGGCTCTGCTGGCTGAATATCTGGCCCGGGAGGATGCGGTATTGCTGGGAACAGGAGCATTCTGGGAAGGCGTGGATGTACGTGGCAGCGATTTGGTGTGTGTCATGATTGATAAATTGCCATTTGCCTCACCGGATGACCCGCTGTTACAGGCCCGGATGGAAGATGTGAAAAAGCGTGGTGCAAACCCGTTTGGCGTGATTCAGATCCCACAGGCGGTAATTACGCTCAAACAAGGCGCAGGCCGGCTTATCCGCGATCCGAACGATAAAGGTGTCCTGGTGATTTGTGATAATCGACTGGTCACCAAGCCGTATGCCAAAACCTTTTTAGCCAGTCTGCCGGACATGAAACGTACCCGGAGCCTGGATAAAATCGAAGAATTTCTTGCTGACATTGAATAACTGTGAGACCCATGAATTTATTAGCTATTGATACAGCCACCGAAGCACTGTCGGTTGCCCTGCAAGTTAACGGTAATCTGTTTTCCCGCTTTGAAATCTGCCCTCAGCAGCATAGCCAGAAGTTATTGCCCCTGGTTGATGAGGTATTACAGGATGCCGGCGTGCAGATCGGCGAACTGGACGGCCTGGTATTTGGCCGCGGACCAGGAAGTTTTACCGGAGTGCGTATTGCCACCGGTATGATTCAGGGCTTGTCACTGGGCAGTAGTCTGCCTGTGGTAGGCATAAGCACGCTGGCGGCCATGGCGATGCAGGCGGTGGCAGAGCACGGTGCCGATAAGATACTGAGCGCCACCGATGCACGGATGAGCGAAGTGTATTTTGGTCAGTATTCGGTGCAAAGCGGTCTGGTTGAGCTGATCGGTGAAGAGGTGGTTTGTGCGCCGGCAGAGGCTGCCGAAAAAGCGGCTCAGCAGGGTTTTGTGGCGGTCGGCACCGGCTGGCAAGCCTATCCGGAACTAGCCGCCTGCGTAGCAGACGCCCCGCAGATTTTATATCCACAGGCACAGTATATGCTGGCGCTGGCCGAACAGGAGTTCAGGGCCGGGCGCAGCAGCGATGCAGCCGGGGTATCGCCGGTGTATCTGCGTGACAAGGTGACCTGGAAAAAACTGCCCGGGCGCGAATAAACCTGGATCATGGCCCGATAGCACGTCTGTAAATAATGCGCCGCAGTGTACTGTGGCGCATTTTTTGTATAACTATTTTTCTGACAGCCGGTGTCGGCAAGCCCCTGAGTAAGCGTCAATGAAGGGCCGCTTTGTGTCTTTACCGGTTAATTAGCATATTGGTCTGACGTTTTGATTGGACACAGTTGAAGTAGATCACGAATAAACAGCAATGGAAATTAACGGTTCATTTTCTGTTATCGCACCGCAAGAGTCCCCGGCACGGCCGGACGCGGTGCACAAAAAACAAAAGTCTGCGCAGCAGGAAGCGGGACCGGTTTCTCCGGCGCCGGGTATTGTGCTGGCGGCCACCGAGGATTCCCTGCATAAAGCACGTACATTCCAGCGGGCTTCTGGCTATGACCAGCCCCAGGGACGAGGCGAGCAGGCGGTGCTGGCGTATCAGCGCTTTGAGCGTGATCAGCAAAAAGATCACATCCGTCAGCTTATGGGTGTGGATATATACGCCTGATTCGTCCAGCCCCATTAAATTCGCGTTATTCAGCTTTCATTCAGTCTGATTTTCTATACTATCGTACTAAGTCTCGGTCTTTGTGGATAATTTATGATTTTACGTATTTTGTTACTGGCAGGTGTTTTGGGGTTAACCGGGTGCGCGCTGGTGCCGGAAAATCTGGAAGTACCTGAAGGGACATCTTTGGTGTCTTACCAGCAGGCGGCCACGGGTGGCCAGCAGAATATCGGCCGCACCGCACGCTGGGGTGGGGTGATCGTGGGCGTGCAGAACAAAGCCAAGAAAACCTTTGTCGAAGTGGTACATTTCCCGCTGAACCATTACGGCCGGCCCAATACGTCGGAGCAAACTATCGGGCGCTTTAAAGTGCAGATTGATGGGTTTGTCGATCCTATTGTCTTTGAGGAAGGCCGTGCGGTAACCTTTATCGGTAGTGTAGGTAAACCCATTGCCGGGATGGTGGGCGAACAGCCTTATATGTATCCGTCGCTGAATGCGCGGGATTATCATTTCTGGCGTGAAGTACAGACCTATGACGTATCGACCCTGTATTTTAATTATAATACAGGCTGGTACTCGCCCTTTTATTATCGCCACTACCAGCCATTTGGGTTTGGTCCGGGCTGGGGATTTGGTACACAACGGGTGCGGGTGATTGAAAGCCGCGGTTTTCAGCCTAAGCTGCCTAGGTCAGGTGAGCGACCGCCTGTGCAATTACGTCACGAACGAATGCACAATGAACTGCGACGAGAAGCTCGTCCTATCAGAAAAGAGGTCGACACTGAAGTCAGATAGGCGCAGTATGGCCAGTTCGGCGGCATAACATTTCCACAAAAACGGCAATTTATTGCCGTTTTTTTATTTTGTCTGGGTAGGTGCAGGGAATATTATGAAAGAGATCACAGTAAAGGCTGGCATGATAACGCTGGCCGGATTGGATAATGAAGGCACCGGTCCGGTCGTCATCGGGTTGCACGGCTATCTGGATAACGCACAAAGCCTGGCAGGTCTGGCGCCATACCTGAGCGGTTACCGGTTCATCGCGCTGGATATGGCGGGTCACGGTAAGTCGGGGCATCGCGCCGAAGGCGCGCAGTATAATCTGCCAGACTACCTGCAGGACTTGCATGCCCTGATCAGCGAGCAGCAGTTTGAGCCGGTCATTTTGCTGGGACATTCACTAGGGGGGATTCTGGCCACCCTGTATGCCGCGGTGTTTCCTGAACAGGTCAAAGCGGTCGTCAGTATTGATGCCTGCGGTCCGCTGGTGGAGTCTGAGGCCAGTACTGCTGAGCAAATGCGGGCATCCATCATCAGCCGGGCCGGCAAAACCGCGAGCCGGCAGATCCCGGTGCAGCTGGAAAAAGCCATAAAGGCACGGTGTGAGGTCAGTGACATTGCACCGCAACATGCACAGGTTATATTACAGCGCAATATCAAACAGGACGGGAACGGCGAGAGCATCTGGGCATCGGACTCAAGGCTGCGCACCCGTTCTCCACTGCGCTTAACACCGGCTCAGGCCAGAGCGCTGATGGAACAAATTCAGTGTCCGGTGTATATCGCCGGCGCCAGTGACAGCTTTAAGCAGGTTAAGAAGATGTTTGCCGAGCGCAGCGCGTGGTTTAAAAATGCTCAATGTGAATATTTTGTCGGCGGCCACCATATCCATATGGAGAAACCTGACGAAATAGGCCATGCAATTCAACGTTTTGTTGAACAATTGTAAACGTGGTCATTTATCTTTACGCTTTCATCCGATAAGATACGCAAGAAATCAGACCAGTTGTGCAATTCTCGTTCATCGTGCGCTGGCAGTAACGTACAAGAATAATAAGGTAGGAGGTTTTGTGAAAAAAACCTGGCTTGAGCATTACGACCCTCGTGTTTCAGCAGAAATTAACCCGGACCGTTATGCATCCGTTGTCGACATTTTTGAGCAATCAGTAAAAAATTACGGGGACAGTACCGCATATATCAATATGGGTCATGAAATGACCTTTAACGAACTGGATGTTCAGACCCGGCAGTTTGCTGCCTATTTGCAAAACTCAGGACTAAAGCGCGGCGATGCTGTGGCCATCATGATGCCCAATCTGCTGCAATACCCGGTGGCGATGTTCGGTATTCTGCGCGCCGGCATGACCGTGGTAAACGTCAACCCGCTATACACTGCACGGGAACTTAAGCACCAGTTAAACGATGCCAACGCACAGGCCATCGTTATTGTGCAGAACTTTGCCTGTACCCTGGAAAAGGTTGTGGCGGAAACTCCGGTAAAACAGGTGCTGCTGACTTCACTGGGCGATATGCTGCCGGCGCCAAAGCGCTGGATAGTGAATCTGGCGGTCAAGTACGTCAAAAAGCTGGTTCCGGAATTCTCTTTGCCACAGGCGATTCCTTTTATGGATGCGCTGAAAAAAGGTGCGCGGCAAACCTTTAAGCGTGAAGATATCTCCGGCGAAGATCTGGCCTTTTTGCAATATACCGGCGGTACCACCGGGGTGTCGAAAGGGGCCATGCTGACCCACCGTAACATGATTGCTAATCTGGAACAGGTCTCCGGTATTCTGGAAACCGTGATTGAGAAAAATAAAGATCTGGTGGTAACGGCATTGCCGCTCTACCACATCTTTGCGCTGCTGGCTAACGGGCTGCTGTTCTTAAAATATGGCTGTCCGAACCTGCTGATTACCAATCCGCGGGACATGCCGGGCTTTGTCAAAGAGCTGGGCAAATATCCGGTGGCTATTCTGCCGGGGGTAAATACCCTGTTTAATGGCCTGATTAACACGCCGGGATTTGCTGATCTGGATTTTTCTAATTTCAAATTTGGTCTTGGCGGCGGTATGGCCGTGCAGCGCCCGGTGGCTGAAAAATGGGAAAAAATCACCGGTACAGTGCTGCTTGAAGGCTACGGCCTGACCGAGTGTTCCCCGGTGGTTGCTGTTACCCCACCACAAATTGGTGAATATAAGGGCACCATTGGTTTTCCGGTGCCGTCTACTGAAATTAAATTACTGGATGATGACGGCAATGAAGTGGCAGAAGGTGAGCCGGGCGAAATGTGGGTGAAAGGCCCGCAGGTTATGCGCGGTTATCTGAATCGCCCTGAGGCCTCTGATGAAATTCTTAAGGATGGCTGGCTGGCTACCGGCGATATTGCCAAGGCGGACGAGCAGGGATACTTCTATATTGTTGACCGTAAAAAAGATATGATTCTGGTTTCCGGCTTCAATGTTTTTCCGAATGAAATTGAAGAAGTCGCCGCCATGCACGACAATATTGTGGAAGCCGCTGCGGTAGGTATTCCACATGAAGTCAGTGGTGAAGTGGTGAAGCTGTTTGTGGTCAGAAATAATGACTCTCTGACAGCCGAACAGGTTATTGCTCATTGCCGAAAGCATCTGACAGGGTATAAAGTACCCAAACAGGTGGTATTTAAGGATGAGCTGCCCAAAACCAACGTGGGTAAGATTCTGCGGCGAGAGCTGCGGGACTAACACGCTTCTCAGGCCTGACTCTGCACGACAGACAGGCAAAGCAAAAAATACAACAGGGACAGCCGGCTTTTGCCGGCTGTTTTTATTATGGATTATCAGTTAATAACAACCAGTGAACAGTTAAAGCAGGTGTGCGATGCAGCCAGTCAGTGCGATGCCGTAGCCCTGGATACCGAATTTGTCAGAACCCGCTCACTCACCCCGCATTTAGGTCTTTTACAGCTGTATGATGGCCAGCAGCTGGTGCTGATCGATCCTATTGAAATTGAGGACATGCGGCCGTTTGTACGCCTGCTGGAAAACCCCGGTGTCGTTAAGGTACTGCATTCGTGCTCAGAAGACCTGGAAGCGTTTCTGACCAGTTTTGATACCTTACCGGCACCTGTTTTTGATACCCAGTTTGCCGCGTCAATGCTTAATATCGGCGCTACCATGGGCTATGCCAGAATGGTCGAAGAGCTGTTAGGTGTGGCGCTGGACAAAGGCGAGTCGCGAACTGACTGGCTGGCCCGCCCGCTAAGTACCAGACAGCTGGCCTATGCGGCCAACGATGTGCTGTATTTACTGCCCTGCTATCGCCAGCTGGCCGAACAGGTCGCCCTGGCCGGTAAAACAGACTGGGTATACCAGGAAATGGAGACACTGGGAGGCAAGAAACGAAGTCAGCTACCGCTGGAATATGCCTATTTGCCGGTGAAAAACAACTGGAAGCTGAACACCGAGCAATTAACTGTGTTGCAGCATCTGGCTGCCTGGCGTCTGGGTATGGCCCGTAAAAAAGATCTGGCACTTAACTTTGTTCTTAAAGAATCGTTAATGCTGGATATTGCCGAGCGTTTGCCGGGCAACCGCAATGCCATGACCGCGATTCCGGGCATGATCAGTCCTACACTGCGCCGCTATGGCGATACGCTGCTGTCGATTGTACAAAAGGCCCGCGAGGAATATACCGACTTGCCGGCGACCCAACATTTACCCAAAGTACGCCGGTTAGTCGATTTTCCGGAATACAAGCAAACACTGGGTAAACTGAAAACCATGGCCGCGGATGTGGCCCGGAATCAGAATGTACCGATTGAAGTCGTCGCCTCGAAAAAGCAAATGAATCAGGTGCTTAAATGGTACTGGTTTGAGCTGAGTGAAACCCGGGTGCAGGGCTTAAAACCTGATCTGCTGACCGGCTGGCGAGCCCATTTTTTCACCGCGCCGGTTGAAGCGATGCTGGATAACCCGTTAAAAGTGAGTAAGTCGTAATGCTATGTGCTGTTTATAAAACCGCCAAAAAAGAAGGCATGTATTTGTACTTGCCTGAAAAAGATAAGTTTGATGATGTACCTGAAGCCTTGCTCGAACAATTCGGCAAGCCGGTGCTGGTTATGCTGTTACCGCTGAACAAGCGCGAAGCACTGGGCCGGGTTGATAAAGAAACCCTGATAACCGCGCTGCGTGAAAAAGGGTTTTATTTGCAGCTGCCGCCTAAACAGGAAGACTGGCTGGCAGAACACCGTGTGGCGCTGGGACTGTCGCCCCGGGAAGAAGCCAAGAAGTTTTAAGCGGGGACGGCTTATGAAAGCAATACAACGGTTGATGATGGCCTTGCTGATGGTGGGTCCGTTGGCAATGACTCAGGCCAGCGCGGCGGGCGCCAATCCGGTGGAAAAAAGCCAGGTGGAAAAAAGTGCCGCCGGTTTTGCTACGTATCTGACCGGTTTGAGTAAAGAAGCGCAGGCCCGGGGATTTGACAAGACCTGGCTGGATAACACGCTGAAAAACACCGAGTACCGGGCCACCGTGGTCAAAGCAGATAAAAGTCAGCCGGAAACAAAAATCACGCTGGATGATTATCTTCGTACCCGGGTGCCGGACTGGAAAGTTAGTCAGGCAGTGTCTGTATTAAAGGAAAATCGCGACCTGCTGACAGCCATTGGCAAACAGTATCAGGTGCAGCCGCGCTTTATTGTAGCGTTGTGGGGCAATGAGTCGAACTTTGGCAAACTGCAGGGTAACTTCGATGTGCTGTCTGCGCTGGCCTCACTGGCCTATGAAGGCCGCCGTGAAGCGCTGTTTAAAAAGCAGTTTTTTGCGGCCCTGACCATCGTGAAAGAAGGTCACATCAGTGCAGATAAGCTTAAAGGGTCCTGGGCCGGTGCCATGGGGCAAAGCCAGTTTATGCCCACGTCGTTTTTAACCTATGCGGTGGATTATGACGGCGATGGTAAAAAAGATATCTGGACCAACAAAGCCGATGTGTTTGCCTCTATTGCCAATTACCTGTCATCTGAAGGCTGGGATGAGACGCGTACCTGGGGGCGTCAGGTGACGTTCAGCGGCGATTATCAGGGCGGGCATGCCGGGCTGGCCAAAGCCGACTTTGTGCCATTGTCTGAATGGCAGCAAAGAGGGGTTCGCAAGTACGACGGTACGGCCCTGCCGCAGGTCGATACCAAAGCATCACTGATTATGCCGGACGGACCCGACGGGCGTCTGTATCTGGTGTACAACAACTTTCATACACTGATGAAGTGGAACCGTTCCACCTACTTTGGCGTATCAGTTGGGTACTTGTCAGATCGTATCAGGAAAGGACACTAAGCTATGTATCGACACACAGATAATCTTAATACCCCCATTGAACTGGCGGTCGGCAAAGTGGTTTGCGCCGGACGCAATTTCCTTGATCATATTCAGGAAATGAAATCAGACGTGCCGGATGAGCCGTTATTGTTTATGAAGCCGGCCTCAGCCCTGTGCAGTATGCATGATCCCATTACTATTCCGGCTGACCGCGGGCCCTGTCATAACGAGCTGGAAGTAGCGCTGCTGATTGGTCAGCGGTTATGTCACAGTGACCAGCACAGTGCGCTTGAGGCGGTGCACAGCGTTGGTCTGGGGCTGGACCTCACCTTACGTGAGGTGCAGGCGCAGTTAAAAGAAAAAGGCCACCCGTGGGAGCGGGCCAAAGCATTTGACGGTAGCTGCCCCGTCAGCCAGTTTATACCGGCCGTGCAGTTCACTGATCTGGACCGGCTGGCGTTTTCGCTGGAAGTGAATGGCAAATTACGTCAGGAAGGCAATAGCGGCATGATGATGCATACAATGGGGCAGTTACTGGCATTGATTTCCCGTCATTTTACCCTGGAGCCAGGCGATATTGTCATGACCGGCACCCCAAAAGGGGTTGGACCGCTGGCTCAGGATGATACTATTCGCGCCCGTTTACAAAGCAGTTTAGATATAACGACGAGTGTAGTAGCAGTATGAGTGATCGGTTCTGGGAAACCAAAACATTAGACGAAATGACCCGGACAGAATGGGAAGCCCTGTGTGACGGCTGTGGTAAGTGCTGTCTGCATAAATTTATCGAAGATGATGAGGCAACTGAAGCCACCTCTACCGATGAGATTCGCGACCACGAGCAGGTGCATTACACCAATATTGTGTGTTCACTGCTCAATACCAAAACCTGTGACTGTACACAGTATCAGAATCGGACCACGCTTGTGCCTGACTGTGTACAGCTGACCCGGGATAACCTGAAAGATATTTTCTTCATGCCCAACAGCTGTACGTACCGCCGGTTGTACGAGGGCAGGGGCATGCCGTCCTGGCATCCACTGCTTAATAAAGGTAAAAAAACCGCCATGCACCGTCAGGGGATGTCCGTCAGAGGCAAAACGGTGTTTGAGTGTGATGTGGATTTAGACAAATTTGAAGATTATATCGCGCGTTGGCCGTTATCCGACTGCGATTAACATCAGTTGAGGGCTGTGTGTCAGCCTTCACTGACCAGTGCATACAACCAGGCATCGCGGCCTGATATACGCTTGCGACACAATCCTTCTTTTATTGCACCGAGCTTTTCTGCCACCCGCAAACTCGGCTGATTTGCCGGTTCAATAAACAGCTCCAGCCGATGCATGCCCATCTGCGCAAATGCCAGTTTTATCAGGCTCTGGCACAATGTAACAGCAAGCCCCCGACCGGCAACATCAGGGCGAATCCAGTAACCCAGATTACCAGTACCGTGTACAGCGTGAATGTGGTTGATGGTACCCAGCCCCAGACATGCCTGTTCGTGCATCAGCAAATAGGTAATGCCGTAGCCGGTGTGGCGCAGCTGTTCCTGCTGCTCAATACACTGGCGTGCGGCAACCGGTGTAACCGGACACAGCTGACTACCCATCCAGGGTTTAACGCTGTCAGCAGCAAGCCGGCTGGCCTGACACAACACATCCTGATGCTTTGCCGCCAGCCGTGTCACGGTAACAGGCCCAAAGGACGTAGCAGGTACCGGTAGTCGCGCCGGCAATATACTCAAGTCAATCAAAATGGCTTCTTATCCAACAGACGGCAGATAAAAACCACTGCAAAGACAATAAAGTAGGCAGCAAATATCACACTCATCCAGTCAGCCATACCCATCGACATAAATTGCCAGCTATCTTCGGTGCAGTCTCCCTTGGCTTCAAAAATCCATGGCAGCCACTCATGCAGCGGCATAAATGAGGGAAAGTTAGGCACGATTTCGCAGCTGGCAAAAAACGGATTGCTGGCATTCAGGATTTCCACATGCTCGCGGGCAATCAGAAACCCCCAGCCGGCCGATACCGCCCAGCCGGCAAAGGCAATCATGCGGGTCAGGCCATTATTGGCAATCAATACCAGTAAACCGGCCAGCACAATGCCGTACATAGCGGTGCGCTGATAGATACACATAATACAGGGCAGCAAGTCCATACCGTACTGAAAATACAGTGCGGCGACTTCCAGCCCCATTGATGTCAGAAATAAAATCGCCCAGGCTGATTTTTTTTCAGCCTGGCGACTGATTCCCTGAATAAGACCCATCATCTTATCGGTTATCCTTAATGAGAGGGGGCGCCAGTAGATACTGCCCCGGTATGGTGTTCAATAAGGTGTGCGTCGTACAGCATCTGGGTTGCGTCAAGTAACCCGAAATAGGTGGCAGCCAGGCCAACAATGGTGAGCACAACAGTATACGGTAGCGCCATATACACCATTTTGCCGTAAGACAGGCGCAGCAGGGGCGCAATGGCTGAGGTCAGCAGAAACAGGAAGGCTGCCTGGCCATTTGGCGTTGCCACACTGGGCAGGTTAGTCCCTGTATTGATAGCCACCGCCAGTAAATCAAACTGATCGCGGGTAATCTGACCATCCTGTAGAGCCGCCATTACCTCAGTGATATACACCGAGCCGACAAACACATTATCTGAAACCATAGAAAGTACCCCGTTGGCCAGATAGAACATCACCAGCTGTGTCGTACCTTCAAAGCTCAGCACCCATTGAATCACTGGCTGGAACAGCCCCTGATCAATAATGACCGCAACCACGCCAAAAAATACACACAGCAGCGCGGTAAATGGCAGGGCTTCCTCAAAGGCTTTGCCTAACGCATGTTCTTCAATAATACCGCTCATGGAAGTGGCCAGCACAATCACTGACAAACCAATCAGACCCACTGAGGCAAAGTGACCTGCCAGACCCACGATCAGCCAGACACCGATAAGGGCCTGTACACCCAGACGCGCTTTGTCACGCTTAGTCCGCTCAAGGTCGGTATGCTTGTCGTAATCCACCAGAATCTCGCGTACTGCCAGCGGCAGTTGAGCGCCATAGCCAAAAATTTTGAATTTCTCCAGCATCGCGGTTGTCAGCAGGCCAAATACAAACACCGGTATGGTAATGGGAGACATACGGATAAAGAACTCAACAAAATCCCAGCCGGCCTTGTCGGCAATGATCAGGTTTTGCGGTTCGCCCACCATCGTCATAACACCACCGAGGGCTGTACCTACAGCAGAGTGCATCATCAGGTTACGTAAAAACGCACGAAAATCTTCCAGGTCATTTTTGCCCAGTTCATGCACATTATCGTCTGAAGTATGATCATGATCGTGATGGAACTCTTTGCCCGACGCTACTTTATGGTAAATAGTGTAAAAACCCAGACCCACACTGATGATGACCGCGACAACAGTCAACGCATCCAGAAATGCGGATAAAAAGGCAGAGGCAGCAATGAACGATAATGACAGAATGAGCTTATTTTTTACCTTGATAACCAGTTTGGTAAACAGATACATCAACAGGTCTTTCATGAAGTATATGCCGGCAACCATAAAGACCAGCAGTAACAAGACTTCTAAGTTAACCTGAATTTCGTGCAGCATGTGCTCAGGGGACGTCATGCCGATAAACATGGCCTCTATGAGCAACAACCCCCCAGGCTGGAGCGGATAACATTTCAGCGCCATTGCCAGAGTGAAAATAAATTCGATAACCAATACCCAGCCAGCCAGATAACTGTCGAACATAAAGATGAACGGGTTGGCGATTAAGCACGCGATAATGGCTTTTTTATACCAGTCGGGCGCATGGCCTAAAAAATTTCGATATAACGCCATGGACATCGAGGTTTGCATGTTTGTGATCCTTCTACCACTCGTAGACGCTTCTACTTTTATTGTATTTATAGTTGATGAACGCGGGGTTGGCTGTTGCCGCCTTATTTTTGCTGTTGTGCGGCGACAAAATTCCCACTAAGACTATTGCGACACTAAGCCTAGCTTAAATTTCGCAACTGAGGAAGTCAGAGCAGGTGGGAAATCAACCAGTTGCCAACCTGAAACCGGTCAAATGCGTTTAAACTGTTCATCCTGAATGATGATGCTGTCATTTTTATTATGCGCTGAGGTATTTATCAGCAAATAGCGCCTTAGTTATACACAGTTATACAATTGACTGTAAGCAATATGCGCGGCACTTTTTTGTTCAGTAAATTAATGTTTGTTGGCAGGTACAATGACATAACTGGTTGAGCAGTTTGATAATAATTTATAGCTTTTATGCCAATAATGATGTTGCGTAAGGGATTACTCACATTTTTGTTGTCTGAATGGCTGCTTCATGTTTACATAGCCGCGCATTTTTATTGGCCTTAAGGCCGTATTAATAGATTGTCTAATGTAAATTTCATCTGGTACAATCAGTTGAATAATAAAAGAAGATAAGTTCAGGCGATAAATTATGATCTATAAGGCGCAAAGTCCTGCCGGATTTGCTGAAGAATATATTGTTGAGTCGATTTGGAGTGGTCGGTTTCCGCCGGGCACAATTTTGCCTGCTGAGCGCGAGCTATCCGAACTCATCGGCGTAACCCGGACAACTTTGCGTGAAGTGTTGCAACGACTGGCCCGTGATGGCTGGTTGACGATTCAGCATGGTAAGCCCACCAAGGTAAATAACTTTTGGGAAACCTGTGGTCTGAATATTCTGGAGACGCTGGCGCGCCTCGACCAGGAAGGTATTCCTGAACTGGTGGATAATCTGCTGGCTGCCCGCACTAACCTGAGTGCGGTATTCATTCGCGGTGCAATACGCCACAATCAGGAAAAAGCGGTTGAGATCATCGCCCGCTACAAAGACGTGGAAGCCGACGGTATGGCGTTTGCGCAGTACGATTATCAGATGAATCACGACCTGGCCCTGGCTTCCGGCAACAATGTTTTTGTGCTGATGATGAATGGCTTCCGTGGGCTGTACTCACGGATAGGTGGTTATTTCTTCTCTCATACCAGCGCCCAGGATGTAGCACGTAACTTCTACGAAAAGCTATTGGCAGTCGCCGAAGCCGGTGAGTACGAAAAAGTCCCGGCCGTGGTCAGAGCCTACGGGATTGAGTCCGGTAAGGTGTGGCAGCAGGTGCGTGACGAAATGCCAAAAGATATTGTCGACTCTTTATAAACCGGTTTTTTGAATCAGGCAGTATAAACAAAGGCGGGGCAAACCCGCCTTTATTGTTTTTATTCCTGTTGTGGGTGACTTCAGGGCCTATCTACTGCAGACAGGAGGCAGGTTATGAGTGCAAAACATGTCGTGTGGTTTGAAATTCTGGTTAATGACATTGAGCGGGCGCAGACCTTTTACGAAACGGTGTTGGCGACCTCACTGGAAGCGTTGGCAGACCCCACTGACGAATCCGTACAAATGCGTATGTTTCCGGCCGATACGGAACAGCACGGATGCGGTGGTGCGCTGGTGCAAAACCGTGACGCCAGCCCCGGCGGAAGCAGTGTCATTTATTTTGCATGTAACAATTGCAGTGTTGAGGAAAGCCGGGTGGAGGCTGCCGGTGGCAAGGTGTTACAAAGCAAAATGAAAATTGGTGAATATGGTTTTGTCAGTCTGATTAAAGACACAGAAGGCAATACAGTGGGGCTGCATTCTACACAGTAGGTATGCTGACGCCTGGCGCTTACTTTTTGCTCCACAGATTCTGATTTTTTTTATCACCAAAATAATCGGACGGTTCCCACCATCCGGGCACCAGATCCTGCGCCGCATCGGCGCTGGCATTTTTGGTCAACTGCGACATGATCGATTGTAACCGCTCGGTATCAATCCGTTTGAGTTTTTTGCGGTTGGCCTGGAAATACAGATTTTGTGCCTTGCCAATAACCAGGTCGGCCCCTGATGAAATAAACTGCAGGTTTCTGGATACAACCCGACATACCGGTTCGACCGGGTTAGCCGGGTTCAGTCCGGTCACAATAGCATATTCAAACTGGTTTTTTTCATAGCCCTGTTCGTTCACCGGAATGAAGGTAACGCCAAACCCCTGTGGGAAATACCCCACCATCTTAATAAATGCATTGGCCAGCTTGGCATTAATCGCTCCTTTTTTGGCCATCTGCTCAATCAGTAAATAGCCCCTGGGCAATTCTTCCCGGCTGTAATCCTGTTTGGTAGACAGCACAATAGACACATAAATCTGGGGGACTTTGAGCAATTCCCCTAAGCCGGTTTTTGACAAAAATGCGTCCTGCACCAGCTGTTCACGAAACTGATTAGCCTGTTGGTGAATTTGGACAAAACGATGCTTATCTTCAGCTGCCGTACCGGTAAATTCCGGCACCCCCAACCCCCGGCGCAGATAATCCAGCGTATGCGCATAATTCAGTTTCAGCAGTCCCTTACGGCTGTGTTCATCCAACAACCGGAACTCATCCTGCTCGCCGTCATCACCAAAAAGAATACTCTTTGCCTCGGGATGATTCAGCCCGATATCCTGCAACAGGGCACTGCTTATCAGGGGAATCGCCAGTTCGCTGCGCCATTTTTGCAGCCAGTAGCTATTGCCCTGATAGCGTGAGAATGCGTCACGGTAAAGCTGCAGGTAAGGGTGTGCAATGGATTCATCCAGAATGAGGGTATCAACCAGGCGCAGTAATAAAACCGCTTTATACAACGGTTTTAAACGCTGATGGCGGCGGGCAAAGTTACCTCTACCACCGGGTGTGAGCAGCATTATGGTTCCTAGCAGGCGGGCACTTTGTTGCTGCGTGTCTTTAACCGTATCGCCCTCACTGAGGCTGAGCAGAAGATCACAAACCTCAGTCAACCGTTGTAGTCTGGCCAGTCTGTCAGACTCCAGTTTATGCCGGGTCTGGCGAATATTACGCACCAAATCAGGGCTTAAGCTTTCATCGGGATATTTTTGACGAAAGTTGTCTGCCTGAGCCTCGAGCATTTTTAGTTGGGTGATACGCGCCGGTGTGCCGGCATAGTATTGACTGGCATCAGCAAATACGGACGGCTTCTGCGGATCGGCCGGACAAATGGCTTCCATCAGCTTTTTCACCTGTTGAGTATAATAAATATCCGGACTTTCTGCTTGCCTGGTCACGCGGTTCCCTAAAAGTGTGTGGTCATTGCGACTTTATTTACTGTGATAATAGAAAAATACAGTGTCGCGTTAAACCGGAATTTGAATAAAAACTGGCAATTCGCCCGGTTGTGTTGCATTAATGTTAATAGTCACTGTTTATGCTTATGTTTACAATAACCTAATGATAGCCACAGAATTTGATTTTATCATCATTGGCGCTGGTTCTGCCGGAGCTGTGCTGGCCCATCGACTCAGTGCTGACAAGCAGGTCAGTGTCTGTTTACTGGAAGCCGGCGGAAAGGATCGTCATCCATTAATACATATTCCTTTCGGGCTGGCAGGATTATCCCGGGTGACGTCGGTAAACTGGGGTTATCACACCGCACCCCAGCCTCAGCTTAATCAGCGCGAGCTTTTTTGGCCCCGGGGTAAAACATTAGGTGGCAGCAGTGCCATCAATGCTATGTGTTATATTCGTGGACAGTACAGTGACTATGATGACTGGGCCGCTGCCGGAGCAAGCGGATGGAGCGCTAAGGAAGTATTACCGGTATTTCGCCGCTCCGAGCACTTTTGTGACGCAGAAGATGAATTTCATGGTATCGGCGGGCCATTACACGTTGAGCGGCTGCGTCACATTGACCCGTTATCCGGCGCTTTTGTCAGCAGCGCCGCGGAGGTTGGGCTGGCCCAGCTTAATGACTTCAATCGCCAGCACCGGGAAGGGCTGGGGTTGTATCATGTTACCCAGAAAAATGGGCAGCGCTGCTCCACCGCGGTCGGCTTTTTAGCCCATGCCCGGTATCAGGAAAATCTGACAATAATTACCCGATGTCTGGCTGAAAAGATCCTGCTTAACGAGGATGTGGCAACCGGTGTGCAAATCCAGCACAACGGGCAGACGGTGAAACTGAAAGCGCATCGTGAAGTGATTATTGCTGGTGGCGCGATAAATACACCACAATTGCTAATGTTGTCGGGGATTGGTCCGGAAGATGAATTGCACCGGCACGGCATTACAGTGAAAAAGCATCTACCCGGGGTCGGGCAAAATCTGCAGGATCATCTCGATGTCATTATCCAGAACAGTGCTTCAAGGGCCGCCGGTTACGGCCTGACCGTTGGCGCTATTGCTGGCTTTGTTGCGCAGGGGGTTAAATATCTGACCGGGCGGCAGGGCATGCTCAGTTCTAATATTGCAGAAGCCGGTGGTTTTGCCTCATCTTCGCTGGCAAGCGCAGATAAACCCGACCTGCAATTTCACTTTATTCCGGCCATTTTAAATGATCATGGCCGGCGCTTCAGTTATGGCTACGGCTATGGCTTGCACGTATGCAATCTGTATCCGCGCTCCCGGGGACGCATCCGGCTACATTCCTCCCGGGCTGAAAGCGCGCCGCTGATTGACCCCTGCTATCTGACTCACCCCGAGGATTTACAAATCATGCTGGAGGGTATTCGCCTGGCCCGGCGGATTTTACAGGCCAGCCCGTTTGATAAGTGGCGCGGTCAGGAGCGATTGCCCGGTGCAACAAAAACCACTGACGAGGCCCTGACGGCGTTTATTCGCCAGTATGCAGAAACCGTTTATCATCCGGCCGGTACATGCAAAATGGGCGCTGAGGATGACCCAATGACCGTGGTCAACAGCCGCTTGCAGGTCAAGGGTTTTGAAAACCTGCGGGTGGCCGATGCGTCGGTGATGCCGAGTCTGCCTGGTGGCAATACCAATGCACCCACCATTATGATTGCCGAGCAGGCTGCCTCATTTATTCAGACTTGTCACACGAGCCCTGCATAAACAGATCCGCGGCGGTGTCGCACATCTCGTCAATATGGCTGCTATGAGCATAAATGCCGTCAATCAGTAAGCGGGCAATACCGTGCAGGGTGCCCCAGGTGACCTGTGCCAGCCGCAGGGTGTCGTGTCCGCCGGGCAGTAAGCGTTGCTCCTGCCAGTAGCGGGTCATACTGACCTGAAACTGAAAGCAAGGGTACGCTACTTCTTTTAGATCACTGGTAGCCGACTGCTCCTGCCAGATGGTTCGGCCAAACATCAGCTCGTACAGCTGCGGGTTATCTGCTGCATAACGAATATACCGGTGTACAAACTGACGAAAGCGCTCCCTGGCCGGCACATCGTGCTGTTCAAAAATGTGTCGGGCAGTGTCATGCCATTGACTGAAACCCTGCGCGGCAATGGCGCTCAGTAACGCATTTTTATCTTTAAAATGATGATACGGCGCTGACCGGGATACTCCGGCATCCTCTGCCAGCTTACGCAGCGACAGGCTGTCGATGCCATGGGCAGACAACCGCGCAGTGGCGACTTTAACCAGTGTCGCGCGTAAATCGCCGTGATGATAGGTGTGGGTATTGGCCATGACATTTTCAACTACTGCAAAATCTTTCTACAGATTACGTTTTATCTTGACACTGTCAACATTGGCTTTTATCTTGACGCTGTCCAGTTTGCAAAATTGTTAACGGAGAGCGCCATGGAAGCAGCCACTTCTGCTACACCGCAATACACAACTTTAACCGTGAGCGAGGAAGGACCGATCGCCCACATTCAGCTGTCCCGGCCTGATGCCCTTAATAGTATGGTGCCGGCGTTCTGGAATGAGTTACCGGCCGCGATCAGGGCCATTGATGATGTAGCCCGGGCCAGGGTGATTGTGATTTCTTCCACCGGTAAACACTTTTCGGCTGGTATGGATCTCTCTGTATTTGAAAATATGGCACAGAGCTTTACCGGTGATCCGGCGCGTAGCGCTGAACAGATGCGCCGGCAGGTTCATCTGCTGCAGGCCAGTTTTAATAGTATTGAGCAGGCGCGAATGCCAGTTCTGGCTGCCGTACAGGGCGGTGCGATAGGTGGCGCGGTAGACTTGTTATGTGCCTGCGATATGCGTTATTGCACGGACGATGCGTTTTTTACCATTAAAGAAACACAAATTGGTATGACCGCGGATTTGGGCACGCTACAGCGCTTGCCCAAGCTAATCCCGGTGGGCCTGGCCAAAGAGCTGGCTTATACCGGCCGCCAATTTTCCGCCCGGGAGGCGCAGCAGGCAGGCTTTGTCAATCAGACCTACACTGATCAGGCAGCCATGCTCGATGGCGTCATGCAGATTGCCCGGCAGATAGCGATGAACTCACCGGTAGCCGTAAGCGGTACCAAAACCATGATTAATTATGCGGTGGACCATACCGTGGCTGAAAGCCTGGAATACATGGCCACCTGGCAAGCCGGCATGTTTCAGATGGAAGATGTCCTGACCGCGATTAAAGCGCAAAAGCAAAAAGTTGCGCCCGAATTTGCCCCGCTAAAGCGTGGCCTGCACAGTATGAAGTAAGAGGAATAAGGAATAGCCATGACCACCACAGCAGCAGAACAGGCCACACCACATCCTGTTTATCCGCATTTGTTTCGTCCGTTGGATCTTGGGTTTACCACGCTCAAGAATCGGGTACTGATGGGCTCCATGCATACCGGACTGGAAGAAATGCCTAATGGCCACAAACACATGGCGGCGTTTTATGCAGAACGGGCAAAAGGCGGAGTCGGGCTGATTGTTACCGGGGGGATCGGGCCTAACGAAGAAGGCTCTACCCATCCGATGACCCGTCGTTTGAATTCTGATAAAGCCGTGGCGCATCACAAAGAGGTAACGGACGCGGTGCATGAAGCCGGCGGCAAAATCTGTATGCAGATTCTGCATACAGGCCGTTATGCGTACAGCGAAAAACTGGTGGCACCATCCGCGGTGCAGGCGCCGATTAACCCGTTTAAGCCTAAAGCGCTAAATGAAGAAGAAATTGAACAGCAGATTCAGGATTTTATTTTCACCGCCCAGCAGGCACAAAAAGCCGGTTACGACGGTGTGGAAATTATGGGCTCAGAAGGTTACTTCCTGAACCAGTTTATTGCCAGGCGCACAAATCATCGCGACGATGAGTGGGGCGGCGAGTACGAAAACCGCATTCGGCTACCCATTGAGGTGGTTCGCCGGGTGCGTGAAGCTGTGGGTGAGCAGTTTATTATTATCTATCGACTGTCTATGCTGGATCTGGTTGAAGGCGGCTCGGATTATCAGGAAGTGGTGCAGCTGGGTAAAGAGATTGAGCAAGCTGGCGCTACCATTATCAATACCGGTATCGGCTGGCACGAAGCCCGTATTCCGACTATTTCAACCCGGGTGCCGAGGGCGGCATTTACCTGGGTAACCGCGAAATTTCGCGCTGCGCTGTCAATTCCGGTGATCACCTCTAACCGCATTAACACTCCAGAGGTCGCCGAAGACGTGCTGGCCCGAGGTGATGCGGATATGGTGTCTATGGCCCGTCCGTTTCTGGCTGACGCAGATTTTGTGGTCAAGGCGGAACAGGCTAAAGCGGATGAAATCAATACCTGTATCGGGTGTAATCAGGCATGCCTTGATCATGTGTTTAATGGCAAGCTGACCAGCTGTCTGGTTAACCCGCGGGCATGTCATGAGCTGGAGTTAACCATCTCCCCGGCGGAGCAAATCCGAAAGATTGCGGTTGTTGGCGCTGGTCCTGCGGGTCTGGCGGCGGCTGTCACGGCGGCTTCCCGTGGGCACACCGTTACCCTGTACGACAAAGACGATAAAGTGGGCGGTCAGTTTAACATTGCCCGTCAGGTGCCCGGTAAAGAAGAGTTTAACGAAACTCTGCGGTACTTCAGTCGTCAGCTGGAGCTGCATAACGTGACTGTGAAGCTGAACACAAAAGTGTCAGCCGCCATGCTGAATGACGAAGGGTTTGATGAAGTGATTCTGGCTACCGGTATTGTGCCGCGGATTCCGCCCATCGAAGGTATTGAGCATGCCAAAGTTATGTCTTATATCGATGTGCTGAAACATAAGAAACCGGTAGGCAAAACCGTGGCTATAATCGGTGCCGGTGGTATCGGCTTTGATACCGCAGAATTTTTGTCGCACGGGAAAGGCTCTCCGAGCCTGGATGTGGCCGAGTTTATGAAAGAATGGGGCATCGATATGACCTTTGAGCACCGTGGCGGTGTGGAAGGCATGCAGCCTCAGCCTGAGCCGTCATCGCGCCAGATTGTGCTGCTTCAGCGCAAAACCACCAAAGTGGGGGCCGGGCTGGGCAAAACCACTGGCTGGGCCCATCGTGCCAGTCTGTTGATGAAGGGAGTTAAAATGATCCCTGGCGTAGAGTATCAGCGTGTGGATGATGATGGTTTACACATTATGGTTAATGGTGAGAAGCAGGTGCTGGAGGTTGACAATGTCATCATTTGCGCCGGACAGGAGCCGCAACGTGAGCTGGTAGAAGGGCTGAATGCCACCTACCATCTGATTGGCGGGGCGGATGAAGCGCTGGAGCTGGATGCCAAGCGTGCCATTGACCAGGGCACTCGACTGGCGGCAACCCTGTAAAGCGAGTTTTACAATAGCAAAACGGGCGCTAATCGCGCCCGTTTTTTATTGCTTATTTCGTATTCATAAACGGATAGTCGGTATAGCCTTTTTCCTCGCCCTGATAAAAGGTATCGTAATCAGGGGCGTTAAGCGTTGCGCCGGCTTCAAAGCGCTCCGCTAAATCCGGATTGGCAATATACGCCCGGCCAAAAGTGACAGCATCGGCAAAGCCCGATTCCATCGCATTTTGTGCCGTCAGATAATCATAGTCGCCATTGGCGATATAAAATCCGTTCCAGCAGTTACGCAGACTTTCCTGAATCTTAAGATCATGATTGTTGGTATCCATACCGGGAAAACGCTCTACCATATGTAAATAGGCCAGCCCGTATGTGTTAAGCTTTTCAATATAGTAGGTAAAACTGTTCAGCGGATCGCTATCAGCAATGTCATTCTGATTTCCGATAGGGGATAATCTCACCCCCACCTGATTGGGCGCCCAGATGCTCAGTACTGCTTCTGTTACCTCGTTGAGCAGACGCATACGGTTTTCCAGTGAGCCACCGTATTCATCATCGCGCTGGTTAGTTTTATCCCGTAAAAACTGGTCTAGCAGATAGCCGTTGGCAGCGTGGATTTCAACACCGTCAAAGCCCGCTTCCTTAGCATTTTCTGCTGCTGTTCGATAATCCTCGATGGTGCTTTTAATCTCTTCGATGCTCATGGCCTTAGGCATAGAAGCCGGCTGCTTTTGACCGTCGAAAAACACTTCAACGTCAGGTTTAATCGCAGAAGGCGCCAGAGGAGCATCGCCGTCGGGCTGAAAATGACTATGACTGATCCGCCCTACGTGCCATAACTGCATAAAGATTTTTCCGCCCTTGGCATGTACGGCCTCAGTAATTTCCCGCCACTTCTGAACATGCTCTGCGGTGTAAATGCCGGGAGTACGGATATAGCCTTTGCCCTGCGGGTTAATCTGCGTAGCCTCGGTCAGAATCATGCCTGCGCTGGCTCGCTGCTGGTAATACGTGAGCGCCAGGTCCGACGGTACGTCGGTCTCGTCATGCGCGCGGCTACGGGTTAACGGTGCCATAAAAATACGGTTACGGATCTCAACAGCGCCCAGGCTGCCCTCAGAAAATAAATTCGCCATGTATGCTCCAAAAAAATACAAAATAAGAAAAAGAAAAATGCGCCGGGGTCAGGCCCGGCGCGAATACGTTAAGGCGTTTGAGCGGCGTGTTTACCTTCACGGAGCTCTTCTACTACCTTGTTGCAGAAGGCGGGCAGGTCATCGGGATTACGACTGGTGGTTAAACCCTGGTCAACAACGACTTCCTCGTCAACCCAGTGACCCCCGGCGTTGATAATGTCGGTTTTAATGGAAGGAAATGAGGTGACGGTACGGCCGTTTAGCACGTCAGCCTCAACCAGCATCCATGGACCATGACAGATGGCAGATACCGGCTTGTGCTGAACAAAAAAGTCACGCACAAAATTAACCCCTTTTTCGTTCATGCGCAGCGTATCAGGGTTTAGCACACCGCCGGGAAGCACCAGCCCGTTGTAGTCATCAGCACTGATCTCATCCAGTGTTTTATCAACGTCAAAGGTATCGCCTTTATCGTCATGGTTCATGCCCTGAATTTTGCCCGATTTGATTGACACGATATGCGCCTCTGCGCCTGCTTCACGGACCTTTTTAAGAGGCTCAGTCAGTTCAACCTGTTCAAAACCATCAGTGGCCAGAAATGCCACTTTTTTGCCGGATAGTACAGCCATTGGATGTCTCCTGCGTTATGAATGTGGGATAAGCTACGCCGTGAACCTTGGATTTGGTTTTCCGCAGGACATTAAATTTGGTTTGTTAAACAAATATATGAGACGGATTGCACAAAGTGATTATCTGACGGGGGGTACGCAACAAGTTAGTCAGAGGGAGAGAGCCACAATGTACCCGCTTGCTGATCCAGAGAAAAAATAAACCGGCCCAGCACGTTCATACCCAGTAAGCCGTCTACATCATCCAGTTGGGCAACCGGTAATACAAACACCCTGACGTTGGTCATCTGATAGCTTCCCAGACTCAGCCTGTCCAGCTCTATCAGGGCTGCTTCAGCCGGCCCGCCAGCGGTATGAATTGTAAAGTTACCCACAAATCGGGTTGTCGTGCGCTGGCTGAGTCTGTTAAAAGCCGCCTGGGTGATTGCCGTACGGGTGGCGCCGGTATCCAGCAGCAATTGTGCTGGCTGACGATTAAGCTGAACCGGTACAATAAAATGTACACCCTGTCTGACCAGAGAAACCGGTTCTCCCCGGCGGGCAACCTCAGATTGCTGCTGCGCCGTTGTAGCTGTCCGCGATGGGGCGTCAGGTAGGGCGAACTGCTGTCGAATCCGCTGGGCACGTGAGTCATCATAATCCAGAGCAGCCAGCGCACTTTCCATCGCGCTGTATCTGGCCTGCTTTCCATAGGCGGTAGCCAGCCACAATGCATAATCTGCCTGTAATGGATCGCGCTGCACTAATGGCTCCAGAAAAACCGCCATAGCATCCCAGCTACCAGCGCGTTTTAACTGCTCCAGGGCATCTTCCACCAGGTTGTCTCGCTTGCCAATAACCTGCCGGGTCTGCGCTGCGCTCAATGGGTAATCCAGCAGGTTATAATAATGCAGTACCACATCGCTTAGCGCCGCAGTATGCCTGAGCAGGCGGGCTTCAAGCATCAACAGGACAAAATTATCCGGTGACTGCCGCAATGCCTGCTGTAGCCGTTGTTGCGCCTGGGCGTAGTCACCGCTTTCAAGCAATGCAGTTATTGCGCTGATTGCGATTGCTTTAGTGTGTTTAGACGTGGTGGCCGTTTGTTGCGATGCGCCGTTACTGGTTGCGGGGGCGGTACTATGATGAGGATTTGCTATTGATGTATTTACAGAAACCGCAGATGATTCATCGGATGTAGGTGAAGGCAGAATATTGCGCCACTGATACACATTCAGCGCCAGCGAACCGGCCAGTGCCAGCGCCAGTCCGATACTAAGTTTATTCACCAGCGCCCGCTCACAGGGAGATACTCGCGTTGCCGTACACCTGACAAAATATCTGTGGCATACGTTTTGGCGCACCACTGGTCAGACTGGTGCAGACAAATTGGGTGGTGGCGTTGAATACCGATTTTTCGCGGCGCGGGCAGACAAACTGAAACTCCCTGACCAGCGACAGGCGACTATCACAATGAACTATCCAGGTGGCACAAACCAGCGTGTCGCCTTCATGACAGGCTTGCAGGTAATTCAGTTCGTGGCGTTTAATCACCATGGCCCGGTCCAGTTCCCGGTAATCATCCAGGGTCAGACCAAGTGCATTAGTATGCGCCCAGGCGGTTTTTTCCAGCTGAGTCAGATACGCCACATTATTGACATGGCCATAATGGTCAATATCACCCGGGCCTATCTTCCAGTCAGTGGTAAACGGGTCGGCGTGATGCCACAGGGCTGTGTTATTCATAAATTCTGGTACAGGCAACTTTGCTCATAGTTCTACCATTAACCACCGCGCAGGCGCAATGGCAGAGTGACTGTCCATACATATCAGTAAAAGTGACTGTCCAGCATTCTCCATTCAGTACTATGAAAGTGAACAGTATGAAAGTGACTGTCCACTAAGTGCATTACCAAAGTGCATTTAGCAACAACAGAACGAGTGACTGTCCACGATGGAATAGGATGGCTCACACAGGCGGTTGCGTGACTACCCACGACGGGGAGTCCAATATAACAAGTAGAGTATGTGACTGTCCGGGAGGAAAAGTGACTGTCCAGCATTCTCCATTCAGTACTATGAAAGTGAACAATATGAAAGTGACTGTCCACTAAGTGCATTACCAAAGTGCCGTTAGCAACAACAGAATAAGTGACTGTCCATCAGTTGATACAGCGTAGCCTTGTGAGGCCGGTTTTGATAGACTCCGGCCAGTTTAAACAGACGTATCAGGTAAACAGGCGCGTGCAGCAGATGGCGAATTTCGAGGTAAACGGGCAAGCTTTTGATAATGATCCCCAGGTGGATATATTGATGGCGCTGTTTGATAAAACCTTTTACCAAAGCTTCAATACCCGGTTGATTCGCGGTGAAGATGAACCTGTGTATTTGCCGGCCAGCGCAGCGGTGCCTTATCATCAGATTGTGTTTGCTCATGGTTTTTTTTCCAGCGCGCTGCATGAAATTGCGCACTGGTGTATTGCTGGCGCCAGACGTCGGTTGCTGGAAGATTATGGCTACTGGTATTGCCCAGACGGGCGTGATGCCAGTCAGCAGGCAAAGTTTGAGCAGGTGGAGGTACGTCCGCAGGCTATTGAATGGGCGCTGGCGGTGGCGGCTGGTCGTCGCTTTCAGGTCAGTACTGACAATCTGAACGGGGCCGAGCCGGATCGCGAAGGCTTTACGCGGGCGGTCAGAGCGCAGCTTAACGACTATCTGGCCTCCGGCTTTCCGCCGCGGGCCCAGATGTTTATCGATGCCCTGCGACAAACATTTAATACCAGTGCACAGGCGCTGATTACACAGGCGCAGGCTGCATGAAAATGAAACCGGTATTTAAACTTGGTGTATTAGTCAATCCCTTTGCCGGCATCGGCGGCGCACTGGCCCTAAAAGGCAGCGACGGCGCTCAGATTCGTGCGCAGGCGCTGGCCATGGGAGCACAACAGCTGGCGCCGGAAAAAATGGCCCGGGCACTGTCGGATATTGCCGCTTGCGGACTCGACGTGCAGGTGTACACCGCTGCCGGTGACATGGGCGAACATAGCTGTGTTCAGGCTGGCCTTGCCTGCGAAGTGGTGTTTACCCCAGAGGCAGCTCAAACCGAAGCCAGCGATACCCAGGCGGCCGCCACAGCACTGCTGGCGTATAACCTTGACTTACTGGTATTTGCCGGGGGCGACGGCACAGCACGAAACCTGTGCGATGTTATTGGCAATAAAGTTCCTGTGCTGGGCGTACCGGCGGGCTGCAAAATTCACTCGGGTGTGTATGCTGTGACCCCGGGCGCTGCAGCCAGGGTTATTACCCTGATGGCACGCGGTGAACTGGTTAGTCAGTTTGACGCTGAAGTGCGCGATATTGATGAGGATGCCTTCCGGCAGGGTAAGGTACAGGCACGTCATTATGGCGAGATGCGGGTTCCTCATGAACTGCAGTATATCCAGGCGGTTAAAATGGGCGGCCGGGAGCATGATGAACTGGTGCTGGATGACATTGCAGCGTATGTCAGCGAGATGCTCGACGATGACGAAGAGCGCTTTTATGTCATGGGCTCCGGCTCGACGGTGGCCGCCATTATGGACGCCGCAGGGCTGGACAATACCCTGCTGGGTGTGGATGTGGTTCACCAGGGGCAAGTGGTGGCAAGCGATGTGACCGCCACGCAGCTGCTTGATATAACATGCGGCAAGCCTACCCGGCTGGTGATTACGTTAATTGGTGGTCAGGGTCATATTCTTGGTCGTGGTAATCAGCAGCTCAGTCCAGCGTTCATCCGACAACTGGGCAAGGAAAATATGCTGGTGGTTGCCACCAAAGCAAAATTACAGGCGCTGGAAGGACGGCCACTCAGGCTGGACTCTGGCGACAGCGACTTAGACTCACTGCTGGCCGGCAGTGTTCAGGTCATAACAGGTTATCAGGATAAAGTGCTTTATCCTGCGATATAGGAGAAGATATGCAGACCGCACCGCTGGCTGACAACAGCTTTATGCAGCAATCCCAACATATTGAACAGGCCCTGGACGCTGTGGTGGACCATGGTAACGACGACGAGCTTTTTATTGCCAGCTATCTGCAGGGGCATTTTGCTGTTATCTCCAAACCACTGGAAATGGATGAGCAGGCCAGCCTGGCTAAGCTTAATGACGCTGTGACCGCCAGTCTGGCTGATGCCTTTGCCAATAACGAACTGGAAGCAGATGACCAGCAAAAGGTGCATGCATTGTGGCAGCGCCTGGTTGAGCAGGCTGCCTGAATAAACCTTGCTGACCGTTGTACAGCGGCATCCCCTTGCCGCTGTCAGCCTCTTCGCTTCTTGCTTTGCCATCCTACCGGCACCGGCGTGCCATCAGTGTGCGTCATGTTATTGTCGCTCGTTACGCAGATGTTTGTTATTTAAGTAAATTACATCAGTGGTATAAATCTTGCGGTAGCAGTCTCCAGACACACCTTTTTGACGCAGACTTATGACCTACTTATCTTTTTATCGTGCGGTACTTTTGAGTGTTGTGCTGGGCAGTTTTCTCAGTGCCTGTACATCTGTGCCTGACGAGCCGATTGAATCGCAGTCGGTCAGAATTCCGGTAAACCAACTGGGTAATTCGGAGTATCAGACCTACCTATTGGCTAATGAGCTGTTTGCCGGCACCCGGCCAGCCCGGCATGCACGCTACGCTGTGACCGGTTTTGTACCGGTAGGCTCGATGGAGTTTGATGGCGAGGAGCAGCGCCCGCTTATGATGCTGGGACATCAGCTGGAGCAGGGGCTGATTACTGAAGCAACAAAAAGAGGCTTTACCGCTCAAGAGTTTAAGCTGACGAACGATATAATAATCAGTGATGATAGCGACAGAGTGTTATCGCGCCATATTGCACAGTTATCCGGACTGGACCGGGTAGATTTTTATATCACCGGTACCCTGGTGCACCAACAGGATGGTGCCATGGTGAACGCCCGGATAATTGATGCCAGAACCAAAGACATAGTGGCTGCCGCAACCCGCTTTTTCCCGGCCGGGTTATTTTGGGAGCAGGAACAGGTCACCAGCCGTAACGGACGCCTGTACAGAACAGAAGATGAGGGGTAGGGAATAATGATAACGCGATATCTGATGCTCGGTAGCCTGATACTGGCCACCACTGCCTGTACCACTGTTGAGCACGACCCGACGGATCGTGGCACGGTGTCTGATGCCGGTTCACTGGATATTGTGGATGTTCAGGCCATTGACCGGCACAGCGCTCAGCAAAGACCTGACGATGAGGCGGACAGCTTTGGAGCGGTAGGACAGCCCCGGCTCTATTCCAGTGTGCAGGGGGCTTACAAGGGCCGGCCGCTGACCCGGCATGTGGGCGACTATGTCAAAAATCTGACTCAGGATCTGATCTCCAATATGGAATACGTGACCAGCAAAACGCCGGTGGCGGTGACCAATTTTGCGCTGCTTGACTCAGACTTACAGCAAACCGATCTGCTTGGCCGTCAGATGTCAGAGTCGTTTATGCACGAATTGCATAAATTCCGTATCCCGGTGCTGGATTATAAAGCCACCGACTACATTCGTGTTACCGGCGACGGGGATTTTTTACTGTCCCGGGATTATTTAGATCTGAACAGTTCGCTGCCCATTGAATATGTGCTGACCGGTACCATGGCAAAACATCAGGGCGGGGTGCTGGTCAATGCCCGTATTCTGGGCATTGAGTCGCGGGCGGTAGTGGCCAGTGCACAAACCCTTATCCCGTTTTATGTGGTAGATGCGCTGATCCCCAGCGATGGCGGTGCCAGCGCAGGTACCAAAGACGGCGTGAAACTTAGTAAGGGATAACCATGGGCCGGACATTCTATCAGTTAAACCTAACCTGTCTGGCCGGCATACTGGTATTAATCAGCGGATGTAGTGCGCTGGATGAACAGTATCACAGAATGACTGAGACCCGGGCCACCTGGGATACATCTGCAGGTGAACCGGTGGTGGTGCCGCCAAAAGGGACCGGGCTGGCTTATCAGCCCGATACCCGGGACCTGACCCTGCCAGAAAATGAGCCGGTAGCTACCCGTTTTCAGGATCCGCTGCAGACCGGTTTTTATGCCCGCCAGACTCACAAATCGCTAAATGAATACGCTGATCAGCTGGCAATGCAGTTAATGCGCACGGCGACCGGACTACAGCCTCAGGCCACCATTGGTATCGCCAGTTTTGTTCGCCTGAGCCACTCGTTACAGGACACTACTGTACTGGGGAATCAGCTGGCAGAATACCTGATGGGCCAGTTGCAGGATTATGGCATGGGCGTGGTTGATTATAAGCTGACCCGCTTCATTCAGATTACGAAGCGAGGCGATATTATTATGAGCCGCAAGGTAAGGCAGCTGGCCGCAGACGCCAGTATGGCACATGTACTCACCGGTACTATGATTGAAACCCCGCGGGGAGTCAGGGTAAACGCCCGCATTATCAGTCTGGATGATCAGCGTATGGTGGCCAGTGCCAGTTTGGATATCCCCGCTTTTATTGTAACCAGTCTCAATCCTGTGACGGCAATGGCGCACTAAGCTCGCCACGGATAGCCTGACGTATGGTAAAACGCCACGGATTGACGGTATTAAGCAGATGTTCGGGCAGTGGCAGCGGTTCGTGGCATAACTGACAGGCTAATACCTCGGCCATCATCGGGGCGGTGGTCAGTCCCCGGGAGCCCAGTCCGGTCAGCACATGCACCGGCGCCCCCATCGGCGGCGGCATCGTATTAAGTGGCTTGCCTTTGCCCAGTTCCAGCCAGGCCTGTGGCATCAGCACCGGGCCGGGTAACTGCCCGCAGGCAGGCTGATGGTCCGGCATGCCCAGTCTTATTGCGGCCCGGGCCTGTCCGTCATGTTGCAGGCTGTGCAGCCAGTCTGCCTGGGGCATGGCGTTATGATGCGTGGCCAGATTCTGCTTGCTTTCCTGCTCGCGCACACCTAAGTCCAAATCATTTTTCACATAGGTAGACCCCAGCGCGTGGCGCTTATCCAGTCCAACCGGAGTCAGGTATCCTTTATGGCACAGCACAGTGTTAAGCGACCCGGAGGCTACTGATTGTGGCACGGCTTCTACCTGGCCGCGCACCGGGCGCAGTGGCAGCACATCGGCAACCGGTAAATGGATGTTATCTGCACCGCCGGCAAACACCAGCTGATCTACCTGCAGGTCGGCCTGATCACTGTGTATTATCACCCCGTCATCGTTTACCGAATAGCCGGTGACGGTGCAGCCGGTGATCTCCTTCAGTAACCCTGACTGGCGGGCCTGCGCGAGCATAGCGTTGACCAGCTGAGGCGGGCTGAGCCAGCCCCCGGCGGGAATATGCAGCGCCCCGGTGGACAGGCTGATACCGGCAATCTCGCTGGCCTGCTCGCCACTGATATGACGTATCAGCTCTGCCGGCCACAGTTCACTGTTGGCAAGCCGGGCGTGGCGTTCAGCCATAGCCTCAGTAAAATCCAGCTGTAATACCCCGCACCAATCGTGCTCAGCTTCCTGGGAATCAAACAGGGCAGCGTAGCGACGCCGCGCGTATAAAAAACTGTGCGCCTGAAGCTGACTGGCATGACTGGCCTGAGCATGTAGCTGCGGATAAAAGCCACCTTGTGGATTTCCCGAGGCGCCATCAGCCACCTGACGCGTCAGCAGGGTAACGGTAATACCACGTTCAACCAGTGCCAGGGCTGCGCTGGCCCCGGCCAGTCCGGCACCCACAATTCCGACGCGCTGGGTGATACCTAGCGGCGGCTGATTAAACATAGAGTAGGGCAGCGGGGTGGCAAACCGGCCGGTATCAGCGGTTTTATCACCCGTATAGACACCGGCCAGCATGTCGCGCTTGCGCCCGAAGCCGCGTTGTTTGCTGACCTCAAACCCCACCGCCTGCAGACCGCGTTTTACCACGCCGGCCGCAGTGAACGTACCGAAGGTTGCGCCGGTCCGCGACAGTCTGGCCATTTGTTCAAACAGCGGCGCTGTCCACATATCCGGATTTTTAGACGGTGCAAAGCCATCCAGAAACCAGGCATCAACCAGGCCTTCATGCGGTGAGTGCCATTGAGGCAATAGTTCATGTACATCACCCATCCAGATATCCAGACAGGTGTGGTATTCGCGAATATCCAGCCGGTGGCAACCATTCATACTCAGCGGATACTGTGCCAGTAACGCTTCAGCCGGCCCGCGCATTGCTGTAAAGTGAGCCAGCGCCTGGGTCATGTCCTGGCGGGCCAGCGGATACTTTTCAGTGGTAAGAATATACAGACGTTTAAGTGGATGCTGCGGGTTATGCTGTCGAAACTGAGCAAAGGCCTGCATCGCCACCAGGCAGTTCAGTCCGGTACCAAAGCCGGTTTCGGCAATCACAAAGTGCGCACGCTGGTGGGACTGCCAGCGTTCCGGTAGCTGGTTGGCGGCAATAAACACATGCCTGGTTTCATCTACCCCGCTATCATTGGAAAAATACACATCGTCGAAGGCATCGGCGACCGGCGTTCCCTGTTCATTAAAATGGACTTTGGCGTGATCAGTTTTCACCCACTATTACCCTTGAATTACTGTTATTTGACTGCACGATCATAGCGTGCATGATACAGTGAGGATAGTCATTCACATCATCAGTGATGATTTGTTAAGCAAACGCTAAAAGAGCAGACCACTTTGCTTAACAGAATCGTTACCATATGCCCCAGCAAAATAAAGGGTGAATTATGAGAAGAGCAGTTATCACCGGTCTTGGCATTGTGTCGAGCATCGGTATCAATAAGGACGACGTACTTGCTTCACTAAAAGCGGGCAAATCCGGGATCACATTCTCAGAGCAGTTTGCTGAGATGGGTTTGCGCAGCCAGGTCTGGGGCAATGTAGATATCGACCTTAAAGATCATATTGACCGTAAGGCCATGCGTTTTATGGGCGACGCGGCAGGCTATGCTTATGTCGCCATGCAACAGGCAATTGCCGACGCTGGCCTGGAAGACAACGACGTGTCTAACGAGCGCACAGGCATTATTGCCGGCTCCGGCGGTGCATCATCAGAAAATCAGGTATTATCAGCTGACATTCTGCGCGAAAAAGGCGTTAAGCGCGTTGGCCCGTATATGGTGCCTCGCTGTATGTCTTCTACCGTATCTGCGTGTTTGGCAACACCATTTAAAATTCGCGGTGTGAATTACTCTATCGCCTCAGCCTGTGCCAGTAGTGCCCATGCCATCGGTAATGCCATGGAGCTGATTCAGCTGGGCAAGCAGGATATTGTGTTTGCCGGCGGTGGTGAAGAGCTGCACTGGGCCCTGTCCAGCCAGTTTGATGCGATGGGCGCGTTGTCGACCAAATACAACGACAATCCGGCTGTAGCTTCACGCACCTATGATGCTGCCCGTGACGGTTTTGTCAGTTCAGGCGGCGGTGGTATGGTCGTGGTTGAGGAGCTGGAACATGCACTGGCCCGCGGCGCGACCATTTACGGTGAAATCACCGGATATGGCGCCACATCTGATGGCTTTGATATGGTAGCCCCTTCCGGCGAAGGCGCGCTGCGCTGCATGAAAATGGCCATGCAAAATGTTCCGGAGCCTATTGACTACCTTAATACGCACGGCACATCTACCCCCGTGGGGGATGTAAAAGAGCTGGGTGCTATTCGCGAAATGTTCGGCAATACGCCGGTGCCTATCAGTGCCACCAAGTCGCTCACTGGCCATGCGCTGGGCGCGGCGGGCGTGAATGAAGCGATTTACAGCCTGCTGATGATGAAAAACAATTTCATTGCCCCGTCAATTAATATTGATGAGCTGGACGAACAGGCTCAGGGGCTGGATATTGTGACTCAGGCTCGCGAAGCAGAACTGAACACCATTATGTCGAACAGCTTTGGTTTTGGCGGCACCAACGCCACTCTGGTAATGCAACGATATAAAGGCTAAACCCAGTCTGGTTTTACTTTACAACCCTGTCAGAAGCGTTGCTTCTGACAGGGTTTTTTAGTTTTCAGGGTTGAAAAAAGCTGGTTCAGGCGCATGTGCAACTTCATCTGCAACGGTGTTTGCAACAGTATTTGCACAGAGACGCGGGCCGCGCGAAAAGGACAGGTTATGAAAATTCTGTATGAAGACAGCATTCCACACGGACATGATTATTTTAGTCAGCTTGGAGAAGCCCGGTCTTACCCGATGGGGACCAATCCGGCTGAATGGCTGTCTGACTGCGGTTATCTGGCCATCCGCTCTACCACCCGGGTTGACGAGGCATTGCTCAGACAGGCCGGACAATTACAAATGATTGCTACAGCGACTGCTGGTACCAATCACATGGATATCCCGGCGATCGAGCAGCACAACATTGCATGGCGGGATGCTGGCGGTTGTAACGCAGTGGCGGTGGCAGAATATGTAGTCAGTGTGTTGCTCAATGCCCGCCGGCAAAAACAGTTGGATCTGGATCGTATTACCGTGGGCATTGTCGGGGCAGGGCATGTTGGCACCGCACTCTCTCGCTTGCTTGGGGCGTTGAATATCAGCTATGTACTTAATGACCCGATTCGTGAGCAACAGGGGGACAATCGTCACTTTGTCAGTTTGGATGAGGCACTGCGTTGTGATGTGGTAACGCTGCACGTGCCCTTCACCACCACCGGTGAATTTGCCACGGCTAACCTGATTGGAGCTGACCAGCTAAACCACCTGTCATCTTCACAGTTACTGATCAATGCCTGTCGTGGTGAGGTGATTGATGAAACCGCGCTTAAACAGCGCTTGCAATCCGCCGATGCGCCTGTTGTGGTACTTGATGTTTTCAATCGCGAGCCTGACATTGATACCGAACTACTGCCGCTTATCTGGCTGGCCAGCGCACATACGGCCGGGCATTCTGTGGAAGGAAAAGTGCGTGGTACTCAGATGGTTTACGAGCAGTTTTGTGAGCATGCAAATGTGACCAGGCAACTGGCGTTAGAAGATTTTCTGGCAAGCCCGCTGCCGGTCGATTTTACCCCCCGGGATCCGTCGATGGAAGCGTTGGGATGGGATGAGATCAGTGAGCTGTTGCTGTCGATTTATGATGTGGCAGAGGATGACCGGGATTTTCGAAACGCCATGGCGCAGGGAGAATCGTTCGCGCGGATCAGAAAGCAATACCGGGTACGGCGCGAGTGTAACAGCTATACGCTAAGGTTAACGGGAGTCGTTTCAGAAGGTATACTGCGCCAGTTAACCGGACTGGGTTTTATTCTTGAAACCCTGTAAATGTTTTTAAAAAGTAGGAGTTACTGAATCCATGTCACAAGCCTTTGATGTTGCTGTACTAGGCGCAACCGGTCTGGTCGGTCAGGCCATGATTGAAATGCTGGAGGAGCGGGGTTTTCCGGTCAATAATCTGTATCCGCTGGCCAGTGAGCGGTCTGCCGGAAGCACGATCAGTTTTAAAGGTGAGGAACTGGAAGTCCTGAATGCCGACGATTTTGACTTTGGGCTGGTTCAGATTGGATTTTTCTCTGCCGGCGGCAGTATCTCAGAAAAATTTGCGCCCATTGCCGCTGATGCTGGCTGTGTGGTCATTGATAACACCTCTCAGTTTCGCTATGACCCGGACGTGCCGCTGGTTGTACCGGAGGTCAACCCTCACGTACTGGCCGACTTCAGAACCCGTAATATTATTGCCAATCCAAACTGCTCAACCATTCAGATGCTGGTGGCATTAAAGCCTATTCACGACGAAGTGGGCATTGAGCGGATTAATGTTTGCACGTACCAATCGGTATCCGGCGCCGGTAAATCGGCGATGGAAGAACTGGCCCGGCAAACTGCAGCCCTGCTGAACGCCAAAGAAGTGGAAAATGAGGCATTCAGCCGTCAGATTGCCTTTAATACGATTCCGCAAATTGATGCATTTCAGGATAACGACTACACCAAAGAAGAAATGAAAATGGTGTGGGAAACCCAGAAAATTATGGGTGATATGAACCTGCTGGTCAATGCTACAGCGGTTCGTGTACCGGTGTTTTACGGACACGGTGAAGCGATCCATCTGGAAACCCGGATGCCGATCGAAGCGGAGCAAGTCAAGCAATTGCTATCTGATGCGCCGGGTTTGAAAGTGTATGACACCAATGAGAGCTTCCCTACTCAGGTAGGTACCGCCAGCGGTAATGATCTGGTTCACGTAGGCCGGATTCGCAACGATATTACCCATCCCAATGGTCTGAATCTGTGGGTGGTATCGGACAATGTACGCAAAGGCGCTGCCACGAACAGTGTGCAGATTGCAGAATTGTTAATTCGCGATTATATGTAAAGCCTTATAGCCGCAGGCCAGAGCGAGTCTGGCCTGCTATTTTGCAGGTAAACTTTCCTGCTTCCCTGCCGATATCCTCTGCAATATCATTGACCTGCTATCTTTGTTCAGTAAGTGAGCTAACTGTTTGTCTCTAACGGTTTTTCTGGATGTAGCTAGATTGAAAGCGCGGTCTGGTTTATAGTTTGGACAAGATGCCGGTATTCATCGACGGGTGACAATTTTCAGCCCGATTCAGCGGGCAGCCGGAACAAAATCACTAATGTCTGGATTAAACCTTGCATAACTCGCTGTTTATTCCATAGTTTACTTGGCAACGACAAAAAAATGGCAGTGCGGATTGATGCCACTATTCCTGTCCGGGACACATCCGCGCGAGCATAACAATAATCAGGCACAAAAGTGCTGCAAAGCGTGTTTGTACCGCTTTGAAGAAGATAGCAAATGTCATTGCCATGACTTTTAAGGGCTTATAGGAACGCTATGAAATTGCATTTAACGGGCTTGTTGATACTTTCACTGCTAAGTGCACTCCCTGCTGCCGACGCTGATGCGCAGCAACGTCAAACACAGTTGCGTGGCCCAAAGGATGCTACTAATCAGTATTCCGGCGCCATGTACGGTCCGATTGATGAGCAGGATACCCTGTGGAGGATTGCCGAGCGATACCGGCAGAATAAAAGTGTCTCTGTTTATCAGGTCATGCTGGCCATCTATGAGCTCAATCCTAATGCCTTTGAACAACAAAATCTGAATTTACTGGTTGAAGGGGAAACCCTGCGACTGCCTTCAGAGCGCTTCATTACCCGAATTAATAAAGCACAGGCTCAGCAACGTGCTGAGCAGGATGACGAACAGTTCGCCCAGCTGCTTAATCAGCCGCAAGAATCAAATAACATTAAGCCATCAGTGCCGCTGGTTAATCAATCTGAATTATCCAGTACACGCAATGAAATAGAGCAAAAAATCAATCAGCTGGATGAACAGCAACTGCGTCAGTTTGATGAACTGCGCAATCAGTTTTCAGCCTCTTTGGATAGCGTTTCAGCCCTGCTGGATGAAAATCGCAAGCTGTTTGATCGGGTCGAGCAGGTAAACACAGACCTGATGAATCTGCGTCAGCAGGTCGAAGGTGATGTACAAAGCCAGATGGATGAGCAACTGGCATTGCAGCGTCAGCTGCTTGATATGGTTCGCCAGGAGCAGGCAGAGCGGGAGGCAGAGAAAAACAGCGGTATCATGCAAACGCTAACTCAGCCAATGAGTCTGATTATTGGCTCGGGAATTCTTACCTTATTGCTGGCCGGTGGGCTGGCAGCCTGGTTGCTGCGCCGTAAGCAGGCAGAGCCGCAGCCAGAAGCGGCGCAGGCCACCACTTCCCCGGTGGCAGAAACAATTAATGATGATGTGGATGACCTGTCAACCAGTCTTATCAGTGGCCTGGATGATGATACTGCTGAATTGTCTGATGACGCGTTATTTAATGATGATGAGCTGCTGGATGACGTTCTGGCTGGCGAGTTGGATGAGTCGCTGGATAGCGGCTCTGAGGTGTTCTCTGATATTGATGATGACATGCTGGTGCCTGATGGTGACCAGATTTTTGAGGACGGTACCGCAGAGCTGGGACAGGATGAGCTCGACAGCCTGTTCGATGATGATGAGTTGTCTGATACCGCGCTGGGAAGCAGCGACCTGGACGAAGACGTGCTTGATGGCATTGATTTAGCAGACGACAACAGTGACGAAGAAGACGACTTATCGCAGCAGGCATTTACTGACGAATCAGATGTGCAGGCTGAACTGGCCAGCACCGATGCCACGGAAGACGATTTTCAGGTGAGCACAGAAGATGCTGCGCAGAATGAACCAGAAGCACCGGCGGTGCCTGCTTCATTTAATGCGGTGGAAGCCGATGAAAAACCTGAGATCAGTATTGATGAACTGCTGGAGGCAGAGCAAGGTAAAGCTGAGAGTCTGACGGGTTCTTCGCATGTTGATGACGATATGCTCGACAAGCTGGATAAGGAAATAAATGAGCAAAACGAAGAGCTCGACCGGCTGGCGGATAATATTCTGGATGAAATTGATCAGCTTGAGCTAATGGGTGGCTTACCGGATATTGATGACGATGAGTTGGATGACGATATTGCTCCGTCTCAGTCATCCCCCTCGCCACAATCGATTCAGAATCTCGACGCACTGGCCGGCGAACTGGATAGTGTCGATATCGATGACGTTGAGCTTGATGCTTCTGACTTACTGGCCGATGAGTTGCTGGCGGAGCTGGAAGCAGAAGGCGTGGTTGACGATGTGTCCGGTCATGAGCCAGTTAACCTGCCAGTTCCAGAGTCCAGTGCCCAGGACGAAGACAATAGCACCGCAGGGTTTGACGATCCGCTAGGCGATGAATTGCTGGCCGAGCTCAGCGCTGAGCAAGATGATGAACAGGAACAGCTGGATGCATTATCTGATGAACTGCTGGCTGAGCTTGGCATCGATGATGAAACACCGGCAGCCAGCGCTTCAGATGTACAGGTAGACGCTCAAAGCGATGAACTTGACGATGAGCTGACCAGTGAGTTGCTGGCAGAACTGGAGCAGGGTATAGAGGCTCAAGAGCCGGTTTCCGGGCAGCAAGAGACCGACGACGATGAGCTTGATATTGATGCGCTCATCGCCGCCCAACAAGCTGATGACTCGTCAGATACGATAGATAGTTCAGAGTCGGGGGAGCAATCCGAAGAAATTCATGGGCAAGAAATTCATGGGGAAATTCATGGACAGTCACTTGATGAACTTGGCGAAGATGCCTCTGGACAGTCACTCGACAGTTCGGTCAAACAGGGCGACGAGCCTGAATCGCTGGAAACATCGGACGATATACCAGAAGAAGAAGTTTCTGGACAGCCACTAGATGAACTTAGCGAAGAAGCCCTTGGACAGTCACTCGACAGTTCGGTTGAACAGGGCGACGAGCCTGAATCGCTGGAAACATCGGACGATATACCGGAAGAAGAAGTTTCTGGACAGCCACTAGATGAACTTAGCGAACAAGCCCCTGGACAGTCACTCGACAGTTCGGTTGAACGGGGCGACGAGCCTGAATCGCTAGAAACATCGGACGATATTCCCGAAGCGCTCAATCTGGATGATGATGCGAACTCCGATGACGCTATCGCTGAAGCTTTTAACATCGACGAGAGTGACAATCCGCTGGAGCACAACGCGCTTTCGACACCAGAAACAGATGACAGACTTAGTGAAGCCGATGAGCCAGTAGCTGAAACTGGCGAGCCCGATGCACCACAAGATGAAGATGACTTTGCCGCTCTGGCTGATGAGTTGCTAGAAAGTATCGGACAGTCACCTGAAGATTCTCTGAATGAACTTAGCGAAGAATTCACAGCAGAAACTACGGGACAGTCACTCGATGATTCTGACAAAGAGGGCGATGAGTCTGCATTGTCAGAGGAGTCGGACGGTATTCCTGAAGCTTTTAACATCGACGAGAGTGACAATCCGCTTGAACACAATGAGCTTTCGGCACCAGAGACAGATGACAGACTTAGTGAAGCCGATGAGCCAGTAGCTGAAACTAGCAAGCCCGATGCACCACAAGAAGAAGATGACTTTGCTGCCCTTGCTGATGAGTTGCTAGAAACTACTGGACAGTCACGCGAAGATTCTGACAAAGAGGGCGATGAGCCTGCATTGTCAGAGGAGTCGGACGATATTTTCGAAGCACTCAATCTGGATGATGATGCGAACCCCGATGATGCTATCGCTGAAGCCTTTAGCATCGACGAGAGTGACAATCCGATTGAACACAACGCGCTTTCGACACCAGAGACAGATGACAGACTTAGTGAAGTCGATGAGCCAGTAGCTGAAACTAGCGAGCCCTATGCACCACAAGAAGAAGATGACTTTGCTGCCCTTGCTGATGAGTTGCTAGAAACTACTGGACAGTCACGCGAAGATTCTGACAAAGAGGGCGGTGAGCCCGCATTGTCCGAGAGTTTGGACGATATTCCTGAAGCGCTTAATCTGGATGATGATGCGAACTCCGATGACGCTATCGCTGAAGCCTTTAGCATCGACGAGAGTGACAATCCGATTGAACACAATGAGCTTTCGACACCAGAGACAGATGACAGACTTAGTGAAGTCGATGAGCCAGTAGCTGAAACTAGCGAGCCCTATGCACCACAAGAAGAAGATGACTTTGCTGCCCTTGCTGATGAGTTGCTAGAAACTACTGGACAGTCACGCGAAGATTCTGACAAAGAGGGCGATGAGCCTGCATTGTCAGAGGAGTCGGACGATATTTTCGAAGCACTCAATCTGGATGATGATGCGAACTCCGATGATACTATCGCTGAAGCCTTTAACATCGACGAGAGTGACAATCCGCTTGAACACAACGCGCTTTCGACACCAGAGACAGATGACAGACTTAGTGAAGCCGATGAGTCACTAGCTGATGTTAGCGAGTCGGATGCGCCACAAGAAGATGACTTTGCTGCCCTTGCTGATGAGTTGCTTGATGCAGGTGACCGTGATCATTCAGATTTAACACAACAAGATGAAACTTCAGGATATGAAAGTCCTGAGAATATTAATGAAGAAACATTATCTGCTGAGCAGCTTGAAGACGAATTTGCAGCCTTGGCCGACGAACTTATGTCGGCACCTGATGGTGTTCAAAACTCACCTAATGCTTTTGATTCATTTAGTGAAGAAGAGCTGGAAGCTGAGTTTGCCGGTGAACCTTCGCTGGAATTAGACGATGACGAAAGTCTGCCTGACTCAGCTGTGAATCTGTCTGCGGATAGTTCGGCTAGCGAGTCTATTCTGGCTAGTGAAAGCAGTGATGATACTTTTCTGGATGATGCATTAGCTGAGTTTGATCAGAAAATGATGGATGATATTCCTTCATTTTCACAAATGGATGACCAGCAAACATCCGACTTTGACGACAGTATTCTGGATTTTTCAGAAGATGATATCGATGCCTTTCAACTAGAGCAGGAACAGGATGGTGTCATCCCACCAATAGGTAACGATACTGTTGCAGAAGATGATATTGATGAGCTTGATGATGTGCCGGGCCTCGATGATTGGTTGTCTGGTAACAAGTCAGAAGACAAAAATATCCTTGATGAGCTGGAAAGTAGTGATTTTGATGCCTTACTTGACGGTATGGATGCCGAAGAAAAGGCTGAGTCGAGAGTTGGGCAAAAATCTGATGCTAACGATTTCAAGCTACAAAATCCGGATTTAGATCTGGCGGCGTTGCTGTCAGATCCTGACGCAGAAAAAAGCGAGCAGAATGAATTTCTGGATGTGGAAACGTTGCTAGACGAATCGATGCAGGATGGCGGGACGTTCGAAGAAATGCCGCTGGATCTGGATGTGAGTTTGTCTGACTTTAGCGGTGTTAGCGATGATATGGATATGATTGACATCGATAAAGATGCAGGGCAAAGCGCAAACCTCGATCTTGCCAGGGTCTATCTGGAGATGGATGATATGTCATCGGCTAAAGAATTGCTGGAAGAAGTGTTGCAACAGGGCAGTGATGAACAGAAAAAAGAAGCGAATCATTTGTTGGAGTCCCTCGCCTGAAGCAAAAACAACCATGCATAAAATCAGTATTGGGACAGTCACTATTTTAAATAGCCACACAACGCTTTGTGCACATGCGCCCGCTCGGCACTAGGTAGTATTCCGGAGATGTTTTGGACAGCCAGAAGCCGTATTAAGCACGCTTAGTTGGCGAAAAAGCCTGAAAACAGATTGCGGCGGGAAGCCAGCATTTTACTCAATAAAGCATTGTGGGAAGATTGATTAGAAGAAGCTATAAATGACTCAGCCGTTTCAGGCCGAGTTGAAGACTGTGTCGTCGAAGTGCTTAGATAAGTGCTGCTCAAGGCTCACTCTGGTTTTAAACGTCGTCTCGATTCCGGCTACCATGCGATACCAGTGCGTGTGTTCTATTCCTGCACGTTCCAGAATTGGCGAAGCTGTGCAGTCTATTTGACCCGGCTTTTCAGGGTGAAAGTGTCGACCGGTTAATTCAACAAGAGCAAAATAATCCTCAGGTCTGAAGGGCAAGCCATCTTGCATCACGCTCTTCGGTTCACCGGTGAAGGGAAGTAGCTGGCGAGGCTGATGCTCAGTACCGGCAGCCAGAAGGCGCTTTCTGATGCTGGTGTGAGGTGATGTTTTCGGTGTTTTAGCCTGACAGGCGCGAACGGGGTTTAAATCCACATAGGCCATGCAGGCAGCCAGCGCAGCTTCATCTAATAATGCCTGAGACTTGAACCGTCCCTCCCAGAAATGACCGGTGCAGTCGTCTTCTTTGTTAGCCTGCCGGGCAATGTATTCATTAAGTAGCCGCATAAACCAACTGATATCACACAGTCTTTTTCGATAGACGTCAGCAAGCGCATTAACAGTGTCTAATTCAGCAGCAGATAATAAGTCGCGAAGGGTGGGGTCAGTATAACGCCTGGCCAGCAACATCCCTTTATAAAGCTTATGCCAGCGATGAATAATCTCATCAACAGACAGGGCGTCTGCCTTTTGCTTATTGATGCGCAAAACCAAATGCGTGTGATTACTCATAACCGCATAGGCGCAGACATCCACACAGAAAACCTCAGCTAGATACAGTATTCTGTCTTCTACCCACTGCCGGCGATGTTCGTAGCATCGGCCAGTCTGTGCATCCTTGCCACACAAAAAAGCCCTGCGAACGCAGCGAGACACACAATGATAGTATGGCGTATCAGACAAGTTGATAAGGCTTTTACGTGGTCTTGGCATCATATTCAGTGGTTGAAGGCAGAAATTTCATTATGCAGGTATGAGCAAATAAGCCAACTGTACTCAGGCAGAGGTAGTGACTGTCCGGTAAGAATAAGTGACTGTCCAGTGGGGATACTCAGGCAGAGGTAGTGACTGTCCAGTGGAAATAAGTGACTGTCCATTAGCTAGTTCAGAGAAAGTGACTGTCCAGTGGGGATAGTGGTCCAGTGGGGATAGTGGGTATAAGTGACTGTCCATTAGCTACTCCACTAGCTATAGACCCTTGAGTCGGAGTTATCTGTATATAATGAAAAGTATCTGAAATGGAAGGCGTTTAATTGTCCATCATAGTTGGCAACAGGGGATGAGATTCAATGAATAAAAAGGTTAGCCCAATAATTACCAGTGAACGGCATTTACGCCTGCCTACTGCCGGTGAGACTCTGACTTTTAACAGTAAGCATTTTTACAAGAGGCAGTTAGCTAAACTACAAAAGCAATTAATTCATGTTCAGCAGGCCTATTATCACCAGGGGCGCCGGGCTGTGATTGTATTTGAAGGCTGGGACGCAGCGGGTAAAGGAGGGGCAATCCGCCGAGTCACAAGAAAGCTTGATCCTCGCGGCTTTCAGGTTCATCCAATTGCTGCACCGGATGCAACCGAGCAGGGTAAGCATTACCTTTACCGGTTCTGGTCACGGCTGCCCGCTCCGGGTTGCTTAAGTCTTTTTGACAGATCCTGGTACGGACGGGTATTGGTAGAGCGAGTGGAAAAGCTGGCTACATCCTGGCAATGGAGTCGGGCTTATCAGGAAATCAATGAATTTGAACGTCAACTGCATGATGATGGAGTCAAGGTTATCAAGTTTTTTATCCACATCAGTGAAGAAGAGCAACTAAAGCGATTCGAGGCCCGGCTACACAATCCTTACAAACGCTGGAAGTTAACCGAGGAAGATATTCGTAATCGACAGCAGCGACCCGCCTATCTACGCGCCATTAACGATATGTTTAAATACACAGATACCGGGCACGCTCCCTGGCATATTATTCATGGCGATAGTAAACATTATGCCAGAGTTGAAGTGATTTCCCGCCTCATTGAGTTGCTAAGTGATGGCGTAGATATTGTCCCACCGCCAGTAAATAAATCGCTGGTGAAACGCGCCGAAGCAGAATTAGGTATTCGCATTAAAAAACACGACGGTTAAAAAGAGGCTCGCCTAATGAATTCAAAAGGCGCAGTATGCTTTTTTGAATTGATAGTTTGTGGGCCTTGCAGATAGTTAAACGCCCACTTGCCCATATCATAATGCGGCAAGGCCATCGTGGATAACTGAGGTTCTACCAACTGGGGTAATACATCCCAGTTATCAAAACTGGCAATACCAATATCCCGGCCTACTTGAAGACCCAGAGCCTGTGCAACAAAATAAACTTCCACCGCCATTGGGTCCTGGCCACATATGATCGCATCCGGTTTAAATTCGGTAATCAATGCTTTGGCCCGCTCCCGGGTTGTAGATACTTCCCTGTTATCTACATCATTGATGACAGACTCCACATGAAGGTTGTCTGTTGAACCAAAGCGTTGCCTGAAAGCTTCCTCCACACCCTGCTTACGCAATTCGGCAGCAATGATTTTCGGATTCAGGTTTAAAAAGACGACTCGTCTATATCCTTTATCAAGCAATTGATTGGTGATTTGCCGTGCTGCATTCAGTTCGTCCGGCACGATGCACGTGAAAGCGTGGTTTTGATCATAACAATTGGCTAACACAGTAGGCACGGTATTGAGCAGCTCAGGTATTATTACCTGTCTGTGATACATTGAAGCGTAGATAACACCTTCAACCCGGTGAGCAAGAAGATGCTCCACGGCTCCAGAAGCACTGTATTTGCGTTCACTTACATTCACCACCATCAGTTCTTTATTACTTCGCCAGGCCTCATCCTGAGCCCCTCTGATAATGTCAAATGTATAGGGCACATCCAGCAGTTCGTCGGCAATAAATCCCACAACACCGGATTTTTTCCGCCGGGTCATCTGGGCTGCACGGTTTGGCCGATAGCCAAGCTCTTCTATAGCCCGCAGGACCTTTTCGCGATTGCCCGCTTTAACGGTTTCGTCTTTGTTAATCACCCTGGAAACCGTTTTAAATGCCACACCAGCCCTGGCTGCTACATCTTTAATTGTCACCATAATTTTGACTTAATTCTTCATTGCAAAAGGCATTGTGATACCTGTTTTACGCGATTATAACCAAGGTACATGGCAGATAATTCAATTTGCTACCGAGGCACTATAAGCGGGCCGGCTGTACCACGCTAAGTATGGCATGAAAAAGTAAAGAAAACCTATCGATAAAATAATTTTAACAACGTTGTTAAAATTATGTTGATCGCATTGTTCATATAATATACTGTAAAAGACAACGTTGTTTATTTAGTTAATACATGACACTTTTAACCTTGGAACGTGAGATGAATAACAATAGATTGCAACCTTTAGCCCGGGCCATACAGCGCGCGTTACCGGCAAGCTCACTGGCCTGTTTACTGCTTACCCAGCAGGTTGCTGCACAGCAGAACGCGGTAACCGGTGATTCAGAAAATACATCCCAGGACGTTGAAGTTATAGAAATTTCTTATGGCTATAGTGCGGTAGAAAAAACCGACCTGACAGGAGCGATAGCCACAGTCGATTTAGAAGATATTATCGATCTGCCGGCCGGTAACGTTATGCAAAATCTGCAGGGAAGAGTGCCTGGCTTACAGATAACCACCAATGGTAATCCAAGTTCCGGGGCGACAGTGCGTATTCGGGGGCAGGGCCTGGGTCCGCTGGGTAACAATGACCCGCTCTATGTTATCGATGGTATCCCAACTAAATCAGGTTTACAGGAAATTAACAGCAACGACATTGCTGATGTACAGGTACTTAGAGATGCTGCCGCAGCCAGTATTTATGGTGCACGCTCGGGCAACGGTGTGATAGTGGTTACGACTAAACGGGGTTATGACGGCCTGGATTTTAATTTTCGCTACAATCAGACCGTAGAGGATTACAATTACGACCTTCAACCGCTTACCACTCAGCAGCGTGCCAGCGTAGTGTGGCAGGCCGCCGTCAATGATGGTATTGACCCGGACACCGCTAGTCCTCTATACAGCTTTGATTGGAATCAGAATTATAATAATCCACAGCTCAGGGCAGTAGAGATCCCTCAATATACTGATCCCCAGGGGGTACAACAAGCCGCAGATACCCGCTGGTTCGATCTGGCCACCCGAACCTCAACAGTGACAGATATGAATTTCTCTGTCACCGGTGGTTCTGAGCGTAGTCAATTTTATGCCTCGCTGGGTTATTACGATGCAGAGGGTATTATTGATGGCTCCAAATTTGAGCGCCTGGCATTCAGAGTTAATTCCCAGTTCGATATTATCGAAGACAAGCTGAAGGTCGGTCAGACCTTTCTGATTACAGACCAGAAGGCCAATCTTATTAATGATCTGTCCGGCCAGATTTTAGGTCTGTCTATTGAGCAGCAGTCTATTGTTCCTGTGTATAACGATGTGGGAGGCTGGGGCGGCCCGGTACCGGGTATCACGGACCGTGACAACCCTATCAGGCTGATTGAGCAGAACCGGGATAATGATCACACCTTTAATAAAGTAATGGCCAGCTTTTACACTGAGTATGAGCCGGTAAAGGATCTGGTATTCAGAGGTACAGTAGCACTGGACTACGGTCAGTTCTATTTTCGCAATTTTCAGCGTGCATTTACCGCCGGCTCACTCAGTGGAAGCGATCGGCTTACGGTCGAAGATAACTATAATCAAAGCATTATTACTAATGCCACTGTCACCTACAAATGGGAGCCGGGCGAAAATCATAAGTTCAATTTCCTGGCCGGTATAGAGCAGATTGATTTTGAAAGAGAGTTGTCCCGTGGCATCGGTTCAGGTTTTGCGTCTGATGATCGGGCGTTTGCCTATTTGTCTCAGGCCACCACCAATATCCGGGTCGACGGCGAAGGTGAAACCTGGGCGCTGGATTCGCAGTTTGCCCGTATAGACTACAACTACGATAACCGTTATTTGGCGTCATTTACCATTCGGCGGGACGGGTCCTCGCGCTTTGGTAAGAACAATGGATACGGTAACTTTCCGGCAGCCTCCTTTGGCTGGGTGGTAAGTAACGAAGATTTCTTTGATATTGAAGCCATCAAAACCCTGAAGCTGCGCGCCAGCATTGGGGAAACCGGAAATCAGGAAATAGCCACCAACGCCACGTTCTCTACTTACGTGCCACGTTACGCCACGCAATCACTGTTTACAGATTTGCAGGATGAAGGCACCGCTTATGATATACGCGGGCAGAACAGCGGAACACTTCCTTCAGGGTTTGTTAAGGCTCAAACTGGTAACCCCGATTTGAAATGGGAAACATCCACACAAACCAATATAGGCGTAGATTTTGAGCTTTATGACGGTGAAATCTACGGCAGCATTGACTGGTTCAACAAAGAAACCCGGGATATTCTGACCTTAACCCAACCCATCGCCACGCTGGGTGAAGGGGCACAAATGTGGGTGAATGGCGGAACGATCGAAAATGAAGGTTTTGAACTTGTGCTGGGCTATGACAAGTGGATAAAACCGGATTTTCTGGATGATGAACTGCAGGTAGATATTAATTTTAATCTGTCTACGGCGGAAAATACGGTCACAGCACTGCCTGAAGATGTAGTGAACTCGTTTGGCGGCAATGGTCAGGATAAAACCATTCTGGGTAAGTCCATCAACTCGGTGTTTGGTTACGTGGCCGATGGTTTATTCCAGAGTGAAGAAGAAGTGGCGGCTCACGCCACACAGGCAGGCGCAGGGCCTGGTCGTATCCGCTACAAGGACCTTGATGGCAACGGTGTTATTAATGAAAACGACCAGGATTTCTTTACCGATACCGATCCCAGCTATATCTATGGGGTGAACTTCACGTTCCGCTACCAGGCCTGGGACTTCAATATGTTCTGGCAGGGTGTAAAAGGCGGCCAGATCCGTAACAACTGGCGACTTTTCACTGATTTTACCTCCTTAAACATAGGCTCTAACTACGGCGCCCGTACGCTGGATGCCTGGACCCCGGAGAATACCGACACAGATGTACCTGCACTGACACTGATTGACAACAATGGTGAAGGCAGACAGTCAAGTTTCTTCTGGGAAGAGGGAACCTATCTGAAACTGCGCAATGTCAGCATTGGTTATACCCCGTCTCTGGATTTTATTGAGCAACTGGGGCTTGCCGATGCACGCATTTATTTACAAGGACAAAACTTACTGACCATCACGCCGGACGGAACACTTAGCGAGGACCCTGAAACACCCAATGAAGTCTTTCCCGTTCCTCGTCGCATCACAATTGGTGTGGAATTGTCTTTTTAAGCGCAGAAATTACAGGATAAAAATCATGAAACGAATGACGCAACTACTGGCCAGCAGCCTTGTCGCTTTATCTGTGGCTTCCTGTGGTGGAAGTGATGAACTGAACACCGAGCCGCAAGCTGTACTAACAGAAGAGCAGGTATCCACCGCCCAGAACATTGATGCGCTGGTTATCGCTACCTATTCTTATCTTGGGAACGACCACTACACCGCACCTAATTATCTGTGGCCTACTGGTGACCTCAGAGCCGGGGACGCCCATAAAGGAGGAAACGGACCTTCAGATATTTTTGCTTACCATGCTTTATCTATGTTTGACCCGATAGTGCCGGATATGGAGTCCTTTCCGCCTGATCTGATAGATCTGAATAATAAAAAGTGGACCCGAAACTATACCGGGATCTCCCGGGCCAACTCAGCGCTTAAAGTTATTGCTGAAACACCCTCCGATCAGTTGCCCGAAGCAGCCGCAAAAGCTGCAGAGTTACGGTTTGTCAGGGCCATCTTTTATTTTGATCTGAAAATTCATCACAAACACATTCCCTGGATTGATGAAACCATGACGCAGACAGAAGTAGAAACCGCGTCCAACCGGGACTACAGCGACCAGGAGTTGTGGGACAAAATCGCCGATGATTTTCGTTACGGGATAGAAAACCTGCCGCAGGTTCAGGCTGATGCGGGACGTGCCTCTGCTTTATCAGCTCGCGCGTATCTGGCAAAAACCTTGTTGTATCAGGCTTATGAACAGGATGAAATGCATAACGTCGTCCGCATAGATCAGGACAAGCTGGAACAGGTCGTCAGTCTGGTCACCGAAATTGAGCAAAGCGGTGTTTATGCCCTGTTTGATGACTACGCCAAAAACTTTCTGGTTGAATTTGAAAACGGACCGGAATCTGTATTTGCTATTCAGCGTTCACTGGATGACGGCTCGCCGGATGGCCGGGGAAGCTGGCCAAGTGCGCTCAATGCGCCCATGGCCGGTGGTTTTGGATGTTGCGGGTTTCATGTACCTACAGAAAACTTTGTTAACGCTTTTAAAACGGGTCCTGACGGTTTGCCTGAGTTCACCACTTATAATGATGTGCAGTACAACGTAGAAACTGATTATGTGGATCCGCGTCTGGATCATACTGTCGCTATGGAAGGCAAGCCTTTTAAATACGATCCTGAGCTAATTCACGGCGGTGACAGCTGGTCCCGGGCTCCGTCTATCTACGGTAATTTTACCGGTATGAAAGACCTGGAACATCCTGACTGCGATTGTCGTGGTGAAAATGGTCCTTTTCCTATTTTTTCACTGAACACCACGCTGATTCGATATGCCGATGTGTTGCTCTGGAAAGCCGAAGCTCTTATTGAGTTGGGCCGGTACGAAGAAGCACGACCTATTATTAATCAAATCCGGGAGCGGGCATCCAACAGCACAGCACGTCTGCAAGATGCCAGCCTGTACAGGGTTGATATCTATCCTGAGTTTGCGTCACAGGAAGAGGCCAGACAGGCGCTAAGATTTGAGCGCAGACTCGAACTGGGGTTGGAAGGGCATCGCTTTTTTGACCTGGTACGCTGGGGTATCGCCAAAGAAACGCTGGATGCCTATTTTATGGTAGAACGCACACGAAAGCCTTATCTTGAAGATGCGCATTTTACAAAAAATAAGCACGAATATCTGCCTATACCCAATCAGCAGATTAATCTGAGTGGTGGTATTTACGAGCAGAACCCGGGTTATTAATGGTATAGCCGGAAGCACGCTTCCGGCATTTTAGGGAAATTATGTATGAATAAGATTATCAGCTGGTCTGTGACCGTTGCTGTTGCCGGCTTTTTATTCGGCTTTGACACCGCAGTTATTTCCGGTGCTGATCAGGCCATTGAAGCACTCTGGCAAACCTCACCGCTGGTACATGGTTTATTTGTCATGTCATCAGCGCTCTGGGGAACCGTGTTAGGCGCGCTGGCAGGCAATATTCCCTGTGACAAACTGGGCCGCAAAAAAACACTGGTTCTGATTGGAATACTTTATCTGCTGTCGGCGATAGGCTCAGCGCTGGCCAATGATCCCTATATATTTGCTTTATTGCGCTTTATTGGCGGTGTTGGTGTAGGCATCTCCTCTATTGCCGTACCGGCTTATATTTCAGAGATCGCTCCGGCAAAACTACGTGGCAGGCTGGTTGCCATGTATCAGTTTCAGATTGTGTTCGGTATTTTAATCGCCTTTTTGTCTAACTATCTGCTGGCCGGGTTAATTCCTCAGGACTGGCGCCTGATGCTGGGTATAGAAGCGGTTCCGGCACTGGTGTACCTGTTACTGGTTTTAAAAGCACCAGAAAGTCCGCGCTGGTTATTGCTGCATAAGCAAAATGAAGCCGCTGCCAGAGAGGTGCTGCAATCACTGAACAGTGATGACATTGACCATACAATTCGTCTGGTCCGTGAAGATGCTGAAAAAAAACGGGATATACAGCTATTTAAACGCCAGTATCATTTTCCTGTACTGCTGGCCTTTTTGATAGCGGCATTTAATCAGCTTTCCGGCATTAACTTTATTATTTACTACGCGCCCCGGGTCTTCGATATGGCGGGGCTGGACGCCAGTGCCGCGCTGTTATCCACCACTGGGGTAGGGCTGGTTAATCTGCTCTTTACCATGCTTGGTGTGATGCTTATCGACAAATTTGGGCGCCGGGCCCTGATGTATATCGGTTCGGTAGGCTACTTAGTGTCTCTTGGGGCTGTGACCTGGGCGTTTGCGTCCGGAGCCGGTGGCAGCCTTGTGGTGGCGGCTATCTTCCTGTTTATTGCTTCTCATGCGGTAGGCCAGGGCGCGGTAATATGGGTATTTATCGCTGAAATCTTCCCTAACAGCGTGCGGTCTAAAGGGCAGTCACTGGGCAGTGGCACGCATTGGGTATTTGCAGCTCTGATTGCATTACTGATGCCTTACGTGCTGGACACCTTCAGCGCCGCACAGGTGTTTGGTTTCTTCACTGTTGCCATGTTCCTGCAACTGCTTTTCGTCAAGTTCCTGATGCCTGAAACCAAGGGCAGAACACTTGAAGATGTCTCCGCATCGCTATCGCGCTAAGGAAGGTGAATATTATGAAAGCCTGCATACCTTTACTTTTAACTTCTTTATTATCCGGATGTGCCATGACATCACAGCAAAGCGTTGTTCACTCCGAGCAGCAAAAAACGTTACCGTATCAGGAGCCATACCGGCCTCAGGTGCATTTTTCACCTCCGGCCATGTGGATGAATGACCCCAACGGGATGTTTTATCACAACGGCGAATACCATTTGTTTTATCAGCACAACCCTAATGACAGCGTATGGGGCCCGATGCACTGGGGACACGCAGTGAGCCGGGATCTGGTGCACTGGGACAATCTGCCAATTGCGCTTTATCCGGATGAAATGGGAACAATCTTTTCTGGCAGCGCTGTAGTGGACTGGAATAATTCCAGTGGGCTGGGCACACCGGACAATCCACCGGTGGTGGCGCTGTATACCTATCATGACGTAAAAAAAGAAAAACAGGGCAGAACCGATTATCAGACCCAGGCCCTGGCATATAGTCTTGATAATGGGCGTAGCTGGGAAAAATATTCGGGCAACCCGGTCATTGATAACCCGGGAATAAAGGATTTCAGGGATCCTAAAGTGATGTGGCACGAAGGCAGTCAGCAATGGGTGATGGTACTGGCTCAAAAAGACCACGTGGGATTCTACACCTCGGATAACCTGATTGACTGGCAGTTACAAAGTACATTCGGGAAGGATATTGGTAGCCATGCGGGCGTATGGGAATGTCCTGATCTTGTATTGCTTACCACTGCAGACGGTGAAAGCCGCTATGTGCTTATTGTCAGTATAATGCCGGGAGGGCCTAACGGCGGCTCAGCGACCCAGTATTTTGTGGGTGACTTTGACGGCTCTGCCTTTAAAATCGACACTACAATGGCGCAGCAAATGACCCCGGTGCCGGGTGCCTTTCCGGTCACCACGGTCATTGAAGATTTTGAGCAGGGCTTACAAAACTGGGAGGTCGATGGCAACGCTTTTGAACTGGTGGCGTCTCCATCCGGGCATGCGGAGCAGATGACACCGCCTGCCAATCCGGGCCAGTATCTGGCCAACAGTTTTCACGGTGATGACAAGGCAACCGGCTCCCTGACTTCCAGGCCCTTCACCTTGCAGGCACCCTACATCAACTTTTATATCGGCGGAGGAAATCATCCCGGTAAAGCCGGCATGCAGCTGCTGCTCAATGGTAAGGTCATCAAAAGTGCCACCGGACAGAACCAGGGCACGATGCGCTATGCCAGCTGGGATGTATCCGACTGGCAAGGCGAGCAGGTGCAGCTGAGAATCATCGATAAGGTGACTGGTAGCTGGGGCCATACTATGATTGACAATATTGTGGCGGCAGATGCGCCGGCGAAAAATCGGATAGAGCCAGCCGCCTGGCTGGACTATGGCACTGACAATTATGCCGGTGTGACCTTTTTTACAGCGCCGGGAGCAAAAGAAGACAGGACGCTATTTATGGGCTGGATGAGTAACTGGCACTACGCCAATGAAACGCCCACCAAACCGTGGCGCAGCGCCATGACCGTGCCTCGGGAATTAGGGTTGGTTAAAGACGCTTCCGGGTTTAGGTTAACCCAGTTTCCGGTTAAAGAGTTATCTTTGCTATCTTCTCATGATACAGAGACTTCAACACTGAAATCCGGCGAGCGGATTATCAGTGGACCGGATAGCGCACTGCGTTATCGGTTACGGGTCGGTCTGGCTGAACAGCCGCAATCGCAGCTCCTTCTTAAAAACTCGTACGGTGAAGAAGTCTCTATCCAGTTTGATGTTACTACCCGTCAGGTTAAGGTTGACCGAAGTGCCTCCGGTGAGGTTAGCTTTTTCCCGAAATTTAGCGATCTGATAGTGGCTGAGCTGTACGGCGATACCCAGAATGTCGTCGTAGATATTGTGGTAGATACCAGCTCGGTTGAGTTATTTATCAATCAGGGCCAAAGCGTCATCACAGCCCAGATCTTTCCTCAGTCGATGCTGAATATTTTTGAGGTGGGACCGAATTCGGCTCCGGTCACCGACTTTCGTGTTGAACAGCTCGACAGCATATGGACAGTCACTGATGATCACCAATAACAGGCAGATACTGTGAATCAGAGGCAAGCCACCTACCGGGCCAGTGCGGTAACTTTTGTTGCTTTTTTTGCGGCCTGGTCATTTGCTTATTCACTATTCCCACTGTGGCTGAATCAGACGGTAGGTCTATCCGGACGGGAAATAGGATATGTTTACGCCGCAAATGCGCTTGCCGCGCTATTCATTATGCCTTTTTACGGGGTGGTGCAGGATAAGCTGGGCACATCCCGCCGATTGCTGTTTAGTTTTGCAGGCCTGATGATATTCTGCGGGCCATTTTTCACGTTAGTCTACGAGCCGATGTTGCTCGATTTTTTCAGCGCCGGCGTGATAACGGGCGCTGTGTACCTAGCTTTAGTGTTCGGTGCCGCTGTTGGGGCGCTGGAAGCCTTCATAGAACGGATTAGCCGGCAACAGGATGTGGAGTTTGGTAAGTCTCGTTGCTGGGGATCGTTAGGCTGGGCTGCGGCCACTTTCGCTGCTGGGACACTGTTTAATATCTCAGCCTCAATGAACTTCTGGTTAGCCAGCCTGATAGGAATGGGATTTTTTATTGCGATTTACCGGCTGCCTGTCAGCCGGCCTGATATCACTGCCAGGACTGAAGTCTCCGTGCATCAGGCAATGTCAGTGTTCCGGTTAGCTGCCTTTTGGCGCCTGAGTGTGTATGTGTTGGGAGTGGCCTGTGTGTACGGCGTATATGACCAACAGTTTCCGGTTTATTTTGCCTCATTGTTTGACAGCCGGGCTCAGGGAAATGCCTATTTTGGCTATCTCAATTCATTTCAGGTTTTTTTAGAGGCGGGCATGATGTTTGTGGCGCCTTATGTGGTTAATAAGATCGGTGCGAAAAACGGATTACTGTTAAGCGGTGTGGTCATGGTGCTGAGAATTACCGGCTCAGGCGTGGTAGACGGGCCCGTGGCCATCTCATTTATCAAACTGCTCCACGCGCTGGAATTGCCAATATTGCTGGTGGCAATATTTAAATATATTTCAATACATTTTGATAAAAAGTTGTCTGCCACTCTGTATATGGTGGGATTTAGCCTGTTATTGCAGGCAGGTGCTGTGGCTTTGTCGCCTGTTATCGGGGCCATGTACGACGAGGTTGGGTTTGCTAATGCCTATATAATTCTTGGCATAGTGGTCATGATTAACCTGACAATTTCTGCCTGGTCACTGGAAAAAACTTCCGCGAATATAAACTGCCATTCATGTCCCGGTTAGTTAGCCACAGAATCAGAAAAAGACGGTGAAGATTCGGCCGGTGAGGCTGCCCGAGCAATACCTTCGTGTAATTTTCGAGGCAATATCTCAAGGGTGGTTTGTTGACCAATGTCATACAACAAGGCTTTTTCCACCGGTCCGGCCTTAAAATCAACCGCGGAAATTTCTCTGCAATTGATGATGACGGTACTTTGCCAGAATTGGGCATGTACATATTCACGGGACAAAGCCGACATAAACGTGCGGGTCAGCATCATCAGATACTGGGGCAAGGGGAAATGGCCCTTATTTGCCAGCGGCTGCTTTTTCGGTTCGCTTTTCAAACGGAAGCAGACTGACGGTGTGCCGTCTTTCTGCCAGTCTCTGAATAATGCATCTTCTGACAAAATTGCGCCATCAACCAGCAGCTGATCGCCAAACTCTTTAAACGCAAAAATGAGCGGAATCGACATAGAAAAACGGATGGCCTGTGAGACTTTAACCGTCGGTGTTTCATCGCGGTTGAACAACACTGGTCCCCCACCGTTTACATCAGTAGCCAGAATATGCAGGTTATAATCCAGTTGCCCGAAGGTTACGCCATCAAGCAGTTTATCTAACCAACTTTCCAGGTAGTCACCTGAAGCCAGGCCACCTTGCTTGAGTAACCGCCACAATGAAAAATCAGCAAACTGGCGAAAATCAGTTTCCAAAGCCAGCTTTTTAAGCTCTAGCAGTGAATAGCCTTTGGCGTAAAGTGCTGCGATTATCGATCCCCCAGATACGCCAACCAGGGTAGAAAAGCGGATATCAAGCTCCTGTAAGGCTTGTAACACCCCAATATGGGCAGGCAGTCGTGTGCCGCCGCCTGACAGTATTGGAACAATAGTGGTATAAGATGATTCAGTATCTACCATACCTGTATAACCCAAAGTCTGTTCACCTTTTTACAGCATAGTTCACAGTGACTGTCCACGCCTGAAAAAGTGACTGTCCAGGGGTATATCGAGTGACTGTCCATGATACTTACACCGCGACTGTTCAGCTTCAATTTGAATAAGGCGTTAGGTCCAGCACTTAGCTCATCGTATTAAAGTGACTGTCCAGGCGTATGCAATAAAAGTGACTGTCCAAGCGTGTGCAATTAAAGTGACTGTCCACGAGTATGCATGTGTACGGTGACTGTCTAAATGTATGAAACAATGGATACATGTATTGTGTTGGCACGGCTGAGTTGCATGTCTATGGCGGGCACACTAAAATTGAGCGATTTTTTAAAAGCGGGTGAAAAACAATGGGGCGATATGCCTTAGGAATAGAATATGACGGCGCTGCGGTCTATGGCTGGCAGCGTCAGAATCGTGTGCCGACGGTGCAGGAATACCTGGAAAATGCGTTAAGCAAAGTGGCAAATACAACAATCAATGTACAGTGCGCCGGGCGTACTGACGCCGGCGTCCATGCGACTGGTCAGGTTGTACACTTTGATTGTACCGAGCATCGGCCGGAGCGGGCCTGGACGATGGGGGTGAATACCAATTTGCCGGATAGCATTGCCGTTACCTGGGCCAAACAGGTGGATGACGACTTTCATGCCCGGTTTTCAGCGTCGCACCGCCGTTATCGTTATATAATCTATAATTCGCCGCTGCGCCCGGCTATTTTGGGTAAAGGTGTTACGCACTGCTACAAGGAACTGGATGCCGATCTTATGCACGAAGCCGCTCAGGCATTGTTAGGTGAGCAGGACTTCAGTGCGTTTCGCGCCGCGCATTGCCAGTCGAAAACTCCGTATCGTAAAGTGACGGATGTAAAAGTCTCCCGCCAGGGCCGGTATGTCATACTGGAAATTCAGGCCAATGCTTTTTTACACCATATGGTACGCAATATTGCCGGCTCCCTGATTGAAGTCGGCGCTCAAGAGCAGCCGGTTGACTGGATTGGTTCTTTATTGCAAAGCAAAGACCGGACAATGGCCGCTGCCACTGCTAAGCCCCACGGTTTATATTTGGTCGATGTGACCTATCCGGCGCAATTCGGCTTACCAGAAAGGCCACTTGGGCCATTGTTTTTGCCAGATGACTGAACAGGTTATATAGTTTGTCAGTAACTTCTAAGACCAGTTTTATTTTCTCGAATATTCTGTATTGTGGTCTAATAACTGGCTGTATTGCTAACACGCGCGGCGCACAAATAATTATCAAGTAAGCAGTCGCCAAACTAACGAGTAAAAGGATTCTCCTTAATGAGCTGGATTGAAAAAATTCTTCCACGGACACAAACCTCAACTAAAGGTAATGTGCCTGAAGGAATCTGGACAAAATGTTCCAGTTGTCAGGCCGTACTGTACAAAAATGAGCTGGAAAAGCAGCTTGAGGTGTGCCCTAAGTGTGATAACCACATGCGTATCACAGCCCGTAAGCGTCTGGACAGCTTTCTTGATCAAAATGATCGCAAAGAGCTGGGCGCGGAATTTGAGCCGCAGGATATTCTGAAGTTTAAAGATTCAAAACGTTATAAAGACCGGATTTCTGCCGCCCAAAAGAGCACCAGCGAAAAAGACGCGCTGATTGCCATGCAGGGCAAACTGAAAGGTATGCCGGTGGCCGCGGTCAGCTTTGAATTTGCCTTCATGGGTGGCTCTATGGCTTCGGTGGTAGGGGCCCGTTTTGTTGCCGCAGTGGAAGCGTGCCTTGAGCACAATATGCCATTGATTTGTTTTTCTGCCAGCGGTGGTGCACGAATGCAGGAAGCCCTGATGTCACTAATGCAGATGGCCAAAACCTCTGCTGCATTGGCCAAAATGCGCGACAAAGGCTTACCCTATATCTCGGTTCTGACAGACCCGACCATGGGTGGTGTATCTGCCAGTCTGGCCATGCTGGGCGACATTAATGTTGCTGAGCCAAAAGCACTGATTGGTTTTGCCGGCCCGCGGGTTATTGAACAAACTGTGCGTGAAACCCTGCCAGAAGGATTCCAGCGTAGTGAATTCTTGCTGGAAAAAGGGGCGATTGACATGATTGTTGACCGTCGTGAAATGCGTGATAAATTACACGGCCTGTTAGTTAAATTACATCGCCCATCATAAGTGACTATCACAAATGTATCTGATATTGCGCCAGCTCATCGCTCGCTGGCGCAATGGTTAACCCACCTCGAATCTATCCATCCCAGTGCTATTGAACTAGGCCTGAACCGTATTACAACGGTGGCGGCGCGTATGGATCTGACTTTTGCCGACAAAACCGTCATCATTGTTGGCGGCACCAATGGCAAAGGCACAACCTGCCGGTTCCTGGAACAGGCCTGTCTGATGCAGGGCAAAACAACCGGGGTTTACAGCTCTCCGCACCTGCTGGATTACCGTGAACGGGTACGCATTAATGATGCGTTACCACCCGAAGACGAATTCTGCGCTGCATTTTGTGCTATTGAACAGGCAAGAGCAGAGATAACCCTGACTTATTTCGAATTCAGCACCCTGGCCGCACTCTGGTTAATGAAACAGCATGATGTCGATGTACCAATTCTGGAAGTCGGGCTGGGCGGACGTCTGGATGCCACTAATATTGTGGATGCCGATCTGGCGGTCATTACGACCATCGACCTGGATCACCAGGACTGGCTGGGGGATACCCGTGAAGCCATCGCCAGAGAAAAAGCCGGCATTATGCGTGAGCATGCTAAAGCGGTCATTGGTGAGCTGGATCCGCCTGTCACTTTGGATGAGCAGGTCGCGTCGCTGGCCGTTGAGGCGCGCTGGGCCGTGCGGGATTTCAGCATGACCATACAGGATGATGCATCTTTGTGGGATTGGCAATGTGGTGCACAGCGGATAACAAACCTCCCGGCTGCCCGTATTCCGCAGCAAAATGTGTCCACGGCGCTGGCTGCGCTCGATTTGCTCGGATGGCTGCCTGACGAGGCGCAGGCACGGGAACTGGTAGCCACGGTCAACATGCCGGGGCGGCGCCAGCTGGTTGCCAGTGAACCTGAGGTCATTGTTGATGTAGGACATAACCCTCAGGCTATGCGGGCAATGAATCAATGGCTGGATACCCGGTCTGACAAATCAGTCAGGCTGGTGGTGGGGATGCTTAAAGATAAGTCAGTAGAAGCCACGCTCGCTGCCATTACCCATGACATTACACACTGGTATCTGGGAGCCACCTCTGGCCCGCGCGCTGCACAAGCCTGCCAGTTGTATGAAAGCCTTGATAAGTCACAACAAATTAAGGCAAGCTGTTACAATAGCGTTACAGAGGCATATCAGGCTGCCAGACAGGAAGCACACGATGATGAGTTGATTGTTGTGTTCGGGTCATTTCTTACGGTTGCCGATGTGCTGAGCTTTCATAACCGTTGAATGAGACACCAAAGGAGCATCGTGTGAGTTCGGCTTTACAAAATCGCCTGGTGGGTACTGTGATTGTTGTCGCGCTGGCGGTGATTTTTCTGCCCGATTTTCTCGACGGAAAAAAAGAAACCAGTAAAACAGAGTTTGCCAGTGTACCGGCTGCACCGGCTAAAAAGCCTATTGTTGAACCGGATGAATTTCCGGCCGAACGAGTGGCAAAAGCGGCTCAGCGCCCGCTGGAAGTCGTCAACGAACAACCGGTAGACGAGCCGGCAGAGGCCGCTACAGCAGCTGATGACTCATCACCGGCACAACAGGACGATCTGGCCCGGCGCACCGTGGTCGACCAGACGCCAGCGGCACAAGATGCTGGCTGGGTGATTCAGCTTGGCAGCTTCAGACATGTCCAGAATGTGAAACAACTGGCACAAAAACTGGAAAAAGCCGGGTATCGAACCTTCAGCAGACCGATTAAAACCAGCTCCGGCCGTCTGACCAAAGTGTTCGTCGGACCGGATTTGAATAAACAAAAGCTGGAATCCGCGATTCCCCATCTAAAAGAACTCACCGGCCTGAAGGGCAGGGTAACAGAGTTCAAGGCGGAGTAACCGGGTGTATTATCAGCCACTCCTGTATACACAATTTGCCACCTGTCCCAGAGATATCGGATTGGTAATACGCAGGGGTTCTGATAGAATGCGCGCCATTATCCCGGACGCTTGCCGTCCGACTTGCATTTCTTACGCAACGGGTCGTGCTTAACGTGTTGAATTGGATAGACTTTTCTATTCTTGGCATCATTGCCGTATCTACCCTGATAAGCCTGGTAAGAGGGTTTGTTAAGGAAGCCATCTCTTTGGTAGTCTGGTTTGGGGCGCTGTTTATCGCCAGCCAGTTCTTTGCCGACCTTGCGGTATACTTTACCCGAATTGAAGACGACGTTTTTCGAAACGGCGCCGCTATTGCCGTATTATTCATTATGACCCTGGTGCTCGGTGGTCTGATCAACCATATTGTTGGTCGCGCGGTACACGCTTCCGGGCTCTCAGGCACTGACCGCTTGCTTGGTGCTGTATTTGGTGCGCTGCGTGGCGCACTCATTGTCAGTGCACTATTGTTTTTCATGGACACATTTACCGCTGCTGCTACCGCAACCTGGTGGCATCAATCTTTGTTAATTCCCGAGTTCGGGCTTATCATTGAATGGTTTTTTGAGTTTATGAAAGGCAGCTCCAGTTTTTTAACCCCCGCTTGAAATAGGTAAATCAGATGTGTGGTATTGTCGGAATTGTTGGTAAAACCCCGGTAGCGCAGTCGTTGTATGATGGATTGACCGTGCTGCAGCACCGAGGCCAGGACGCTGCCGGTATTATTACAATAGACCAGAACAGATTTAATCTGCGCAAGGCGAATGGCCTGGTACGGGACGTATTCCATACCCGTCATATGAAACGCCTGTCAGGAAATATGGGTATTGGTCATGTACGTTACCCTACGGCCGGAACATCGAGTTCAGCCGAAGCCCAGCCTTTTTATGTTAACTCACCGTTTGGTATTGCGTTTGCGCATAATGGTAATCTGACTAACTCGCATGAGTTGCAGGAAGAAGTCTTTCGCATCGCCCGTCGCCATATTAATACGTCTTCTGATTCAGAGTTACTTCTGAACATTTTTGCGCATGAGCTGCAGCAGTGCACTGAGCTGAGTGTATCCGCCGAAGATGTGTTTAAGGTTGTTACCAGTGTGCACAACAAAATTCGCGGCGCATACGCGGTTGTCGCAGCCATTATCGGTCAGGGTGTGGTAGCGTTTCGTGACCCTCATGGAATCCGACCGCTGGCGCTGGGTAAGCGCGTCACAGCCATGGGCGAGGAATACATGGTAGCTTCAGAGTCGGTGGCCCTGGACGCTGTGGGCTTCACGTTTATTCGTGATGTGGCACCAGGCGAAGCGGTATTTATTACCGACAGCGGTGAGCTGCATACCAAACAATGTGCGGCCAATCCGTCTACCTCACCGTGTATCTTTGAGTTTGTCTATTTTGCCCGTCCGGATACGTTTATCGATGGTATCTCAGTGTACGCCTCACGGGTCAATATGGGCCGTAAGCTGGGTGAAAAGATTGCTCGTGAGTGGGCTGATCTGGACATCGACGTGGTTATCCCAATCCCTGAAACTTCGATGGATGTAGCCCTGCAAATCGCCAATACCCTGGAGCTGCCATACCGTCAGGGCTTTGTGAAAAACCGCTACATCGGGCGTACCTTCATCATGCCCGGACAGACCATGCGCAAGCAGTCTGTACGCCGTAAACTGAATGCGATTTCGTCAGAGTTCAAGGGTAAGAGTGTGCTATTAGTAGACGATTCCATCGTACGTGGTACAACATCAGGTCAGATTATTGAAATGGCCCGTGAATCCGGCGCGAAAAAGGTCTACTTTGCTTCTGCGGCACCCGAAATTCGGTTCCCGAACGTTTATGGCATTGACATGCCATCTGCCAATGAACTGATTGCTTATGGCCGTGAAATTGAGCAGATTGCTGATTTAATCCAGGCCGATGGTCTTATCTTCCAGGATATTTCTGACTTGGTTGAAGCTGTTCGTGAAGAGAACCAGGATATTCAGCGCTTTGAAACATCGGTGTTCGACGGCAATTATATCACCGGTGACGTGGATCAGGATTATCTGGAACGTATTGACATGGCGCGTAGTGAATCAAGCCGGGGACCGGTAGTCCAGGCTGAATTGTCTAACCTTGAAATGCACAATATGGATTCAGACTGATTGTTGAATAGCAAAGAAAAAAACGCAGTCACCTGACTGCGTTTTTTGTTTTTAGTGAATGAATTCAGGACCAAATCCAGAGCCCCACATAATGATGGTGGCGGCCATCAGTATACTTAACAGCACCAATCCACAAGTAACCACTGAGCTGGCATAAATAAAGCCCTTTTCTTCAGGAATGTGCATAATGATGGGGGTACCTGAATAAAGCAGGTACACAGAATATGCCAGTCCTACAAAACCAATCAGCATAACAAACCACAACTGCGGGTATAGTCCGGCAAAACCCACCATCAGTAACGGCGTTGCGGTATAGGCAGCCAGCTCAAGAGACTGAGTATAGGTGGGCTCGGCAGAAAAAATATTAGCCAGCTCGTGGATAAGAATGGCCAGAGCAACCACGCCAGCTACTACACCAAAATACATTCCGATAGCCAGAATCATAGCACTGTTCTGGGTCAGACGGATAACATCACCGGCGCCTATGCTCCAGCCCAGTTGTGTGCCACTGTAAAACGTTACTAACGCAGGGATCAGCGCCATAACCATAATATGGCTCAGAGCGTAAAAATAGGTTTCGTGCTTGCGGTCTATCGACTGCCATTCTTCTCTGGGATGCGTATAGATACCCAGCAAGTGATTAAGGATCATAAGCGCCGCCTTTTTTGTTTACACTTATTTTACAAATTCACTATCAATTATTGATACGGCGGAGTCAACACTAAAGTATAAAAAATGATCAAATGTTAAGGTTGGCAGGGAAAGTAGCAGTTGTTTAGTGGCAATGGTAGACTTGCGCGGTTTTATTCAGCCGATGACAGTGTGACACGCCACTATGCAGTACGACCCAACTCTTTTAACGCCTATCCATCAGTTTTTACATTGCCAGACGCCACAAGCATGGATCGACGAGGCGATTGACCCCGACAATCTGTCTGCGCTGTTAATCGATCACTGTAATTGTGAACAGATGGACTAACTGTGCATATTGCTTATACTAAGGTAATTGATGATATTGGGAATTCATTATGGAAAAGGAACAAAAACTTAGAAAAGCATATTTATATCAGAGATTTAGTTCAGATGCGCAAAAAGGAAATTCATCTGCTGAAAGGCAGCTTGACCTTCAAAACGAATGGTTAGAAAAAAACAGTCATAGAGCAGTTTTAGAAGATTCAATGCTTGATGAAGGTTACTCCGCAACAAAAGGCAATCAGATAAAGTTTGGAAGATTGGGCAAATTCATCGATGCTATTGATGAAGGCTTGATTGAACAAGGCTCTTTCCTCTTAGTAGAAAATTTTACGCGGCTAACAAGGTTTGACATAGAGAACTCAGAAGACTTGATCAAGAAATTCTGGAAGGCAGGCATCACGATTGTAACTGTCTCAAATGGCGAAGAATTCGAACCAATAGATGTTAATGATGCTTCTAAAAGAACTAGGTTAATGTTTGAGTTTGATCGAGCTTATAAAGAGATTGAATGGCACAAAAAGAAAATATCTTATAGTTATGAAAGACGCTTAAAACAATTCAAAGAAAACAAAGCTATACCGAAGATGCGAAGGCCATTTTGGTTGGATAAAGAAGGAAATTTGATTAAAGAAAACCAAAAAGTAGTAGAGCGGATGTTCCAGTTGTATGTCGAAGGAAATGGGCAGGTTTTAGTTGATAGAGCATTAAAAAAAGAGTTTCCTGATAATGATGCAGTTAAGCAAATGAATGCAACAACAATCGTCAGGTGGATAACTAGCGATATAGTTAGAGGGATTTGGAGAGATGAAAAAATATTTCCTGCTGCGGTTGGTGGCGATTTGTATCGCGATGCTATAAATGCTCATACTGAAAGGTACAACAAGCATAAAAGTTCAAACGCCAAGCGACTGTGGCCTCTAAGCGGATTATTTAGGTGCGGACATTGTATTTCTTCGAGAAAAACTAACGAACACTCAGGCATGACGATTCAACAATCTAAAGGTAGTTTACCATTGTTAAGGTGTAGCCACCGTCAGCGAAAAGGTAGTGACGTTGCTGAATGTGCCAAAAATGGAGAACCTACAACATTTCCTTACATTCTTGCTCATTGGTTTTTTATTTGCCATGTTCAAAAATCAGCTTTGGAAAAATTTACAAAAATAAATTCTGATGGTGAGTTAAAGAAAGAACTGGTAAATATCAACATTGAAATTGCAAAAAATACCAAATCTAAAGAAGCATTAAAATTACAATTAAAACGACTATTAGCAAAGGGAGCAAACATCGAATCTATTTCCGACTTGCTATCTGAAATAGAAGAAAAGATTCTTAATTTTTCTGAGAGGAAATCTGAAATAATTTATGAATTAGAAAGAAAAAATAAATTCATTGTTTCTCCAGAAGCGTCAGGTCTGATTGACAATGTCGAAAAATTTAATTCAACCATGCGTCAATTAGATATTCAAATATTCATAAAGGATAATACCTTATATTACGATGGTAAAAAAGGGTTTGAGAATCTAGGTTATTGCAAGAAAACTAAGGACTATTACTACTTCGATCATGCATTCATGAAGATAAAATGCCCCATTCCTATGGCTCATGATATAAATGTATTGTTAATGACAGATAGCGATAAAGTACATGATTCAATAATCAAAGACGATAGGATGCTAATGCATGGTTTTTAAAATTAATTGTTTGTTTAGGGATGATTTTTAATTTTTGACAGTCTATATGCCAAGATGGGCCATCTCTACCATCTTGCAAGTAGGATTGAAATTTTATTTCATGTGGTTTGATTTATCAAAGCTCCTATCTTGAACATCATCAAAATAATGTACCCGTTACAACTTAGTCTTTTATTTTTAAATTTTTGTGTTATCTATTTAATATAGAATTATTAAAAATGAAATGATTAAAAACTGGACGGTTAAGGTAAAGCAGATCCGCAATAGCGGCATTAAGTACAAATATAAAAAAGTAATAGCTGATAACGGTAAAATAACCCAATCTAAAGTTACTGGTAGTGGCAGAAAAATTAATAATGGATTTATTAATCATGTTAATTATCTAGCCGATCAAAGCAGACCTTCACATTTAAAAACTAAAATTACAGTATTATTAAATAATGCGCATCATATTTTAAATGCTATATCTGAACGGAAAAACTATCGAAAAAGCCAGAGTTTAGCTGGAGGCGGTGTTGTAAACTACGCAACATCATTTGTTTGTACTATTCCCAACGATATTACTCAGCCAAATAGTATTAAACAATGGTCACAAATATCAGCCCAGGTTATTCAAGACATTGCTGCAGTAACCAACCTACCAGCTAAAACCATTAAACATCACACTCATATCGTTTTACATGACGAATCTGCATCGACAGATAAACATTCACACTTACACATTTTAGTCAGTAATGTGATTAACAATGAAGTTATCAAAAGCATTTCTCAACGCAAAACCATTCATGCAGTAAAACTGGGTTTTAATAAGTCGGTGAAGCTCGTATTAAATGAAGATCACAACGAATACCTACCTAAAAACAAATCAAAACCAGATAAGCCGTTATGGTTAGCCAGAAGTGAAAAACTTCAACAGCTTGAGGTTAAACATAAGCAGCTAAACTCGGCCGTAACAGCACAAGTAACAAAACTCACTAAAACACGCAAAGCGATAGAAGCGTTAGCTGATACCTATCACAAATTGAAGATTGAACTTGAAAATTGGACGTTCAACTTTGTGAATAAATTCTGGAGTGAAGCAGAACTTAAAGCGGCAGAAGTAGCAGAATCTATCGATAAAATTGAACAGCATTCAAAAATATCCGCTCAAAAATTTAATGAAACAATTCATGAGGTTGAAAAAACGAACCTTTCAGCGCCAGAAGGGGCAAAAGTAACAACACAGCGAAAAAGACGCAGAAGAAACAGAGGGTAAGTGAAAAAAATACTGGTAAGCTATTGAAAGAAAATTAAATACTGTTAAAACAAATGTATAGAACAATTAAAAACCATCATGTCCACACTAGCAAATGCAGAATATTTAGAATCAGTTATTCGCTCTAGCGTAAACAAAAACAATAAAATACATCTGGAAATACCGAATTATTTTCTGATATGTGAAATAGAAAAGTTAATAAATACATACCCGATACTGAAGAATTTAAACTTCAGAAACCTGACACTTTATCAACTTCAGGAAGCATTAGAAGAAATAATGAATCATCTTCAAATTCGATATTCAGAATATGAAGAAATTTTCATCCATGAAGTAGATGATGAAAAGCCATTCTTTACTTTAGCCAATATATTGCTGCTTTTGTTTTATATGTCGATTAAAGACAAATCGCACCTGCAACTTACCGCACCCTGCAAGACGTTAGAAAGAGCTAAAGCGTATGAAACAGACAGTATTAATTTTATTTGTGACAATGCCTATTCAATTCAAAATAGCGCATCAAATAAATTTCATTTTCTTATCTCAGTGCCTGCTGTTTTTGCATCAAATGTTCAACAGTCAGATCAACTTGATCTAGCTTTGAAAAAGCTACAGTTCAGACAATGGCAAAATTTAAGATTGTCAGAATACATTCAATTTAGAAAAACAGGTCAAAACATTGAAGCAAATGCAGAAGTAAAAAATATCGCCAGAAAAATAAAGTTTAAAATTTAATGATGGATAGGCATTGCAGTAAAACGTAACAAAAACAGTTTAAATTGAAACGTTTAACTAAAACATGAGTCATAACCTAGCAGAAATGAATTTACAGCTTAAATTAACCATAGTGAAGCTGATAACACTGCTCTTATGTAATTTAGTGTCATGGTTATCGGTTCAATTAATATGAAAATTTAAATATGAGCAAAATGAAAACCAAACTTTTATGTGGTGTAACTGGCTGAGAACCTTAAAAACAGACACCATAGTAAGAATTTTAAAATATCATTAGGAATCATGTAGATAGCGTCAATCTATGTCGCGTCTGGTTTTACATTAATGTAAGTGCAACTCAATTTAATACATTAAAATAGCTCGAAAAATCAACGTATTTTAATGTAGCGCAACTACCACCGTTTACATCAATGTCAAAGTGAAATGACGGGTGGTAAAAATTATTTGACTTTTATTTTATATGTGGAATGTATGTATATACAGGTATAAAAATAACAATAAGGAGATGTCTGTATGCAAGATTCAAATATTCCAGAACAAAAGCAATTCCACGTTAAAACTCAGCAATTCGCTGTTGATGAATTTGGCAATCAATTACCCGTTTCTGTAGATGAAAATGGTGAGTTTATAGAAAAGAATGCATTCTTTTTTCAATTTAATAAAGGTACGTATCCAGCTGTACGAAAGTTATTGCTAGACTATCCGCTCGCTGGAAACATATTTTTATTTATGGTTGAAAATATGGATAACACCAATGCCTTGATGATCAGTTTTCAAGCCATGGGCGAGATATTCGGCAGAACAAGACAATGTTTATCAAAAGCGATAAAGCATTTAAAAGCTCACAATTTTTTAGATGTTTTAAAATCGGGCAATTCAAATGTGTATTGCTTAAATGCCAATATTGTTTGGCATAGAAGCAGGGACAACATTAAGTTTGCTAAATTTAAAGCAAACGTGTACCTCACCTATAACGAGCAAATGTCCAAAGAAAAGAAGCTGAAAAAAGTATTTTCTAAAGCTTTGAAGTAATGAAACCAATTTTAATTGGTTTGGTTCCTTATGTCTTAACAAAGTTAACCCCTCCTGAAAAGAGGCAGGCTACTCTATTCTTGTGTAACTGGTTGAAAAATGGACTTGTAAGATGTGAATAGAGTGCTTTAACTTAATGATTTTAATCTTATCGTCTAGTATAATCAGGCCAACTTTTCAAAATTGTCTTTTGGCATAAAAAAATAAAGAAAACAAAATGTTACCTGTTATAAGTGCTTTAATTAACGTCCTAAAATCAGATGAAAGACTTGTTATTGATGACAAGCTGGCTAAGAACAAAATCGTTGAACTGGCATTAAGCCTCGATCCTTCGCTGCTGAAACTCCTCTTGTCTGAGGAGAAGTTAAGAAGCCATTTCTTCCAAGATGTAGATGGTATATTGATATTCGATAAAGTGGCGTTCCAACGCTTTGTAAACAACAAATCATTCCTTCCTGACAGTTTTACACAGTTCAAGAACAAAATTGGTCTTTCTGTAGACAATCACTATCTAAACGAATCTAATGATGTGGTTATTTCTTGGCCTTACAAAGATTGTGTACTTGAGGGCGGTCAGACAAAAGAAGACCAAAAGCGGAGTGAAGTTTTTTGGAATGAGACTCTTGCACCAGAGCAGGTTGATACGCTTCTTGCACCCAAGGCACTTCAAAACTTTGTAAAGTACAACACAGATGGTGAAGATAGGGATTTCCAGTTACAAGATAGTGATAACTTAATTATCAAAGGCAATAACCTATTAGCTCTCCATACACTAAAAGCTAAGTTTTTAGGAAGGATTGATCTCATTTATATAGATCCTCCTTTTAATACTGAAAATGATTCATTTCGTTACAATGACAAGTTCAATCGTTCAACTTGGCTAACGTTTATGAAAAACAGGCTTGAAATTGCCAGAGAACTTCTTAGCCCAAATGGAACAATATATGTCCATATTGACCACAATGAAGGTCACTATCTTAAAGTACTGATGGACGAAGTTTTTGGTGAAGAAAACTTTAGAAACGAAATTATCTGGCGTTATAGTGGTTGGAACAAAAAGCTTAACACTGGTTTTGAACGCAGACACGATACAATTTTTATGTATGGTAAAAGTGATACTCCATATTTTGAAAGCTATTTTGAAAAGTGGGCATCAAAAGAAGAGTATGTAAAAAAACGCAAACAAAAGTTATTTGTTGATGAAGATGGTCGCGAATATGTGTTGTCAGACGCAGGAAATGGTAAACGAGCTAAGATGTATATTGAAGATGTTTTAGCCAAAGGTGTTGTTGTTGATGATGTTTGGGACTTAGACAAATTAAATAATTCAGCCAAAGAGAGTGTAGGATTCACCTCTCAAAAGCGTGAGGTGCTTTTAGAGCGTATCATCAAAGCTTCCTGTCCTGAAGGTGGTATTGTGCTCGACTACCATCTTGGAAGTGGCACTACAGCCGCAACAGCCCACAAATTAAATAGACAATACATCGGTATTGAGCAGATGAACTATGTAAATGAGGTTGTTTTAAAACGATTGAATGGTGTTATTAAGGGGGATTTGGAAGGTATTTCTAAAGATGTTAACTGGCAAGGTGGAGGTTCTTTTGTTTACTGTGAATTAGCTGAACTAGCATCAAAATACTCAGATCGGATCGAACAATCTCAAAGATCAGAAGAACTAATCACAATTTGGGACGAGCTAAAAGAGAGTTCAAACCTTTCGTATAAAGTCGATCCAAAACAATTTGATAATAACATTTCACATTTCAATGAACTTTCTTTTGAAAATCAACAACGTTTTCTTATCGAAGCAATTGATAAGAACCAACTTTACGTCAATTACTCAGATATTGACGATGAAAGTAATGGGATTTCTGAACAAGATAAAAAATTCAACAAAATGTTTTACGGAGCATAATCATTATGGCAATGCTTCACGAAACATTAAGCACTCTGAAAACTGCGCTTGGTGAAAACTTTTTTTCTGATCTTGTGCCTGACTATATCAAAGATAACCTAAACCCAAGTTTTGAAATGCGTCCATACCAAAAAGAAGCGTTTGGACGTTTTGAGTTCTATCTTGATAAATACCAGGACAGACCAAAAAATGAACCTATAAATGTACTGTATCATATGGCTACTGGTTCAGGTAAAACATTGATTATGGCAGGTGAAATGCTCACGCTATACAAACGTGGGTATCGTAATTTCATTTTCTTTGTGAATAGCACTAACATCATTAAAAAGACAAAAGAAAACTTTTTAAACAAAGGTTCTTCTAAATATCTTTTCAACAGCACAATTAATGTTGATGGTGAACAGGTAAATATAAAAGAAGTTGATAACTTTGCAACGACTAATTCAAGTGACATAAACATTGTGTTCACTACGATTCAAGGTCTTCACGCTGTAATGCTCAATCCGAAAGAGAACGCTCTTTCAATGGAAGATTTTGAAGATAACAAAGTTGTTTTGATTTCTGATGAAGCGCACCACATTAATGCAGAAACGAAAAAGAAGAAGAGCAAAGAAGAACAACATTCTGTAGATAGTTGGGAAAACACAATTAGAGAAATTTTCTCAGCTAATAAATCTAATGTAATGTTGGAATTTACCGCTACAGCAGACATTGCAGATCAAAAAATAAAAGAAAAATATCAAGATATTATACTCTTCGATTACCCGCTGAAAAACTTTAGAGAAGATTTATACTCTAAAGAAGTGAAAGTATTACAGTCCGATAGCGAAGCATTTCCGAGAGCCTTACGTGCAATTATTTTAAGTCAATATCGCCGTAAGGTTTTTGAAAAATATAAACTTGTTATTAAGCCTGTAATCTTGTTTAAAGCTAAAACCATAGCTGATAGTGAAGCTTTTCATAAAGAGTTTATTGAAGCAATTGAGAAGATTGGAGAAGAAGATCTAGAGGCTATTAAAAACACGTCTAAGGAAGGAGATGTAATTTATACCGCTTTCCAATTCTTTGAAAATAATGACATAAAGTTAGAATCTTTAGCTTTGGAACTTCAAGAAGACTTTTCTTTAGAGAAAACAATTGAAGTCAATAGTCAAAAAGCTGAAACATATCAAATCGAACTCAATTCATTAGAAGATTCTGATAATGAAATACGAGCAATTTTTGCAGTAGATAAGCTGAATGAAGGTTGGGACGTTCTTAACCTCTTCGATATTGTCCGTTTATACGATACTCGAAACAAATGGGGGAAAACAGCTACACAAGAAGCACAGTTGATTGGTCGTGGTGCTCGTTACTGTCCCTTTAGAGTCGAAGATGAACAACCAATATATCAACGTAAGTACGACATTTTAGACGATACCGTAGAAGCGCACGAACTGAAGATTTGTGAGGAGCTTTACTATCATTCTGCTCACAACCCAGAATATATAAGTGATTTAAACATTGCTCTTCAAGAAATCGGTATTACGCCTAAAACTCGAAAAGAGCTTTCGTTGAGAGTCAAAGATAAGTTTAAAGAAACCTCGCTTTATAAATCTGGCTTGATCTATGTAAACAAGCGGGTTTCCTATGACCGTTCAAAGGTTAAAGGTCTAGATAGTTCTATTATTAACACTAATTACTCATATGCCATCAAGACAGAGCACTCAAACGAACTGACTATTTTTGAAAGTGCTGCAGTTAAAAATTTAAAAGTTAAACGAGAGCGTGTTAACTTAATTGATGTTGGTAAACACGTTATAAGAAAGGCAATGGCTACCATTCCTGCTTATAGATTTAATGAACTAAAAATATTGTTCCCAAGTTTGAAGACAATAGATGAGTTTATCGTTTCAAGTGATTATCTAGGCTTAATAAAAGTTGAAATAAGTGGGCGAGAAGATAGTTTTGAAAATATACCACAAATTGAAAAATTGAAATTGTGTAAAAAAGTACTAGGTAAGATTGCTGAACAGTTAAATGTAAATCGCATTGATTACGAAGGAACAAAAGAGTTCACACCGAAAACCATTAATGAATTGTATGATAAGGATAAGATTTTATATATTTCAAATGATGGATTGACAGAAAAAGAGTTTGGTATTGCGCAAAGTGAAACAACCAATAATGATCTGTCTTTAAATATTTCTGAATGTGATTGGTTTGTTTTTAATGAAAACTATGGAACATCAGAAGAAAAGTATTTCGTTAGATACTTGGACACCATGATTGATGAGCTAAAATCCTTTTATGATGATGTTTATCTTTTGAGAAATGAAAAACATTTCAAACTTTACACTTTTAATGATGGTCGTGCTTTCGAGCCTGATTTCTTATTGCTTCTAACTAAGAAGGAACAAGAGCTTGAACTAACTTATCAAGTTTTTATCGAACCTAAAGGTTCACACTTGTTTGAAAACGATGCTTGGAAACAAAACTTTCTACTTGATTTAAAGGCTACTCATCAAATTGAGCAAGTTTGGCAGGGTAAAGAGTTTATAGTGTGGGGATTACCATTCTATAATCATCAGTCTTCAAAAGAAAATTTTGCCCCAGAGTTTGAAGAACTATTAAAATAATTATCCACCCACTCTTTGAGTGGGCTTTTTATATTCTTCAATACCTGTGTTTTGTGATGGTTTGATAAACACATTTTTTATCATCAGACCTGAGTGAATATTTAAAAGCATCATTTTGATGCTTTTAAAGTTTATTTCTTTTAGTTTTCACCTGAAATGGTAAATATTCATAGGTAACCTTACCTTTTATGTACCAAGGTGCGTTTGTAATTTCACGCCTTATTTTAAGATCTTTTCCACGGACTATTGATTTTACTTCCCTGTGATTGATTCTATTAACATTAATTCCTATTTCACTTAGTTTGTTAAAATCGACCTCATTAACATCGGGTGATTTTCCATTTAGATAAGATTCTGCTAAGTACTTTAAAAATTGAAACGCTTCTTTTTGTCTTTTATTTAACTTCATAATTTTAATTTTCCTATCATTTTCTTTTGCTGTACATTGCTAATATTTTGTTGGGATCGCCAATTCATAGTGGGATCTAGAAACTGGTAGTTAATTTAATATGCTAGTCGATAAACTTTTCTGTTAGGAGTTAGCAAAAATTTTTCGCCGATCCTGAACTCTTGGTTTGTTTGTTTTTCTTTAATAACAAAAGGTACTAAAGAATATTCTATGCAGCTGCCATCAGTGGTTATTAGAGCTTCTAGTTCATCGTGAAATAACCAATCTACTTCATGTGTAATGAAACTGTGTACATTGCCTGGAAGAGCTTGATACTCTAAAAAACATTCAAAGGTTAATTCTTTGTTTTTTGATTTATTTCGAAAAAATCTTTTAAAGGGATATAAATGCATAAAAAATGGAGTTTCTCTTTTATATGTGAATGTATTTTCAAATTCTGGTTCTAATTCTTTAGTTATGTCTAATTTCATAATTTTCTCCTATTTTTTTGAATCGTTTATTGAATAAGACAGGCAAATGATAATTGATGAAATTGACCCTCGCAAATTAAGGAAACAACTTAACTATATGATAATATTGAAAAAATATATGATAATATAAGTTTCTATATTATGATGATGAGTACAATTATATAGAGCAGTTCTACGAGCATTATTTATAATGGATATAGCTAAAGTGACTATGTATATTCTAAATAAATCTATAAAAATTCAAAACAAACAACTTACTTAATTCGATATTGAGGTGATTTAATTGAATTATTGGTTTTTGTGTTAAAATTGCTGAAATTTTTCATATGTCGCAGTATTCAAAAATGTCGTATTCTGAGTTGCTAAATCCAATAAAGTCTTTTTTAAAATGTGAAACCCCTGATGAGTGGGTTGAAGAAGCTGTAAAATCTGAAAATTTTTCCATGCTCTTACTCGATCATCTGATATGTGAGTTAAAAGCTTCTCAGAGCGCAATGTACCTGATTCGTAAGTATGCAGTAGACAAAGAAAGTGGTGATGCTTTGCTAGACTGGCTGAAACCATTTGAACGGTTTGTATATAAACGAGAAGGAAACTGGCGAGAATTAGCGGCAAAGAATAAGTTAAGTAAATCGATCATTCCTAAATCTACTTCACCCTACGGGCAAGATTTAATTGATAAAATGGTATTACTGATTAAGGAAGAACTTCACCATTTTTATCAGGTATTGGAAATGATGGAGCATTACGGTATTGAATATCGAAGCATTACGCCATCACGATATGCGAAAGGAATCTTACAGCACGTTAAAACTCATGAGCCTGATACCTTAATTGATAAGTTGATTTGTGGAGCCTATATAGAAGCAAGATCATGTGAACGCTTTGCAAAATTAGCTCCTCATGTTGATAAATATTTAAGTGATTTTTATATTTCTCTTCTTAGATCAGAAGCTCGTCACTATCAAGATTATTTAGAATTAGCTCAATCAATTTCATCTGTTGATATTGCAGAAAAAGTTGAATATTTTGGGCAAGTAGAAGCTGACTTGATACAAAGTCCTGATAATGACTTCAAGTTCCATAGTGGTGTGCCGATTGGAAGCTCAAAGACCGTAATAACTCAGCCTTAATTGATAAATAATAAAAATATAAAATATTACATTTAAAACAATCAGTTAACCAATATGCACACATAAACATTATGTGAGCTCAAAGCTGCGCAAACCGCCATGCTGCTGATTCGTCGTTATGCGGTAGACAAAGAAAACGGCGATACACTGCTGGCATGGCTAAAGCCCTACGAAGATTTTGTGTATCGTAAAATTGGTAACGGTGAGTTTAATGGTGCGCACAGTGGTCTGAAAAAAATCATTCAGTCACACGGAGAAACCGAATTTGCCGATGATCTGGTGGCTAAAATGGTGTTGCTGATAAAAGAGGAGTTGCATCACTTTCAGCAGGTACTGGAAATACTGCAGCGCCGGAATATCGATTATCATAATGTCAGTGCCGGGCGTTATGCCAAAGGACTGATGCGCCATGTACGTACCTATGAGCCACAAACTCTGGTCGATAAACTCATTTGCGGGGCTTACATCGAAGCGCGCAGTTGTGAGCGCTTTGCTAAAATCGCACCTTATCTGGATGATGAGCTTAACCGCTTTTATATCTCTTTGTTAAGAAGTGAAGCCAGACACTATCAGGACTACCTGACCCTGGCGCAGCAGGTTGCCGGCGAAGATATCACAGCGCGTATCCGGTATTTTGGTGAAGTAGAAGCCGGGCTGATTGCTACGCCGGATAACAACTTTAAGTTTCACTCAGGCGTGCCGCAATCTCGTACATAAGCGTCCAGCACATAAACAGCCCTGGTTTATCCAGAGGATTTATTACTGATTGAGTGCGGTAAATCCTTCGGCAAAGCCGATTAATGACACCGGCAAAGTTTTTTGCTTCTGTTTTGCATCTGCATATACCACAAGCATCCGGCTGTTGTTTTTCATACTTTTAATCAGTGGCTCATCCATTTTTACCACTGCCTGGCAGGCTGCATCAGTACACTGCGAGAATGGTAGCTGAACAGGCTTGTCGTCTCCTACCTTGATGCCGAAGCCGGCTGTCTTCATGGCGTTGGGCGGAAAACGCAACTGCAACACCGGAAAATCGGGGCTAATGGCATAAGTCACATTGACTCCCAGCACAATATGCTTACCCGCCGGATCTTTGCTAACCATCTGTGAAAGGGAACAGTTGCCATGCTCGCCGCATAGTAGTGACCATGAATCAAAATCTGTAGTGCTGACAGATTGTGCAATAAGTGGGGCAGGTAACAGGCTAAGTAATAGGGGAATTATCTTTTTCATTGTCGTCCTGAGTTTATCGGCAGGCGTTCCTGCATACCGTAATGTACTATTATCGTCACAAATAAACACAAAGCGCCAGCATTACGCCGGCGCTTTTTGTTATGCAGGACTATGACCGCTTCTGACGACGAAGACGGCTTATACTTACCACGATCAGGCTCATTAACAGCAGCAGCTTAGGCTCAGGAACCTGGGTTGGATTATCTGCAACAAACTGAGAGATCGCGTTCTGATTCATATCCACAAGACCCACACCATCAAATGTAAGCCCGGTAATAAAGGCAGCAGCATCTTCCGGGTCCAGCATGGCGTCCACTTCTATGCCAAGAATCCGAAACTGTGAGACTGCCTCATCAAAGGTAAAAACTTCACCACCAATAATATCGTCCAGCGTGTCGTACCATTGTCCGGCCACGTCGTCCCATAGCCACAGGTCAAAAACATTGTCGCCAATATCCTCTGGTAGCAATACAGACGTCATGTCCGGGCCATCATTAACAATGTAGTCGTACCCAATGGCAACAAACGGGTCGATAAAAACAGTCTCGCCTTCTTCATCAATAGAGAACTCAAATCTGAAATCGCTGGGAGTTTCCGGGTCAATCAGAGGCATCAGCGGATTGTCAGCGGTGCCGCCGGGTAATTCTCCCTCACGAATAGCAAATTTCCAGATACCGGCTGTGTCGGTATTGCTGGGCGATTCATCAATATCAGCAATGGCACTGGTACGAGAACCTGGGATAGTGAAAAAATGTTCGCCGTCACCGGCATCATAACCAGCCTGAGCCGGTGTTCCGCCCAGACCGTTTACACCACCTGAAAGATCACCTGTGGTCCAGTTAATATCTTCATAGCGAAATTCGACATCAAAATTGCCTTCGCCGGTGTCACTGCGATCAATCAGTACTAACTGAAAAGTATTGGTCACATCAGCATTATTAGAATAATAGCCAACCTCATGCCAGGTAACGACCAGAGTCTGTGCATTGGGTGCGCCAATATAGACCTCCCCACAATCACCACAGCGGGTATCCACATCGGCCCAGAAGGGCGCAATCATAGGCTGATTAGCTGATGGAAATGGATTAGGGGTAAAGCCACTGACAGGCCCGTTAACCGTGATATTGCCGTTATTATTTACCCAGAAAGAGTCGTAGAATGTGCCGAAGAAATTGTAGCCTGCTTCGGGAGTCTGGCCAGCGGAAAGGTCAGACAGAAAAATCTGCTGGCTGGAACCATCGTCGTTGCCGTTCATTAGCAGATTACCAAATCCGGTATCAGTGGAGCCATCCCAGTTTTGGAGCAGTACACTGGCCTGGGCAGAAAATGCGGTGCAGCCTGCGACAGCGGCGCTTAACAAAAGTTTGCGAAATGTAAATAAATGCATTGAATTTCCCTATATTAGATTTATTTAAAGTTTGATAAGCAGTAACTAGGCCATATTTAAATGTTTTTAAAATCAATCGCTTAAAATATCTCTCATTTTTGTTTGTAAAAAATCCTGACATTTTTTAACCATGTTTTTGACAAAAAAGAGAGTCACATCGCCAATAAACGAGTAAAGCGCGCTATCGGTTGATCTAAACACTCTGATTAAAAAATATTAATATTGAAATGAACCGCAACGGAGTTTTAACACTAAGAACACCAAGCCAGGTTTGTTCGGCTATCCTTTGAACAAGCCGGTGATAGCGTTTGATTGATTCACTGGTACCGGATGGCCGTTAAATTGCCGGTACAACCATGCAGGAGATGCCAGGGTTACTATGCAGCATCAGGTAAGGGCTAATTTTGTCACGGCGCCGCCGCGTTGGAGCGTATTAGAAGGCTTACTGGTTTTTTGTACCGCAGGACTTTATCTGCCAGTGTGGTTTTATCTGGTCGCCAGAGATATTCGTACTATCAATAAAAGCGATATGGTGCCGCTCGGCTGGTCGCTGGTTCCCCTTATTGTCTTTATTCAGCCTCTGGCATTTATCCGTTTTTTTCGCTACTTGCGCAGCGCAGAAAAAACGCTGAATCTATGGCGTTGGCCGGCGTTATTTGACTTTATCTGGATGACAGTATTTTTTGGTTGCAGTGTGTTTTTCACTGTCACCGCTTTCTGGGAGGTATCAACCATCACTAAGGTGGTTGTATCGCTATTGTCGGTATTGAATTTCATGATTCTGCACCGGCGAATAAACCGGTTCAGAAAGCGCTGCCAGAACGAAGCGGTAGCAACACGTCATTATGGCTACAACTCGCTGGAGTGGATAGTGGTGGGTATTTTTACACCGCTGATGCTGGCGCTGTTTTTATATACGTACATTAATTCAGATCTGCATGAAAAATTACCGTCTAAAAAGCTCTTTTCTCAGCACATCAACACGCGTTACGACGCCTGACGTCCCTGACGGATTGCCCGCCAGCAGGGCGGGTCGGGGCGAACCAGCACAACTTGCTCACCCTGAGTGAAGGTGTCATTACTGGTAATTGGCTCAACCAGAATATAGTGGGTCTGGCAGTATTTATCTTTAAAGCATGCCTCAGCAGGATTGCCATTGCGCGACACACCAATAGTAATTTCAGCCACACAACCACAAAAGGATTTTGAATAATGCTCATCGTCCTCAGCAATAAGCAAACGATGAAGATAACCTGACAGCAGGCTCAACAGCGATAAGGCGGAGGTTAGTGCCACAGGCAGGATAAAGGCTTCAGATTGCAGCGCTGGCACCAACACAGACACCAGGCCGTGCAATAAATAGCCGCACAGGGCAAACAGAGTAAGCAGAACAGACACCCACAATAATAAGGGTAAGCGTGAAAGGCCGGTTGCCGTCAGCACCATAGCAGTAAACGACAGGGAGGCCGCAGCAGGCTGCTCCGGAATTTTCTGTGGATCGTCAAAAATACCCATAAAGCTCTTACCGATTAAGGTCGCCAGGGCTTCCACCAGAAAAAACGCCAGCACGATGGCGATGGCAAGGCTAAACCAGTAGTTTATGCCAGTAAACATCAGGGTCGTCATACTTTTCATCAATCCTTAATGAACAAGTGTCTTTATTGTTTATAGCACACAAAATCACCTTTGGTACGACTTTTGAGCGAGATAAGACAGTGATCGGACCCCTTGCTAACGGGCAGACTCTGGCACTAATGCTGATGCTCGCCATCAAGCGGTTTACCGTCCGCCTGATAGAAGCCACTGGCGCCGGCTTCCAGAAACCCCTGATGAACCATTCTGGTTAAAAACGGGTCGGTATGATCATCGCCAATATCCGCATAATCTGTACTCTGATACTGTTCTCTGGCCGCAAAAAAATGGTTAATCTTCTGTCTGTTCTGGTCTACCTGCTGTAAATCCCAATGATAGGTGTGATCCCCACGGGTAATAGTTAACATTTTCACCAGTTTTAATGCCGGTATCCAGATCAGGTCATAGTGGGTGTTGTCAGCCCGCAGATGTAGTTGTTGTTCCGTGCAGCCCTTACCGGTGCTTTTTTGTAGCTTCATGGCCTGTAACAGCTCGTTGCTGATCAACTGATAATGCTGCGACCAGTTGTTATCTCGCCGGCCATGCAGCAATTCACCCGGTTGGTATTCAATGGCCCGCTGATGGGCATCAAAGTAGCGGGTCGGTTTAATCATTCCCGGCCGCGCTGATTGCCAGGCCTGAGTAATCTCAGTGGCTTCAAACTGGTGGGCCACATTGCCAGGTTTTCGCCATAGCTGCATATGACTGGTTCTGATTTGCTTGTTTACAATAACGCGGGTTTCATAGCGGGCGTTGAGCCAGGTATCCGGCTCAGCGCAGGACTGTGCCTGTACCGGGCCTGTTAGCATAGCCACGGCACAGGTAAAAAAGATAAATAATTTCATACAAAAGGGATATCCAAAACAAAAGACAATCGATACGGTACGGTCAGGGCTGCAATGGCGGGCAGTGCCGGTCATATCCGCCATACTGCCCGCCTTGCGTTACTCTACGGCGGAGTTGGTCTGGCCAACAAAGTCACCGGCAAAGTCCATTACGTGAAAAATCACACTTTGCTCATTGGTGCCGTTCACCAGAAACGCGCCCGGGCCTTTGGCATAAATACCCACATCTTCGCCTGAGTGGGTTTCTGAGCTAAGCGGTACCAGCGCTTCCTGATGGAAACCCGGCGTAGTGGTATCTACGTCTGTCAGATCCCTGCGTCCGGCTTCAGCCTCGGTAGCATAGCTGGCATCGGCGTCGGTTTCTGCTCCCAGGTTACGAAAGCCCAGGCCATTGGCATAGCCTACGGTGGTGTAGGGTAAGTCGTCAGCGGCTGTAGCGGGTTCGTCTGCCCCCACGTTGACTACTTTACCTAAAATAGGATTACCTCGTTTCGGATAGCCCGCTATGGTAAACACATGGCCATGGTCGGCGGTAACAATAATCAGGGTGTCGTCGTCACGGGTCATGGCATCAGCGGTGGCCACTGCATCTGCAAATGCAATAGTCTCGTGCAGGGCACCATAGGCATTACCGGCATGGTGCGCATGGTCAATGCGACCGGACTCAACCATTAAAAAGAAGCCCTCGTCGTTGTTATCCAGCACCTTGATGGCAGTTTCAGTCATTTGCGCAATACTGGGCTCGCCCGCTACATCGTTAGTGCGGTCGGCCTCATACTGCATGTGCGACTCATTAAACAGGGCAAAAACCTTGTCAGTGGTTTCTGTATTAAGCCCATTGAAGCCGGTTTCATCGGTCAGGTAGATACCGGTCGGGTAGGTTTGCTGCCATTCTGCGGTCAGGTCACGTCCATCGGTACGATCCCCTTCGGTTTCGCTCACCGCATCATTACTGTTAAAAGCGGCATCCTTAGGCAAAAAATGGCGGCGGCCCCCACCCATAACCACTTCTATTCCATCTACATCCAGTTCGCTGTAGCGCGCTTCCAGATTGGCTTCAAAGTTCACCAGCTGATCGGCGATGTCGGTACAGCCTGCCGCAACCGCTTCTTCGGGCATATCGGAAATATCTTCCCAGTTACGGTCTGCTGACTTAGCGTAAGTGGCACCCGGTGTGGCGTGTGTAATCCGGGCTGTGGACACAATTCCGGTAGATTTACCGGCCATTTCAGCCAGTTCAAGCGCGGTGACCAGTTCATTCCCGGCTACCGTTGCACAATTTCCACGTTCAATGTTTTCGTTGACGCCAATAACCCCGACATCGGTTTTCACACCGCTCATCATGGCGGTCATGGTACCGGCAGAGTCGGGTGTCTGCGCATCAACGTTGTACGTTTTAGATAACCCGGAAAAAGGAAAAGTATCAAAGCTCAGCTGGTTTTCCTCTCCCTGCTGGCCTTTCAGCTGTCCATCCAGAATACGGGCAGCGGTGACCGTTGAGATTCCCATACCATCGCCCACAAACAAAATAACATTCTTGGCTGTTCCCCGCAGCGCTTCCACCATCGCCTGCAGTTCAGCTTTAGATGATGCCTGTCCAACCGAGGTGATGGTAGCTGAGGACGTGCTGCCGCTGTTTGTGGCATTCATCCAGATTTGTTTATTGGCCTGTACCTCAGCCTGCGCATCCTGAAACCAGTCGTTATTCAGGCTACTCAGTAACAGGGCTTCGCTGAGACTGTTGTTGCCCGGCGCGCACACAAAGCTGGTGTGGCTAATTTCATCATCAGCCAGTTCACCGTCACCATTAGCATCCAGGCCAGAATCAATGCGTACGCCGCTATTCGGGCAATTGCCATCACCTGAGGGCAGTTCGGTTTGTACTGTCAGGCTGGTTTGTCCGTTAGTGCCGTCCACGCCATCATCACCGTCGGATGAACAGGCTGCAAGGCCACTGATGGCCAGCGCTATCAGGCTATATTTAAATAATTTCATTGGCTTGCTCCTCTTATTCATTTACCAGGCCAAGGGCCTGATCCATCAGGTGAAAAATCACATTTTGTTCGACGACTCCCTGTACCAGCTGACTGCCGGGACCGGTGGCGTGTAGTGCAATATCTTCACCCGAGTGGGTTTCGGAGCTCAGCGGAATCAATGCTTCCTGATGATAGCCCGGGGTCGTGGTATCAACGCCTGTCAAATCCATCCGGCCCGCTGCAATATCATAGTTATAGGACTCGTCAGAGTCGGTCTCATCGCCCAGATTCTGAAATCCTAAACCATTCATGTAGCCCACAGTGGTGTAGGGCATGCCGTCAGCAGCTGTGGCCGGCTCTTCCTCGCCCACGTTCACCACCTTACCCAGAATCGGATTTCCCCGCTTGGGATAACCGGCAATGGTAAATACATGACCGTGGTCGGCGGTCACCAGTATCAGGGTTTCTTCAGGGTTGGTATTCTCCACTGCGGCCATCACAGCCTGTTCAAAGGCCAGCGTGTCTGACAGCGCGCCGGCGGCATTGCCGGCATGATGGGCATGGTCAATGCGGCCAGACTCGACCATCAGGAAAAAGCCTTTTTTGTTGTTATCCAGAATATCAATGGCTTTGCTGGTCATCTGCGCAATACTGGGTTCGCCCGCCACATCATTGCCGCGATCTGCGTCATACTGCATGTGCGACTCGTTGAACAAGCCAAATGCACGGGTGGTGGCGGCCGGGTCGATGCCATCAAAACCCGCCTGGTCAGTGACATAAACCCCGTTGGTGTATTTTTGTTGCCACTCAGCGGTCAGGTCGCGCTCGTCTGTACGATCGCCTTCTGTTTCACTGACCGCATCATTGCTGTTAAACGCAGCATCTTTAGGTAAAAAGTGACGACGCCCGCCACCAAAAGCAACTTCAATACCGTCTACATCAATACCGTTGTATCGCGCTTCAAGGTAGTTCTCAAAGTTAACCAGCTGGTCGGCAATATCTTTACACCCTGCTGTCACGGCTTCTTCTGGCATGTCTGATACATCTTCCCAGTTACGGTCAGCAGATTTTGCATAGGTGGCTGCAGGCGTAGCGTGAGTGATTCGTGCGGTGGATACGATACCGGTAGACAATCCTTTTATTTCAGCCAGTTCCAGAGCAGTGACAACTTCATTTGTGGCAACGGTTGCACAATTGCCACGCTCAATATCTTCATCAACACCGATGACGCCTACATCGGTTTTCAGACCCGACATCATGGCTGTCATGGTACCGGCGGAATCCGGTGTCTGCGCATCCACGTTATAGGTTTTTACCAGCGCGGTATGGGGAAAGGTTTCAAATTGCAGGTAGCCTTCTTCACCAGGCTGGCCGTTTAGCTGGCCTTTCATAATGCGTGATGAGGTCAGGGTAGAAATACCCATGCCATCACCGACAAATAAAATAACGTTTTTAGCCTTGAAGCGGTTGTCTGTTGCCATTTTGGCTTCAAGCTTACTTTGTGCGTCAGTGAACCATGCGCTGTCTGCCTGATAGTCAGGTAACACGTCGGCATGAAGCCCTGAAGAAACCGCCATTGCGATAGCACTGGCCGTCACTTTCCAGTTAAATTTCATGGTGTATATTCCTAATTTGTATTATTTGCAGTTGGAACAGGGCTGGCTGGCATACAACGAAGACGTAGACTTCAGTACCGTGCGGGATGTTTTGTGCAGTCCCTTTGCACCAGACCGCAAACGAGAATAAAAAGCGGATGTGACGGTTAGGTGACTGAGAAATGAAGGATTTATGTCGGGGGGATGACAGCAGGTAATACGGGGGTATTACCTGAGCCGGCATTATCTGTCTGACTGGCTGAACTGGCGGGCTTCCAGGTCAATCTGGCTGGCACTGACCGTCAGCACTGAACCCTGATCGTACCAGTCGCCCAGCACAATGCGCTGTGCCTGCTCGCCATTGGCAGTCAGCTCATGAATAGCCGGACGATGTGTATGGCCATGAATCAGGCGTTGAACCTGATGTTTTTCCATCACCTTGACCACCTCATCAGGTGTGACGTCCATAATTTCCATTTGCATCGACTTTTGCTTTTCCTTGCTTTCTTTGCGTCCGTTTTCGGCGATTTTGCGCCGGAACGACAATGGCATGGCCAGCATAAGTCGAGGCCACCACCAACTGCGGGACTTCTTACGAAATTTCTGATAAGCCACATCGCGGGTACACAGCTCATCGCCATGAGTGATAAGTGTAGGCGTGCCGTACAGGTCAATCACGGTTTGTTCCGGCAGAATCTGCATACCGGCTTTGCCTGCCCATTTGTGACGAATCGCAAAGTCGCGGTTACCGTGAATAAAATAAACCGGTAGCTGCTCGCTGACCCGTTTAAAGGCATCGGCGATGGCCTCATTAAACGGCGTCACATTGTCATCACCAATCCACACCTCAAATAAATCCCCCAGTACATACAGGGCATCGGCCTGAGGCGCTTCTTCTTTTAAAAAACGAAACAGACAATTGGTTATATCGGGGCGGTCGGCGCTCAGGTGTAAATCGGCAATAAAATAAGTAAAGGACATAGGCAGTGTGCGCTAAGAATAAATACAAGGGCGTCGGGCGACGCCCTGTTCATCGGTCAGTCAGGCTTAGTTCAGCTCTGCTTTTTCGATAACAACCTGTTCTACCGGAACATCCTGATGGAAGCCGTGGCTGCCGGTTTGAACATTTTTGATTTTTTCAACCACGTCCATCCCTTCAACAACTTTACCAAATGCGCAGTAACCCCAGCCGTTCATAGACTCGCTGGTGAAGTTCAGAAAATCATTGTCTTTTACGTTAATGAAAAACTGCGCCGTTGCAGAGTGTGGGTCCTGAGTACGGGCCATCGCAATGGTGCCGGCTTCATTGGCCACACCGTTGTTTGCTTCGTTCTCAATGGTCTCTTTTGTCTCTTTTTGTTCCATATCAGGGGTAAAACCGCCGCCCTGAATCATAAAACCATCGATAACACGGTGAAAAATTGTGTTGTCGTAGAAACCGTCCTGCACGTAGTTGATGAAATTAGCGACAGTTTTTGGCGCTTTATCTTCGAACAGTTCCAGTTTGATGTCACCGAAGTTTGTTTTAAACGTTACCATGGTACTCGTTACCTTTATTAGTCAGTGTATAGACGTTAATAGTAGCGTATTTGCCCGGTGAGATAAATCTGCCCGTAACGGCTTTTATTCGAGGGGAGGGAAGCTGAGGGGATGTGGTTAGAAAGTAGCCTGAAAGGAGCAATGTTATGATAATTTTTAGTCTGTTGGTCTGTTTCAGATTGCTCTTGGCCGCACGCAGTCTATTTTCTCTCTTTTGCAAAAGCTTTCGAATTTCAGGCTGATATTTGGTCGGTTGTTCAAGCGTTTATAATATTCAGACGGTCAACCATAAAGTTTTTTTGCAAGGGGATAGACTTTCATAAATTTGAAAATATAATGCTCAGGCTTCATAGGAAAGTAGTGTAAAGGATTGAAAAATGAAAAAAGTACTATTCGCTGGTTTGTCCACGTTATGGCTGTCTGGCTGTGCCAGCATCATGACCTCAGAACAACAGACAATCAATGTAACCGCAAGTAACGGTAAAAAAGTAGAAGTTACCGTTGACGATAAAACCACTGTTACTCCAGGTACTGTAACAGTATTACGTGATGGAAAAGAAAAAATCGTCAATGTCTCCGACAGTGCATGCCAGGCAGCCCCCATTGAAAAAAATATTGCTCCGGCTTTCTGGGGTAATATCATTATTGGTGGCCTTTTAGGATCCACAACTGATTCGTCGACAGGTAAAATGTGGAACTATGCAGATAATGTTGAAATACAATGCTCTGAAGACTAAAAATGTCTAAGTTTCAAACGCTAAGCTGGCTATTGCCAGCTTTTTTATTGCTCTCGTTTAATTTGTGCGCGAAAACGCCGGTATTAGATACAAACGCTTTACTACAGCAAAACTTGTCTAGCCAACCCGAATGGCATCAACTTTTACACCTTAAAAATAAACGGCCTCAGATAACGTCAGACTCATTTTTGCTAAGTGCAAAAAGTTTTTCTCCAAGAGCCGAACTGTTAAAAACAATAGAGTTATACCATTCCAGTCCCGATGCAGCTCTTTGCCGTTACCCCGGAAGATTTTATTATTTATTTTCTAGGCAAGGAGAAAGCCTCGCTGCAAACGATTTTAAGCAGTGTCCGGATTTGCAGAAATACATCCGTTTTGTCCCATTTGATAATTTGACATTAGTGTTTGCTTCAGAAGTTGTTGACTCTGCATCCAGTATGATGGGGCATATTTTTCTTAAGGCGTCAGGCAAAAATGCTAAAAATACGGATGTTTCGCATTCAATTTCTTTCTTCACTGAAATTAATTCAATGAATCCTTTGTCTTTAATCTACGATGGAATTATTGGTGGTATGGATGGTTTTTTTATCGTTCGAGACTTTACATTTGATAAAAAAAGGTACTTAAACGAAGAAGGCCGAAACCTCTGGCAGTATGGATTAAATTTGACCGAATATGATAAGCAGTTAATTAAGCTTCATATCTGGGAGTTGAAAGATGTCGATATCACTTATCTATTTCAATCTTATAACTGTGCTGATCTAACACTTGAACTGTTAGCTCTTGCGTCACCGCAAGCTGTCAGGGACGAGCTTATCGTGACACCACTTGATGTTGTGAAAGTTTCAAAACAGTCAGGATTAATTAAAAATCAACAGGTATTACTCTCCCCAGAGTGGGAAAACCGGATGTTTCTGGGAGGCATGGATAAAACAGCTACCACGTCTTTGCAAAAATTCCTAAAAGATAAGGCTCCTCTTGATGTATCAGCTTTTAAAAAGCAAGAAGATATCCTTAAAGGGCAAGAGTATCTTAAATTTTTGCACCGTATTGGCAAGACTGACCAGAAATATATTAATACTTTTAATCACCTTACCTTCAGTTCTGATGTAAACAATAAGCTGCTGGATATTACAAACTATAAAAATCCTTTAAAAACCCCTGATGACTCAATGGTAGGAATAGGTTGGGTACACGAAAATGAGCAGCGCTCTCTGGATGTCAGTCTTGTACCTGCGTCACATTACTTACATGGTGATAATCGACAATATCACTCTGAATCGGAGCTTTTGATTGGAGAGGTTAACTTGCGGATTTCCTTTAAAACTGGCGCAATCAAGCTACAGAAGTTAACACTTTACTCTATGCTTTCGTTGTTATCTGATACCGAACTCGATTCGCACTGGTCTAAGCAAGTTTTTATGGGATACAAAAGAGAACTTTCTGAAAATGGCGAAGATACAGGTGTTTTTGAGACCTCTTTCGGTTTAGGCAAGTCGTTTGAAATACACGAGGACATTCTTGTCTACGCACTTCTGAATATCGGTGCTGGTCTGGGATCTGATAAATTTTATCCTACATTAACTCCACAGGTCGGGGCTGTTGTTAACTTAGTGCAAGACAGTAAGCTCACGTTTAAACATGAGCTTACTGCGGGTAGATACAACGACATGAGGTGGGGAGAGCGCTCCAGTTTGATCTTTTCCTGGTATGGCGCTTCCGATTTAAATTTATCGATAAAAGCAGAGTATCGTGAATATGGAAAAGAAAATGAACTGGCTACTATAGCTGGCGTTAGTTTTTTATTTTGACATGATTTTATTACGGATAATAATATATCAGGGTATAAAAAGGATTCAACAATGAGCCAGGGAACGGCTGGCATTATAGTTCTGATTGCGATAGCTGTGCTTTGTTCTTTATTTTTTCAGCACGTAATTAAACGTCATTATGTTGCTATTTTAGTATCTGGTTTAGTAGGCACCATGCTTTTTCAACTTGCTGCCTACTTGCATGCTGGCTATCTGGACTCATTTTTTCTAATATCAGTTTTTGTCTCTTTTCTGGTTATCTGCGGCATATCTTCACTGACTTTTTCCCTCAAAAAGAAAGTAACCAAGAAATAGCTTTTCTTACTGAAAAATAACAGCAGTAATCTTGATTTGCGCTGATGGAAAATTTGACGTTATACGCTCCCTGACTTTCGGTTTGACTGCTCGCTTCGCACATCACTACTAAACTAGCCCATAGCAAATATCAGGCAACAAAACCCACAAAGGGCTGGGACACAGGCCACTGACAGTGCTAAACTTTGCGCCCTTTATACTTACAGGAATCACGAAGAATGCTACACCTTTACAATACCCGTACCCGAGAAAAAGCGCGCTTTGAACCGCTCCAGAAAGGTAAGGTGGGCTTGTACGTGTGTGGTATCACCGTGTATGACCTAAGCCACATGGGCCACGCCCGTACTTACCTGTCGTTTGATGTACTGGTGCGCTATCTGCGCCATTTGCAATATGATGTGACGTACGTGCGTAATATTACCGATGTGGATGATAAAATCATTGCCCGCGCCAATGAAAACGGTGAAACCACAGAGCAGCTTACCGAGCGCACTATTGGCATGATGCATGAAGATTTTGCCGCCATTAACCTGCTTGAGCCGGATATTGAGCCGCGGGTAACCGGTCACATGCCGGAGATCATCGCTATTATCGAAACCCTGATGGAAAAAGGCTATGCCTATCAGGCCAGTAGCGGCGATGTGTTGTTTGATGTCAGCAAGTACGATGACTATGGCAAGCTAAGCAAGCAGAATCTGGAACAGCTGAATGCCGGTGCCCGGGTAGATGTGGCGCAGGGTAAAGATGATCCGCTTGATTTTGTATTATGGAAAACCGCAAAACCGGGAGAGCCGTCGTGGCAATCGCCGTGGGGTGAAGGGCGTCCGGGCTGGCATATTGAATGTTCGGCGATGAACCATCGTCATCTGGGCGCGCATTTTGATATTCACGGTGGTGGCTCTGACTTAACCTTTCCGCATCATGAAAACGAAGTGGCCCAGTCCTGCTGCGCGTATGACACGCCGTATGTGAATACCTGGATGCACACCGGCATGGTGCAGGTCGACAACGAGAAAATGTCCAAGTCGCAGGGTAACTTCTTTACCCTGCGTGATGTGTTAAAAGAACACGATGCAGAAAGCCTGCGCTTTTTCCTGATGTCGGCACACTACCGCAGTCAGCTCAGCTATTCGCTGGATAACCTCACTCAGGCAAAATCGGCGCTGGAGCGTCTTTACACTGCACTGCGCGGCGTCACACCGGATGCTGAGGTTGAATTAAGCCACGGGGGCTATCTGGCCCGCTTTGAGGCGGCGATGAACGATGATCTGAACGTACCAGAAGCTTTTTCGGTACTGTTTGAACTGGCCCGGGACTTAAATAAGCAGCAGGACGATGTTGAAGCCGGTAAACTGGCGGGTGTGTTAAAAGGTCTGGGAGCCATTCTGGGTATTCTGCAAACCGATCCGAATGCATTTTTGCAGGGTGACGACGATGATGCTGCTGAAATTGAAGCGCTTATTAAGCAGCGCAATGACGCCCGCGCAGCAAAAGACTGGGCCTCAGCCGATGCGGCCCGTGATGCCCTGACCGCGAAGGGCGTAGTGCTGGAAGACGGCCCGCAGGGAACCACCTGGCGCCGTCAGTAAGTCTTGAGCGATACAGGTACTAGCCCAGGCTCAGCCAGCGCCCCGTGCGCTGGCAGTATTCGCTATACTGTTGCCCGAATACCTGCTGTAACAGGCGCTCTTCGGGCACAATCTGAAAGCGCTGAATATACAGCACAAACACCGGCACCATCACCAGCGCGGTAACATCCCTGACACCGGCGATAATCACACCTGCCAGTAGTACCGCTAAGCCCAGATAAATCGGATTACGGCTAAACGCAAACAAGCCCCTGGTCAGCAGGGTAGAGGCCTGTTCAGACTTATGCGGATGAATGGTGGTCTGATGCTGTTTAAACTGCATCCCGGCAAACAGTATGATTAGCATGCCAATAATCATAAATACTGCACCGGGTACTACCACAAAAGCCGGTAATGGCGCATCACGCCACACGCGAATACCCAGCGCCGCCAATATACATAATAGCCACACCACCGGCGGATGCAGTCTCAGTTCCAGAAATTTCATAATAAACAACAGCCTGATTGTACAATAGTCAGCGAGTGTCGGTGTTTTGTGGGGTGGGAACCACATGTCCCCGGTTAGCCAGGGTGGTTTTCCAGCGCTGCTGACGCACGTGTCCTTTGACCAGTTCAAAACACTCATTAATAACCTGCAGCACTTCCTTGTCCAGATTATCGTTATCGGGTTTATAGCCATCCACACTGGCTTCAACAAACTGGTTTATACGCTTATCATCCACATCGTGCAACAGGTTTACCAGTGACGCGGTGACAATGTCGGTGATGGTTTGTTCCAGTGTGCTTTCGATAGTTTTGCCGATGACCGGCAGGTAGTGCAGATTACCCAGTTGGGGGTTATCTTTCACGGCTTTGCCCACGCTTTGTCTGACATGCTCGCGAATGACGCCGCCCTGCTCATCATCTGCCAGTTTGTCACCCATATGCTGCATCACACCAGCCATCCAGCGGGCCAGCACTGGCTGACGGGGAGACAATACCTGATGGGTTATTTTATCAATAAGCGGGGAGCCGTTGGCCACATCTTTTTGTATATCGCTGAGTACCTTTACAACAATACGGTCGCTGAGTTCTTCTACAAACACGTCGTAGTAAAAGGCGAAAAAACGGTATATCCGGGTATTATTCAGATCTACAATCTGCTGCTTGTGCAGCCGGTGCAAAATAGAAAAAATCCGTAAGAAACGGAACAGGCGTGTGGCGCCAAGAGGAATGAGGCCCACAATATCGTACCAGTGTAGTACCGGAAAAAAATACCAGCGCAGATGCTCTTTTCGGGCGAGTGACACCGCCCAGCGCACACAGAATTCAACAAAGAAAATGGCAATAAAGCCAAGATCTATCAACAGAAAATTTTTATGCACCGGTGCATAGGCATATAGCAGGGAAGGCCAGTAACGGTCTAACAGATACTGCATTGAAGTAGTGGCATACAGCGCGTCAAACACCAGCCAGGCCAGGTTTATCAGTAGTAAACCCAGCATCACCAAATCCAGAATCAACCAAGGCGTTTCGTGACTTTCGCGTAACCTGGTCCGGTTGATTCTCAGCATGGTGTTTTATCCTATGTTTTGCAGCCTTGTCACATCCACAAACAATTTCAGTTTTTGTCCGGGCTGGATATAGCGGTTGCGTTGCAGTTCGTTCCATTTGCGAATGTCACTGATACGAACATTAAACCGGCTGGCTATCACCGACAGTGAATCACCCCGTTTAACCGTGTAAGTCAGTGACTTTATAATTGCGTCACCTTGTTGGTTACTGCTTACCTGGTTTTTCCAGATCACCAGTTTTTTTCCGGTCATCAGAGGATCAGTGGGCGCCATGCCGTTCCATTTTGCGATATCACGGGTACTGACATCGTATTTGCGGCTCAGATCCCAAAAGGTATCGCCACTGACAACAGTATGCGTCAGCTTATGGTTGGCATGCTGGGTACTTTGCAGCGATGCCAGACGCTGGTCTTCGGACAGGGTATAGGCATTCAGTTCTTTCAGGGCCACCGGTACCATAACGTGCTGACCAATACGGATCACATCGCTTTTCAGGCCGTTGACCTTTTTGATGATCGCGGTGGTGGTGTGATACTGACTTGCCAGCTGGCTCAGGCTGTCACCGCGTTTAATTTTGTAACGTACCCAGTTCAGGCGCTCTTTACGGTCAATTTTAGCCAGCTTCTGTTCAAACACATCCGCTTTATCAACCGGCAGCACCAGGCGGTGCGGACCGTCAGGATCGGTGGCCCAGCGGTTAAAGCCCGGATTTAACGCCTGTAAGGCTTTAAGCTGCATACCTGCCAGGTCAGCAGCAAACGCCAGGTCAACCTGCGAGCCAATATCAAGGGTTTTAATCACCTCGACATTTTCTACATCAGGCCAGTTATAGCTGTATTTGTCCTGATTTTTTAACAAATCAGCCAGTGCCAAGAGTTTAGGCACATAAGCCCGGGTTTCCCGGGGCAGATCCAGTGACCAGAAATCGGTCGGCTTGCCGGCTCTCTCGTTACGCTGAATTGCGCGCATTACCCGGCCCTCACCACTGTTATACGCAGCCAGTGCGTGTAGCCAGTTTCCATCAAACATAGTGTTCAGGTAAGCCAGATAATCCAGTGCACCCTGGGTGGAGGCGATGACGTCGCGGCGGCCGTCGTACCACCAGGTCTGGCTCATACCAAAGCGCTTGGCAGTGCCGGGAATGAATTGCCACATACCAGCTGCCCGGCCGTGGGAGTAGGCAAACGGGTCGAATGCACTTTCAACAATAGGCAGCAATGCCAGCTCCAGCGGCATATCGCGCTGTTCAATCTGCTCGGTAATGTAGAATAAAAAAGGGCGGGCGCGTTTGGTAAAGCGTTGCATGTATTCAGGATGCTTTAAGTACCAGTTACGCTGAATGGCGATGCGTTTGTCGTGATCAGGCACATCCAGGGTCAGCTGGTTGGCAATTCTGTCCCACACATCATCAATAACCACCGGCGCTTTGCTTATCTCAGCGGCTTTTTCTTCGGCATCCAGGTCAACCTCAAGCTCGTCATCATCGTTGGGATGGATAACATCAATTACGCCGTCTTTGGCCACTTCACAATCCTGCTCGCCATCAATAGGCGTATTGCCCACTTCGCATTGATCAGCTGCGGATTGTGCTTGATTTTGCTCGGCTACATCAGGCTGTGACGTATCATCAGTTGACTGGCATCCGGCCAGCGCTAACGCCAGGGCGATAGATGATAGTGCATACCACGGTCGACGCATAAAAAACGATCCTCGAATTGTGACTGCATTGAGGCAGTACCCTTAAAACTTAGCGGGATATTGTAATGTTATTACACAACAAATGCATTAAAACTCGTCTTTCCACTTACGAATAGTAGCAAAAACAGTGACTTCATCGGTAAGTGAATCATCACTTTTCTGGCTGGCAGCCTGCTGTACCGCGGGCTTATCAGCGCGCAAAAACGGGTTTATTCGGCGCTGTGTGGCCAGGTCGGTGGGTACACTGGGCTGATTATGGGCACGGATATCATCCACTTTTGAGCATAAAGCCTGTAAGTCAGTATTATTCGGCTCCACTGCTCTGGCAAATGCCAGGTTGGCCTGGGTATATTCGTGCGCGCAGTACACCCGGGTGTCATCCGGTAAGCGAATAAACTTTTTCAGTGAGTGCAGCATCTGTTCTGGCGAGCCTTCAAATAAGCGACCACAGCCGCCATTAAACAAGGTGTCACCACAAAACAGTGAACCGTGGCCATAAAAAGCAATGTGGTCAAGGGTATGTCCGGGCACTTCCAGCGTGGTAAATTCCAGCCCCAGTGCAGGCAGGGTCACAGTGTCATTTTCTATTACCGACCGGGTAATGCCGCGAATATGGCCGCCGCGCGGTCCAATCACATCCAGACCGGGGTTCAGGCTCATTAGCTTACTGATACCGCCAGTGTGGTCATAATGGTGATGGGTCACCAGAATGGCTGTGAGGCGCAGATTATGCTGGTGTAAAAATTCCAGCACCGGTTCAGCCTGACCGGGATCAACAACGACCGCGTCCTGCTGGTTGTGTAAACACCAGATAAAATTATCTGAAAAGGCGTGAATAGGCGAAACTGCCAGACCCCGGGGCAGGGCGTCGTGAGCGTGTAACATGGCGTACCTGCTTGTTAAATAGAGAGGTTGCGATACTATAGGTAGTTCATAGACCTACTGCAACCTTAAGGATCAGCGGCAAGCAGATGAGATCGGCATTACAGCGCAGCGCGCCACGCTACCCGTCAGACTGGTCTGCATTTCCGGCCGGTCAGTCGGTGCGGGCAGCCGTAGAATCAGTCAGCGATGAATTCAGTCAGCGAATATTTGGTTACCACATGGCCAAAATTGGCAGCCTGAGCAGCCAGATTAATCTGGAAAACTGCCAGGTGACCCACCAGTTTTCGCAAACCCCTTCCATGTCACCGTTTTGTTCGCTGGTGGCCGAGTCCACGCAACTGCCTTATGAAGAAAACAGTATTGATGGCTTTTTACTGGCCAACGAGCTGGATTTTGCGCAGGACCCGCATCAGATTCTGCGCGAGGTCGACCGCTGTATCACCCAGAGCGGTTATGTCATCATCAGCGGGTTTAATCCGTACAGCCTGACCGGAGTAGGGAAGTACCTGCCGATTAAGCGGGGGAACTTATTACATGATGCCCGCTTTTTCTCAGCTACCCGGGTTCAGGACTGGCTGACCCTGCTCGGTTTCGACATTATTGAAACTCGGTATCTGCTGTTTTCCATGCTGTTTTTTAACCAACATCGCAGCTTGCCGGCCAGCTGGCACAATAAACTGAGCCGGTATCTGCCGTGGTGTTCTTCAGTGTATGTGATTCTGGCCCGGAAGCGGGTGTGGCCGATGACGACCATCCGGCCAAAATGGAAACTCAAACCGCGCTTTTCTACGGTAGGGGCAAGCATGCGTTTACCGGCGGATAAGTGACAGAGGGTTTTTGAAAATCAAACTACCTGTTTGTTAAAGCCGTTTAACGAAGAATAAAATAAAAAAGCCGCAGTTACTGCGGCTTAATAAAATGACTTATTTAGAAATGATAGCGAATATTTACGCCTGAAATTTCATAATAGTCGTAATTGTTGTAGCTGATGTTTACAGAGAATGCATCGGTTACAGAATACCCTAGTTCACCACCGTAAATAAATGATGTGTCGTCATCATAATCTACATCGATACGTTCCGCGCCGGCGATTGCCTTGAAATTAAAATCATTGAATCTGGCAACATAGCGAGTTTCAAATCGGTAGATGTCTGCATCCGCCGTTTCTGATTCGCTGATAGGATCGATCGTAAACTCTTCGTACCGTGGATAAAGCATTGTTGCTTTATGGGCAGTAAAAGTACCCTCAAGCTCTGAATCTACATAAGACAAGCTAAAATCTATCGACTGAGAGTCGGTGATATCAACAATGACACCGGCAGTAATACGTGCTTCGGTAAGTTCATAATCCAAGTCGCCATGCAGCTCATATGAGTAAGGATAATCATATTCTGAAATCGTGGCTTGTTGATCATCCTTAGTCTGCAGATACTGTGCTGCAATAAAGAAATGACCCAGACGCTTTGAAGCGGCTATTTTGAATCCAGACAGATCTTCAGGTAAATCATAGAACTCATTTTGTTCGAATTTAGCGTAACCAGCTTCAATGTAATCGTAATTAGCATAGTTATCAGATGCGCAGGCAGAGCCGGAAGCCAGCACGGTGGTGGCGACTAGAATAGAATTAATTTTCATATGTACTCCATGTGATTAAAAATCACTATTTATTTATGAGGGCTCAGAATTGGCCATCGAAGTGTTGTTTTTTTATTTACAGAGAGACGGTTTGTTATCTTTTTTAAGATGTAATTTTTATGGCGTCATCTTTGTAAGGGCGCGCATTCTAGCAGTGAAATTTAAATATTCAATCGAGTTTATGAGTTTTTTATAAATTAAACGATTTATAATTTATTTTGTATGATTTTTAGATAAAGATAGGTTTAATTTTATTCGTGATGATAAAAAATAACCATTTTCTTTTCGAAATAAAAGGAGAAATGAATTTTACATTTGAAAAAAAAGGCAGCGAAATCGCTGCCTTTTTTACTATTTATTCGATTTTACTTAACCCGCATGCCCGGCTGAGCGCCTTCGTGTGGTTCCATAATGTACAAGTCTTTACCACCCGGGCCGGCCGCCAGTACCATCCCCTCAGACATACCGAAGCGCATTTTACGCGGAGCCAGGTTTGCTACCATGACGGTATGTTTGCCAATCAGACTCTCAGGATCATAAGCTGACTTAATACCGGCAAATACCTGACGGGTTTCACCGCCCAAATCCAGTTGCAGTTTCAGCAGCTTGTCAGCGCCTTCCACATGCTCGGCGTTAGCAATTCTGGCAACCCGTAGATCGATTTTGGCAAAATCATCAAAGTTGATGGTGTCGCTGACCGGATCTTTAGCCAGCGGGCTGTTCGGGTCCAGCTTGGGGGCCGCCGCTTCCAGGCTTTCTTTAGACGCTTCAATCATGGCGTCGATTTTCTCCATTTCCACCCGTTGCATCATGGGCTTAAATTTATTGATGGCGTGACCGGTCAGCACCTCCTGGCTGCTTTGCCAGTTGAACTCGTCATTCAGGAATGCTTCGGCTTTTTCTGCCAGCACAGGCAGAACCGGCTTCAGGTATACCACCAGAATACGGAACATATTAATACCCAGCGAGCATACATCGTGCGTAAACTGCTGCTTGTTCTCGTCTTTAATAGTTACCCAGGGTGCGTTGGCATCAATGAACTGGTTAGCTTTATCTGCCAGTGCCATGATTTCGCGAATCGCCTGATGATATTTACGATTTTCATACAGAGACGCAATCTGGTCAGCTGCAGCGTGGAACTGGTCCAGTAATTCCGGTTCCAGTACGGTGTCAGACAATTTACCGTCAAACTTCTTGGTAATAAAGCTGGCACAACGGCTGGCAATATTAACCACCTTACCTACCAGATCAGAGTTGACCTTGTGTGCAAAGTCACTGAAATTCAGGTCGATGTCGGTGACACCGTCGCCCAGTTTGGCGGCAAAGTAATAGCGCAGGTATTCCGGATTCAGGTGATCAAGAAATGTACGGCCTTTGATAAACGTACCACGGGACTTTGACATCTTAGCGCCGTTAACCGTGACAAAACCATGAATATTCACACCAGTTGGTTTGCGGTAGCCGGCACCTTCAAGCATGGCTGGCCAGAACAGGCAGTGGAAATACGTGATGTCTTTACCGATAAAGTGATACAGCTCGGCGTCAGAATCTGCATTCCAGAAACTGTCAAAGTCAATATTGTGCTGATTACAGTAGTTCATGAAGCTGGCCATGTAGCCTACCGGTGCATCTACCCATACGTAAAAATATTTGTTGGTGGTACCGGGGATCTCAAAGCCAAAGTAAGGCGAATCGCGGCTGATGTCCCACTGCTGCAGGCCTTCTTCAAACCATTCCTGAAGCTTGTTGGCCATTTCGTTTTGCAGGGCACCTGAGCGAATCCAGCTTTTCAGCATGTCTTCAAATTTGGGCAGATCGAAGAAAAAATGCTCGGATTCTTTGAGTACCGGCGTGGCGCCGGACACCACGCTGCGTGGGTTAACCACTTCGGTCGGATCGTACGTAGAGCCGCACACATCACAGCTGTCACCGTTTTGATCTTCCGCGCCACAGCTGGGACAGGTTCCCTTTACAAAACGATCCGGCAGAAACATTTCTTTTTCCGGGTCGAATAGCTGATTAATGGTGCGCTTGCTGATATAGCCGGCATTATCAAGACGGGTATAAATCTCTTCGCACAATGCCTTGTTTTCCGGCGAGTGAGTCACATAATAGTTGTCATAATTGACATAAAAATCCTGCAGATCCTGATGATGCTCTGCACGGGTTTTTGCTACCATTTCTTCCGGTGTGATACCCAGTTCCTGTGCTTTAAGCATAACCGGCGTACCGTGGGCATCATCAGCACATACGCTGTAGCACTCATGGCCGCGCAGACGCTGAAAACGGGTCCAGATATCGGTTTGAATATGTTCCAGCAGATGGCCTAAGTGAATAGAACCATTTGCATAAGGTAAAGCACTGGTCACCAGGATGCGGCGTTGACCTGCATCAGCCGGTGCAGCAGAAGACGTGGTGTTTTCTGACATAATGACTTTTACTGTTCTCAAGCAATTCTAAAATGGCTGCAAATACTAGCTGATCTCAGTCATTTTTGCATTACGTAATTACGTTCACAGACAAACAAAAGGTAACGCATGTTTTTTAAGCGCAAAACCAGCCAGCCAGCCGGTGTGGTTGCACAGGCACTGGCCGATTATTATTCTCTGGACACGGATCTGACCCGGCCCTGGGTAAGCCAGACTGACGGCCAGGTGGAAGTGGTTTTACCGTTTTGCGCAGCCTCTACGCACAGCGCGCTGACCGCGCATCTGACCCAGGCACTTGAAAACGCCGGTCATGCCAACACACCGTTGAATATTAGCCAGCAGGTTAAAGCCGCTCAGGCAGCGCATGCGCCGGTCAGTAATGTTCGCAATATTATTGCCGTAGCTTCTGGTAAGGGGGGCGTGGGCAAGTCCACCAGTGCTGTGAATCTGGCGTATGCGCTGATGCAGGAAGGGGCCAGAGTCGGTATTCTGGATGCCGATATTTATGGGCCGTCTATTCCTATTATGCTGGGCAACCCGCAGGTTAGTCCGACCAGCGCCGACAACAAACACATGCAGCCACCAGAGGCCTGGGGCCTGGTCGCCAACTCCATCGGCTATCTGGTGCCGGAAGAAGATGCTGCCATCTGGCGCGGCCCAATGGCCAGCCGGGCATTAAAACAGATTCTGGATGAAACTCTGTGGCCGGTACTGGACTACCTGATAGTGGACCTGCCACCCGGCACCGGTGATATACAGCTGACCATGGCTCAGCAAATCCCGGTGTCGGGCTCGGTGATTGTAACCACTCCGCAGGATCTGGCGCTGGCTGATGCACAAAAAGGCATATCCATGTTCTCGAAAGTCAACGTGCCGGTTTTAGGGCTGATTGAAAATATGAGCTATTACCAGTGCAGCCATTGCGGCAATAAAGATCCGATTTTTGCCGAGCACGGCGGTGAGGCACTGGCGGAACGCCATGGTTTGCCGCTACTGGGTCAGCTTCCGCTCAATACCAGTATCCGGGAACATGCTGATGCTGGCACACCACTGGTGATTACTCAGCCAGACAGCCATCTGTCTGCCACCTATCGCGACATTGCGCGGGCGGTGTCGATGAACCTGGCGCTCAATGTACCTAGCGTAGAGCATACCGCCAATATTAAAGGTGACCCTATCAGCTTTAAACCGGTGTAAAACTGTCCGGCAGGCTAGTTCACTGCGCGCCCGTTTATGGCACGCTATGGCTTTCATCATAATAAAGGTGTGGTTATGGCAAAGTTCAGCGGATTTAAAGTGTGTTATCTGGTGTTTGTGCTGTGCGCGCTGGCCGGCGCGGCAAATATGATGGCCGTGATATGGCTGTTGCCTCTCATGACGCTGGCCGGTGCCGGACTTTTAGCCATTCTGGCCAATGCGCTGATGCAAAACGCAGAGCCGTTTGAGCAAAATCAGAATAATTTATTATAAATCAGGGCAGGCAACTGTCAGGGCGGTTGTGCAGCTAGCTGCTAAAACGCATAATAGGCGCCGTTTTTACCTCCCGTCAGGAAAGTTTTATGCGCTTATGCGACCGTGATATTTACGAGCACTTACAAGCCGGAAAAATTAATATCAGCCCCATGCCCGGTTATGATCAGATCAGTGGTGTTACTGTGGATATCCGGCTGGGTAATAAATTTCGGGTATTTGAAGACCATCAGGCACCCTATATTGACTTAAGCGGCCCGAAAGCTCAGGTTCAGGAAGCGCTTAACTCAGTCATGAGCGATGAAATTGTATTGCCCGAAGGCAAGGCTTTTTTCCTGCACCCGGGTGAACTGGCGCTGGCCATTACCCATGAATCAGTGACGTTGCCGGATAACATCGTAGGCTGGCTGGACGGACGCTCGTCGCTGGCCCGACTTGGACTGATGGTGCATGTGACAGCACACCGGATTGACCCGGGCTGGTCTGGCAATATTGTGCTGGAGTTTTTCAACAGTGGTAAGCTGCCTCTGGCACTACGCCCACTGATGAAAATTGGCGCACTAAGTTTTGAGGTCATGTCGCAGCCAGCCGAAAAACCCTACAACGCGCGTGCAGATGCAAAATATAAAGGGCAGGCCGGCGCGGTAGCCAGCCGGATTGATTCAGACGGGAAAGACGACGCCTGAGAGGCCTCACGGTTACCAACGCAGTAACAATCTAATTTGTGTAAATAAATTGTAAATAATGAGCGTGAGTTGCTATCTTAAATCACAAGCTTTGTGACCTTCAGGATAGCCTCATGCGACCACGCGTTGTTCTAACCATAATACTCAGCCTGCTTTTATGCCCATTGGCGCTGGCTGAATCCTTATCTGTATCTTCCCCCGATGGACAAATTACGTTTACCTTCACGGATTCTCATGAATATGCCCAGTATTCTGTCACACTGAATGACCAGCAGATTATCCGGCCCAGCCGCTTAGGCTTTGCGTTTGCTGAACAGCCGTCGGTGTTCCGGCATCTTGCGTTGTCTGAAGTCAGTCGCAGTAGTCACGACAGCACCTGGCAGCAGCCCTGGGGCGAGCAGCGTCTGATTCGTAACCACTACAATGAACTGGTGGTGGCATTTACGCATAAGCAGGACAAAACCCGCACATTTGATGTGGAGGTTAAAGTATTTAACGATGGTCTTGGCTTTCGCTACCGTTTTAACCACAATCAGGCGGTGACCATTACCCGCGAAATGACAGAATTCTGGATTCCCGATTCACACACCGCAACCGCTTTCTGGATACCGGGGCAGGGCTTTGATCGTCAGGAATATCTTTATCGTGAAACCCCGGTGAAGGATGTACTGCTGGCCAGCACGCCCATGACAATTAAAATGGCAAACGGTACGCACCTGGCTATTCATGAAGCGGCACTGACCGATTTCGCCGGCATGAGCCTGGACTGGCAACAGCTGGGGCGGTTTGAGGTAAATCTGGCACCGCGGGCCGACGGCAGCAAAGTGAAAAAGTCCGGTAGTTTTACCACTCCCTGGCGAACGGTACAAATTGCTCCTGATGCGGTGGGTTTAATTAACTCACATCTGACGCTAAACCTGAATGAGCCAAATCAGTTGGATGATGTAAGCTGGGTTACACCCGGGAAATACATCGGTATCTGGTGGGGCATGCATATTCAAAAGTACACCTGGGGATCGGGCGAGCAGCACGGTGCGACCACAAAAAACACCAAGCGTTATATCGATTTTGCGGCGCAGCACGGGTTTGACGGTGTTCTGGTGGAAGGCTGGAACAAAGGCTGGGACGGTGACTGGATTCAAAATTCTGAACTATTTTCTTTTACCGAAAGTTATCCGGATTTTGATTTAAAAGCGGTAACCGATTACGGCCGCAAAAAAGGCGTTAAGCTGGTCGGGCATCACGAAACATCCGGCGGCATTACGCATTATGAAAAACAAATGGATGCCGGTTTTGCGCTGTATCAGAAAATGGGTGTAGAGCAGATCAAAACCGGTTACGTTGCACACGGCCAAAGTCTGAAGGTCACAGATGAAAAAGGAATAGACAGACTGGAATACACTGACAGCCAGCCAGTGGTTAATCATTTTCTGAATAATATAAAAACGGCCGCAAAATATCAGATTGCCATTAACACGCATGAGTCGGTGAAAGACACCGGCTTGCGCCGCACTTATCCAAACTGGATTTCCCGGGAAAGCGCCCGCGGACAGGAATACAACTCTGGCTGGGCTGCGCCTAATCCGCCTAATCATGTGCCGATGCTGGCCTTTACCCGAATGCTGTCGGGCCCGATGGATTTCACACCCGGCATCTTCGATCTGGACTACCCACCCATCAAGGGCGGCACCGAAGAGCATGGCCGCACGAAGTACATGCGCCCCCAAACCACTATCGCCAAACAACTGGCAGAGTATGTAGTGATTTACAGCCCCATTCAGATGGCAGCAGACTTGCCAGAAAACTACGAAGCCAGACCCGGCCCGTTCCAGTTCATTAAGGATGTTCCCACTGACTGGGAACACAGTGTGGCCTTACAGGGTGAGGTCGGGCAGTTTGTGGTTATCGCGCGTCAGGAAAGAGCGCACCGGCATTATAGCGGCAAAGACTGGTATCTGGGCGCTATCACCAACGAAGACAGCCGGGAAGTGACCGTGCCGCTTAATTTTTTACCCAAAGGCGAAACCTTTGAGGCGCAGGTGTATCAGGATGGCGAGCAGGCAGACTGGCAAACAAACCCGTACGACATTGCGATTACCCGACAGCAGGTCAGCGCCGATGACACTCTTACACTTAAATTAGCCGGAGCAGGAGGCGCGGCGATAAGATTCAAACACATAGCGCAAGCCGGTAGCGAGTAATGCTGATGATATATTAGTCGATTTAAAGGCGATATTTCAGCGTTTGGATGAAATGTCGCCAACCAGACAGCAATTCACAGAAATTATGAGGTAAACCGTTGCATTAAGACGAAATATAAGTAAACTTGTCCGCTCTTTCGGTCGGTGTGTGGCGCAGCTTGGTAGCGCACTGTCATGGGGTGTCAGGGGTCGGAGGTTCAAATCCTCTCACACCGACCAATCTCTCCTACTTTTCAATGATTTACCCCGCTCATTGATTGCTCGTAAAAAGAGCGTCCCACAATTGTCACATTATACAGTAGTACAATTTTAATTTTCTTATCTGATCATTCATTCCTAATTTACCGTCTCTAGCTTCCAGCTCGTTGCTCCAGTATCAATCGTCAGAATTCTCCTCATCCAAAACTAGTTAATCCTGAGCTTTACCAAACAGGAAATCACTATGACAAAGAAGACTCACATGCGTGACTTGTAAATCACGTTTATCCATCAGTTTTTGATGCTTGCTTTGACCACCTTCGGGGTGAGCCCCTTGTGTAATCCGGCAAGCCGGGAACTTGATATGGAGGAGTCACTGCATTATAGAAGCTTAATGATAGGTTTGTTTGTATTGGTACTCTGTGTTCTTCTTAGCGGGTGATAGTGCCACTTACATAGATACTGTAGTGCTAAAAAATGCCCTGCTAACAGGCAGGGCATTTTTTAAGTGGCACGCCATTAATAATTAGATAACGCGACCACCGATATCGCGTACTTTCAGCGATACCGTGTTATACAGTGTTTTTTCAATGTCAGAGTTTATTATCTTATATTTCACAGCAAGACCTACTTCTTTAGATAAATCGAAATGCTTTTTTTGAAATCCTCCTATAACTGTATTGTTTTTATAAATTCTATAGTTGTTAAGAGTGAACGATGTATCTATTGCATTCGGTGGAATTTCAACTCCAATTTTCTTCTCGGTTTCTATATCACCGCCAAAGTAAAATGAAACACTGTTTAGAGTAACAAATGAATCGGTTTTGTTTGCTATTTGCACACCACCAAATTTGTCTACTTTTATCTCAATATATTCATCTATCAATTCGGGTTGAGGCTGCAAGCGATATTGGTTAGCGGATTGTACAACATACTCAACATCAGCCAGTTTTGCGCGACCCTTAACTCCCCATTTTTGGTCACAGTTCTTCGTAATAATATTGAAAGAGCGATGCTTCTTACAGTTCAATTTCAATTCAGCGGTCTCAATGTTTTCATCGGCACGCTTATTCAGTGTGGCTTTTAATTCGCCCAGATTTGTCCATTTACCAGAGTAATCAAGTGATGGGACTTGCTTTTTAATCGTAGCTGAAACATCCGGTTTGCCGTTGTAAACCCCCGAATTATCGATAAGTTTAATCCGTTTAGGTAGCGATTTTTGTATAGAATCCAACCGCTCTATTAACTTCTGGTTCGAGGTATCGATTTGTCTCTTATTTTCCTGGTAAACATTATTGGCACCAGCTATCAAGGTATTGCGATCTATTTCACCTAAAGCCTGCTTAAGAGCGTTATCGAATGCATCGTGATCAAACACTGAAGTATAGTGTGCACCAGCTCCGATAATGCCTAATCCCCCTGTAAACAAAGCAAGTGCTGCATTACCAACAGTTGACTTCAGTACATCCCCACCATCCACTGTATAGCCGCGGAATTCGATATCATCATTACAGATGGCGCTATTGTTGTTCATCAAGCCTTTCTCGCACTCAACCTCTTTGGTGTTAAAGTTATGTTTAAGGTTATTGAGATTGATTGATTGACCCATGTTATTAAAACTGAACGAAGTAAAATGGTATCTACCATCATCACTTTTTGACAATTTCGCATACACCGGAAGCTCAGATTGAACTATGTTAACTGTTGGCTTTTCAGGGGCGTTGGGAGTTGTTGATGAGCATGCAGATAGTGCCGCTATCGCAGCCAGCGACAAAAGTGATACTTTTCTATTTTTCATTATTTTATTTTTCCTTGATGAAAGCTACAACTCTGAAATCCTTTCCGTCATAGGCTCTATTTCTCTAAAAGAAATTTTTTCTTCTCAAACATGGATATAGAAGCTGGTCGGAGCTCTTTCAGAAGCGGCGAAAGAATAATTAAATCTAGTCACTAGTTCAAGGGTTTATGGCTTGATATGGCATTGTTTGATTTTTTCAGAGCTCTCAATTGCATCGGAATCATAAGATTTTATGCTCTTGGAACAATGCTCGTCAGGCGATGTTTGATACTAGGAATACTTTCAGAACCTCAGAGGCCGATGTATCTGAAACCGCCAGTTGTGTCAGTCAAAGAGTGGCCGACAGAACTTTTGAATATTGCAAGAGAGCCCTCTTAAAAAAGCTATACCTCAGTTCAGCATCCGGTATCACATTATTTGAATAGCCTGTAACAGCTCTTCGTCTAGAGCAATGAATATGCAAAGTTGGATGGAGGTCACCATCTTGAATGAGTCAGTGTTAGAAGAGCTCGATAGCGTAAATGACATTGGCCTCTCATTTTGGTAAGTGGACACCTGTGCCACCTGATTGAAAAGCGAATGCAGCGCAGTAGCGAAAAAAACCACGGGCAGGAAGCCAGATAAACCGATGAAATGACCCTGCAGGGCTTTTTACGCAGACAGGAGGGTAAAACAACAAAAGCGAACCGGATATCCCATATAGCGAAATGGATTACCGGCAGTTTGATGGTAATCTGGCAGAAAGTGTGTTTTGTAGGGATTTTTGCTTTTGTCTACGCGTTTTTCGACCGGATTTTACGCCTTTCTGGTGGGCCGGGGGTTGTTCAGCCTGATCGATTCCATTGTGGGAACCGCCGTTGCCTGGCACCTGTATATTACCACCCGTGATCCGTTTGACCTGGCGCTGGTGGGATTATTTATGATCGCGCCTGTGTATCTGTTTTTTGTGGTTACCGGCTGGGTGGCCGATCATGTCTCGCGAAAACGTGTGTTACAGGTTGGTGCGCTGGCGTGGCTTGTTATTCTGGCCGGGATTGCCTGGCAGATGCAGTCCGGCGAATTCAATAAGTGGATACTGCTGCTGATGCTCAGCGGGCTGGGTACAGTAAAAGCCTTTCTGTCGCCCTCATTACAGGCCATTGTACCCAACCTGGTGCCGGCTGAGCGAATCAGCGCAGCGGTGGCATTAACCGGTACGGTGTGGAATTTAGCCATGACAATGGGCCCGTTTATTGCCGGGATGCTGATTAGCTGGCTGGATTACACCTTGTACTGGGTGGCAGTGGGAATTTGCGTGCTAATTAGCGGCTGTTTTCTGTTGCTGCCGGCTATCGGGCCGGCCAATACCGGCACCCAGCGTAGTAAACGGGCATTGTGGCAGGGTTTCAGCTTTTTACAGAACAACTCGCTGGTGCTGGGCAGTTTGCTGCTGGATGTGCTGATTGTACTGGGTGGCAGTGTAGTGGCCCTGTTGCCGGTGTATGCGGCCGATATCCTTGAGGTAGGACCGCAGGGGCTGGGGCTGATGCGGGCGATGCCGGCTATTGGCGCGGTACTGGTCGGGCTGTATTTATCCCGCTACAAAAATGACTTTGATCAGGCCGGACATACCCTGTTCAGGGCGTTACTGATATTTGCCGTGTCTGTTCTGGGGTTTGCGCTGGCTGACTCGCTATGGCTGGCTTGCGTGTGTTTATTTGTGTATGGCGCATCAGATATGTTTAGCGTGGTTATTCGCGGCGCGGTAGTGCAGCATAATACCCCGGATGCCCTGCGCGGGCGGGTCGGCGCGCTCAATTCCCTGTTTATCTCCACATCTAATCAGCTGGGCGATTTCAGGGCCGGCTCGGTGGCCGCTGCACTGGGACCGGTTAATGCAGCATTTATCGGGGCCTGCACTGCATTTGCTGTGGTTGGCTGGGGGTACTGGCGTTTTCCTAAGCTGGCAGCCATGACCTCGACCAATTATCAGCAGAACCGGCACTCGGCATAAACGGCTTTGATACCGGCTCTGCGACTGGGGGCTACGTCCAGTCGCAGGGCCAGCCGATACGGAATCGCTTTATGTTACTGGGCAATTTTTAATGTGACCACGCCCGAAATGATCAGCATTACCCCCAGATAACGGCCCAATGAGGCGGCATCACCATAAAACAGTACGCCTATTAAAAAGGTGCCCGCGGCGCCGATGCCTGTCCATACCGCGTAGGCGGTGCCCAGCGGAATACTTTTCTGGGCAGCAAACAGCAAAGTACCGCTGGTGGCCATAAAGATGATGGCGATGATCACGCCCAGAATTTTATACTGCCCTGTTTGCGCCATTTTAAGACCAACCGGCCAGCCAATTTCGGTCAGGCCAGCCATCACTAAATAAATCCATCCCATTTGTTGACTCCGGTTGTTTGAATGTTGCGTGCATTCTATCTTGATATATGATGAAAGAAAGTTAGTTAATATCGAAATTTTAGATATGTTGAGTCTGGAACAGTTACACATGTTTGTGCTCTCTGCGGAGCTGGGATCCTTTTCAGCCTGTGCCAGGAAAATGGGCAAAGTTCAGTCGGCGGTCAGTCATGGCGTGAGTTCTCTGGAAATTGATCTGGGCGTGACCCTGTTTGACCGGACAACCCGAAGCCCTACGCTGACACCGGCCGGTCATCGCTTACTGGCTGAAGCGCAGGCTGTGTTGTCTCAGTCCGGACAGATCGAGAAGATTGCCCGTTCTATTAATCTTCAGGAAGAATCATCGTTACTGGTGGCGGTAGATGACGGCCTGATGCACCCGCTGATGATCGATGTCATAAAGGAGCTGGGAGAGCGTTTTGCCCATCTGCAGCTGGATTTGCAAATGATGCCATCGACCGATATCGGTTACGCAGCAATCAGTGGAGAGCTGGATATGGGAGTGATGTTCTCGGAGCTGGAGGTGATACGTCAGGCCGATATTAGTTATATCGGGCAGGTTGAATGTATACCGATATGTCATCCTGATTTTGCACTGGCTGCACAAACTGTCAGCTCAACCAGTCAGTTGGTGGCTCACCGGCAAATTGCCATTCGTGGACGAATGCAGGAAGAATCATTGCAGCTGATTAGCCTGACGCCCAGAGTCTGGTGGTGTTCAAGTCATGCTCAGGCGCTGGCACTGGTTGAACAGCAGGCTGGCTGGGCGTATGTACCGGCATTTCTGGCCACGTCGCTGATAGCGCAGGGGCGCTTAACAAAAATATCGGTCGCCTTTGACCATAAAACCTGGACGGTACCGGTAGATGTGGTGTTTCCAAAAGGGCGTCTGCGGGGGCCGGCATTCAGCTGGCTGTTTGAAAAAATCCGCGGTGTTTTTTCCGGCCCGCCGCTGGCCTGAGTCGCTTGTATTGATCCAGCGCATGTGTGCACGGGTTTAAATTAAGCATAATAACGTTAAAGGTTTTCAGTCATCGCCATTGAACCTGCTATCATTAAAGCAGGCTAACAGGCATTTATGACGTAGCAGGCAGGAGTTTATGGCCGGTCAGACACAACAAACAAAGCGAATCATCACCGCTCCGTACCGGTGGATGCTGCTGTGTGGCGCCTTTATCAGCCTGGGACTGGGAATTATCGGTGCGGTGGTGCCGGGTATGCCCACCACCGTATTTGTGCTGGCTGCGGCCTGGATGGCAGCGCGCAGCTGCCCGGCGTTAGAAGCCTGGCTGGAGCGTCATCCTACCTTTGGCCCCTTATTGTATAACTGGAATAATGGTCGCTGTGTTCCACGTAAGGCAAAATATGCTGCCTCGGCAGGCATGACGCTCTCGGTGGTGGTCATGGTGTTGAGCAGTATGCCCGGTATGATCATTATACCTACCGTTGCCGTGATGGCCGCCACGCTAATTTGGCTGTGGATGCGACCTGAGCTTACAAGCTGAATACGCCCCCTAATCAGAACTTATATTAACAAATAAATAACATTTAGTTGTTTGTATTTTCGCCATCTGCCTAGACTGGTGTTCCTATTCTATTCAGGGACGTTGAGATGGCTCATACTCAGGCTACCGCAATACCAACTGATACACCGGACACCCACACAACGGTATCAAATGGCTACCGCAACTATGTTCTGCTGATCCTGACACTCGTTTACGCCTTCAATTTTATTGACCGCCAGATTATTGGGATTTTATCGCCGTTTATTAAAGCCGACTTGGGGCTGGATGATGCCCAGCTCGGCTGGCTGAAGGGCATTTATTTTGCGCTGTTATACACCGTGGTTGGTATTCCGATTGCCTGGCTGGCCGACCGCTACAGCCGGGTAAATATTATTGCCATATCCCTGACCCTGTGGAGTGGTTTTACAGCGGCATCTGGTCTGGCTTCCAACTATATGCAACTGGCCATTGCCCGCATTGGGGTAGGGATTGGTGAAGCTGGCGGTAGTCCGCCCTCGCACAGTATTATTTCGGATCTGTTTCCAAAGGAAAAGCGAGCCGGGGCGCTGGCTATTTATTCACTGGGTATTCCATTTGGGGTTATGCTGGCGTTTTTTGCCTCGGCGTTTTTCCTGCAGGGGGGCGCAGCTGACTGGCGTACAGTCATGATAAGTGTGGGCTTGCCCGGAGTGATTCTGGCTCTGTTACTCAAATTTACCGTAAAAGAGCCGGTGCGTACTCAGGCCTGCAGCGCGCCGTCTGCTGGCAACGGGCCAACAGTCACACAGTCATTAAAAGCATTACTGCGTATTCCTACCTGGTGGGGTATGGCGCTGGGAATATCGTTTGGCTCATTTGGTAACTACGCCATCTCAACCTGGATCATCGACTATTATGTGCGGGCTTTTGCCGGGCTGGATGTGACTACTCTGCTGGTCGTATTCGGGCTGGCTAATGGTACTGCTTACGCGCTGGGCGTTTGGCTGGGTGGGGTGCTGGCAGATAAATGGGGCAAGCATAATAAACAGGCATATGCGCTTCTGCCGGCTATCATGCTGGCTATTGGAACACCGGCATTTTTCTTCTCCCTGCAAGTAGAAAACCTGTGGCTGTCGGTTGGGCTACTGACCTTTTTGTTATTTACCAGCGGCTCCTACCTGGGCCCAAGCTTTGCGATGGCGCAAACGTTGGCCCCTTCAAATGTTCGTGCCATGTCCACGGCGCTGTTCTTTTTCGTGCTTAATATTATTGCGCTGGGCGGCGGCCCTACCATTACCGGTATTGTCAGTCAGGCCCTGGTACCAACCATGGGTGAGGTGGCTGCATTGCGCCAGGCATTGCTGTACCTGGTTATCCCTTATGGGCTATCGATAGGAATGTTCTTGTGGACCAGCACCAAAATAGTGGCAGACTGGGAAAAAGCAGAAGGGTAAAAGAGGGCAGACGCCCTCTTTTACTGAGGTTAATTAAAAGTATCGACCAGCGCCGGAACGCCGGGAAACATACCGATAATTGCCATCACAATACACAGGATGGCAAAAGTGATGCCCGGAATAACCCAGCGACCGGCTTTGCCCAGCTCTTTTGAGCGCTCTTTACAGCCGATAAGGCCCAGATTATCCATCAGCATGGCAAACGACCAGCCAAATACCGGATTAACCAGTACTGAGGAAATCACCACCATAGCCGCAGACTGCGTGGTTTTGCCTTCGCGGGTCATTTGCATACCAGCTTCCATCAGAGGCAGGAATACGCCGACGATCAGGGCAACCGACAATACCGGTGGCCATACAGCTAAATCCATCGGGTAGCCCCACAATGCAGCAATAATACACAGCACACCGGTTACTACCGCACCGGCAGGGATCGGGCGACGGGCAATAGAGGCCGGAATAATATAGGTTCCCCAGGACGATGAAATGTTACCGCCGCCCAGCAAACTGCCAACAGCCTGACGGGTAGAAGCAGCCATCATGGTGTCATCAATATTCATCTGTACCTTCGTTGAGTTTTTCGGGTAGCTGAGCTTTTGAAATACCTGATGCCCCAGAAAATCCGGTGACCACATCGCCACGGCCAGCACGGCAAACGGCAGTACCGCCACAAAATTAGACCAGTCAGGCAGGCCCAGTTGCCAGCCGGTGTTTTCACCCCACCAGTAAGCCGGATTCAGATTAGGCACACCCGGCGAAGTGGTAAACTCAAACGGGGCGCCCATAGCAAGGGCAATAACTGCAGCCATACCGGCACCCAGCGGAATCGCCAGCCAGCGTTTTTGAATATGCTCCAGCCAGCCATACATCAAAATAGTGGCAATCAGTACGACAAATGCCAGATAACCCATATTGAAGCTCTCAGCCCAGCTAAACAGTTTTGTGACTTGTCCGCTGATACCTATAAAGCCCAGGTAAAGCAGCAGGCCGCCACAGACTCCGTTACTGGTGAGTTTGGCCAGAATGCTGCCACCTTTGGTGATACCCAGAATGAAACCGAAGACACCAATGAGCAAACCCAGTGCCATGGGGTGACCGCCAGAGGCCACCATTAATGGCACCAGTGGTAGCAAAGGACCATGAGTGCCCGCCAGATTTGCTGACGGGTTTAAAAAACCAGAAATCAGGATGACAAACAGCACTGCGGCAATCAACAGCTCGAAGCGGGTATTTTCAATCACAAACTCAGAGGACAATCCCAGAGGTGCGGCAAATGCACCGACAACGGCAGCGACCATCACAATTTTACCGATGGTGGCGGCCATACCCGGGACCAGATCTTCCCATTCAAAGCGATAGTCGCGCGTGGGCAGGTTAGGGCGCCAGCGCCGGGGTGACATCACCTGTAATTCGTGATCAAGATATTCTGCCCGGCTGTTGAATTCAGACGCCGGTCTGGACAAAGACGTGTAATCCGATGTTGTTTCCTGTGACACTGCTCACCTCATCGTTGTTCGAATGAGCAGCCAGTCTATGCAGCGTCTGCCAAGGTCACAATGCGACTCTGGTCTTATACTTTAGTAACAAGTCTTTAACTCTCTGTTAATTATGGTGCTGGTATTTCATACGAACAGGGTGCCAGCTCAGGCGGTATAGCCGGATATTAAACGGGGTAATGTGGCCTCATGAGAAACTGCCCTGGCACTTATTCGACAAGCGGCTTTTGAACAAGCATACTTGCGCTTTGCACAATAAAATACTGGACAAAAGATCATAGTTTTTGCTGTCAGCCCAGTGTAGGGTTAGTCAGTAAGTGGTGTGTCCGGCCACGGCGCGAGCACGTGTTTGTGTTAGTTCAAATTCAAGGAGTTTCGGTTGAAAGTGCTGCATACCTCTGACTGGCATCTGGGTCAGAGTTTTTTTACGAAAACCCGAAAAGACGAGCATCAGGCATTTCTGAGCTGGTTAGTTGAGCAGGTTGCCACGCAAGGCGTGGATCTGGTGATTGTGGCGGGGGATATTTTTGATACCAGTACGCCGCCCAGTTATGCCCGGGAAATGTACAATCAGTTTATTGTACAGCTTCAACAAACCGGGTGTCAGCTGCTCGTGCTCGGGGGTAATCACGACTCGGTATCTGTGCTTAATGAATCCCGGCAGCTGCTGGCCCAGCTCAATACCCAGGTGATTGCCAGCACGGCCTTACCGGCCGACCAGCAGGTGGTTGAGGTGCATAACAGGCAGGGCGAGGTGGCCGCGCTGGTCTGCGCGATCCCGTTTGTACGGCCCAAAGATGTGTTGCAAAGCCAGGCCGGTGAGTCCGGTTTGCAGAAGCGTCAGGCACTGGGTGAAGCGATATCGGCGCACTATCATGATATTTACCAGCGCGCGGTGGATAAAAAACAGCAACTCGGGCAGGACATTCCAATTCTGGCAACCGGTCACCTGACCGCGCTGGGCGTATCGACCTCTGACAGTGTTCGTGACATTTACATCGGCACGCTCGAAGGCTTTGCGGCTGATGGTTTTCCGCCTGCGGATTATATTGCGCTAGGACACATTCACCGTCCTCAGAAAGTGGCCAAACAAGACCATATACGTTACAGCGGCTCGCCCATTCCACTGAGTTTTGATGAGCTGGGTACCCGTAAACAGGTGGTGCTGGTGGAATTTGAACAAGGTCGTCGGGTGTCGGTCGATACGTTGCAGGTACCGCTTTTTCAGCCTATGGCAGTGCACACGGGCACTCTGGAGCAACTTGCCGAGTCGCTTCAGGTGTATGCTAACGCATCGCAGACGGTTTGGCTGAGCATTGAAGTAGAGAATCAGGATTATCTTAGCGATCTGCAAAGTCGAATTCAGACGTTAACCGAGCCGCTGAATGCCGATGTATTGCAACTGCGCCGTGCCAGAAACCCCAGACGCGAAGCGCTGACCCGGCAAAGCAAAGAAAGCCTGCATGAGCTAACACCTACTGAAGTGTTTGATAAAAGACTGGATATGGAAGTGTTTGAGGGGGATGAGGAGAGGCAGCGCAAGGCCCGTATCCGTATGCAGTTTAAACAGGTGCTTAGCGCTACGCAGAACCCGGAGGAGGCATCATGAGAATTCTTTCGCTGCGTCTGAAAAACCTGAACAGTCTGAAAGGGGAGTGGAAAGTTGATTTCACTGCCGAGCCATTTGCCGATAACGGTCTGTTTGCGATTACCGGGCCGACAGGCGCCGGTAAAACCACCTTACTGGATGCCATCTGTCTGGCGCTTTATCATCAGACACCCCGGCTGGGGCCGCTGTCTGCCTCGTCTAATGAGATTATGACGCGCGGTGAGTCCGAATGTCTGGCTGAAGTGGAATTTGAAGTTAAAAACAAAGCCTACCGGGCCTTCTGGTCAATGCGCCGGGCGCGGGGTAAACCCGATGGCAAGCTACAACCTGCAGATGCTGAGCTGGCTGAAGTAGACGGCGGCAAGGTACTGGCCACACAAATCAGACAAAAAACCGACGAAGTTGAAGCATTGACGGGCCTGGATTTTAGCCGTTTCACCAAATCAATGATGTTGTCACAAGGTGACTTCGCGGCCTTTTTAAATGCCAACGAGGCCGACCGGGCCGGCTTACTGGAAGAGCTGACCGGTACCGATATTTACGGGCGTATATCGCGCACTGTGCACGAACAACATGCCAGTGAAAAAGCTGAGCTGGCAACCCTTAAAGCCCGCTCAGAAGCCGTAGAGTTGCTGTCGTCTGATGTGTTACATGCATTGACTGAAGAACGTGATGCGCTTTCTCGGCAGCAGGCATCACTGGGCTTACAGTCAGAGCAACTCTCCCGGCATTTACGCTGGTGGGAAGATGTTCATCATGCAGAGGCTCAGCGCAACCGAGCGCGTGACGAACTACAGCAGGCCGCAGCGGCAATCCAGGAGGCCGGGCCTGAGCTTGCGAAGCTGGCCAAAAGTGCGCCGGCAGAAAAGCTACGCCCTGTATGGCAGCAGTGTGAGGAAGCCCGCCAGCAGCGTACGCAGGCGAGCCAGCAGCACACCATTCAGCAGCAGGCGTTGCAACAGGCCACAGCGCAGCAGAAGCAGTGCCAGCAAGTATTTAATGAGGCTGAGCAGGCGTATCAGTTACAGCGCCGGCAATCTGCTGAGCTTGAGCAATTACTCAGCGAGCAGGTGATTCCGCTTGACCAGAATATTCGTTACCAACAGCAGGGACTAAGTGATGAGCAGGCGGCCACCACAAAGGCACAGCAAAAATATCACCGGCTGACAGACTCACTGCACGCTAAACAACAGGATATTGCCAAACATGAAAAGCAGCGTGACACACTTAGCGCTGATCTTGCGCAATATAAGTCTTACTCTGATCTTGGCCGGCACTTACCAGGCTGGGAAGCCTCGTATGAGCGACTGACTCAGTTAGAAGGGCAGCAACAACAGCTGACAACCCGACACTCGCAGGTTAGCGAACAGCTGAATGCAGCCAGCCGTAGGCTGGAGGAGACTGCCGAAGCAGCCCGCAAAGCCGTGATTCGGCAGCAGGAGAGTGCTAAGCAGGCCGAGCAGGCCAGGGCGCAAAACCAGGCGCTGCAAAGTACACAAAATGGCAGTAAAGCTGACTTACAGCAACGTCTGACTGTCATAAACAACCATTGGCAGGATTGCCACCTTGCTGTATCTACCCAGCAAAATTATCAGCAGTGGCAGCAGGAACAAGCGGACCTGAAAGCGCAGCAAGCCAGCCTTGAAAACAGTATCGAAGAGCTGGGCGAGCAGCGTAAAGCGTTGCTGGACAAATACAATCATCAGCTGCAACTGGCTGAAGATTTATCCCGTCTGGTCAGTCAGGAAGCAGAGCTGGCAGCCTACCGAAGTCAGCTAAACCCGGGTGATCACTGCCCGTTGTGCGGCGCAACAGAACACAACATAACCAGTATGCAGGTTGACGTGCCCGATACCATTGCCCGGCGCGATGCCGCCCAGACCATGGTAAAAGAGATCAAAGAGCAGGGTCAGGCTGTAAAGGCTGAGCTGGATGAGAAACAGCAGACGCTGGCGTATAACCAGAACCGGATTGCAGCATTGGATACCTCGTTAGCCAGTGAGCGTCACACCTGGGGCGGGCTACAAAAAAGGCTCAGTCACATCGGCTTTCAGTGGCATGAAGAGATAGATAAATCAGGCGCTGCAAAACAGCTACAAACCGACTTTGAGCAACAGATCAGCATGCTCACCGAGCAGGTTCAGGCTTGTGAGGCGGCTGAAAAAGCAGAATCGCTGGCACTGCAGGAGGTTGAGAATGCCACGGCTCATGTGCAGGTGCTGACCGACAAACAGACGGTGCAGCAACAGGCAGTTAGCCAGGCGGAGCAAACCCTGGCGCAGAACGCCACCGAGCTTGATGAAAACAGCAAAGCCTTGACCCAACGGGAACAGGCGCTGGCTCAGGCTATTGAAGAGCAGGGTCTGAATGTACCGACAGATTTTGGCCGCTGGTTTACTGAAATGTCAGCGCGCTATGAACAATATCAACAGCAGCATGAGCAGTTACAACAGCTTGAACAGGACATCGGTAAGCTGAGCGCTGCGGTACAGGAGATGCAAGAAACACAGAAGCAGGCTGAGCAGGAATATCAGGCGCATCAGCAGCGCGTCGAAACGCTAAATCATGCGCTGGCCGGTTTACAGCAGCAGCGTCAGACCTTATTTGGTGAAAAACAGATTGAGCAGGAGCGCCATCGGCAACAGCAACAACTGACGTCAGCGGAGTCTGCTGTAAATCAGGCCCGGGAGTCTGCCGGCGTTGCTGAGCGTAAGGTAACTGAAATATCGGTCAGCTGTCAGCATGCTGAAGAAAGGCTGGCACAGACTGGTCAACAAGCACAAACTGCTCAAACCCAGTGGGCAACCAAACTGGAGCAAAGTGACTTTGCCAGCGCAGAAGCATTCAGGCAGGCATTACTAAGCGAAGAAGAGCAGCAACGTCTGACCGGTTTAAAACAGCAGCTGGATACCCGTCAGCAGCAGGCGACCGCCGTGGCAAAACAGCATGAACAACACTATGAGCAACTGCGTGATCATGAAAACGCCCCGCAATGGCAGCAGCAGGCGGAAGACCAGGTCCGGCAGCAACGTGAAGAAGTGCAGCAGCAGATAAATACGCTACTGACCCGCGCCGGACAGGTTACCCAGCAACTTGAGCATGATGCCCGGCAGCGGGAGCGACAGCAGGCTATGGCCTCTGATATGCAGCAGCGTCAGCAGCACTTTGATGATATTAGCTACCTGCACTCGCTGATAGGCTCAGCCAGCGGAGATAAGTTCAGAAAATTTGCCCAGGGCCTGACGCTGGATAATCTGGTGTACCTGGCCAACCAGCAACTGGCCCGCCTGCATGGCCGGTACTTACTTAAGCGCAAAGACGCCGAAGGTCTGGCACTGACCGTTCTGGACACCTGGCAGGGAGATGTCGAACGCGACACCAAAACCTTATCCGGTGGCGAAAGCTTTCTGGTTAGTCTGGCGCTGGCACTGGCGCTGTCAGATCTGGTCAGTCACAAAACCAGCATCGACTCCCTGTTTCTGGATGAAGGGTTTGGCACACTGGACGCGCAGACCCTGGATATTGCACTTGATGCGCTGGATAACCTGAATGCGTCGGGCAAGATGATTGGCGTTATCAGCCATATTGAAGCGCTGAAAGAACGTATTCCCGCCCAGCTGAAAGTACGTAAGAGAAATGGTGTTGGACTCAGTGAGCTGGAGCGGGTGTACCGGGTTGAGTCAGCCTAGCCGGCCCGGTTGGCCGACAAACAGGCGTAGCTGGTGGCTTATCACAATTTTGAGGCTGACAAGGCCAGCGATACAGTCAGTGACCTTGGCAGTGAGCTTAATGCCCAGTATGTCACAAAGGTGGATGATGCGTTTACGCTGGGTGTGAAATATGCCACTTACTCAGCTGATGATGTCAACGTTGATACAGATAAATTGTGGGTGTGGCTAAGTACCGCATTCTGATCTCGCTCCTTGTGCAGCCCATTATCCTCAGGCTTAGGTAATGGGCCGGGCTTTGTGATGAAAAAGGGGCAGGTTGAAGGCTGCCACGTCCACGGCTGCCTTGTTTAATACTGACGGAGTTGGCATAGTAGCGGGCATCAAAAACAACGATAAAAAAAGCGATATGAAGCGATTTTCCTTATCTTTGCTGGCCGGGCTGACGTTAACCACCGCCTTTTCCAGTTGGTCGGTGAGTGCCCAAACCCCTGAACTAAGCCTGTCTGAAGCTAACCGGTTAGCGGCAATGCCCCAACATTGCGCAACCGTCGAATATCCGAATAAACTGAACCAGGTGCTCAATGATGCCACGCAACTGAAAAGCCCCAAAGCATTGCATCCGGCGTTTTATGGCTGCTTTGACTGGCATTCCAGTGTGCATGGACATTGGATGATGGTAAATCTGTTACGGCATTTTCCTGAGCTGGCCAACGCCCAGTCGATTCGCCAGACGCTGAAAACCAATATCACACCTGATCATATCAAAGCAGAAGTCGCGTACTTTGATATTCCGCAAAACAGTTCTTTTGAACGTACTTACGGATGGGCCTGGCTGCTTAAACTGGCTGAGGAACTACATCAGTGGGACGACCCTCTGGCCCGTGAATTAGAGCAGAATTTACAGCCACTGACTGACCTTATGGTGGCCAAATATCTCGAATTTTTACCGAAGCTGGTCTATCCCATTCGTACCGGTGAACATCCTAATACCGGGTTTGCCCTGTCACTGGCTTATGACTATGCCAACACCACCGGACATAATGAGCTGAAAGCCATAATAGCAAAGCGGGCCAAAGACTGGTTTGCCGGTGATAAACAATGTCCGCTGGGCTGGGAGCCCAACGGGTTTGACTTTTTGTCTCCCTGCCTGCAGGAAATGGATGCCATGCGTAAGGTACTGGATAAACAAGCTTTTGCCGCCTGGCTGGATGACTTTTTGCCCCAGCTGGCAGATAAAAACTTTACTCTGGCCACGGCAAAGGTCAGCGATCGCACCGACGGCAAGCTGGTTCACCTGGACGGACTTAATTTCAGCCGGGCCTGGACATTATATGGGCTGGTGCAGGAGTTTCCGCAAAAGTACGGTCACCTTAAACCCATTGCCGATGCGCATGTGAAGCATTCGCTACCAGCGATCGTGGATGACAACTATGAAGGGACCCACTGGCTGGGAAGTTTTGCAGTATATTCTCTGCAAGAGGGCGGGGCATTGCAGTAACTCAGATTAACCTGAACTGACAAGATGACTACGCCCGACCAATGCCGGGCGTGTTACCTTATAGCCCTTTTAAATAGGTATCCAGAAATGTCACATAGGCTTTGGCGGCGGTTATCCGGTTCTCTTTTTTGGAAAAACCATGCCCCTCATCGTCAAACAACACATAAGTCACCGGAACGCCGTTTGCCTTAACAGCCTCTACCAGTTCATCGCTTTCTACCTGCAGTACGCGCGGATCATTGGCGCCCTGAATAACCATCAGCGGCTTGGTGATTTGGTCAGCATGAAATAATGGCGATATAGCGCGGTGACGCTTACCATCTGTAGCCGGATCACCCATTTCATCGTACAGCGCTTTTTTAAAGCTCTCCCACCACGGTGGAATCGACTCGAGCGTGCGTACCCAGTTGGTCACGCCAAAAACATTGATACCCGCCTCAAATTCTTCAGGTTCAAAGGCCAGCGCTGCGGCGGTCATAAAGCCTCCATAGCTGCCTCCCATAATGCCAATTTTGTCGTTATCCACCCAGTCGAGTGTTTGCAGATATTTTTTACCCCAGACAATATCCTGCAGGTCATCCGTGCCGTGTTTTTTGTCATCCAGATGATAAAAGGTTTTGCCGTAACCGGAGCTGCCGCGATTGTTGACCGCAAATATCGCATAGCCATGATTAAGCAAATATTGTTGGGTGGCACTGTAACCGGTACGACTTTGCCCACCGGGACCACCGTGTACCCATACCAGCGCCGGTACAGGGTTGTCAGCGCTGGCCTGTTTAGGCTTATACAAAACGCCGGGAATCGACATACCATCAAAACTGTTAAACCGCACAATGGCGCTTTCAACCAGCACGTCTCGGTTGACTTCTTCGCTTAGCGTACTGGTCAGGGCGCGGGCCTGCGCGCTGCCAATATCCCATACATACAGGTTGCTGGGTGAGGTGTCAGCATTTAAATAAAACGACAAGGTTTGTTCGTCATCTGAAAAACTGATCGAACTCAGGTCGCCATCAGGCAGAGCAGGCAAGTGCAGGCGCTGGTCGGTTTGAGTGTCAGTAATGGTGACTTTAGTACTGGCATCGGCGTTTACACCGCTGACCTGGTAGCGGCCGGTATCAGAAAAATAAATAAAGCTGACATCCCATTCATCCTGCACGGCCGGACTGTGTTTACCGGTGGCCAGCTCGTATTTCCATATTTCAAGAAATTCGCTTTCTGCGTTGGTCGAATAATATAAAAACCGGCCATCGCGAGAAAAGGTTTCCGGGTAAAACTGTACTGGCTTATCGTACTGTGATATTTGCTGCGGCTTGAGCGATCGAGTGCGGGTATCCAGAATAAATGTATCACTGTCGCGATTAGTATTTTGTTTGTACAGCGCAATATAGCGACCATCAGGGCTGATCGCGCCCACATCCAGCCCCTGCTGATTGCGATAAACGGGTGTCATGGTGTAGTCGTCGGTGTCTACCTGATACAAATCCATAAACTGAGGATCGCGCTGGTTGCTGGTGATATAAAAATGCTGATCATCCCGGGTAAAACCGATAAAACCGGCGCGGGTTTCTTCTCCCGGCGTCAGATCTTTAACCGTGCCATCGGTTTCTCTGACGTAGATATGATAACGCTCATTCCCTCCCGAATCCTTAGTGAACAGTAGCCGGTCATCATCAGGAAAATAACGTACAGCGTAGGTAGAATCATCAAAATGCGTCAGCCGGGTTTTCTCCCCGGTTTTAACGGCCACCTCATACAAACTGAATATACCGCTTTCATCGCTGCTGATGAGTATTTTTGAACCGTCGGCAGAAAAACTGTTACCTGAGATGCTGGTGGTATCAAAAAATGTCTCGGCGCTGTAAGTCGTAAAGTTAGCGGCGTGTGGCGATGAAACCGAAGATGATGTGCTATCCTGCGGTACAGAGACAGACTGTGAACAACCTGTCATTATCAGTGACAGTGTCAGTGATACACTGCCCAGGACGTTATACCTTGCTGAGTGACCCATTAACCCGTTCCTTTTTTGTTTGATCAACAGTGTCAGTGTGTCGAAAAAATAATCATAACCCAAGCGATATGATGTGCTTTTAGTCGGCTAAATCGTAAAAATTTATGTATATAAAGCGAGTATTTGCAGCGTACGGGTACACCGACAACACGGCAGCCTGTTGAGCGCGGCTTAAAAGGGGAGTAGGGTGGATAAAAGAAAAGGAGAATCCATTTATGGCACAGGTTCACCACAAAGCGCTGGCGCTGGTCGAACAACATCACTGGAATGATGCACATGATTTGGTTCACGACAATCACGATGAGTTGTCGTGCCTGATCCACGGATACCTGCATCGAATGGAAGGCGATAAGGTCAACGCCCGCTACTGGTACCGGCGAGCCGGGCAATGTCTGCCAACCAATTCGCTGGCAGACGAGTTTGTTCGTTTATCTGAGTATATTGCCCAACACGAATAGCCCGGCTTTAGCCGCTGGCACTGTTATAACGCATAACTTAACCGAACCTGGGTAAACCTGGGCTGCCCGAACTGCACCTGTCCACCCCCGGAAATGTAGTTGTAGTACTTGTCGTCAAACAGGTTATTCACGTTCAGCTGAATATTCAGCTGTTCAGTAATCTGGTAGCGCACCATTATGCTGGCAAGGGTTACCGCTTCCTGTACCACACCCGCTCTGGTGCTACTCTGACTCACCTCATCCATCCAGTTAATACCGCCGCCCAAGGTGAGTGCCGGCAGAGCAGCCAGCTGATAGCTGGTAAACATTTTAAATTGCTTGCGCGGATAACTGGGGTTAACATCTACGCCACTGGCATCCTGCGCCTGATATTGCGACCATCCCATATTGATATTCCAGCCATCCACGGGCTGACCAACCAGTTCAATTTCAAAACCGGTACTTTCTGTCCCCTGCGCTTCGCGCTGAGCCACGGTTGCCGGTGAACCGGGCACAAAATAAGGATTTCCCTGTGCATCCACGTCATCCTGGGCCAGATTATCCTGCTTAATGTTGAATACTGACATCGCAGTATGTAGCCGATCATCCAGAAAGCTGCTTTTCAGGCCCAGTTCGTAGGTGACTCCTTCCAGCGAATCAAGATAGTCGCCGTTTCTGTTCTGAGCATTCTGGGGCCGGAAAATATCGGTGTAGCTGGCATAAATACGGTGCTGGTCGGACATGTCGTACAACAGGCCGGCATAGGGAATAAACACCCCTGTTTCACCAAAGTTAGTCGATGTGCCGTAGCTTTGCCCCTCACGCTCCCAGCTGGCAATACGGCCACCGGCAATCAGTTTGAGCCGCGGTGAAAGATGCAGACGGGTTGCTGCGTAAATCCCTTTTTGTTCTGTATCCAGTTGTTCTCCTACCGAGGTGGGTGAGTCGCTCCAGTCAGGTTCGGACCATTGATTATCCTAGGTGAAAATATTATCAATCGGCAAAGGGTCGCTGCTTATTACATCATAAACCTGAACCAGTGCATCCTGTTTGGAATACAGAGCGCCCACCACAAATTCATGCAGATTACCCAAAAGCTGATAATCACCTTTTAGCTGAATATCCAGACTATCCAGATCACTTTCGCCTGCAGAGCGATACGGCCAGGCAATCAAACCACTGCCGGTATCTTTGTCCAGTGCACCATACACATAAAGTAGTCGTACATTCGGCTTTCTATATTTCAGCTTGTTGTAATTGGCCTGAAGTTCCCAGCCGTTATCAAAGGTGTGCGCAATATTGGCAAAAAAATTACTGTTTTCGGTTTCCCAGCGGGTCCAGGATGCTGAGGTGGAGGTTGATACATCCCAGTCCACTGGCGAGCCATCGCTGTACAGGGCAGTAAGGCCTCCCCAAAAATTCCCTTCAGGCACATTGTGTTGATAACTCAGGCCGGCTCTTAGCAGGGTATTGTCAGTGATGTCACCTTCAATGACGCCGTAAAGTACGCTGGATCGATTGGAAAATATATCCAGGTAAGAGTCGCCTTCTTCGTATTTTGCCACCACGCGACCACGTACAGTGCCTGCTTCATTTAAGCCTGTCGATACATCGGTGGTTGCTTCCAGATTATTCCAGCTGCCCGCAGCCACACTGATAGTTCCACTAAAGTCGCGACTGCTAGCGTGTTTGCGAACCAGGTTGATAGAGCCGGAGGGATCGCCCACTCCGGTGAGCAGGCCGGTGGAGCCTCGTACAAATTCCACCCGGTCATACAAAATGACATCCGCGATGGTTTCGCCGGAATCGGCGGCGAGGCTCCAGGGCAGGGGAACACCATCAATCTGATAGCTTTGAATGTCAAAGCCCCGGGCCTGCAATGTATTACGCACATTATCCAGCGCCCTGAAAGATACTCCGGTTGTATTCTGTACCACTTCAATAACCGTATCCAGCGCCTGATCCTGAATCCGTTCTGCGGTGATGACACTGACAGATTGTGGCGTTTCAAGCAGCGTCAGCCCTAAACCGGTGGCGGTATCAATGCGTTCCGCAACCGTGTAGCCGCCGACAACTTCGATATGTTCTATTTCATCTGACGGTTCATTGTTATCGGTCTGTGCCAAAACAGGCATGGTACTGAACAGCATAAGTGTAGCGGCGGCGGCAGGACGATAGGTAAAGCAACTAGGTAGCATGTGTGTTCCTTAAATGATAACGGGCTTTACGCCTCTTAATACAAGGTGAACAATAACTGGCGAGAACTATACAGCAATAATAATGTAAATGATAATCGTTTCCATTTGTAATGGTGCATTGACGTGGGGGATAGTGGAGACAAAAAGCGGTGGGCCAAAGTGACTGTCCACGCTTAAACGTTCAGTTAGTGAAGATGAAAAACGGTGGAGCAAAGTGACTGTCTCCACAATCCGGTATCTTCACGCATTATTATTCAATCATGTTTATAAAATTAAAGTTAGCTTATTAATGACTAAAACTGATTAGGGCAATGTGTTCTATTCATTACCTCATCTAAATGAAAATGGTTATCATTTATTGAATCAATATAACCCGACGTTTTCCCTGCAACACAGGGAAACGCCTGACGAATAGTGGAAAAAAGATGGGTGACTTGTTAACGCCATTGAATCATGTAAAAACTGCCGCTCGGGCTAACGCGTGGGTGGTCAATAAACGGCTATTCTTACCGGCTATTGTGCTGGTACTGATGGGGGTGCCGGTATCACGGGAGGCAACCTTACAGATATTAAGTGATGCCTATTTTCAGGTAGCTGCTTTTGTATATGCGTCGCTGGCACTGTATTACATCGCCACCCACAGGGTCGATCCTGAAGCAGTGGGTGAGTACATGCGCAGTAATCCCGCGGCCGAAATTGGCCTGGCTGCCTTTCTGGGGGTACTGCCTGGGTGTGGAGGCGCCATCATTGTTGTTACCCAGTACACTAAGGGCGTGACCAGCTTTGGTGCCGTAGTGGCTGTGCTGGTTAGCACCATGGGAGATGCCGCGTTTTTGTTGCTGGCTCAGGCGCCATCAGAGGCCGCGGTGGTACTGTCGATAAGTTTTGTCGCCGGTACCATGACCGGATTAGTGGTCAACCGTTTTCACAACTTTGTTCCTGCTTCTGTTAATAACCAAAACAGTGTGGACAGTCACAAAAATCATTCCGCAGGTAATGATCAGGTAAACTCGTCGACAGGGCTGGCTGATGTCTCTGTCACTTTCTGGTTACTGGTAGCATTGCCCTCACTGGCAATTGCCATGCTGCTGGCATTTCAGGTGAATGTAGCGGCGCTTTTAAACATTACCGACAGCACATTTTTAATGGTCGGTGCCAGTCTGGGTTTTGTCAGCATTATGCTGTGGGCGCTATCCAGTGAAGGAACTGATTATACCTCTGTTGCCAGTGAAGATTGTTGCCCGGCACCGGTGAACTGGCAACAAAAAGCCGCGCTGGACACTCAATTTGTACTGGCCTGGGTGGTGGCAGCCTTTTTAGTATTTGAAATGACTATCGTATTTCTGGGGATTGATGTTGCTGCACAGTTGCAAACTATGGGCCCGGCGGTGGTGGGGCTGGCGATTCTGATTGGCTTTCTTCCCGGTTGTGGCCCGCAGATACTGGTCACATCACTGTACCTGACGGGGGCAGTACCGTTTTCTGCTTTACTGGGAAACGCCATCAGTAACGACGGTGATGCATTATTCCCGGCGCTGGCATTATCACCTAAAGCAGCCATGCTGGCCACGGTGTACTCAGCCATGCCGGCCATTGTGATCGGATACGGGTATTACTTCTTATTTGAGATATAACCCAGGGTAGGGTTAACCAAAAGCGTTGTCAGCTTACTGGCAGCTGTTTGCGAGAAGCAGATAAAAAAAGCCGCCGGATGAGTAGCGGCGGCATAAGAACGGCAATGACTGCCAGTGCGATTACCCAGCATAAAAAGACTGGGGAGCCTGAAATATCCCATCCCTCGTGGCAGACAAGATGCCCACTACAACATGTTGTCCGCCCCATGCCACAAAGCTGAGTTTGGGTCACAAGACTTTATAACAGACACACACTTACATTAATCTAAATAAGAATTATTATCAACAGTGAAGCTTTGGGGGATCTAAATAAAAACAATTACCATTTGCAAATGGGTTCTGGAGTGTCTACATTAAAGCTAACGGAGGACACTATTATGCAACTATCCTTTTTATGTACTAAACACGCCGACTGGGTTTACAGTCATCCGCAGCAGGCGCTGCATTGCCTGGCGCGTGACGAGATGCAGGGCACTATGTTGTTTATGGACGGTAAGTATCGTGATTGTATTGCGTATCTCGGTTGCGCGTATGATATCACCGCAATCCTGCTGGAAGTGGAAGAGGGCAAAAATGATGGCCTGATAAACAAACTGCAGTCACTAGCCAGTTTATTGTGCTCTGCATACAAAGAGCTGCGCTTAAATGAATACACCCGGGCACTGGATCGACGCACCAGTCTGTTATTGGTAGCAGCAACCCGGCCGGCTGCAATGGTGCAGACCGGCAGCGAGTAAATCGGCGGTTGGCAAACGCTGCTCACCAGCGGTGTTTGCTACATCCAGCTACGGCATAAAATAATATATACAGGTAGCAGGGGATGGCCATCAGATATGCATTCAGAATGCCGAAATGATCCGACAGTGCGCCGAAGAGCATTGGCAGTATTGCCCCACCAGAAATCCCCATTATCAGCAGCGCCGAGCCTCTGGCAGTAAAATGTCCCAGCCCTTTGAGGGCCAGAGGCCACACTGCTGGCCAGACAATCGCGTTGGCAAGTCCCAGTAACGCGATACAAGTGATAGGGTCGGGTAGCAGGCGAATACCAAGCCAGCCCCACAGGATTTGTGACAACCAGGTGCTGTTGATGTTACTTAGCGGAATGAGGGTGCACAATAACACGCCCAGCACGGTACTGAGCATCAGCAACTGACGCTGTGACATCACATTGGGAGTCAGCAACAGGCCAAGACAATAACCTATTACCATAAATATCATTGTAAATGAGGTCAGCCCCAGTGCGCCGGTTACACCAAGTTCAGAGCCTGCTAGCCCAATGGTATCACCGGCGATAACTTCCACGCCCACATAGAAAAATAACGCTATTACGCCCAGAATGAGCTGAGGAAACTGCCACACTGAGCCTTCGCCTTTGCCAGCTTGAGACAGTGAATTTTGTTCTTCGTCCAACTCAAGGTCTGGCAGGCCGGAAAAATGCAGAATAACAGCAAGAGCACTCAACGCTGCAGCCATACTTAGGTAAGGCAATATCAGAGCGTCAGCCAGTGACTGAATTTGAAGCTGGCGTTCTGTCAGTGACAGTGCTGCAATACTTTGTGCGGTAACACCTTCAAAATCAGCCAGCACCATAGTAGTAAAAAGAATCGGAGCCAGCCAGCCAGCCCCCTTATTAAGCAGACCCATTACAGATATTCGCGCAGCAGCGCTCTCGTTGGGGCCGACCTTAACCAGGTATGGATTGGAAGCTGTCTGAAGTATGGTTAGCCCGGAGCCTACAATAAACTGAGCAAGTATAAACAGGATAAACATCTGAGACTCAGCCGCCGGTACGAACAGTACGCACCCGCCAGCCATCATCAACAAACCGGCAGACATCGACATTCGGTATCCAATTTTATTGATAACCCACGACATCGGCAGCGCCATCACTACATATGCAATATAAAAGCTGAATGCGATGAGCAATGCTTCAGTGCTGCTTAACTGACACACAATCTGTAAAAAGGGAATCAGTGCACCGTTAAGCCAGGTAATAAAGCCAAATACAAAAAACAGGCTGCCAATAATACACATAGGTAAAAAGGTTGAACCGGTTGCTTTAAGGGTGGTTGTCGTCATGATTTTATCCCCGCAGTTTTGCATTTAAAAGGTGTAACCGGCTGCCCATCGTACCAGCAATGAGTCAGGTTCAGTGATTGATCCAAGGCCAGGATATCGGCGCATCGGCCCTCTTCAATCAGGCCATGGCTATTTGCTTTATTTAAAAATCTTGCCGGTGTGGTGGTTGCCATTAACAGTGCCTGTTCGATGGGTAAACCTAGCTGTTCTACACTATTTTTTAGGGCCTCAGTCATAGTCAATACTGAACCAGCCAGCGTGCCGTTAGCAAGTGTTAAGGTATTGCCTGAACGGGTTATTTTCTGGTCGTGATAATAGAAGTGAGTACACTCGCTGGCCGCTGGCGCCATTGCATCGGTGACCAGCATAGTGCGGCTGGCACCCAGCAATCGTATGGCTGGTTTCGCGGTGGCCGGGTGAACATGAATACTATCTACAATAATACCGGCAAAAGCGTGGGGATGATTTAGGGCCGCGCCAACCATGCCTGGCTCCCTGCTGGTAAGCGCAGACATGGCATTAAAAAGATGCGTGAACCCCGCAGCACCTGCGTTCAGGGCCGCTGTGGCGGTAGCATAATCTGCTTCAGAATGGCCCAGCGATACGATCACGCCAGCTTCGGTCAACTGGGTGATTTGAGAGGGGCTAACTACATCTGGTGCCAGCGTGACTATGACCTGACCCAGATCTTGTCGGGTGAATAATTCTATTTCAGCGTCAGATACAGGTCGCAAATGCGTAAAACTATGCATCCCCTTTTTACCAGCGCTTAAGTGAGGGCCTTCAAAATGCAGGCCCGGCAGCCGGTGCGGCTGCGTTTTTCTGGCCAGAGCAAAAGCATCCGCACCAGCCCGCATCACGTCGATATCATCGGTGATTAAAGTTGGACATAAAGCCCCTGTGCCGGTTTTCTGGTGAGCATTTAGCATGGTAAATAATGCCGCGGGAGTAGGGGTATGGTTGAACTGAACACCACCACCACCATTTACCTGAGTATCTATCATCGCCGGACAAAGCAATTCGTAAACCGGAGCGTTGGGCGGAGGAATAACATTAGTGTTCAGACTGGTAACTATACCGTTATTCAACGTCACACTGACCATTGAAAACATCCGGTAGCCATTAAATAATTGTCGCGCGTACAATGTTTCCATCATATTGTCTCAGTGACTTTCTTCAGGCCTGCCGGATTATCCGGATCTAGTTGCATCTGTCGGGCGGCAAGCTCTAAGTCCAGATAAAAACGCTGCATAATAAGCAAAGGAGATATTAGGGGATGTGCTGTTGGTCGCAGCATACTGATGACTGAGCCACCGCGCCGCGTGACTTCGCAAATTTGCTGGTCGTGCCAGCCTGATGTGGCATCGTTGATGGAAACATCAAAAACTGTCATGGGCCGGTTGAGCAAGGATATCGGACCGTGCAAAAACTCAGCACTTGAAAAGGCCTCGGCGTGAATACCGCATACTTCTTTGAGCTTAAGGGCTATTTCACGGCTGATTGCGTAGCCAAAGGCCCGCCCCAGCACAACACAATGACTTAATGGGCGTAGCTGATCGGCATTTAAAAGCGGCGACAGGGCAATAACCTTATCAAGTTCCTCTGGCAGAGTACGCACTGCCTCCATAAGGCTTTTATCGAGTGTCACTGCTGCGACCATTCCCAGCAGCGCAAACAAAGTTGCAAGATAACTTTTGGTTGCCGCTACCGCTATTTCAGAACCGGCCCGCAGCGGCACAAAAAAATCAGCAATGGTTTGAAGTTCTGAACTCTCGTCGTTGACCAGAGCCACCAACAATGCACCGGCTTGCTTTGCCATAGCAGCCTGAGCCAAAATATCTGGGCTTCGCCCTGACTGGGAAATGACAATGACCAGCGCTTTTTGCAGATTAAGCTGTTTTTTAAATACACTGTTTACCGAGGGCGCAGCAGCGGCTACCGGTAACCCTAATTCGGTTTCAAACAGGTATTTGGCAAATACCCCAGCATGATCTGAGCTTCCTCGTCCAATCATATATACGAACTGCGGCTGGAATAAAGCCAGCTCTCTGGCCAGCGCCTGATATATCCCAGTATTGTCGGCTAACTGGGTTCTGAACGCAGATGGTGTATGCGCCGCTTCGCGAGCCATGTGTGTAGAAGTCATCATTTTAATTCCTCTTGATAATGTCGCGCCAGAGCGACGGCGCCAGATTCTGGTGAGTCTGATGCCGGAGTGAGTAGCGTGCTGACAGAGTCAGGTAGCCAGGTTTGCCAGAATGAAGCAAGTCCGCCAATATGAGCGATCCGTGCCGGCTTATAGCGCTGTAACTGCTTAATTATCATTGTAAGATAGTCGGCGCCTTCACGAGCCACGGCGACGGCCTGCGGACAATTGCCTTCACATAATTCAATAATTAAGGGAGCCAGCCTGCCATAATCTGCTGGCCGGTAGTGCAGGGCTGCCCCTACAATATCGCTTGCGGTATGCAGCCCAAGGCTATGACATATGGACTCTGCAATCGCGTTAGGGGGATGTACACCATCTAAGGTTTCAAGGGTAAGTGACAAGGCTTTCCAACCCAGCCAGGCACCACCTGATTTATCTCCGAGCGGGAAGCCGTGCCCGCCAAAACTAGCGTGGTTTGGTGGATTCTCGACAAACGCCGAGCTGCCGGTGCCGGTGATTAAAATCGCGCCGTGTTGTCCATTATGTGCACCGCGACAGGCAATATGCAGATCAGTGGTTATCTTTGTATTTGCAAATGGCAACTGCCAGTGCTGCGCTAACGTGTAATAGCGAGGAATATTAACCCCGGCCATACCCAAACAGGCGGTTGTACTGGCAAATATAGTTTCTGACAGTCCGGCCTGGCTAATAATTGTGGTCACGGCTTGCAGCACTGATAAGCGGGCAGTATTTTCGTCCTGTGCAGGATTGCACGGGCCGGCCAGTGCTTCGCCAATCAACCGGCCATGAGCATCTTCCAGACGGGCTTTACATTTGGTGCCGCCGCCATCTACACCTAAATAATATGATTGATTTTTCACAATAATTCCTGAAGGCTCGAGAAAGCGTTATATTTTTATAAAAATGTGGCGACGATATAGCCACCAGACAGGCAACGTGCAAATACTCAGAAACAGCAATACCCATAAGGTCGCGCTCACTAGACCACTCAGTCCGGCTGAGTGTGCCAGTTGCTGATAAAGTGCATGCAAAGAGGTGCCGGAAAGTGGCCAGTCGAGTAGCTTTTCAATTACCACATGCAGGACATAAGCAGTAATCGCATTGGCACCGAATATCACTGGCAGGTAAGTTCCTGTGCGGTAGCGCATGATGTCGGTGTACCACACAATAAAGCCCAGAATCATAGCGCCAATACCGCCAGTAGCCAGCACGAATGAGCTTGACCAGATTTGCTTGATAAAAGGAAAGGCAAGGCTCCATATACACCCTGTGGCAAAACAGCCAAAGCCCAGAATAAAGAGTTTTGCAGAAGTAGTATAAAGCTGTCCCCGGTTTTGCATCACAATATGGCCCATCAACATACCGATAATGCCAGTAGAAACAGCGGGGAGCGTACTAAGTACACCTTCAGGGTCCCATGCGCCGCGCCACAGCATACCTGGAGCAAATTGATCAAACCAGTTAATCAGATTATGACCCCGTTCCAGACTTCCGGCTTCAATCCCTGGCGCAGGAACCAGCAGAATCAGTAACCAGTAGCTAATAAGTATGCCTGCGCCTATTTTGACGGTTTGCCAGATGGAGCAATATATCGCCAGATAGCAACAGGCCAGGTAGACAATCGCTATTCTTTGTAACACGCCCAGTACGCGGATTTGTTCAAACTGGGTGTATAACAGATTGACGATAAGTCCAAGCGCAAACATTACAACAGCCCGATGCCACACTTTTTTTAACAAAGTACGCTGGGTGGCGGAATCTGTGAGTTGCTTGCTAAATCCTAGGGGAATAGCAACCCCGACAATCAGAATAAAAAATGGAAAAACCAGATCGGCAAACAAGATGCCTTCCCAGTGCGCATGTGACAACTCGCCATAAGTGCCGGGACTGTTTACCACAATCATCGCGATTATAGTCAGACCTCGAAAAACATCCAAAGCGAGCAGCCGACTGGTCAGTTGCTGCCGGGAAGAAGAAGACATAGACATAGTTATTTGCTTCAAAAGTAATCAGTAACTTTACCGTATATTTTTTATGTCAACGTTGTCAAATATTATTTGGTGATTTTTTGTTCTCTGCATGATTATGCGGATGGTCACGCATATATTGCTAAGCAGGGGCGGTGTAACGTATGCTCAGTCACCATGTTGCTATGACGACCACAGGATGTTTTTGCATGAAAAAACCAACAATTAAGGATGTAGCCCGGCTGGCCGGCGTGTCGTTTAAAACGGTATCGCGGGTGGTGAATAAAGAAGCGAGTGTCAGTGATTCAGTACGCGAGCGGGTAAATGAATGTATTAAACAACTCAATTATCAACCCAACCGTACCGCTAGAACTATGCGTAAAGCACCATTTTCTCTGGCTTTTGTGTACGACAATCCTAACAGCCATTACGTGATAGAAATGCAGAATGGCATTATTTCACAATGCCGTGAAAATGGATTCGAGCTGGTCATTCATCCTACGGATTCACGCTCAGAAGAGGTAGGTAAAGAGCTGGCAGCCATGATTGGTTCGAGTCAGATTGGTGGAGTTATTCTGACACCTCCGCTTTCTGAAAATCGTGAGCTGGTGACCTTTCTTATCGGTCAGCAGGCTAAGGTTGTGAGAATCCTATCAGGTAGTGAGCCGCCTGATAATCTTGCACCCGTCGTCTATGTGGACGATGTGGCTGCCGCGCAAACCCTGACCTCTCATTTGCTCAGCCAAGGACATACGTCTATTGGGTTTATCGGGTTTAACGACAGTCACGAGTCTAGCCGGGGGCGCTTAAAAGGGTTTACACAGGCCCACCTTGAACGCGGACTGAGTGTTAATAAAAACCTGATTCTGGATGGTGAGTTTACGTTTGAGTCTGGCATGGAAATGACACGTATTTTGATGGAAAGCGACAATAAACCTACCGCGATTGTGGCCTGTAATGACGAAATTGCGGCGGGCGCAGTATTTCAAGCCCGGATTCTGAACTACCAAATACCTGAAGATCTTTCTGTTGCCGGATTTGAGAATAGTCCGTTTGCTATTCAGACCTGGCCCCATTTGACGACTATCGACCAGCCAAATGTTCAGATTGCCGCAGCTGCTGCCAAGCTGGTCATTAATATGATGCAGAAACCAGACACGGAACATATCTCGTCTGCCGGCTTTACCCTGAATTTAATTGAAAGAGACTCTGTAACCTGTTTAACGCAATGAATATAAATTCACAAAACTGAATTTAATTTTATTTTTATGTTTGACAACGTTGACATTAGTGGGTAGTTTTGAAGTGAGGTGGTGAAAAAATGATCACCACAATAAAAACAATAAATCTGCTGTCAGTTCGTTTGCCGGGATTGACCTTCACAACATGTTTGAAATGTGGGAACTACACATGAAGCTTTTATCATTCAGAAAGACAGTACTAACCAGTGCCATTCTTTATGCATTGAGTTACCCTTCCGTGGCGCAGGAAACTGGGTCAGATACAGATATTGAACGAATTGATGTGACCTATCGCTCCAGTCTGGTTAAGGCCGCTGCTCTTAAGCGGGATGAAACCAAGGTGTCCGATATAATAACGTCTGAAGATATTGGTAAATTTCCTACTGAAAATATCGCCGAAGCGATTCAGCGAATTCCCGGCGTGCAAATTTCTAACATTAATGGTCGTGGCTCTACAATCAGTGTACGTGGATTAGGCGCACAGTATGCCAGAACTACAGTCAATGGTCAGACTTTGGCTAATGCAGATTTTACCAGTGGTTTTCGCTACGACATTATCCAGTCAGAGCTGGCGTCGTCTATCTCGGTCATTAAATCACCAAATGCGCAAATGGATACTGGTGGTCTGTCTGGTACTATCAATATCGATACCACGCGCCCTCTGGCTTACAATGACCGTAAGGTGGTGGCGTCGTTAAAAGGCCAGTATTCTGAGTTTTCACCCACCGATGATGTTACCCCTAAAGCGAATATTACCTATATCGACCAGTTTGCCGGTGACACTATAGGCATATTCCTCAATGCAGGTTATCAAGCGCTCGATGACCGGGTTGATAACATGTGGATGGGACGTTGGTTTAGTGATGATGACGGTAATTTCTATCCGCGCCGCCCGCGTTATCGCCGGATTGATCGCGAAACCGAGCGTCAACTGTTCAATGGCACTATTCAATGGCGTCCGACTGATGCCTTTGAGGCAAGCTTCACCGCTATATATGCTGATGATGATACTCAGCAAGATCTCAACCAGCAGGTATTTTTGTTCGATGCTGACGATATTACCCTGACCAGCGAGGCGGTAAACGGCGTATATAATAGCCTGCAAATTTCAGATTTTACCCTGGAAAACAACCGCCAGGCAGAAGACAAGCAGGCAACAAGTAAAGCTTTTACTCTGCAGGCCAAATATGAGTCTGACCACTGGCTATATAGTGGTGTTGCGCATTACACCAGCGGTGAGGCTGTACATGCAGAAGAAGCAGTGATTCTGGCTACCAGTGTGTCGGCAACCATGGATATTACAAACCGCAATGATGTGATATTTGACGTAGCAGAAGACTTAACTGATCCATCGCTGTATCCGGCTGATATGCCACGTAATGAATATCCCAACGGCGCGTCACGATTTATGGATTCCTCTGAAACAGCGCTGCAGTTTGATGCAATGCGAATGTTTGATGAAGGCTTCGTGACGAGCATTAGTTTTGGGGCCAAGTATCGCAATGAAGAGTTCAACCGGGAGTTTTATCGTACAGACCGCTTCGCAATAGGTGATGCTGCGCCAGAAGATCTTCCTCTGATGAGTGAATTTAACTACCAGGTGACTGATTTTCTGGATAATCAAATGTCGGTGGAACATGCCTGGATTGCTCCCGACATTCAGGCATACAGAGATGCACTGGAAGCCGAAGGTGTGGCTATTCCAACATTTTTTGCTCCACAATCCAGTTACGGTGTAGAGCGTGACATTATGGCAGTATATTTACAGGCCGATTTTGATACTTATCTTGGCGAGTATCCGTTTCGCGGTAATATCGGAATGCGTTATGAAACCACTGACCGGACAATAAACAGCTACCTCACCGGTGACAGCCGCGAGGACAATGGTGAAATAAAAATTGCGCTGGGCGAAATATCTACGGACTTTGATTACAGCAACTTTTTGCCTAGCGTGAACCTGGTATTGGAACTCACTGATGAGATTCAGGCCCGTTTTGCCGCAGCCAAAGTATTGGTCAGGCCGATTCTCACATCAAATTCGCAAATTGCTGCCTCTGAAACATCAGCAGCAAACTCATTCGGCACCACCACTTATACCGCAAATCTGGGACAGCCGGAGATGGAAGCACTCACCGCTAACCAGGCCGATCTGGGGCTGGAGTGGTACTACGGCGAAGGGGATAGCCTCGCGTTAACCCTATTTGTGAAAGAGTTAAAAAACGGTGCGGTCACTGATTTTGTCTGCCCTGAAAATTACAATGGCACAGCTCTGACTGGTACACCGCAGGACTGTTTGGATGCGCAGGGTAACATTTATGAAATTGAAGCTACTTACAACGATGATGCCGGCACCACTATCAAAGGCTATGAAATTGGCTGGAATCAGGGGCTGGATGCATGGTTACCAATAAAAGGTTTTGGGATAAATGCTAATTACACCTTTATTGACGCTGAGGATGATGAAGATTTTGTGCTGACTAATTCTTCTGAAGAAACCTGGAATATTATCGGCTACTGGGAAAATGACGTATTCAGTGCACGGGTCGCGCTCAACCATCGCAGTCCGTATGTACAGGATAATACTGATGCATTTTTTGCTCGCGAGGGGCGGGTAGTGGATGGCAGAAATCAGATTGACGTATTGCTAAGCTACAACGTGACCGACCAGCTGAACTTACGCTTTGGGGCTTTGAATATCAATGGAAATGATGAAGAAGCCTACTTCACCGAAGACATGCCGGTGTGGCAAACCACTAGTGTCATTGGTAAAAGTTATTATCTGAACGCCGTGTATTCGTTTTAACGTTTCATGAAAGAGCCATAGTGCCGCTGGTAACAGCGGCACATGCAATAGAAGGGTAAAGCAATGATAAAAAGGCAAATATATACGTTGCGCCTTGTACTTTTAGGATGTGTTGGTATGGCGCTGTTATCAGGGCTGTACGGATGTAGTGAGCCAGTCGTTAAGCCGCTACAACGCAGCGCACAGGAGCAAGCCGCCAGCGAGGTTATCAGCAGAGTAACCGGACGAGATCAGCCGGGAGTTATCATGAAATATATTGCTGATAATGAGCCTGACTGGTACCAGGTTAAGACCACTAATACGCATATGACAGTAAGCGGAAACAGTACTACGGCAATGACCTACGGGGCATATGAGGCCTTGCGGGAACAGGGAGCACTGAGTGTCAGTTGGGAAGGGAACCGGGTGGCGATGCCAACACGATGGCAGCCGCAACAAAGCGAAGTTACGGCCACACCCTTTGCTCTGCGCAGTTATTTGAATGTATGCGCGTATGGATATACCACACCCTGGTGGACCTGGCAGCGCTGGGAGCAGGAACTGGACTGGATGGCGTTGCATGGTGTGAATAACCCGGTAGCGATGGAAGGGCAGGAGTTTGTATGGCAGCAATTATGGAGCGAGTTCGGCGTTAGTGATAAAGCGTTGGCTAGCTATTTTTCCGGACCGGCGTTTACTCCCTGGCAGCGTATGGGCAATATAGAAAGTCATGCCGGGCCTTTGCCGCAAAGCTGGATAAACAAAAAGCATAAGTTGCAGAAAAAGATACTGGCTAGAATGGAAGAATTGGGTATGCAGCCGGTCGTGCCTGCATTTAGCGGCTATGTGCCTAAGGCGTTTGCGCTTCAGCATCCTGATGCCAAAATTTACGCCATGCCCAAATGGACTGGGTTTGAACATGAGACTTACTGGCTTGATCCCGCAGATCCTCTATTCAATAAGCTAGCTAAGCGCTTTATCGAGCTGTATACCGACAGCTATGGCAAGCACCGTTATTATTTATCCGATGCATTTAATGAAATGTTGCCACCGGTATCGCAAGATAACCGCTATGAAGATCTGGCTCGCTATGGCGAGCGCATATTTTCCTCCATTACTCAGGTATCCGATGATGCGGTATGGGTGATGCAAGGTTGGATGTTTGGTGCTGATGAAGAATTTTGGGACTTACCCTCCATCGAGGCATTTTTAAGCAACGTGCCTGACCAGCAAGCCATGATTCATGATATTGGTAACGATCGCTACCATGTCTGGCAACGGACTGAAGGATTTAAAGGTAAATCCTGGGTATTTGGGTTTATTCATAATTATGGTGGGTCCGATCCTGTATATGCTGGGTTGTCTGATTATGTTACCCAGCTACAGACTGCGGAGCAGGCGAATATTCAGGGTAATATGACCGGCTTTGGTGTGTTTCCGGAAGGACTGCATAATAACTCTGTAGCCTATGAGTTTTTATTCGACTTGCCATGGCAAACTCAGCCAGATATGCAGAAGTGGTTGCAAACTTATACCCGGGCCCGATATGGCAAAACATCCCCGACTCTGATAGCAGCATGGAAACAGCTCATAGACGGTGTATTTTCAACTTCCTATTGGCAAAGTCGCTGGTGGGAAGGCTCTGCCGGAGCTTACCTGTTATTTAAGCGGCCCGATGAAACGCTGGTGGAGTTTGGTGGTCACCCTGGAAACGAACAGGCGCTAAATGATGCGCTGGCTACCCTGATAAAGCTGGCACCGGATTATCAGAATTCCACTTTATTTATGTACGATTTGGTGGACTTTACCAAGCATGCGGTGAGTTTGCGTACTGACTCTAAGCTTCAACAGGCTGTCAGCGCTTATAAAGAGGGCGATGTAGAAAAGGGGGACCGGCTGACGGCGGCAGTGACTCGTGACATAAAACAGCTTGATGCATTGATGGGGCTACACCAGGAAAGCCTGCACAGCTGGTTGACCGATGCGAGTAATTACGCGGATACCCCGCAGGAAGAAGTGGTGTATCTGCAAAATGCACGACAACAAATCACGATATGGGGCGGTCCAAAATTGAAAGATTATGCTTCTAAAGCGTGGCAGGGTATGTATGCCGGATTTTATTTGCCCCGCTGGCAAATGTATTTGCGGGCTTTGCGAACAGCTGCAGTTAACCATATCCCATTTGATCATGATGCCACTTCTCAGCAAATACTTGATTGGGAACAGGATTGGGTTAATCGCACCCGTATTCCACCGTTACATGTGCCAGAACAGCCTGTTGAGCAGATAATGATGCTGTTACGTTAAACGGTTTACAGGATATATTTAGTTCAACATTGCAAAGGTAAATAGTCCGTTCTACTATGCGGGCTATGAAAGCAAATACCACTTCACAAAAAATTGCTGCTAACCTGGAGCAGGCCTTTGCTGCCTCAGGTTTTGCCGAGCAGGGCGTTGATGCGTTAAGGGATGCGTCTGGCGTTAGTCTGCGCACTTTGTACAAGTATTATCCGTCTCGTCAGAAAATGGTTATGGCGGCGCTGGAATATCGGCATCAGCGCTATCTGCAGGACATCTTTACCCCACCTGATGCGACATCAGAACAGAGCTTGTCAGAGATTCTGGAGGCTGTTAGTCAGTGGATGCAGCACAATGCGCCAACTGGCTGCCTGTTTCATAGTGCGGTAGCGGCTTATCCCAATGATGAAGAAATTCTGCACATGCTACAGGCGCATAAACATGAGGTGATTGAACGGCTTGTCGCGGTATGCAAAATGCCACAGGCGGCCGGTGAACTTGCCATTATTCATGAGGGGCTGACTCAGGCCTGGCCAACTCATAAAGAACAGGCATTAGCCGGTGCCAAACGCCTGGCTAAGTTATTGTGTGAATAGACTTGCTACGTAATTACCAATACCACAGTTTCCGACTGGTCGTACTGCAGGAAGATGCCTGTTAGCTTGCAGGGGTGGGAATGCGTTTTAATCGCTCATCGTCGTTAACGATAATCTTTTTTCGAGACTCCCAAACTCAAAAATTAAGTACAGTTTTAGTACAGCCCTCTGTCTTTAACGATAAAGTAAGATTAATAAATAACCTTAAAATGATAATAAAATGTTAAATATGTATCTTAAATGCATGTTAAATGCTCTTAAATAAAAAATTATCAATTTGTTTGCCTGTTTTTTAGGCAAACGGAAGCGCTTGGTATTGCAGGTCGTACCACTTAAACGTAACCTCTTTTGGTAGCATGCGCCCCGGAAAAACTTGGGGCTGATTTTTAACACATCGGTTAAACGGTGTGCAGGCTTAAGAAAACACATTAAAACCAGAGAGCTTTATGTTTAAACACTCAAAATTGTTTCTGTCTGTAGGCGTAGCGGTATCGTGCCTTTCTTCTTCTGTTATGGCGGCTGGCTTTCAGGTTAACGAGCACAGTGCAAACGGTCTTGGTCGTGCATTTGCCGGTCAGGCTGCTACACCGGAAAACGCATCAGTATTGGCGACTAACCCGGCAGCGATTGGTGTATTTAAAAAATCTCAAGTTAGCGGCAGCATCAACTACATCGATCCTAATGTTGATATCGAAGGCCAGTCCTTTACACCAGGTGCAATGGCTGAGCCGGTAAATGCTTCTGAAGATAACATTGCCGACACTGCTATCATTCCGTCATTTTTCTATGTAAAACCGCTGGACGACAAACTGTTGTTTGGTTTAGGCGCCTTCACAACTTATGGTCTGCGTACCGACTATGGTAGCGATTTTGAAGCGTCGCATTTTGCTAACGATGCTGAAGTCAAATCGTTCACCATTAACCCTGCAGTATCTTATAAAGTGAATGATACCCTGCGTGTGGGTTTTGGTATGAACGTGACCTATGCCGATGCTGAAATCAGCTCAGCAGTACCAAACTCACTGGCGCCGGCTCTTTCTCAATTGACCGGCGTCCCAGCAGAAAACCTGCAGGGTGCATCTATTTTCAAACTGGAAGGTGACGACTACGGTTTCGGCTGGAATGCCGGTGTTTTCTGGCAGCCTACCAGCATGACTAATGTGGCGCTGTCTTATCGTGCAGAAACCAAGCTGGAACTGGACGGTGAAGTCAGCTCTGCTCTGACTCCTGGCCTGAATCAGCCGGGTAGCCTGGATCTGAATCTGGCAGCCATTACAGAGTTGGCTGTAAACCAGAAGCTGGGTGATCAGTGGTCTGTGCAGGCCAGTGTTGTATTTACTGACTGGAGCACATTTGAAAAACTGGAAGCTAATCTGGCCAGCGGTGATGATTTCCTGATCAAAGAAGAAAACTTTGATGATTCATGGCGTGGTTCGTTAGGTGTGACTTACATGCTTAACGATGAATATACTCTGCGCGCTGGCTTTGCCTACGATGACGGTGTAGTGACTACTGAAAACCGTTCTCTGAGCATTCCGGACACCGATCGCGTGTGGTACACCGCCGGTATGACGTACAACATGACTAAGGACACATCGTTTGATGTGGGTTATGCCTTTATTGATGGTCGCGAAGCCAATATCAATAAGTCACGGGCTTTAGGCTCAACAGGTATTACGTCAACCATGGTTGGTACACAGTCTGCCAACGCGCATATCCTGAGCGTACAGGTTAACCACAGCTTCTGATAGCGGGTAAAAAATAAAAAAAACGGCAGTCACTGACTGCCGTTTTTTTATTTAAAGCGACTGGCATTTTCGTATTCCTGGCCGGCCACGTCTCCCTGACCAAAAAAAGCCGGGAAGGGGACGGGAATGGTTAGCGCACGCTGGGTAGCAGGGCGCTTATCTATCCGGTCAAACCAGGCTTGTAAATTATCCAGCCCGTCAACAGATACATTAGCCCAGTAATAAGCCCGCGCCCACGGGTAGGCTGCCATATCGGCAATCGTGTATTGCTCGTCTACCAGATAAGTACGCCCGGCTAAGCGGGTATCCAGCACTTCCAGCAAACGCCGGCTTTCATCTACATAGCGTTTGATGGCAAACGGGTCTTCATTGCCGTTTTTAGCGGCTATACGCTGAAAATACATAGCCTGACCCATCATGGGCCCAATACCGCCCATCTGAAACATCACCCATTGCAGGGTTTGTGAGCGCGCTTTGGCTGAGTCAGGTAAAAACCGGTTATATTTTTCTGCCAGATACCACAAAATCGCCCCAGATTCGAAAACTGCAAAATCATCATTGCTGCGATCCACAATAGTCGGGATTCGCCCATTTGGATTCAACTGCATATAGGCTGCTGACTTTTGTTCTCTGGCCGAGAAGTCGATATGTGTAAGATCATATTCAACGCCGGCTTCTTCAAGAAATATCACCGGTTTCCAGCCATTCATGGTGGATGCTGTATATAAATGAATATCTGGCTGCTTACTCATGTTCAGATCCTTTTTGTTCAGTAATAATCGCTACTACCCTGGATTTGCCCAGATTGGTTACCTGATGAATCCACGCTTGGTGCCACATAATATGCTCATCCGGTATCTGCGCAATGAGCGGTTTTTCACCAGGCACCGAGATTTTCAGCTTTCCGCCCTGTTGAAAATATACGGTTTCATTATTGTGATGGTGCAGCGTATCGGACTCACCTGGCGCCAGCACCATTTTTAAAACCATCACCTTGTCATTTTCAAATAGCAGCGAGTACTGCTTGGGTGAGGCAATATGTCCGGCTTCAGGTGTTTGAGCGGCCACGGCTGTACCGCTAACACTAAGTACAGCGGACAATAAAAACGATTTAATTAATTTCATGATTTGTTACCTGTTTTGGCATGTAAAAAAGCCCGCAGCAGCGGGCTACCATCGACTAAAAATGGGCGTTCAGATGTGCTTCAAAACGCACCAGATCGTTTTCAATGTCGGCATTTTTCATCACGTCATAACAGGCAAAGGTAGGCATGGCCTGCATACCAAAAAATGCAAAGTTAGCATGCATCGGGAATAGCAAATCATCCAGGCTCTTACCGGCAAACAAAAACTCACTGCTATCGTTAAATGATTCTGCCGGAGCGTTTAGCGTCACAGACATCATGTACCGGGTATCGGTTAACGTGCCTCCGGTACCATAGTGTTGTTTGGGAGCCTCTGCGCTGCGCCCGTCACCATGACACAACGCACCTCCCATCCCGGCGGTGTAGACTTCATCCATATATTTTTTAAACGACCAGGGCACACCCATCCAGTTAATCGGGCTTTGCAGCAAGACAATATCTGCCCACTGGTGGTTAGCCAGCTCGGTATCAACATCAATCTCGTCCTGCATGGTAACGACCCGGGTTGCATGCCCTTTTTTGTGAAGGGTGCTCACAGCAAGATCCACCAGGGTGCTGTTCAGCCGGCCGGGAGAAAACGGGTAGGGTTGATGGGCATTAATGATTAAAATATTACTCATTGCAGACTCCTTAAAAAGTCGGTAGGTCAGAATCAAACATCTGTGGTATATTTTAGTTACCGGGTAACCATAATCAATTAGTATACTTTTTGTTACTACCCTGAATTTTTGGTGAATAATATGAAAAGTGAAGTAAAAACAGAGACTAGCGGAAGAAAAATAGTTTTAAATGCATGTACGGAGCCTTGCGCCATTGAGCAGGGTATGCGATTGATTGGCGGCAAGTGGACTGGCTCTATCATTTATCACTTAAAAGACAATCCTGTGCGTTTCAATGATTTATGCAGAATGCTGGGCGGGGCCAGTAGAAAGATGATCGACCAGCGCTTAAAAGAACTCGAAGCCAATGGCATGGTGAAGCGGGAAGTGCTAGATACCCGTCCTATAGCGGTGGCTTATCACCTGACCGATTATGGCCGCTCAGCGCTGGTGATTCTTGAACAGATGCGTGTATGGATGGAGCAGCATCAGTCATAAATGCTCGACAAAGTCCTGTGGCCTCCTGAGCCTGCCTAAACTGGCCACAGGCTGTTCTGCCAGCGGTGCTTCTTGTGTGCCGTTACAGATGTTATCTGCCGTGCCCTGACCCGAGCCGCTTTTTTATCAAAGCCCCCTTCGTAAAACGCACTCCCGCCATAAAAACCGCCGCGCTTTCCCTTACTTAGTGGCAGTGAATCATGCTAATCCATTGTGTAAATAAACAGTAACTAAACGATAGTAATAAAACTATTTTTGTATTAATCTAATTTTAATTAGTAAAAAATAAATGTTTTGTGTGGCGAAAAAATCTTCATCAGCGCCATGTCAGGCAACAACGATAGTGATACGGATTTTAGTAAACTGACAATAAAGGAGAAACCAATGTCAGAAATGCAAGAAGCAAGTGTGGCTCCAGCCTCTCTTAGTACAAAAGATGATGCGGCAAAAACAAATGCCCTGATTGCTTATGGTCTTATGGTCGTAGGTATGTTTACGGGAGTTTTCTGGATAGTGGGCGCTATTTGGGCAATGGTAAAAAAAGGCGAAGCCCAGGGCTCAGTATTTGAGGACCATTACACAAATATCATCAAAACATTCTGGTGGGGGTTAGGGCTTTCAATTTTAGGCGCGATGCTATCGGTAATTGTTGTTGGTTATTTTATGCTGTTAGCGGTTTGGATTTGGTCCATTTTCAAGATCGTAAAAGGTCTTGCAAAGATTACTTCAAACAAAGCTTACCACGGCTAATCAGCTCATGTGGCAGAGTGCTTTGAAAAAGCTCCTCTGCTGCGTACCTTTCTAACACTAAGCTAGACAATAGCGCTGCACAACATTCCACGTTTTTGTTCTACCTCAATTATTTAAAATTTTAAGCGACGGCGCTGTCGACAGATTCTGATGCGTAAGTGCATTCTGTGTTGAAAAAAGGCAGTGCAGATTAAAATGTGAACTATTTTCCGCTTTAAAAGAATATACATTCAGTTATTCTAATATAGTCAGAAGCAGTACTAAGTTACACGCCTAATCATTAAATTAATAAGTAAGGAATACTTATGCCAACTGCTGAATATCAGACGCTCAAAATTATATCTGCCATTATCCTGGTCCAGGGGGGAATCCTTTTCTACTGGGTTATAACCTCTGATGATTTTATCGGCATGCTGGGATTTTCAGCTATTGCGAATATGAGTCTGTTGTCGTGGTTAGTGGCGGCTGTGGTAGTGGCTTGTTATATTTGGGGCGCGGCCAGTATTTCTCAGGTGCGCGAGCATATGTTCAGGTTTGATAAACTAAAATGTGCCGCCTTAACAGGCGCGCTGGTATCTGGCGTGTTTGAAGAACTCGTTTTTAGAAAGTTGCTTATGGATTATCTGCTTGAAGCAGGTTTTGGCACAGTTTCTCAAATCATATTATCGGGTATCGGGTTTGGTATGGCTCATCTGGTTTGGGGCGGAAAAGCAGTTTCAGCAGCCGTTAATGCCACGTTCTACACCTTCTTTCTAGGCTGTGGGCTGGCTCTGGTCTATATCGTGAGCGAAAGAAATTTAGCGCTATGTATCATTGCTCACACTCTGGTTACCGCTGCTATTGAGCCTGGTTTGATAAAATCGGCAGTGCTCAATAAATTAGGATACTTTAAAGAACGTACTGAATAGATGTTGTGCCTGTCCGGCTGGCTATTCAATATGTAATACTTGAAAATATAACGGTATACCAGCACGTCAAGTGAAGAGCGATCGGCAATAGCTAAAGGCGGATCATCTTTGGGTTGCCTGCAACTTGTAAATCTTTTCTATACGAAGGTTTAGCTAGCCATAGCCTCATTGAGTAAATCTCTGTCTGGCCCCTGACAGCAGATACAATACAATTTTTTATTTTGGACGTTTTAAATGCAATCAGCCCATATTGGTCAGCAGGTGTTCAGTGAAACCGAAATCGCCCAAGGTGTGCAGCTGGTGGCAGCCCGGCTCAATCAGGTTTACAGTGAAGCGGTGGTTATTACCGTGGTGCCGGGCGGTATTTTGTTTACTGCGGACCTGGTGCGCAAACTCACTTTTGACATCATCATGGATTATATTTCCTGCCCGCATACTCCCGGCGACAGACACAATCAGTCAACCATTGTGTTTCACCAGCATATTCCGCTGGCCGGCAAGCATGTGATTATCATTGACGATGCCATTGAGTCGGGCGGTACAATGAAGCGCCTTGTTGAGCATATCGGGCATCATTACGCGGTAGCGTCACTGGCGGTCGCCACTTTACTGGTGAAGCCCGGGCGGGTTAGCATTCCGGTAACCGAATATTATGCTTATGAAATGCCTGATGATGATTTACTGGTAGGCTATGGCCTGCCGTGGAAAGATAAACTCAGACATGTCCCGTTTGTTAGCAAACTGGTGAGGTAATGATGGCTTATCTGCATCATCAGGCGTTTTAGGCTAAAAACAAACAAGGAGCATGTGTGCCCGAATTAAAAACCATTGGACTGTTTTTGCTTACCGCAGTGGCAGAACTGGTGGGCTGTTATTTGCCTTATCTGTGGCTAAAACAGGGCAAGTCGGTTTGGTTACTGGTACCCGCTGCCGTGTCGTTGGCCTTATTTGCCTGGTTGCTGACATTACATCCCACTGCCGCAGGCAGGGTGTACGCTGCTTATGGCGGCGTTTATATCTTTGCCGCCATTATCTGGCTATGGCTGGTTGATGGTATTCGCCCGGGTATCTGGGATGTGGTTGGTGTTACTGTGGCGATGATGGGCATGGCCATTATTATGTTTGCCCCACGCACCGCCTGAACCGGCCGGTCAGCGCTTTTTAGCAGGAAAATAACGATGTCGCTTGATGAAATAAAACAGAAAATGCACAGCGGTGAGGTGTATTTTTCGCATGAACCGGCGCTAGTTGACGAGCAAACCCAGTGCCTCGAAATTCTTTATGATTATAATCAGTCTCGGCCGTCACAGCATGCACGACGCCAGCAGATTTTAACCCAACTGTTTGCCCGTATGGGTGAAAACTGTTACTTCGAGCCACCGCTCAGGGCAAACTGGGGAAAACATACTTACGTTGGTAAGCAGGTGTATGCCAATTTCAACCTGACCCTGGTCGACGATACCACGATTACCATTGGGGATTATGTGATGTTTGCGCCCAATGTAACGCTGGCAACCGCCGGGCATCCTATAGAGCCGGGGCTACGCCGACACGTCGGACAGTTCAATATGCCGGTCACTATTGAAAATAATGTCTGGATTGGCGCACACACCGTGGTGTTGCCCGGTGTGACCATTGGTGAAAACTCTGTTATTGGCGCTGGTAGCGTAGTGACCCGGGATATTCCCGCCAATGTGGTGGCGGTGGGTAATCCATGCCGGGTACTCAGGCCCATTGGTGAAAATGACAAGCAGAGGTACTTCAAAGACCGACAGTTTGATCCGGCTTTACAGTTCCTGATGGATCCCTGATTTTCTCCGTCGTATTTGGCCGGTATTGAATAAAAACGAGGTTAGCTATGCTCTTAAAACCATGGATTTATGGGGGAGTTGTGGTAGTCAGCATACTGGTTTCCGGCTGTTACACCGTACCGGATGAGACGGCTGCCACACCTGATATGGAGTTGGGGAAAAACTGCTACATCTCGCAGTGCTCTGACTGTGTGGGGCTGCGGAGCTGCCCGCTGGAACAGCAGGATATCCTGGGGGCATCTTGCTCATGCCGCACCCCGCAGGGCATTCAGTACGGTAGTGTATCTAAATAGCAGTACCCGGGCTGATACGGCTGCCTCAAGGTCATCGTGATGGCTCATCAAAAATGAGCCATCGATTATGCCGGACCGCTTATATCACGATACCCGTCAGATATAATCCTACACCCAATACCCCATGGGTGATCAGCGCATTTATTCTTGCTGATGCCGGAGCGGGCGCTTTACTGGCTGCTATACCCAAACCCATACCCGGCTGCATCACAAAAAATGGTGTTACCACAGTGATAATTCCGGTTGCAAGAGCGGGTAAGAAGGTTGGCTGCGCCAGCCAATGGCTGCCGGTAAATAGAAGTAACAGGCCGGCGAAAACGATTCCCAACACATAATGAGCCAGCCATCCAAATACCAGCTCACCGGGTTTAGGTGTCGCGCTGGCCATGCTGGTGTGGCGGAATCTGCCAGCAGGCATATGTAGCAGCCAGCGTCCCACCATGCCGTAATCAGGAAAAGGAATGCCCAGCCATTTAGACCGCACCATGCCCCATAAATCAGTGATGGCGGTAGCGCCGACGCCAAGCAGCAGTATCGCTGTATAAGTATGCATAAATTCACCTGTTGGTTGAACATCAAAAAGACGGCTGCTACTTTACAACTTAAAGTCAACTTTAGGTCAAGAGTGATAATGGATATTTCTCAGGTAGCCAGGAAAACCGGTGTTCCGGCATCAACGCTACGCTATTACGAACAAAAAGGGCTGATTACATCAGTGGGCAGACAGGGGCTTCGCCGCGTGTTTAAGCCCGATGTGACCGACCGTCTGGCGCTGATTGCCCTTGGACGGGCTGCCGGGCTGAGCCTGAATGAGATTGGTGCGATGTTGGGCCATCAAACCGAGCCTGAGATTGACCGTGAGTTACTGCTAAATAAAGCCGACGAGCTTGACCGTAATATCACTACGCTGAAAACGATGCGCGACGGACTGCGCCACGTGGCTCAGTGTACGGCGCCCAGTCATCTGGAATGCCCGCGGTTCAGACGCCTGATGGGTCTTGCCGCGGCCGGCGAACTGGGCGATGGCGGGGCAGTAACGCGCCGAAGCCCGTTACCGCCAACATAAACCCGGGGCGAACCGCTAAGGTTTTTCAGTGCCCTCAAATACTTCCCGGTGTGTGATCCAGGTTGCTGCCATCTCACCAAAGGCAATAAAGTGCGCGGTGTTTTCGTGCGCGTCCAGCGCCTGCTGGCTGGCCCATTGCTCCACAATATAGTAGCGGCCGGTATCGGTGCGAGCTAGTTCGTAGCGTAAAGCCCCGGGTTCCTGACGGCTTTTGTCTACCAGCACCTTAACAGCCTGTTCAAATTGCTCAATGTATTGTCTATCAATGGTGAGTCCTACCAGTAATGTAATCATGCGGTTCTCCTGTTGGTAAAGGTTAAATAGGACAGAGGTGCAAGTGCCAGTATGACCATGACAATGCCGGCTGCCGGGGTATACGCCAGTTCACCGGCTGATACTAAGCGCCCGCCCGCTGTTTCGCCCAGCGCAATGCCCAGATTAAATGCAGCAATATTCAACGCTGAGGTAAAATCCACCGCTTTGGGCGTATGGGCCTGGGCAATGCTGAGCATGCCGGTTTGCAGGGCAGGAGATAACGCAAAGGCCAGAATCCCCCAGGCAAATAATGTGGTTGCCATCAGCCACGGCTGATACATCGCAACCAGCAGAAAAGCCAGTATCAGTGCCAGCGCGCTGAAGTTACCCAAAAGCGTTTTGTTCCAGCCAAACCGGGCTGATGCGTTGCCCCCACCCAGATTACCGATAAAGGTGGCAGCCCCGAATATCAGCAGCAGAATGCTGGCGGTTTGCTCGGTAAACCCGCTGATTTGTACCATAATAGGCGTGACATAAGTGAACGCGGTAAAGGTCGCGCCAAAGCCTAAAATCGTTACGCCCATCATGGCTAGAATATGCGGGTTCTTAAGCGCTGACAGTTGTGTTTTGACATCAGCTGACGGCGTGACTTCCGGTCGGGGAAGCATGATTGCAGTGGCGACCAGTGAAATAATGGCCACCACCAGTACCGCTACAAATGGCCATTGCCAGCCGGCTAGATTGCCGATAAAGCTGCCCAGAGGAACGCCGATAACCATCGCCAGAGTCAGGCCGGCAAACATCAGGGCAATGGCGCGGGATTCATTGCCTTTACCGGCCAGCGCGGCTGCCACGGTTGCGCCAATGGCAAAAAAGCTGCCATGTGCCACCGCGGTCAGGAGCCGACCAGCCAGCAACATGTCAAAGGTGCTGGCGGTAGCAGAGATTAGGTTACCCAAGCTGAATATGGCAATAAGCGCCAATAGCACAGGCTTTTTGTTAAACCGGGCCAGAAGCAGGGTTACCACCGGCGTACCCAGAGCCAGTGCCAGTGCATACAGACCGACCAGTGAGCCGGCCTTTTCCAGCGGCACATTAAGGTCGCTGGCAATACTGTTAAGTACACCCACTACAATAAATTCGGCTACGCCGATGGCAAATGCAGTCAGCGACAACAGATAAATTCCCGGATGAAGACGCATCTTATCAGCCATACAGCGCCTCCTGAGCCAGTTGCTCATCAGCTTCAAGAGTGGCACCGGCAACTCCTAGGCCCCCGATAACCTGACCCTGTTCATCACGAATTACCAGACCACCACCAAAACTGATCATGCCGTTGTTGGTCGACTCCAGTGTGTACAGGTCAGCGCCAGCCCGGGCCATACTACCTAAAGCAGCAGAGTCGGTATGAAACAGCGCAGCGGTGCGGGCTTTTTTGATTGCTACATCAATGGTTCCCAGCGCTGTGTTATCCATACGGGCAAACAGCACCTGCAAACCGGCCTGATCCACCACCGCCACACTGATATGAAAACCCTCTCGCTGCGCTGCGTGTTGAGCGTTACTGACTAACTGCTGTGCTTGTGCTAATTGCATACTTTGCCACTCCGTATCTTAAAAAGGTTGGTGTGCAGAGTAAGAGCGTGAGGGGCTTAGCAAAAGAGAAGAGCGGAATTGCGGTGCAATGTTTGATAATGCCGAACAAATGTAGCTATGGTGATGAAAAATGAACTCGCTGAAGTTGACCGGCCAGCGTATGCAAGCGGCTTTCCGGAAGCCGGGCTGCTGGTCCTGCTACCCCCAGTACCGCGATGACGTCGCCATTATCATAAAGCGGCAGAGCCAGGCAGTTCAGACCAATTTCAGCCTGTTCCAGATCAAGCGCATAACCTTGCCGGTAAATTTCAGTCAGTTCACCAGACAACGTCTCTGACATACTCCCGGTTTTGCGCAACTGTCGAACCAGTTGCGGTGTGAAAGCCAGAAATACTTTACCAATGGCAGATGTGTTCAGCTTTTCGCGCTTACCCCGTGGGTTAGCCAGACGCAGACTATTGCCTCCCTGTATGGCTTCAGCATAAACATAGTCCTGATTGCCGCCCGGTACTGCCAGATAACTGGTTTCACCAGATTTGACTGGCGGTATATTCCAGCAGAGCCTGATAACGATTACGCACGGACTCGTGTTGGGCCATCACCGGCTGAGCCAGCGCACCTAAACGGCTGCCCAACTTATACAGGTTATCCTGGCGCTGCACATAACCCAGTGAAATCAGGGTATTGAGTAGTCCGTGAGCAGTGGTTTTATTCAGCCCGCAGTAACTGACCAGCTCACTCAGGCGTGCCTGACCACCCAAAGAGCCCAGCGCCTCAAGCAGCGCAAATGCCCGTTCTACCGATTGAATTGTCTTTAGCGGATTCGTCATGTTAAGTGATAAGCCAGTAAGTATTACACCAGTAGACGGCAATACGCGCTTAAGGGATGCAAAGCAGACTATGCCGGGGTAATGTACGACGTGTTAGTTTTGGGCAAACTTAACCCTGATTTTGCTTTTGGCGATATTTTTATGTTGCAGCTCATGGCAGGCCTTTTTGGCTTCGGCCGCGTCTGGCATTTCAACAAACGCAAAGCCTTTAGACAGGCCGGTTTCTTTATCCAGAACCAGATCACATTGTGCTACGGTGCCATATTCACTGAAAAGACTGTAGATTTCCTGCTCTGTTACTGTTCTGGCGAGGTTACGAACTAAAAGTTTCATAGTGTACTTCTATAAGAAAAGAGCCCGATTATCTCAGGTATGCGGTGTTTAACCAAGCCAGGATTGTGTTTTTAATACCACAGGCCGTTTTTACTGCTGTTTAAGCACTTCAATGCGCTTTGCCAGCTCTTCTGCCTCGGCGGTCATTGCAGAATAAGTTCTGATATCTCCGTTTCGCTGTGCATGCATGGCTTTTTCCAGCAATGCTGCGTGTTGTTTTTGTAACTTTTTGGTGGGGTCGCGCCGTAAAAATGAAAACATAATGGTACCGGTGAAACAGTGGTTATTTTATGAGAATAACGTATTTGCAGCATCAGGTTGATTAACTTCACGCAATAGTCCGGTGTTGCGGTAAAAGCAGCGACTGACCAGCACTATCAGGCGCTATGAGGAGTTTTCAGTTGCGTGATTCTGGCTTCCATATAGCGCAAAATATCACGCCATGACACCATGCCAACGGGATGCTGTCGGGCATCGACAACCGGCAGGCAGGACACAGTATGCTGGTTAAAGCGTTGCATGGCGCTGACTACAGAGTCTGTCGGCTGCAGGGTAATGACATGACGAGTCATGATCTGATGCGCCCGTTTATCCAGCGTTGCACGGTCCCGGGCACGCTCACTCAGGGTGTCTGCAAATGGGCTGAGTGCTGCTAATAAGTCCCGGTCAGAAATGATACCGGCCAGTTTATTGTCCTGTACCACCACCAGGTGATGAAAGCCGGTGGCATCAAATAATTCGCGCAAGGTCTGCAAACTGTCATCCAGGTGCACGCTCACCACCCGGGCAGACATAATCTGGCTCACATTCATAGAAAATCCGCTTTATTGTTTTAGATAAGTATAAAAGTGGTTTAGAAAAACAGCGATTTTTTATTCCAATTCCGGTTTCGGCCATTGTTCTGTGCAAACAGGGTGTTATTATCATTTTGTTAACAACAAACAGAGCTAAAAATGAAAACGTTTAACCCTACATTGATTTTTACAGCAGGCCTGGCAATAAGCGGCCCCGTCATGGCCGCGCAAAACCTGTATCAAACCCTGCCGGCTGAGGTTACACCGCAACTCAGTGAGCAAGGAAAAATGCCGGTGGGAGTCACCACAGTGACAGTTACTGACGAGCAGCATCCTGAATTATGGAGTGATAATCGCAATGAGCGCTCGCTAAAGCTGGAAGTATGGTATCCGGCCGTTAAGCAGACTGCGCCGGCTACGTATGAAAATGTCACCCGTAGTCACACAGTCTTTACCCTTGAAGGGCAGGCCGGCCGGGACGCTGATCTGGCTGACGGGCAATATCCGCTGGTGGTGTTAAGTCACGGTTATACAGGTTACCGGCATCTGATGTTTTATCTGGGTGAGCATCTGGCCTCCCATGGATATATTGTGGCCGCCATAGATCACACTGATTCCACCAACGAAGAAATCAATTTTGCCGAGTCGCCTTATGCGGGCTTCCCAAGCACATTATTTAACCGTACCAGAGACCAGCAATTTACTCTGGATGCCATGCTTCGTGAACCGCTGTTTGAAACGCACATTGATGAGCAGCGCGCAGGTTTAATTGGCTATTCTATGGGCGGCTATGGGGCAGTGAGCACAGTGGGCGGTTGCTACCAGTTCAGCGACAGTGCTGCGGGTCAGTTTACCGGTATCAAAGAGCCTGCGCAGGCAAAAGCACTGGCCGATAAGCTCAATACCTGTGCTGGTGGCAACGCCAGCAGTGAGGAAATGGACCCGCGCTGGTCTGCCACGGTAGCGCTTGCCCCCTGGGGCGGCCAGCATCAGTTGTTTGACCCGGCCTCGCTGGCCCGGATTCAGACACCGGTACTGTATGTTGCCGGTGATGCTGATGATATTTCCGGTTATGACGGCATTCAGTGGTTATTTGATAATACTGGCAGCCCGGATAGCCAAATGCTGACGATTCATAATGCCCGTCATAATATTGCTCCGCATCCGGCCCCTGAAGAGGCCTACAGCAAGGAGTTTGATCTGGGTTCATATTATGAGCCGGCCTGGCGTATTCAGAGTTTGAATATGATTATTGAGCACTTTAGTCTGGCGATGATGGACTGTTATCTAAAGCAGGATAAAAATGCCTGTAGTTACCTGGATGTTCAGGGGAATAGTAATGAAGAGCAGGGCGCTGCGCCATGGAAAGGTTTTGATAAGCGCTGGGGACTTGGGCTGAGTATGCAGCACAAGCAGTGAGGGGAGCATCGTCGTCTTTGACGTTCACCCGTCGTCCCTGAATCGCGCAGCGATATCAGGGATCTCGTTGGGCATTGACTACCTCAAGCGATAGGATGATTCGAATCAGCCAGCCTGTTGCGGAGATTCCCGCTTTCGCGGGGACGACGTCATATTTTCCGCCATCTCTTAACCGCGCAGCAGCAACAATAATCCCGTCGGCCCGTCGTCCAGGGGGCATAAAGTGCAAACCTCGACCTCCCTTGTGAGCGGCTAACCGAGCGCAACGCTACGTTAGTGACTTAAGTCGTTAATTGAATATCGCAGGTTTACCATCCTTTGCCGGTGTTGACCGGCGGCAACCAGAGGGTAATGGCGATTACCCTCTGGGCTTCCTCGCTGTCCGGGTGCGCTCAACGCTGCGCTTGAAGGGGCCCAAAAGCGTTACTTTCTTCGAATACTCTGTAGTTGATAATTCCACAATTACCTCGTCGTCCCTGAAGCCCGAAGGGCTATCAGGGATCTCCTTGGGCAATGACTACCTCAAGCACAAGGATTATTTCAGTCAGCCTGTTAACGAGATTCCTGCTTACGCAGGAACGACGGACTATAAACACGATGTTTTTTCGGTCTCGTCGTCCAGGGGGCATAAAGTGCAAACCTCGACCTCCCTTGTGAGCGGCTAACCGGGCGCAACGCTACGTTAGTGACTTAAGTCGTTAATTGAATATCGCAGGCTTACCACCCTTTGCCGGTGTTGACCGGCGGCAACCAGAGGGTAATGGCGATTACCCTCTGGACTCCCACGCTGCCCCTGTGCGCTCAACGCTGTGCTTTAGATGAACAGGCAAAACCAAGCGGGCCAAAAGGGACATCCGTGTCCCTGTTGTCCCTATCTCATCATCCGTGATGAGATTTGCTTTTGCTTATCTGTTCATCTAAAGCCCATGAGCTTAAAGGGGCTCAAAAGCGTTACTTTCTTCGAATACTCTGTAGTTGATAATTCCACAATTACCTCGTCGTCCCTGAAGCCCGAAGGGCTATCAGGGATCTCCTTGGGCAATGACTACCTTAAGCAAAAGGATACTTTCAGTCAGCCAGCCTGTTGAGGAGATCCCCGCTTTCGCGGGGACGACGTAATATTTTTCGCCATCTCTTAACCGCGCAGCAGCAACAATAATCCCGTCGTCCCTGAATCGCGCAGCGATATCAGGGATCTCGTTGGAACCTGGCTACCCATTTCAAAGGTTATTTTGTATCAGCCAGCCTGTTGCGGAGATCCCCGCTTTCGCGTGGATGCCAGAAGTGAGGGTTTTATACCGCCTCTACGGTGTAGATCAGTGATGTTTGCGGGAATAGCACCGGCATTTGCATGCCAAAGGTCATCAGGGCTTCGCCACTGAAAATCTCACCATCCGTTTTTTGTAAAATAGACGGAGAGTATTCTTTCAGGTTACCCAGTTCTGCCCGGTTCAGGCGATATTGCTGTTCCGGGTTCAGACCGGCGAAATAAAAACGCGACGGAATAGTACGGCCGGTCTCTTTCACGTTGTTGTAAGCAAAGATGCCCTTTGATTTGTCCTTGGCCACATAACCAAACTTCACATTCAGCCCATCATCATCCATTCGGAATAAATCACCGCTGTGTAACAACGAGCGGTTTTCCTTGTACAGATTAATAGCAGTCTTCAGCACCTCTTTTTCATGATCTGTTAACTCACGTGGGTCCATTTCGATACCCATATGCCCAAACATGGCAACTGCACTGCGCAGTTCGATGGGCAGATGACGGCCGGTAATATGGCAGTCGCGCGGACCCACGTGGGCGCCCATAACTTCTGATGGGAAGAAGAAAGAAAAACCACGCTGAATATACAGGCGATCCAGTGCGTCATTGGAGTCAGAGGTCCAGAAGCGATCCGTGTGTGGCAAAATACCTAAATCAACCCGGCCGCCGCCTGAACAGCAGCTTTCAATCTCCAGTTGCGGATGTGCAGCGCGGACCCGGTCGATAAGGGCATACAAGGCGCTCATCTGACCGTGCATGGCCGGCTTACCGGCCAGGTTCCCCGGGTGATTAACATCGCGGTTCATATCCCATTTTATATAAGTGATTTTAGGATAGGCGGTCATTACATCATCAATCACCTTAAACAGATAATCGGTGACATCCGGGTTGGTTAAATCCAGTACATACTGATGGCGAAATGGAATATGCGGGTTATTTTTGGTTTGCAGCGCCCATTCTGGATGTGCCCGGTACAAATCAGAGTCCGGATTAACCATTTCCGGCTCAAACCAGATACCAAATTCCATGCCTTTATCGGTGACATAATCAATCAAGCTATCAAGACCCTGCGGATAAATGGCTTCATCAACAGTCCAGTCGCCCAGCCCTGCATGGTCGTGACGACGGCCCTTAAACCAGCCATCATCCAGCACAAAGCGCTCCACGCCCAGCGGGGCCACTTCATCCGCCAGGGCTTTTAATGTGGTTTCATCATGATCAAAGTAAATGCCTTCCCAGGTGTTGTAATGTACCGGGCGGGGCTTACTTTGAGCACTATGGCGCAGTATGTTGACGCGGATATATTCATGGAATTGTCGAGACAGCGCAGAAAAGCCATCCTGTGCAAAGCCGGCATACAACACAGGAGAAGTATAAGACTGGCCGCTGGCCAGGCTGACTTCGCCGGGCAGCAGTAATTCACCAAACTGCACATAGCTGCGGCCATCAGCCATCATCTCTGCACGCAGGCGGTGGTTGGCAGAAGCACCCAGATGAAAGCCCATGCATTCACCGTGCAATTCAGCTGTTCCTCTGGCATAGGCCAGCAGGCCGGGAAATGTATCGTGTGAGGTTTTTCCGCGGCGGTTTTCACGCACATACGAGCCCATAAACAGATCATGATCCTGAGTCTGAAACTCATTTGACCAGCGTCCCTCAAAACCACGGATGCTGGTAAAGTGCATTGGCAGAGAGAGGGTAGCGGCATTCAGATACGACAGGTTTATCGCAGTCTGTCCGGTATTTTTAATACTACTGGTAAAGGTGGCCACACTGGTGTTGCTATCCAGTGTCACGGTCAGGGTCAGCAGCAGTCCGCGAGTGTCATCAGACAGGGTGAAAACTGCCTGTTGAGCGTTGTGCTCAATATTTTGCAGAAAAAATCCGGCGGCCCACTGATCGGTATCCCCGAAAACTTCCAGGCCCGGTGCGCCGGTAAAACCCTCTCCATGGGTAGGGACCAGCGCCACCGGCGGCTCGGTAACCGGTGCACATTTTGCTTCCTGACGGGTACTGAGCGTTGCCAGCATCTGGGCGCTGGTGGTATCACTTAACTTTTTACCGTAATAGAGCAAAGTCGGTACACGGCCCTGATTAGAAAAAATCAGACTGACCTGATCATTTTGCAGGGTAACAAATGCTGGCGCTGCGGACATAAAGACCTCGAATATAAAATATTTGTTAAAAAGTTTAGTGCTGGCTCTGTCAATAAGCCGGCAGATTCGGCTACACTGTGGCCGCTATAAAGATTCGCTGGGCGGTCGCAGTTAGTTAGGTTAAACGTTTTACTTAATGCTATCATAACGTGACTTAAACCAATTTGAAACACATCAGTACATTTGGAGAGATGATGTTAGGAATTTGTTACTACCCGGAGCACTGGCCTAAATCACAGTGGGCGCAGGATGCAAAGGAAATGCGCGAGCTTGGTCTGACCTATGTGCGAATCGCCGAATTTGCCTGGTCGAGACTGGAACCCTCACAGGGCACGTTTACCTTTGAATGGCTGGATGAAGCAATCGAAACACTGGCTGCAGAAGGGCTGAAAGTGATCATGTGTACGCCTACTGCCACGCCGCCAAAGTGGCTGATCGATGCCTATCCGGATATTCTGGCTGTGGATGTCAATACCGGGCTGGTACGAGGGTTTGGTTCCCGTCGGCACTATGATTTCTCCAGCGAGGATTATCGCCGTGAAGCGATGCGGATCAGTGACGTGGTTGCCCAGCGTTATGGTAGTCATCCGGCTGTTGTTGGCTGGCAGACCGACAATGAGCTGGCTTGTCATGACACTACCCCAAGCGCCTCTGACAGTGCACTGGCCGCTTTCCAGGGCTGGTGTGAGCAGCGTTACGGTACCATCGAAAAGCTGAATGAAGCCTGGGGCAATGTATTCTGGTCAATGGAATATCCGGACTTTCAGAGCATTGACGTACCTTATTTTGCGGTGACCGAAGTTAACCCGTCTCATTCACTGGCTTATCGCCGGTTTTCCTCTGATCAGGTGATTCGCTTCCACGATGAAATGGTATCGATTATCCGCAAACATGCACCGGGCCGGTTTGTCACCCATAACTTTATTCCTATGTCTGATACTCAGACAGATAACTATGCGCTGGCTAAAGACCTGGACTTCTCTAGTTTTGACAATTATCCGCTGGGGCGCACTGATTTGTTCTTTGCCGATGAAGACACAGAGCAGTTCAAGCGGTATATGCGTACCGGACACCCTGACTTTTCGAGTTACTACTTTGATCAGACCCGGGGTTTGTCGCAGAAAAATTTCTGGATCATGGAGCAGCAGCCAGGCCCGGTAAACTGGGCTGTGCATAATCCGCGTCCTGAGCCGGGTATGATTGCCCTGTGGTCTTGGGTGGCCTTTGCCCATGGTGCCGATACGGTATGCTATTTCCGCTGGCGTCAGGCGGCCTTTGCCCAGGAGCAAATGCACGCAGGCCTGAAACGGGTGGACAACTCGCCGTCTGCGGCTTACCCGGAAGTCCAGCAGGTTAAGGCCGAACTGGACCAGCTGAACATTAATCTGAACGACCCGCTGCATTATCGTGTGGCTATTGTCAGCACCACTACCAACCAGTGGGTTAGCGAGATTGAACAGCAGGGCCAGAGCTACCGGCACGAAAAAGTCGAGTTTGAATACTATAATGCGCTGCGTCTGCTGGGTCTGAATGTGGCGTTTGTGTCGCCCGAACACAGCCTGACAGACTATGATCTGGTTGTGGTACCGACCATGCCAATTATCAGCGATGCCTTTATTAAAAACTGTGAAGCAACGGATGCCACTATCGTATTCGGGCCTCGTACTGGCAGTAAAACCGATGAGTTTCAGTATCCACGTAATCTTGGCCCGGGCAAACTGCAGTCGCTTTTGCCGGCGAAAGTGTTATCAGTAGAAACGCTGCGCGGTGATATTCAGGAAAAGCTTAACTTTAATGGCGAGCAGTTCCACAGCAACCGCTGGCGTGAAGAGTTACTGCCGGGTGACAACTGTGAGGTGGTGGCCCGTTATGAGGATGAGTCGCCGGCGGTGGTTAAGTCAGGCAACCTGTATTACGTGGGCACACTGAGCTGCTCTGACTTCCTGACCAACTTGCTGGGCAAGTTGGCAGTGGAGAAAGGTATTGCCACTCATATTCTGAACGAAGACGTGCGTACGGTGGAGCGGGGCGACTATCGCTTTATTTTCAACTACGCCGGCACACCGGTACGGGTCGATGCCTTTGCCGATGCTGACTTTGTGATTGGCTCACACGAGCTGGATGCTTATGGTTATGCGATAGCCAAACGTTAATCACTGAGTCTTGTTCTTACACATAAACGGAGCTGATTAGCTCCGTTTTTTTATATGAGCAGCTTCACCGGCAACAAAAAGCCCCGGCTCATCGTTGATGATCGGGGCTTTTTACTGTTCGAGCTTTCTACGCTTCAGCAGGTATCATCGCAAACTTTTAAGCTTTGGCTTCCTGTTCGTCATCTGACTCAATGGCCAGCGAGAAACGGGCGGTTTGCTTAAAGATGACCTTGTTCACAATCAGGGCAAACAGTACACAGGAAATCAGCGTCACAAACATCAGGTGGATGTAATGCAGGCCGAAAGGCGAGTACAACGGTGAAAGCTTAAAGGTCATCGATGCATACAGCGACACACCAAACAATACCGAGCCAATAGCCGCATTGGCATGCACATTTCTAAATAGCAGACCGACCACAAAGACCGACAAAATAGGCATGCTCAGTAATCCGTACAACTCCTGTATCAGGTTGATAATACTGTCAGCCTGGGCATAAACCGGAATCAGCGCCAGTGATACCAGGCACAGCAGTACAGTGACATAGGCACTTAACCGCGGCACGTTAGGCGCATCGTTAACATAGGCCTCATGAATATCGCACACGTACAGGGCAGTGGCTGAGTTAAGGTTACTGTTAAAAGTGGTCAGCACGGCGGCGGCCATGGCGGCGGCAAATACGCCGGATAACCAGTCGGGCAGTACCTCTGCCACAATACGGCCATATGCGCTGTCACCCACATCGCCAAACAGCTTGTAAGATACAATTCCCGGGATCACGATAATAGACGGGACAATCAGTAACCGAATACCGGCGGCCGCAAATACCCCTTTCTGAGCTTCTTTGAGTGATGGTGCAGCCATAGCACGCTGGGTGATAACCTGATTAGTTCCCCAGTAAAACATCTGGATAAAGATCATACCGGTCAGCAGGGTGTGCCAGGGAATCGGTGACTCGTCATCGCCAATCAGGGTTAACCGCTCGGCCGGAATACCATCAAAGTTATAATCGATAGCCTGTAGCGCCAGAATGACAACCAGAACCGCCATGGTCAGCAGCAATACGCCCGAATAGGTGTCGGACACCGCCACGGCGCGCAGACCGCCAAAGATGGCATACAGAGCACCAACCACAATGAAGATCACCGAAATGTACATAAGAGGCAGCTCAACATTGAACATCGACTGCATAAACAGGGCGCCGGAATAGATCACTGCCGGGCAGAAAATCAGCGCGCTGCCTAAAAAGAACAGGCTGGAGATGACCGCCCGAATGTGTTTATTGTGATAGCGCTGCTCAAGCAACTGGGTGGTGGTGGTACATTTATACCGGTAATACACCGGCAAAAATACCTTGGCCAGCACAAATAAGCCCACGACTGCGGAAAATTCCCATAACGCCAGTAGTGCCATCTGGTTACCATTCATTCCTACCAGCTGGTCCGTACTCAGATTGGTCAGGGTGATGGAACCGGCCACAAAATACCAGGCCAGACCGCCACCGGCCAGAAAGTATTCCCGGTTCTGGTTAATGGCGTTACGGTTCTGGCCGCGACAACTCAGGTAGGTCAGAAAGCCTATCAGAGCCGTTACAAATATAAAAACAGACACCTGTATAGTGCTGGACGACATCAAAATGCTCCTTAGGCAGATTACAACTTGCTGGTTTCAAACTTGATATTGCTGACAGCGCGCTCAGCAAAGCGGCTGTTATGCAAACGGATCAGGCGATTGACCTGAAAAATAGAGCCCAGAATATTGAACATCACCGACAGCGTATTGTGCTTATTCAGGATGGCCAGCTGCTCTGGCGATAATGCCTGAATCCGCTGCTCGTTCAGTGCGTATAAACCGCCAACGCGCTGCTGTGTGCTGTCGGCAAATTCAATGATAAGGTCAACTGGCTGAAATAAGTTCAGTTCCGCCAGTTGATTCAGCAGCTCAGTGGTCTGCGACATTGCAGCAACCCGCTCGGCTAATAGCTTCTGCTTGGCATCCAGGTAAGCGCTGGGCCGCCCGGTTGATAAATAAAGTGCCTCTCCCTTGTCTTCACTGACTGCAACAGACTGGATATCCAGAAGGGTATGGCTGCCCTGTTCATTCATTTGAATCAGAAAGGGCAGGGTTTTCAGGCATAGCGGGGTATAGTGCGCCAGCCACTGGTTTTGCTGGCAAAACACATTTTCGCCCGGTGCCAGGCCGCACAAGGCTGAAATAGCCCAGCTATTGGTGTTAGACACTTTGCTGATAAACAGCGGAAATTCGCTGGCGGCCTGAATGGCTTCACGAAGCTCAATGTTGAGCATGTGACGACGGGCAAATTCGCCGACAAGCTGCGGCTCGTCTACCCGAATATGACCGTGTGCCTGGGCACTGAGTACTTCAAACTGTGACATACATTCTTCCCGTTAAGCATCTAACCACTGGGTCAGATAATCCCGGTGGTTAGGCAGGTTGGCGAGTTTTTGCTCACGAATGAGCTGGTTTTGTTTAATGACAGAGTCAGCCAGCGCCTGCTGCGTGTACAGATGCGATTGCAGGCTGAAATCAGGCGAGAAGCCCATGCCATACAACACATACTGATAACTGGCAGCCGGAAACAATTCGATAGCGGCTGAGAAGTCTGTGATTTGGGGCCCGCGATATTGCCAGATCGCTAAATCTTCTTTGAGCGATTCCGGTATGGTGGCCGGGTCCCGGTTGGCCACCCAGTAGGGTTCGCTGCGCTGATTAAAAATATAGTGCAGCTTGAGAAAGTCGATAATCCGTTGCCAGCGATACTGCATTTGTTGATTAAACCGCTGACTGATAATAGGCAGGGATGTGCCTGGCGCTGGCATTTGCTCAGCAATATAGCGGGCTGAAATTTCGATGAGCATCAGTGCGGTGGCTTCCAGCGGTTCGACAAAGCCCGCTGCCAGGCCAACCCCGACACAGTTTCCTTTCCAGATGGTTTTGCGATAGCCGGAATTAAACCGAATGGTACGCGCGTTCAGTGTTCCCTGCTCATCGCCCACATAGCGGCGTAATGTCGCTTCTGCCTCATCGTCACTGGTAAACTGCGTGCTGTACACATGACCCACGCCACGGCGTGTGGTCAGCCCGATATCCCAGATCCAGCCAGCTTGCTGTGCGGTGGCCTGGGTATACGGCTTAATCTCATAGTCCCCTTCATAGGGCACATGTAGGGCCAGCGCGGAATTATTAAACAGCACATCATCGGTGGAGGTAAACGCAGATTGCAGGGTCTCGCCTAACAGTAGCGAGCGAAAACCTGAACAGTCGACAAATAAATCTGCGCTTAGCTGGCTGCCATCACCCAGCACAATATGATCAATATGCTCTGTACCGCTGGCGTTAACCTGTTCAACGGTGGCTACAGTATGTTTAACCCCTAACTCGGTTTTACAAAAATCACGCAGCATGTCGGCAAAAGCACCGGCATCCAGGTGATAGGCGTAATTTGACTGGGCACTGCTGTACTCAGCATCGCTTAATGCCCGTGGGGCCAGGTTTTGCTCGCAGATATGCTGCTGAAAATTGGTGGCATTGGCAAAATCGGCCACCTGGTCCAGATACGGCGCCATTTCAATACGGCCATAACCCAGAGGCACCGTAAACGGATGATAATAGGCGTCACCCCCGGCTTTTACCCAGTTAACAAACTTGCCGCCCTGTTTAAAGGCGGCTGAGCAGCGTCGGAATACCTCTTTTTCAGACAGACCAATATCTTTTAGCGTATTGCGCATGGTAGGCCAGGTGCCTTCACCTACGCCCACGGTGGGTATATCGCTGGACTCAATCAGGGTAATGTCGAGCGCACACTGACCGGGCGCAATTTTATGTTTGGCAGCCACGACCGCGGCGGTTAACCAGCCTGCGGTGCCACCGCCAACAATGACGATTCGTTGTCTGGACTGAGCTGTGTGCATAAAAAAGTTCGCTAAAACAATGTTAATGGATTCATTTATCCATAAATTCAGACAGGTAGCTATTAAACCTATGGATAAATGGCAGGACAAAGCCCTGCCATCATATTGCGTATAAGTGGTTAGAATGTACCGCGCAGACCAATCGCGTAACGCGAGCCGTTATCTTCTACAGAGTAGATTTGATCCGGGAAGCGGCCTACCTGAGTCAGTTCTTCTTCGGTCACGTTAATGCCTTCAAAGAATACGGTCAGGTGTTCGCTGATGTCGTAGCTGGCGCTGACATCCCACTGGCCATAAGACTGCGTGGTGGTCGGCTCACCGTTAAAGCCATTATCCAGGGCAAACAGGAATGACTCACGGTTGTTAAAGGCCACCCGAGCCTGGAACGCATCACGCTCATAGAACACGATAAGGTTTTGTGAGTCACCCAGGCCTTCCAGGGCAAATGACTGTGTCGTATCTCCGGTCAGACCAGCATCACTGTTGACTACCGTGGCGTTTGCAGTGACACCAAAGCCATTGTCAAACACGTGCGTCAGGGCAATTTCGTAGCCGTTAACGGTAGCAGTTTCACCGTTTTGCGGACGGCTAACGGTGTACGCCTCACTTTCACCATTTAACTCTTCAGTGGTGGCTACCACATCCAGATCCGGGTTAGTTGGATCCAGCGTGACATCCGGCGCACAGTCGGCCGCAGTACAGCGGTAGCCGTCAGCAGCAGAACGTGCGGTCAGTGAGTAAGTTTCAGTGCCCGACAGGGTAACAATGAAGTCTTCTACTTCTTTGTTAAATACGGCAAACGAGAACACAGAATCATCGCTGTAATACCATTCAAATGACAGGTCCCAGTTTTCTGCCTTAAACGGTTTCAGGGCAGGGTTACCCCCTGATGCTGCCAGGTTCTGACGACGCGGCTCACCAAATGTCGTGGCTGGAGACATATCTGTCATGGTTGGACGGGTCAGTGAATCATAACGCGAGAAGCGCAGAATCATATCGTCGTTCAGTTCCAGCTTAATGTTCACGCTGGGCAGCAGGTTGGTGTAGGACGATGTACCGGTAATATTTTGTTCAGGACCAAACTGGTTAGCAAACAAGGTCAGGTCAGTGGTGGGTACAATATCTTCCACAAAAGCCTGGATAGCAGACACGGCTACATCTGTTTCTTCGTAACGCGCACCCACGTTCATGGTCAGTGGCATATCGCCAATGTCATAACCAAATTCAAACTGAGCGTACAAAGCGGTGACTTCTTCCTCGATATTGTACAGGTTTGGCTGCAGTGTTGGATTGACCGGGAAGCCTTCTGAAGCCAGGAAGTCCAGGTAGGCATCACCGTCGTAGGTGTACCAGGTATCAATCAGGCCGTCAAAGTAGTTGTTAGCAGTGAACGGACGAATGTTCAGTGCATCTGCCGGGGCCTGTGTACCGTAACCACAGAAAGCACACTGTGAGGCAAAAATCTGATAGCTGTATTTTTCACGCTCAGAGTGCAGGATACCGAAGTCTGCTTTACGGAAAACCTCGTTGTCTGACAGGTAGGTAAAATCAGCTTTGTATTCGTTAATTTCATCTTCAGAAGCACGTACGTTACCCAGATCGTTGTAGTGCAAGCGGTTCAGAGAAATATCCGGCAGTGCGCCGTTGCCCAGACCATCGTGCAGTACCGTTGGGATGCTGCCAGTACCATCAAACTCATAGTTATTGATAATACCCACAACGTTGAATACACCGCGTCCGCCAATGTCGTTTTCGGCTGTTGAATGAGACACGTCGAACTTTGCGCGCAGTGCTTCATTGATTTGCCAGTCAACATTAATGCCATATCCTTCGTTGGTCACATCACGGATATTACGGGTACTGTTTACAAAGTCCGAAGCCGGGTTTCCGCTGCCCTGGTGCAGGTCAATTTCCTGCGTAAACTGAGTAGCTGTACCGGTTTCCGGGTTAATCGTGGCAGAACCAACACGGTCTGGCTCAAACCATGAGGCCAGATCAGTAACCTGCGAGTCTACTTCAAACTTTGATACAAAACCGTCAAGGGTAATCGTAACTTCGTCGGTCGGCGCATACTGGGCAACCAAAGATGCATTGGTACGGGTACGATCCTGCTGGTCAACCGTCTGGTCCCAGTTGCGAGGCAGATACACGTTATCAGCAATGACCCCATCGTTACGGTTAGACAGGGTCAGACCCGGACGCCAGCCGGCAGTCTGGATACGGTTAATCTGTACCTGGCGTTCCTGATGTGACACGGCCAGTAGCAAACCCAGCTTGTCGTCAGCAAAGGTGTTGCTGGCCAAGAATGAGGCTTGTGGTGAGGTTTCTTCTGACAAGCTTTCATACACGCCTTTAACAGAACCTACCAGTTGCAGGCCGTCATAGTCGAACGGACGGGCAGTAGAGATATTGATGGTTGAGCCAATACCACCAGACTGCATGCTGGCTACACCACTTTTATAAATGTTAGCGCCGGTGATTTGATCCGCAGCCAGTACGTCAAAGTTAAACGCACGGCCATCGTCATCCGAAGCAATCTGACGCCCGTTTACCAGTACGGTATTGAACTGAGGACCAAAACCACGAACCGTCACCTGCTGTCCTTCACCACCACTACGGTCGATCGATACACCAGTAATACGCTGCAGGGATTCTGCTACGTTCAGGTCAGGGAATTTACCCAGGTCTTCTGCGGCGATGCCGTCAGAAACCGCCAGGCCTTCTTTTTTGTTAGCCATCGCGCGTTTTAGTGAGCTAACGATACCGCGAACTTCGATCACTTCGACCGGTGCGTCAGCATCTGTTGTCGCCGTGGCGTCTTCCTGCGCGAAGGCTACCGGTGCATGTAGGGCAGAGGCAATTGCCAGGCCCAGCAGGGAGCGTTTGGCAAGTGGAACAAATTGAGTAGCGTTGTTTTTATGTGTCACTGTGTCTTCTCCGTGTGTGGAACTTAACCTGTAACGGACTGGCTTCTTAGTGGTATTGGGCGCCAGTACGTTGTTGTCAGTGTTAACTAAACCTTCACAATAATCCGCTGATTACTGGTCATTACCTGATAGACCCTATAACCAGAAGTGGAAACCAATTCAGTAAAAGGTGAAACGTTTTCCTGAATTAACTGCATCCTAACACAAAAAATTTAATATGTGACAAGTTTGTAAAATTATTTTTGCATAAAAAAGGCGCGGTACATGCCGCGCCTGTTTAATCATAATAACCTGTTAACTACAGCGTATGCGCTCTACAGCTTTTTTCCAGCCATCATAGGCTACATCACGTTGTTCTTTAGTTAACCTGGGTGTAAACACACTGTCACATTGCCAGCATTGGGTAAGCGTATCCACAGAGGCAAAAATCCCGGCCTGCAGCCCGGCTAAAAAGGCTGCGCCAACTGCTGTAGTTTCGGTCACGGTAGGGCGGCTCACATCTGCGCCCAGCACATCAGATAAAAAGCCCATCACCCAGTCATTTTTAGCCATACCACCGTCAACCCGCAGGCTGACTGGTCGCGCACCATCACTTTCCATGGCCTTTTGTAAATCTTTAGTCTGATAACAGACAGATTGCAACCCAGCAGCAACAATTTCGCTAATGCCGGTGTCCCGGGTCAGCCCAAGAATGGCCCCGCGTGCATCCGGATCCCAGTACGGCGCGCCCAAACCCGTAAAAGCAGGCACCAGATAAACGCCGTTGTTTTCACGGGCACGTTTAGCCAGCGCTTCACTTTCTGAGGCATCATCAATCAGTTTGAGGCCGTCACGTAACCACTGAACCGTGGCACCGGCCATGAAAATACTGCCTTCCAGTGCATAGGTCACTTTTCCGTTTAACCGGTATCCCACGGTAGTAAGCAGGCGGTTTTTCGACATCAGCGGTTTGTCGCCGGTATTCAGAATCATGAAGCAACCAGTACCATAGGTACTTTTGGCCATCCCTTCTTCAAAACAGGCCTGACCGACCAGCGCAGCCTGCTGATCACCGGCGACGCCTTGAATGGGAATACGTTTACCCAGCAGGTCATCATTGATGTCGCCAAACTCAGCAGAGCAGTCCAATACTTCAGGCAGCATGGCAGCAGGGATATTAAATGTTTTGAGTAACCGTTCGTCCCATTGCTGCTCGTGGATGTTAAACAGCATAGTACGAGACGCATTGGTGGCATCGGTTTTATGCGATTTACCGCCGGTCATCTTCCAGATCAGGAAGGTGTCAACCGTACCAAACAGCAATTCGCCTTTTTCTGCGCGTTCGCGGGCACCCTCCACGTTGTCCAGAATCCAGTTAACCTTGGTGGCCGAAAAGTAAGGGTCGAGCAGCAGGCCGGTGGCTTCACTGATATAGTCAACCAGTGAGCTGTCTTCGTTCAGTTCGCGACAGTAGGCCGAGGTACGGCGGTCTTGCCAGACAATAGCCGGGTAGACCGGCTCGCCGGTTTGTTTGTCCCAGACTAGTGTGGTTTCGCGCTGGTTTGTAATACCGATGGTGGCAATATCTTCCGCGCTCAGACCCGCTTCTTTCACCACGTCCTGCATTGTAGACACCACAGTATTCCAGATTTCTTCTGGCTTGTGTTCAACCCAGCCGTCCTGCGGATAATGTTGTGAAAACTCTTGTTGTGCCATAGCCAGTACACTGCCATCCGGCGCAAAAATGATACTGCGTGAACTCGTCGTGCCTTGATCAATGGCAAGAATATGTTGACTCAAGATGATTCTCCTTAACGCAATTTTTCTTAGAGTTTGCATTATTCACACTGATTTAACAATGCTTATTTTCGTAAACGAACATCAACTGGTCCTATATGAACATGCTTTTAGCTGATTTATTTACAAAAAGTGCATCAACTGGTGCGGTGCTTATTTACCGCTTATACTGGGCCCGAAGAATTAACGGAGTAGTTATGAACCAGGCACAGCGTCACGAAATGATTCTCAGCTTACTGAAACAAAATGGCTTTATGTCGATTGATGATTTGGTAGCCCGTTGCAATGTGACCCCTCAAACCATTCGCCGGGATCTTAATGTTCTGGCAGAAGCGGGTGATATCAGTCGTTATCATGGCGGCGCGAGCTTAAACCGTAGTTGGGAAAATACGCCGTATAAAGAACGCAAAACATTAAATCGGGAAGTGAAAGAAAAAATTGCCGGGCAGGTTGCAGCGATGATTCCCGATGGCGCCTCGTTATTCATTAATATAGGTACTACTACAGAACTGATAGCGTCGAAGCTGCTAAACCACAAAAACTTGCATGTGGTAACAAACAACATTCACGTGGCGACGTTGCTGTCGGCCAAGGAAGATTTCTCAGTCATTATTGCTGCCGGTGAGGTACGGTACCGGGACGGCGGCATTATTGGTGAAGCCACCTGCGATTTTATCAGTCAGTTCAGAATGGATTACGGCATCATCGGTATCAGCGGAATAAGTGCAGACGGTGCACTGCTTGATTTTGATTTTCGCGAAGTAAAGGTGTCACAGGCGATCATTCAAAATACCCAGACAACAATACTGGCAGCTGACTACAGCAAGTTTGAACGACGGGCGATGGTCGAACAGGGTAATCTTGCTCAGGTAGATTACTTTGTTTGTGATAAAGCACCTCCAGCTGGTATACAGCGTATTATTAAAGAAAATAACATTAACTTCACACTGGCAGAGTAGATTCGTTTTAACTCTCTGCGCTTTCGTAATTTTTCGATAATGTTCGTTTTGAGTTGACTTCTGTTTACAAAGGCGGTCAAATAGGCACCAGTTTAAATCGGGTGGAGCAGACCATGACTGATCAGAATCAGGTTGCTAAAGAAGTTGATGTGCTAGTTGTCGGCGGTGGTGTAAACGGCGTGGGTATTGCGCTGGACGCTACAGGCCGTGGCCTTGATGTGATGATGTGTGAAAAAGGAGATCTTGCAGGGGCAACATCTTCATCAAGCAGTAAGTTGATTCATGGTGGTCTGCGCTATCTGGAGCAGTACGAATTTCGTTTAGTGAAAGAAGCGCTGGCCGAGCGTGAGGTATTATTAGGGAAAGCACCACACATAATGTGGCCCTTACGTTTTCGTTTACCTCATCAAAAGCATTTGCGTCCGGCCTGGATGATTCGTATTGGTTTGTTTTTATATGACTCACTGGCAAAACGTAATTTGCTACCTGGCTCAAAAAAGATTAAAACCACCTCAGATGGTCCGCTGATTGATTCCATCACAACTTGTTTCGAATACTCAGATGGCTGGGTAGATGATGCCCGCCTGGTGACCTTAAATGCACTGGCTGCTCAGGAAAAGGGCGCTGATATTCGGGTGCGTACCGAAGTGACAGGCGCAACGAAGCAGGGACAGAGCTGGCTGGTAACACTCAAGAATGAAAAAGGTGAAACGTTTACTGTAAAAACCCGCTCGATTGTTAATGCAACAGGGCCGTGGGCGATCTCGTTTCTTGACCGCATGGCGGATACCAAAAATCCGAATTCAATGCGAATGGTGAAAGGCAGCCATTTTGTAGTACCTAAACTGTATGACAGCGATGAAGCCTATATACTGCAAAATAAAGACGGTCGCATTGTATTTGTTATTCCATATGAAGGTGATTTCTCGCTGGTGGGCACCACGGATGAAAACTACACCGGCGATCCTTCACAGGCCAGCATTTCTGAAGAAGAAACAAGCTATCTCATAGAGATCGTGAATGAGTACTTCAAGAATAGAATTACCAAAGATGACATTGTTTATAGCTACAGTGGCGTGCGGCCATTGCTTGAAGAAGCCAATGCCAGTGCTCAGGAGCTGACCCGGGATTATAAAGTTGAAATGCTGGGTGATAAGCAATCGCCCGTACTGCTTAATATCTTTGGTGGTAAAATCACTACTTATCGTAAGCTGTCAGAAGCCGCGGTAAACGAGCTGATTGAAATTTTTCCAAAGGCCAGTGGGCCATGGACAAAAGAAGCAACATTACCAGGTGGTGATTTTGCTTCTCAGCCGGAACTGGTTAATACCTTGTGGGCTAAATACGGCTGGATGGAAAAAACCACGCTGGAGCGGTACGCCCGTCAATATGGCACGCTGTGCGAACGTTTTCTGCAGGGCAAAAGCAGTATTGATGAGCTGGGACAGGATTTTGGTGCCGGCGTGTATGCCGCTGAAGTCGATTATCTGATTGAAACGGAATGGGCGCGCAGCCTGAAAGATGTTATCTGGCGCCGGACCAAGCAGGGATTGCGTTTATCGCAGACTCAGCAGTCAGTGCTGGAGCAGTATATTGAAAAAAAGTGTCAGGGTGTTCAGAATACCGATGATGCTGGACCAGTGAATTATAAAACAGCCTGATCGGGGCAAACTTTCAGTGTGACTAATGAAGCGGGCTACCAGCCCGCTTTTTTGTTTTTTGCGCACCGCTGAATCGTTTTTGTCCCAAGTAACCATGAATTTGCATCAAACGCACAAACTGTAGGCGATTGTACGGTAATTTCCGGTAGCCTTGGCCGTTATTTATTTATAGACTCAGGCCATCGCTTATTCAAAAGCGCGCTAATAATAACAATAACTCGGCAGAATTCCGGTGTGAATCAGCCCGATGGGGTGGTGTTCTCAGTGTTAGATAGATACAGAAAATTTTAGGTTTTAAATTATGTCTCAGAAAAAGGTAGGTCTTGTTGGTTGGCGTGGCATGGTGGGCTCTGTGCTCATGCAGCGAATGGAGCAGGAAAATGATTTTGCCAACATTACGCCCACGTTCTTCACCACGTCTCAAACAGGCCAGCCAGCACCGGAATTTGGCGGTGAGTCTGCCGGTGTATTAGAAGATGCCAGTGATATAGAGGTACTGGGTGCTCAGGACATCATCATTACCTGTCAGGGCGGCGACTATACCAAAGCGGTGTATCCGAAGCTGCGTGAAGCCGGGTGGCAGGGCTACTGGATTGATGCCGCATCAGCACTTCGCATGGAAGACGATGCTGTGATTGTGCTGGACCCGGTCAACCGCACAGAAATCGATAAAGGCCTGGATAACGGCATTAAAACCTATGTAGGTGGCAACTGCACCGTTTCGCTGATGCTGCTGGCCTTGGGTGGGTTGTTTGAACAGGACCTGATTGAGTGGGTATCTCCGATGACCTATCAGGCTGCGTCTGGGTCTGGTGCGCGGCATATGCGCGAACTGATCAGCCAGATGGGCGCCATTCATAGTCAGGTAGAAGAAAAACTGGCAGATCCGGCTTCTGCGATTCTGGATATTGACCGTCAGGTAGCAGACTTTATTCGCAGTGAAGATTATCCTAAAGATGAATTTGGTGTACCCCTGGCCGGTAGTCTGATCCCTTACATTGATACCCAACTGCCGTCAGGTCAAAGCCGAGAAGAATATAAAGCTCAGGCAGAAGCCAACAAGATTATGGGTCTGGGTGAAACGCCGGTGCCGATTGATGGTATTTGTGTACGGGTTGGCGCTATGCGTTCACACAGCCAGGCACTGACGATCAAACTGAAAAAAGATCTGCCGCTTGAACAGATTGAAGAGATTCTGGCAGGGCATAACGAGTGGGTTAAAGTGGTCCCCAATGATCGCGACGCCTCCATGCAGGAGCTGACACCGGCTAAAGTAACCGGTACTTTGTCGATTCCGGTAGGGCGTATTCGTAAGCTGGCGATGGGGCCAGAATATATTTCTGCCTTTACTGTGGGCGACCAGCTGTTGTGGGGAGCTGCCGAGCCGTTGCGCCGGATGCTGGGTATTTTACTGGCCCGCTAAGCGGTTCTCAAAGTATGAAAGACAAAAAAGGAGCTTAATTACGCTCCTTTTTTTGGGGCTGCAGCGGGTGACTACAGCGTCGGATAGTCGGTGTAACCTTGCGCACCGCCACCAAACAGGGTGTCCGGGTTATGTTCGTTCCACGGTGCATCCTGCGCAATTCTGGCAGGAAGATCCGGGTTAGCCACAAACGGACGACCAAAGGCAATCAGGTCAGCCCAGCCTTCTTCCAATGCCTGCTGAGCACGGGCTTTGCTGTATTTGCCTGCGTAAATCATGACCCCATCAAACGCATCACGCAGACCCTGTTTGAAGTCTACCGGCATATCCGGCGCATCTTCCCAGTCAGCCTCGGCAATATGAATATAGGCTACACCCAGCTCGTTTAGCAAAGAGGCTGCGCCGGTGTAAGTGTCCACCGGGTTGTCGTCAACCGTGCCGTTTAAGGTAGTCAGCGGCGCCAGACGCACGCCCACACGGTTCGCACCAATCTCAGCCGATACGGCTTCGACCACTTCTTTTAAAAAGCGCAGACGGTTTTCAAGGCTGCCATTGTATTCATCCTCGCGCACATTGCTTTGCGAGTCCATAAACTGGTTAATCAGATACCCATTGGCCGCATGCAGTTCAATACCGTCAAAACCGGCCGCCTTGGCATTGGCCGCAGCCTGGCGGAAACTGTCAATGGCAATGGCGATATCTTCTTTGGTCATTGCACGCGGCGTCGACGACTGGGTAAAGCCGGGGTTACCGTCTTCATCTATAAATACTTTCACGCCGTCAGCCTGAATGGCCGAAGATGATACAGGTTGCTCACCGCCGGTATTGGACTCATGAGAAACCCGGCCTACATGCCATAGCTGGGCAAACATCACCCCGCCTTTGGCATGCACTGCTTCGGTTACCTGTTTCCAGCCGGCCACCTGCTGCGGTGAATAAATACCCGGTGTCCACGCGTACCCCTTGCCCAGTTGTGACACCTGAGTGCCTTCACTGATGATAAGACCGGCGCCAGCGCGCTGACCATAATACTCTGCCATCAGGGCATTGGGCACATCCCCCGGCTGAGTAGAGCGGGAGCGTGTCATTGGGGGCATCACAATGCGGTTTTTCAGTGTGTTACCAGCCAGTTCCAGAGTGTCGAATAAGGTTGTCATAACTGCTCCTCAATCTTGAAAGTGGGGGCAGTGTACAGAAGATGAGTCGCGTTGATTAGGGGCAATAATCACAAAGCACCTTTGTGAAAAATGCATAGATCCAACGACTGACATTGGTGCTAAAGACAGCGCTGTGGTTAAAGCCTGCGCATATTGCAGGCAGAATAACCGGTTAACCGCTAAAGTGTAAAATTAACCCGTTAAACTGGTACAATTTACGACTTTTGACGTAGTACCATTGGATCTGACGTTATTTAATAAAAAACGCATAACAAATCTTTTTATGTTGCCTGACCGCACACCACACGGTGAGGCAACATATCAGACAATACAAGCCGGTTTGTATTGTCATTATTAGCACTGACCAGGGTAACAAGACCATGATTGAATTTTCGTTAAATGGTAAAACTGTCCGCTCCGAGGCAGCGGAGGATACGCCACTGTTGTGGGTGATCCGTGATGAACAGGGCTTGAAGGGAACCAAGTTTGGGTGCGGTATTGCCATGTGTGGCGCATGCACCGTACATGTAGAGGGTACCGCGGTGCGCTCGTGTTCCTATCCCGTTTCACTTGCAGCCAATAAAGCCGTTACTACCATTGAAGGACTTAACGATGAGCATCCGCTGCAGGCGGCCTGGATTGAAGAGCAGGTGCCGCAGTGTGGTTATTGTCAGTCTGGTCAGATCATGCAGGCAGCCACGCTGCTTGAACAAAACGCTAACCCCAGTGACGAAGAAATTGTCGCCCATATGAGCGGCAACCTGTGCCGGTGTATGGCCTATGTCAGAATTAAAAAAGCCGTAAAACGGGCCGCCTCTGCCAGCGCGGTTCAGATGTTTGATCCTAAAGCCGACGGCGAGGAGGCATAATTATGGGACTGGGTAACAAGAAAAAAGACACGATCAACCTTTCCCGCCGTGGTTTTATGGTGGGCACCGTTAATGCCTCCCTGCTAATGGCATTTGCCCCTTCGGCGCTGGCCAGTGTGCAAACCGCGCAGGTGGCTTTGTCTGAAAAGGCCTTTTCACCCACCATCTGGTTTGAGATGAACAATAAAGGCGAAGTGCTGGTGAATATCGCCCGCGCCGAAATGGGTCAGCATGTTGGCACCGCCCTGGCCCGGATTGTGGCAGACGAGCTGGGCGCAGACTGGGATAAAGTTGAAATTCGCCATGTCGATACGGATCCTAAGTGGGGCTTTATGGTGACCGGCGGTTCCTGGTCGGTGTTCCAGTCTTATAAACCTCTATCTCAGGCCGGCGCGGCTGGCCGTACGGTGCTTATTGAGGCGGGCGCAAAACTGTTGGGCGTAAAACCGGACAATTGTGAAGCCGCCGACGGCATGGTGACCAGTGGTGATAAATCCATAAGCTTTGGCGAGATTGTTGAAAAAGGGAAGATTGATCGCACGTTCAGTGAAGAAGAACTGGGTAAAATGCCAGTTAAACCGGCTGACAAACTGCGTCTGGTAGGTAAAGACACCAAAGCACTGGATATACCGCCAAAAACCAATGGTCAGGCAATGTATGGTATTGATGTGGAACTGGAGGGTATGGTTTATGCCCGACCTGTGATGCCGCCTACTGCGTTTGGCTGTAAAGTAAAATCAGTGGACGACAGCGCTGCCAAAAAACTGCCGGGTTATCTGGAGCACGTGATATTAGATGATCCCAGCGAGACCTGTCAGGGATGGGTTGTGGTCACGGCTAAGGATTACCCAACGGCCATCAAGGCGGTGGATGCCATTAGAGTGGAATATGACCTGAGTAAAGGCGTCGAGATCTCTGAGGCCGATATTCAAAAGCGGGGGGCAGAGCTGGCCAATCAAGCTGATAGTGGCTCGTTGTTCGTGGATGAAGGCAATATGACCGATGCCCTTAGTGCCGCTTCACAGACATTAAGCTCTACCTACATCACCGATACCGCCAGTCACTTTCATCTTGAGCCGGTTAATGCACTGGCAGAGTTTAAAGATGGCAAATGGCATGTACATACCGGCAATCAGTGGCAGTCGCTCACCCTGCCGTACATTGCTAAGGCGGCGCAGGTTGATCAAAGTGAAGTGATTATGCACTCCTACTATCTGGGTGGTGGTTTTGGCCGCCGTCTTAACGGGGATTACAGTGTACCGGCAGTGCTGACCGCAAAGGCAGTCGGCAAGCCGGTTAAGCTTATTTTTACCCGGGCTGATGACAGCTATTTTGATCAGCCGCGTTCAGCGTCAACCTCGGTATTTAAAGCCGCTTTTGACGCCGATGGTAAATTTACCGGCATGGACCATGCGTTTGCTGCTGGCTGGCCGACCAAAGCTAACGCACCGGATTTTCTGGCCGATGCGATTGATAAAAACGGCAAGGTAGATCCGTTTGCCGCATCGGGGGCAGACCACTGGTATACCATGGCCAATCACCGGGCCCGGGCAATCAACAACGATGTGGCGCATGATGCCTTCAAGCCGGGCTGGTTACGCTCGGTGGGGCAGGGCTGGATTGTATTTGGCCTGGAATCCTTTATTGACGAGGTGGCGCACAAAGCCGGTCAGGATCCGCTGGAGTTTCGTCTGGCGATGCTGGATGGTAAGGGCAAGCAAAGTGGCAAAGCGCCTGAAAGTGTGGGCGGCGCACTGCGCCAAAAGCATGTGCTTGAGCGCCTGCAAAAGAAAATTGCTGATCGTCAATTAGGCGAAGACGAGGGCATTGGTATTTCCGTGACCGCAGGGCAGGAGCGCACCATGCCTTGCTGGATAGCGACAGCTGCCCACGTTAAGGTGGATCGTAAGACTGGCGAAATTAAATTGCTCAAGCTGGATGCTGTGGTTGATGGCGGTATCGTGGTTCACCCTGATGGCGGCCTGGCGCAGCTGGAAGGCGGTATGCTGTGGGGCACCAGTCTGGCATTGTACGAAGGCAATAAATTTGAGAACGGTAAGGTGCAGGCCAACAACCTGAACGGCTACACGCCACTGCGCATTAATCAGGTGCCGGATATGGATATTGAATTTGTCGAAAGCGATGAATTTCCGGTGGGCCTGGGTGAACCTGGTGTTATCGGTATTGCTCCGGCCATTGGTAACGCGGTATTTAATGCGGTGGGCGTGCGCCTCAAGCAATTACCAATGCGTTCTGAGCATGTGAAGGCACTGCTTAAAGCCTAAGCCTGGTACAGCGACAAATGACAATACCCGGCCACCGTTGGCTGGGTATTTTTTTGGCCTGTGTCTGGTTATGACTGACTGGGGCAGGGGGCACCTGCATTAATCCAAAGTGTCATCGCGTTGGCAAAGTCTTCGTGGGTGCCAGGTGCTGGTGTGCGCCCTGGACCCGGTGCCCAGGCCCATCGCACGAGAGGGTCGTCTTTGACATGATGTTCAAACTCTTTTTTGAAGGTTTTCATATCTTCCCGTCCTCCCCGTTGTGCCAAAAATGAATTGAGCTGCGGATTTAACCAATTATTGCAAAGCTGTACAGGTGTTATATCCCGCGCGATAATCATGGTGGGGGGGGGCATATGCCACACAAAACCAGGCATTAAGTCGTTTGCCGCACCAGGTGGACGACCCGGTTCATCCGCGTTTTTATTTTGGTGACAGCCACGACAATTAACAGGGTTTGTTTCGCCTACCTGAACAAACTCTCCATCTTGAACTGCCATCTTCAGGTTGTTAATGGAAGTGATATTCATCGGGTGGTGCATGCGGTTATCACCAACGGTTGGACGGTGGGCGCCATTTTCAACAACGCCGTGACAATTTACACACCGCGGGCTGGTGGCAACATCAAACAAGTACGCAAATGCGGTGTCGGCATCCGGCTGTGATTTATAAGCTGTATAGGCTGTCGTTATTGTTGCAACATCCTTTGGCAGCGGCTCGCTGCTTGCTGTGGTAATGTTGTTGTCATTAGAGCATCCTACTGCCAATAGGGCGGCAACACTCGTCAGACTTGCTAAGAGCACGAACTTAAATGATTTATTCATAGCAAACACTCCTTACGCTTTTAAAGCTTCGGTAACATGGGAAGCAAGCATTGGAAGGTGGCGAAGTCGCACGCCAGTGGCATTGAATACTGCATTGCCCACTGCGGGAGCTACACCTATAACGCCAGGTTCACCAAGTCCAACCGGAAATTCGTTGCTATCAACAAACTCAATATCCATTTCAGGTACATCGTTCATACGAAGTGGTAAATAGGTATGTAGGTTTTTCCTGGCAACATAGCCATCTTTTATTTCATTATGCTCAAACAGCGCAAGGCTGGCCCCCCACAGTAGCGAGCCTTCTATTTGTGCCAGCGCCCCATCGGGGTGAACAACAATACCCGCATCAGCCACCACCCATAGTTTTTTTAGGGTAATTTTGCCCGAGCGTTTATCCACGTGAACGTGTGCTGCTGTGGCTATCCACGCCGGCATGGTTCGCTCTTGTCCCGCCGTTACACTGAAGCCAATTCCTTCATTATCGCCAAATGTTACACTTGCTGTTTTCTTCTTGAGTATTTCAAGGGTATTGGCGAGTCGCGTAGCGCCGCCTACGCTTTCTGGCGCTTTCCCTGCTTGCTTACCCTTGCCATCCAACATAGCAAGACGGAAGTCCACTGGGTTCTGTTTAGTTATATGAGCAATTTCATCGATAAAGCTCTCTAACCCCCAAACAATCCATCCTTGTCCCACAGAGCGTAACCATCCGGGGGTAAAAGTGTCTTGCGCGACGGTATTATTGACAACACGAGCTCTGTGGTGCTCCATGGTGTACCAGTGATCGGCACCTGATGCTGAGAATGGGTCCACTTTGCCCTTGCCATCAACGCCGTCAGGCATAAAACCGGGCGCCATTGTCAATGTCGGCCAACCAGCGGCTAGCGCATGTTCCATACCGGTAAATTTTCCCGACGCGTCAAATGAGGCATTAAACAATGATGTAGAGGCCGATCGCGGCTGGTCAAACATAGTATCGTCAGGGCGCATAAACACCATTTTTACTGGTTGACCTGCGGCCTTAGCGGTCAATAACGCAGGTATTATCCAGTCACCATATAAACGACGTCCGAAGCCGCCACCCAGATAGTACTGATGGATAACCACATCGGCTTCTGGCACTTCAGCAGCTTGTGCCACGACAGGAAGAGTCAGTCCTTGCCACTGGTTACCCGTGTGAATGTGCCATTTCCCTTCTTTAAATTCAGCGATGGCATTTAGCGGCTCTAATTGAAAATGACTGGCTGTGGCGGTGGTATACATCGCCTCGATGCTATTAGCAGCCTTTTTCTGTGCTTGTGAAATATTGCCTTCATCAACAAAAAGCGTCCCTTCGCTGCGGTCGCGACAAATCCGTTCGCCCTCTTTTTGAATATCGGCTTCGCTAATATTTGCTGTTTTACCGGCGTGGTAGCTTACTTTAACTTTATCAACTGCTTTTATGGCTGTTGGGTAGTCGCTTGCAAGAACAACAACCCATCCTTCAATAGTACCTGAAGGATCGGTCAGGACTTTAAAGCCTTTATAGCCCGGCAGTGGTTTTGCCTGGCTATCATCAACATGAGTGACGGTGCTGCCATAGCGTGTTGGGGGCAAGATTGGGCGCGAATACAGCATGTTTTCTACTTCAGCATCAATACCGTATACGGCGCTGCCGTTTGTTTTAGGCGGAATATCCAAGGCTTTATAGTCATTGCCTATACCGATAAGATGACGTTTGTTGCCGGGCTTTATCGCTAGTGCACCTAATTCATCAGCGGAATAGGTTTTATCCACATTACCGTTTGCTACGATATCCCCATAGCTTATTTTTTTGTTATCAGAAACAACAAAGCCGTTTTGTGCTTTGACGGTAGAGGGGGCTGCGCCAAGTAGCGCTGCGCCAGCGTTAATAAGTACCTGACGACCAGCGGCTCCCGCCTGTGACATGGGTTTATATGTTTGGAAAATGGACCATGAACCACCTGTTATCATGTAACCCCATTTGGGGTCGGTATCTACATGTACGATAGATACTTTGTTCCAGTCACATTCGAGTTCGTCAGCCAGAATGCGCGCAAGGGCGGTGCCGACATGTTGTCCCATTTCTGCTTTGGCGATGTTAACCACTACATTACCTGCGGTATCCATTTCAAACCATACATTGGGCGAGAATACCTTGCTTGTTAAGGCCTCCCTGGCTGACAGTGCAGAAGGAATGGCCGATGCGCCAAACGCCATCAACAGCGTGGTGTTTACGGTTCCCACCATAAACGAGCGACGCGAGAGGTTGATATTGTCTTTTTTCGCCTGGCTTAATGATTTGATGCTCATGCGTCCTCTCCCTCAGTCGTGGTGCGAGGGTCGAAGATTTCAACCGTATTGACAGACGCGCGTTTAATCGCCTTTTTAATCCGCACATATGCCATGCAGCGGCAGTAGTTTGTGCTCATATGATTCACGATATCCTGGTCACTCGGACTGGGATTTCTATCAAGAAGCGTTGCTGCCTGCATAATTTGCCCAGACTGACAGTAGCCACATTGCGGCACTTGTTCTTCTACCCATGCCTTTTGAAGAGGATGTTTATTGTTGAAGCTTTCTATGGTGTTGACCGCTTTCCCTTTTACCAGAGAAACAGGGTAGGAGCATGAACGTACGGCATTGCCTTCCACATGAACAGTACAGGCACCACACATGGCTACGCCACAGCCAAATTTTGTGCCTTTTAAACCAAATTCGTCTCTTATCACCCATACCAGAGGTGTATCCTGTGCGGCATCGGTGCGCACCGTTTTCCCGTTTAAAGTAAATTCAATCATGGTTTTATTCACCGTGTGATTAAGTGGTTTATGATGCTCTCACCAAGGAAATGCCTGGAGTGAACGGTCTGTTTTGCTTTCGTTAATGTTGTTATTTTTAAATTCAGAATTAATCTTAATGCTGCTTTTTTCAGCTGGCTGAACGAAGCTGTAGAACACCATGGCATGGGGTCTGTCGAGTGGATGTTTAAAGAAAGCCGAAAGCAAGCCTGAAAGTCTTGTTCAAGAAACACTAAGCCACGATTGCTTTGATTTAGATGACGGGTCTTTTCGGTGCGCAGTTCAGGCCGATAAACGTTTAGATAATGTGTATTGCAGAACACTAGTTTACACACTGATTGACTCCAGGATATATGGCAGGGCCTTGACCACTAAATAAAGAATGATTAGCAGATGCCCAAAGTTAAAGCTTGCGAAAGACTTGCGGTTTAGTTTAATTACCGCGTTCAGCAATACAATTAGTATACTTTTGGTGACTACCGCTTTTTCGACAGAAGGGAAATGAAAAAGTGAATTTAAAACAGACGCTAAGAATAGAAAAATAGTTTTAAATATTTGTATAAACTTTACGCCATTAAGTGTCGAATGTGCTTGATTGACGGGAAATAGATAGTGTAGCGGTCAAGTCAGTGTGGTCACATCGTTGTCACTATGCCAGTGTTGATTGCCGGCTTCATTTGTCATTATTGTTTGAATGCGGTCTCAGTTGGTTGTAGTAACCAGGAATATAATCTTCAATCTGACGTGTGGCTTCTGAAGAAGCGCTCCGTCGAGCTGTTGTTCAGGGCAATATCCTCGGCGATTCATGCACTGCGCTAACTGTAGCACCAGATTACCTGGCGAAGTTTACGATGAGTATAGTGAGTAGGGTCGCTATGGAGCACTGAGTTTATCGGCTGTCAGTAATACTCAAACGCCGTAACAGTGCCTGACAGGTCAGGGGGCTGGCAGAGTAATAGTTCATCGCTCAGCCTGTTGGTTTACAAGCGAGCAAGCACATCACTACTGCCGGGTAACCCCCATCTAAGGCCTTTGGGCGTAAAGCTACTTGGCTGCTTTGTTTATCTCGTTACCTTCCTGAGAGGGATTATCCGCATAGCCTTTGGGCGGTGGTGTCCATCCCCGCGAGCGGGAGTGTCCGTCGACCCGGTCTCGCTGCATGGCCTGTCCGATCTGCTCTTCAAGCTGCATAAACAGTTTCAGATAGTTTTTGTCGACCCGCTTACCTGAGGTGTCATCCAGCCAGGCTTCATACAGACTATCAGCCTGCTTACGCTCAATATTGTGGTAAGCCGTTTTTTGCTGCTCCACCTGAAAAGGGTGAAAGCCACTTTCGCGTAATGCTTCTGCGCCCATCTCCAGAGCAGAATGGTAGGTTTCAGAGACAGTATAATCTGCCCCCACGTACTTGAGGCGGTAGCTATGGCCCCGGTCAAACGCGCGGGCCAGAATTTTAATATGCGGGTACGTGTGTTTAATATATTTCACCATATCCACCGTGGTTTCCCGGTTATCAATGGCAATGACCATCATGCTGGCTTGTTCAATTCCTGCGGTATGCAAAATGTCGGGTTTGGAGGCATCACCAAAATAGGCTTTGGTATTAATGCGCCGCATCAGTTCAACCTGCTCGGTACGAACATCCAGTACCACGGTCGTCAGGCCATTGGCCACCAGTAACCGGTTAACAATCTGCCCGAAACGGCCGATACCGGCAATCACCACCGTACCGGCTTCATCGGGAACATCAGCCTGCTGCTGGTTACGGCTTTTGGTATAACGAGGCAGAATCACAGTATCGAACAGAATAAATAAACCGGGGGTGAGAAACATGGAAAATGCTACCACCAGTGACAATATCTGGGCGGTTGGCGTTGGCAATACATGATTCTGCACTGCGTAGTTAACCAGCACAAAACCAAACTCACCAGCCTGAGCCAGACTCAGTGTAACCAGCCAGCGGTCACTGCCCCGAATACCGAAAAGCTGGCCAATACCGGCCAGCAGCACGGCCTTAACCACGATAACTCCCAGTGTGGCACCGGCAACAATCCAGGCATTCTCCTGCAATACACTGACATTGATACCTGCTCCTACGGTAATAAAAAATAACCCCAGTAATAAGCCTTTAAAGGGCTCTACTGCTGACTCCAACTCATGACGAAATTCACTGTTAGCCAGCACCACACCCGCTAAAAATGTACCCAGGGCGGGGGACAGCCCCACCAGGCTCATCAATGCGGCAATGCCGATGACCAGCATAAGCGCAGTAGCCGTAAAGGTTTCGCGCAAGCCGGAGGAAGCGACAAACCGGAATAACGGGCGACTCAAATAGTGACCAGCGGCAACCACCAGTACTACAGCACCTATGACCACCAGCCCATAGGCCCAGCCCGGCAGGCTTGATAGAAAGTGAGCCGCACCACTATGGCCTTCGCCGGTACCCTCCTGCGAGTTGCTGACGAGTTCAGGTAATGCCAGAAGGGGGATCAGAGCAAGCATAAAAATGACGGCAATGTCCTGAAACAGTAATACCGAGAACGCACTCTGGCCCCCTTCGGTTTTTTGCAGGCCTTTTTCCTGAAAGGTTTGCAGCACAATAGCGGTAGACGATAAAGCGAATATCAGCCCGATGGTCAGGGCAATACTCCATATCTGCCCCAGCGCCATGGCCCCCCCCATAACTACCACAGTGGTGATGCCCACCTGTAAGCCGCCCAGTCCCAACAGCTTATGTTTCATATTCCATAAGGCGCGGGGTTCAAGCTCAAGGCCGACCAGAAACAGCATGATCACCACACCAAACTCAGCAAAATGCTGAATAGTTTCGGTTTCACTGCCAACCAAACCCAGCACCGGACCAATTAATAACCCGGCAATCAGGTAGCCCAGCACCGACCCCAGTCCCAGCTTTTTAGCCACCGGCACTGCCACCACTGCCGCAACCAGATAGATAAACGCTTGTAAGAAATAACCGGTCATTAGCAGTCCTCCTGTGAATCAGGCCAATACTGATTGATCTTGGGCAGACTGGCAGCGATAGCATAATCGATGTTACCGGCCACCAGGGCTTCCAGCAGGCGCTTATACCGGCTTCGGTGCCGGCTTATTCTGTCTTCCTCTTTAGCAGTGCGAGAGCCAAATAGTGCCAATGGAGGTAAATAACGCATGCCGGTCAGGTTGGCCATCTGCTCAAGTGGTTGCAGCAATTGTCTTATCGTAAAGTGGTTGTAGCCATCAGTCTGGTAAGCGTCGGCCTGGCCTCCGGCTGACAGGGCGCACAGGAATAGTTTATCTTTTAATGCATGACCATCATGTCCGTAGGCAAAGCCATATTCGAGTACCAGATCCTGCCATTCTTTTAAAATTGATGGTGTGGAATACCAGTAGAGCGGAAACTGAAACAGCACCACATCGTGCTCCAGCAAACGTTGCTGCTCTTTATCAATATCAATATTAAACGTGGGATATTCGCTATACAGGTCAACAGCAGTAACACCAGGAACGCGACAAGCGTCCATATAAAGAGGCATGTTGACTTCAGAACGGGCCTGAGAGGGATGGGCAAACAATACCAGCACTCGCTGGTTTACATTATCGGGCATGAAACTTCTCTTGGCGTTAAACAGGGTCATGTAATGTGCCCGTTAATTTACGGGTATCTATCCACTATAGACAGCCGTTCATCGTAACTGCAACGGGTTACCATTTGGTGACTACTTGATCAGTCACTCCTGCGACCTCATTAGTTCGGGCAGAATAAAGAGATCGGCGGAAGCTGACAAAAACGTATTAATTTTATTGTAACTAACCACGTAAGTCAGAAATTATGAAAAAAAAGCACACATTTGCTGCAGGTAGTTTTGCTCTGATTACTGCACTGACAGCCACAACATCTTATGCTCAGGGCCCGTCTCAGGATCAGTTCGGAGAACTGAAGGTTGGCGCTGCGATCTGGAATGTCATGGATGATGCTGATCGTAGTGCAGCGCATATTGCCTATATCCATACACCACTAAAAGATTTCTATGGCATTCAACCCAGCGCGCTGGTTATCTGGGCGGATGAGGGGCAACATTATTATTCACTAGGCGCACACAAAGAGTTTTACCGACATGGCCGTTTTTCTACCTCTGTGGCCTTTCATGCCGGGCTGGTGGATTCGCCTGAAGAGTTGGGCGACAACATTGAGTTTTACTCAGCCCTGGGCGCGCAATACCAGCTCAGTGAGCGCTGGGCCGTAGAAGCAGAAATCGGCCACATCTCTAATGGTGGCCTGGGCGAAACCAATCCGGGCTCAGAGGGCATAACCCTTAGCCTGCGTTATAACCTCTAGCCAGTTATTCTCTTACCAGCAAGAAGCACCCGCATGGCAGGGAATGCCATTAACCGTTTACTGAACCAGCGTTGGCAGCACAGAGCCCAGAAGTAGTAACGCCATTGAGAAATTAAAAACCTGTAGGCGTTTTCGTACATTTAAAAAACCGGCCAGTCTGGAGCCTATACCTACCCACAAACTATTGCACGGCAGACACACCAGCCCAAAAACACCCGCAATAATAAGTACCCCTATCACAGAGTGGTCTGAGGCATATAAACTGGTTGCCGTAATAGCCATTGTCCAGCCCTTCGGATTAACCCACTGAAACATAGCAGCCTGAAAGAAGGTCATAGGGCGTGTTTTTTGTTTTTGCGTCGTAACCTTGCCGCCAGAAAACGCCATTTTGTATGCCAGATAGATTAGATAAGCACCACAGGCAACACGCAAAATATCATATGCTGGGGGATACCATTCAAACACCTGCGATACACCCATACCCACACCGGCAATCATCACAGCAAAGCCGGTAGCAACTCCCAGTAAATGAGGAAGGGTTCTGCGTAAACCGAAGTTCACTCCGGACGACATCAGCATTAGGTTATTTGGGCCTGGTGTCACAGTGGCTACAATTGCAAAAACTGCCAGTGTGGACAGCGCTTCAGGTGTCATGAAAAAGTCTCCTTATGTAAAGCACAATTATAACGTGAATGCTACGCAAGTTTATGGCTAAATGTATTGCTGAAATAATTTTAAGAGCAATAAATAATGGATATTGACAAGTTCAATGGTGAAATATTGCGCGTGCTCGCAGTGGAAGGACGCATTGCTAATACTGAGCTAGCTGATCGGGTAGGCTTGTCTGCTTCGGCGTGCCTGCGCCGGGTACAGGAACTCGAACGCCAGGGCGTAATAAAGGGTTATCGAGCGGTGCTGGATCATCGTCAGCTTGGCGGGGGCTTTGTGGCGTATGTCAGTGTGGGGCTGGGAGAGCATTCAACTCGTTCTCAGCACGGTTTTGAAAAGGCCATATCAAGTAGTCCGGAGGTTCGCGAGTGTCATAATGTGACCGGCAATTTTGAATATTTGCTACGCGTGGAAACGGCAGATATACAGGCTTTCAAGCGGTTTCATGCGGATGTGCTGGGCGCTATAGAACAAGTGCGCACGATTACTACCCATGTGGTGATGGGCTCACCCAAAGATGAGCGAGCCTGATATGCTTTAACGGCTACTTAAGATGCTGCTGTGTGAACTGCACAACCTGATTGACGTACTTGTCTGTATCAAACACCGGATCGCCGTGACGGGCGCCTTTTACCAGCTCGACAGAGTAAGGTACGCCAGCCTGTTTGAGTGTATCTGCCATCAGTGTGCTTTGGCTGTCCGGGACTACCCCATCGTCGGTGCCATGAAAAATCATGAAAGGGGGAGTTTGCGCATCAACATAGGTGGTGGCTGACGCTTCTTTGGCCAAAGCTTCATTCTGGCGCGGGGATACACCCAAAAAGCGCGCTTCTGCTGCATCCGGCGCATCATGGTCCACGTCGCCGCTATTACCCTTCAATTCATGAAGATCGACAGGCCCATAGAAATCTACGGCACCGACAATCTTATATTGTGGCGCTGAGCTAAAAAAGGGCGCCTTGTCATTGTTTGCCGTTGCGATAACAGAAGCCAGGTGACCGCCGGCAGAGCCGCCCATCACGATGACCTGATCTGCCTGCAGATTGAGTTCCTGTTGATTGGCAACAAGGTAATTGATTGAGTCGTTGACATCCTCGATGGCGGCCGGATATTTCGCCTGTCCACTTAGACGGTAGTCGACGGCTGCTACAGCGTATCCTTTTTGAAGAAGGGAGCGAACCAGATTTCCATTTCTCTGCATGGTTTCGTCCTTACTGCCACGCATCCAGGCGCCGCCGTGAACCCAAACCACAAGTTTAGCCGGCTGCTGTTTTGCATCAGGCAAAAATAAATCCAGCTGAAGGTTCGCGGAGTCTGTTTCTTTGTAGGTTCTGGTAACCGGTATCGTCATATTCGCTGCCTGTATTGCCATGGCCGCATCGACTGGTGGTTGGGTCGCCACAGTCTGCGTCTGGCAGCCAGTGACAAATAATGCGACCACGGAGGCGATGAGAGCTTTTTTCATAATGAGTATTGACCTTATTGATAATCCTACATGTCTTTACAGCGCACGTTAGCATTCGGTTTACGTACAAAACTAACAGGCTGTATTCTGTGCAGTAATTGGTCAGACGGTCTCCGCGCTCATCACCGCTGTCCATACCCTGTGTTCAGTCTATGGCTTCGTACGGCAGGCCAACATATTGCCTTGCGATAACTTTCTGCCCTTCTTCATGAGACAGATAAAAGTCCAGTTCAGATTGCATAAACCGGTCAAATGTCAGTTTTTCCATTCCGTTTACCTGAGTTTGATCAAAGTCATGCAGCATGTTACTCATCCACCAGGAGAAACGCTCAGCGTGCCAAACCCGGCGCAGTGCTATTTCAGAATAACGATAGGGCGCGTCCTTGTCCTGGCGGTTATAGTGCCTATCAAGCAACTGGTACAGGGTTGATACATCAGAAGCAGCCAGATTCAGCCCCTTGGCACCAGTTGGCGGCACGATATGCGCAGCATCTCCAACCAAAAATAACTTGCCGTACTGCATGGGTTCACACACAAATGAGCGTAGCGGGGCAATACTTTTTTCAATACTCGGGCCGGTCACCAGCTGCTGCGCTAAATCTTCAGGTAAGCGTTTTTTCAGTTCATCCCAAAAGGCATCATCCGACCAGTTTTTCACGTCATCTGTAACCGGCACCTGTAAATAATAGCGTGAACGGGTATCAGAGCGCATACTGGCCAGCGCAAAGCCACGGTGGGTTTTACAGTAAATCAGTTCATCCGCTACGGGTGGTGTGTCACTAAGTAAACCAAGCCAGCCAAAGGGATAAACCCGCTCATGCTCTGTGCGTTTGTGCTCAGGAATAGTGCGGCGCGACACTCCGTGAAATCCGTCGCAGCCGGCAACATAATCGCAGGTAATGCGATGCTGTTGTCCGTTTTGCTCAAAGGTCACCACCGGGGAAGCCTGTACGTCAGACAGTGCTACATCATGGCAAGTGTAAAATGTCGGTAAGCCTTTTTGCTCTCTGGCCTCGGTCATATCCCGGGTAATCTCGGTCTGCCCGTAGCACATTACAGATTGTCCGTCTGTTAATCGTGTCAGATCAATACGTGTGCGCTGGCCATACAACGCAATATCAAACCCGTGATGCACTTTGCCTTCTTTTTCCATGCGATGATGTACACCGGCCTGCTTGACCAGATCCACAAAACCCTGTTCTAAAATACCGGCCCGGATACGCGCCAGTACATAATCCCGGTCTGCTCTCTCTACGATAATATTGCTGATTCCGGCCTGGTCCAGCAGATGGCCTAATAATAAGCCGGAAGGACCTGCGCCAATAATAGCGACCTGCGTGTGATGAGTTTGTGTTGTCATAAAAACCTCCGCTTAGCATGAGGGTTAATGTGACGTAAAAAAGTTGTTTGTTCTATTCACTTATCCCGCAAAAAATTGTACTTTTGAGTCATTCGAAAGTTAAGGTTAGAGCAGGTAAGTCTCATGGCAGCGTCAGTAAATCAGGATATTCCGGTATATAGCCTGTACGGCGAGCAGCAGTCAGTGACACCGGCTGATTTTGTACATATAGAAGATGTACAGGCGCGCAGTCAGCAGCTTAGCTGGCGCATAGCGGCGCATCGCCATCATGCCCTGTTGCAGCTGATTTGTGTGTTCGACGGACAATGGCAGGCCAGCCTGGATGGCAGCGCTCATCTGCTTGAGGGTAACAGCATTGCAGTGATTCCGGCCGGTGTTGTGCACGGATTTCATTTTTCGCCCGGCACCCGGGGCTATGTACTGTCAATTAATACTGCTTTGCTGAGCCGCTTGTCCGGGTCTGCTGAAATAAACAACATGTTCTTAACGCAGTGGCAGCCGCAGGTTATTGAAGAATGTGACAGGCAGGCTGTGAGCCACCTCAGACAATATTTAGGGCTATTAAAACAAGAACTGGGTCAGCCGGCAGCCCAGACATCACTGGTGATAGAGCATCTCATACAACTGATATTTATTGCTGTGAACAGAAGCCGGCAGAGTCAGCAGGTTTATCACGAAGGCAGTGATGTGCAGCTGCTGTCGAGGTTTAAAGCCCTGATTGATATTCACTATATCAGTCACTGGCCAGTCGCCCGCTATGCAGCTGCCTTGTTTGTATCAGCGTCCACGCTCAACCGGGTTTGCGCCCGAGCACTGGGCCTATCACCTAAGCAGCTTATTGTGCAGCGTCTGCATAATGAAGCAAAACGCCGGCTGCTCTATACCCGACAACCACTTGAGGGCATCGCCAGTACGCTGGGCTACAAGGATACCGCTTATTTTTGTCGTACCTTCAAACAATGTGAGGGAATGACGGCCGGACATTTTCGTAAACAGCATCGGTATTAGTGTGTCATCTAGTAATGCACGCCGAGTGTCAGTGACCAGGTTCGTCCCGCAGTGTAAACTGCGGAGGTTGTAACATACGTATCACTAAACACGCCGTTAACGATGACTTGTTCATCGCTCAGGTTGTCACCTCGCAGTGTCAGATGCCAGTCTCCCTCGGCAGAAACATATTTCACCGCCAGATCGTATTGAGCAACCGAGCTTTGTTTCAGTAATTCTGTTGCCAGATTGTTGTTAGTGGTTTGTGAGGTAAACGACCAGCCAATCATGGAGATAAGTTCGGCGCCGGAGTCCAGCGGCAGATAATGACGCAGGCGGGCATTAGCGCTGTGTTCTGGTGAGTTGATTTGCCGGGTGCCAACGATTATCTCGCCATCTTCGTCTACCTCATCAAATTTAGCATCCAGATAGCCATACGACAGATTCATATACAAATCGTTATTTAACAGAACCTGAGATTCTACTTCGAAACCATAGATATCATTTTGGGCTGCATTGTCAAAGTACGGCGTTAGTCCTCTACTGGCCATCACCTGAACATCTGAGTAGTCGGTGGCAAACGCTGCCATATTTAACTGGACCGAGTCATCCCAGAACTCTGCTTTCAAACCCAGTTCAATACTTTTGGCTTCTTCAGGATCAAAGGTGGGGGCTATATTTTCTTCAATCGGCGCAGTCAGGCGGGTTGTCCAGCCCCCTGATTTAAACCCTTCAGAGTAGGACAGATACACCATGGTCTGTTCGTTTGGATAATATTCAGCGCCGGCTTTTATTTTAAAATTGTCGAAGTCAAGCGTCTGCACACCCAGTGGATAAATGCGGGTTAGATCAGACTGATCGGGTAGCAAAAATGAGGGGAAACCTAATTTCAGAGCAAACTGATTGAGCTCGCGCTGACCTCCCTCCAGTTCTTTTTCTTCGTGCGTGTAACGGGCACCAAAGGTCAGCCCCCAATGGTTGTTTAACCGGTAGTTCAGGTGGGTGAATGCGGCGATGGATTCATTATCCAGGGAATTCAAGCCGTATATCTGAATCAGTCCTTCACCAAATATCACGGTATCGAGCAAGGTTCCGTCTTCATGAAAATAATACAGCCCGGTGGCCCATTGCAGGGCATCATTAAAGCCGGTGCCGGTCAGTTGCACTTCCTGACTGATCTGGTCCTGGCGCATATCAAATGAAATGTCAGAGCCGGTGATCGGTGATGGAATTGTCGACATACCAAACTGCGACTCAAGGTCCCGGTAGGCAGTAATGGATTTTAGCATCATCTGGTCCGGGAGCTGCCATTCCATGATAGCACTGACGCCCCAGGCATCCAGCACCGAGAAATTACTCCCCCCCTTGTAGGCCACATCTGTTGAACCGGTAATAAAGGCATCAGTAAAAAGCAGTCGGTCATTATCCGGGTTGTCATCTATATTGACGCCCGCCAGTGCGGATCCGACCGTTGCCCTGGGGCCACAAGCCGCACCCAGACCGAGTTGTTCAAGAGTATCTGCCGGTGTGGAGATACACGTATTATACAGACCGAGTACACCGCCTGGCAGCACGTCCATTTGCAGCAGGGTAGTAGGCAAAGCAGTCTCATCAACGCGGGTAAAGTCGGCGCTGAGCGTCAGTGTAAAGTCTTCGTCAGCCTGATACTGAAACTTCACCCGGCCATTGATTTCATCCTGACCACCTTTTGCGTCATCTGCTGAGCGTTGTTTATTAACAGTATTAAATCTGCCGGTGTCAGTATTAAAAGCCTCGCTACCGGGAAAATCTATCAGGTCCTGATAGCCGTCGCGTTGTTTAGAAGAAAATGACACCTGAGATAACCAGTTCTCGGAAAGCGGAATATCTGCGCTGACCCGGATGTCCGTGCGCCCGAAGCTGCCACCGGTTAACTCCGCCCGCATTTGCTGTATATCTTGTGGTGCCCGGGATGTGATACTGATGGCGCCGCCGATGGTGTTTTTGCCAAACAATGTGCCTTGCGGGCCTTTGAGCACATCAATACGGTCCAGATCCAGCGTATCAACAACAGCGCCCAGTGTTCTGGCGTAATAGACGCCATCCACATAAACACCCACGCCCGGCTCCAGGTTAAAAGCAAAGTCATTCTGGCCAATACCGCGAATATAAGCACTGAGAATAGAGCTGGAGCCAGCAAAAGGCGACGTATTGTCCATCATTACATTGGGGATCAGCTTGGATGCCTGAGTCACATCGCTGATATCCAGATCTGCAATAGTGCTGGCTGACAGGGTTGAAATGGAAATGGGTACATCCTGCACATCCTGTACCCGTTTCTGTGCGGTGACATTAACCTTTTCAATCTCAGCCAGGTTGATAAGTACCTGGGCATCCTGCGCGCTAACACCAGCGCTCATTGCCAGCATCACTGACAGCGAAATCCATGATGGCTTGTATCTTTTTGATTGTTTTAACACAGCAAACCTAAGGTGATTTAACGACCAACTGTAGGCTTAGTAAAGTTCACCATTTGGCGATTATCAAGTTTGCCTGATTATCAATATGTCTATGTTTGTGCATGCCGGGCGGTAAGCAAATCAATAAAATGCTGCTGAATGAGGGTTGGCTGCCAGTTAGCGCGAACGGAATAGCCAATTGGCCGCGGCGAGTCAAACAGGGGAACCGGGCTGACGGCCAGACAGCCGGCAGCCACGTCAGTACTGACCTGACGGGCCGGCAACAGTGCTGCACGGTCACTTTGCATCAGCAGGCCCCGGGTCACCACCAGTGAACTGCATTCAATGATATCAGACGGCACTGCCAGTCCCATCCGGTCAAAAATGGCGTGAAAGGTATTACGAGCCGGTGTGTGCTCACGGGGCACCACCCATTTTAGTGCCAGCCACTGTTGCAAACTAAGATGCTGCACGTTGGCCAGAGGGTGGCCGTGACGGACTACCACACTGAGCGTGTCATCAAATAAGGGGTGTTCGGTGATATCCTCGGTTTGCCCGCGCAATGCGCCGATGAGAATGTCGCAGTCACCATGGCGCAGGGCCTGAAGCTGCTCGTCGTAGGCCCCATCGGTAATGTTGACTCTGGCGTGAGGATAGCGCTTCATTACGGTTAAAACGGTGTCAGGCACAATCATGGTTCGGGCCAGGGGCAGGGTGGCAATTTTCAACCGACCCCGGTGCTGCCCGCCAAAACTTGCCAGCTCGTCAGCCGCCTGCTCCAGCTCGGCAAAAAATAAGCCGGCAAAGCGGCGCAGATGTCGCGCCCGGCGGCTCACATCAACGCCCCGGAAAGAGCGTTGAAACAGGGGCTGATCGCACAGCTTTTCCAGTTCTTTAATAGTTCGGTGCAGCGTCGGCTGAGTCAGATTCAGAGTACGGGCGGCCTGAGTGTAATTGGGTTCGCGGGTAAGAGCGATAAGCGCGCTGAGCTGCCTGACGGTAATACTGCGTTCAAAATGCTCGCGGGCGTGTTTATCTACCGGATACATAGACTGAGCCGCATCGCTTAAAAATTGCAGGGCCCGGGCTGTGCGTTGCAGATACGCCTGGCCTGCGACGGTGGCCTGCATCCCGGCAGCATGCCGGTCAAATAGCCTCGTGTTCAGCGAATCTTCCATTTTTTTAATGTTTTGCGTGACCGCGGACTGGGTCAGGAATAATGCCTCAGCAGCCTTGCTTAGATTAGAATATTTATATATCTGGCTTGCACAACGCAATTGTTTAAGACTAATTTCCATCCGCTCTCCTTCTTTTAAAAAAGTATACTATAGAAAAAATTAATGGCATGTAACAGTTTTCTAACAAGCCAGCACAGAACATATTGTCGATACTGGTAACACATCAGAGAAAAGGATAAATGTTATGGCGATTTGTGTGACTGACTGCCCGCGATTAAGTGAACAGACGCTGGCCAATTTTCAGCAGGCTGAAGTAGCCACCGTCCATGAGGCGCAGGGGCGCTGCGGTTTAATGCACGCCGATATGAAGCCGATCTACCGGCCGGCAGCCATTGCCGGCAATGCAGTGACCTGTCAGGTTGCGCCTGGTGATAACTGGATGATTCATGTGGCCGTAGAACAGTGTCAGCCAGGCGATGTGCTGGTGGTAACCCCAACCAGTCCGTGTAGTGATGGTTTTTTTGGCGATTTGCTGGCCACTTCGCTAAAAGCGCGGGGAGTCAAAGGATTAATTATCAATGGCGGGGTCAGAGATATTGCCACGCTCACCGAAATGGGATTTCCGGTCTGGTCTAAAACGGTGTACGCCCAGGGCACGGTAAAAGAAACCGTGGCCAGCGTGAATGTACCGGTGGTGTGTGCCGGTGCGCTGGTGAACCCGGGCGATCTGATTGTTGCTGACGATGATGGTGTGGTAGTGGTCCCCCGACTTCAGGCTGACGCCGTGTTTGATAAGGTCAGTCAGCGTCTGGCCAACGAAGCCAGTAAACGGGATCGACTGGCTGCCGGTGAGCTGGGACTGGATATTTATAATATGCGCGAGCGTCTGGCCGAAAAAGGCCTGCGCTACGTCAGCTATCACGAGCAACAATCATGAAAGCGATTGCTGCCAGTCTGATGCGCGGCGGTACGTCAAAAGGCTTGTTTTTTCTGGCCAGCGATTTACCTGCTGACACCGCACTGCGTGACCAGTATCTGCTTCGCGCTATGGGTTCGCCGGATAACCGGCAAATTGATGGCGTGGGCGGTGCTAACCCGCTGACCAGCAAAGTGGCGATTGTGAGTCCGTCAGACCATCCCGGGGCGGATGTTGATTATCTGTTCTTACAGGTGTCAGTGGATTGCGCCCAGGTATCCGATACCCAGAACTGCGGCAACATGCTGGCTGCGGTAGGGCCGTTTGCCATTGAGCAGGGGCTGGTCAGTGCCGGTGATGAGATCACCGAAGTGCGTATCCGCATGGTTAACACCGATGCGTTTGCCCGGGCCACAGTGCAAACGCCAGGCGGTCAGGTGACCTATTATGGTGACGCTGTGATTGACGGGGTACCGGGTAGCAGCGCGCCGGTGTTGATTGATTTTCAGGATATTGCCGGCAGTAGTTGTGGCGCGTTATTTCCTACCGGCCACCTGACTGATACTGTGGATGATATTCAGGTGACCTGTATTGATAATGGCATGCCAGTGGTATTGATGGATGCCAGTGCGCTTGGCGTGTCCGGCACTGAAAGTCCGGCTGAACTGGAGGCTGACCAGAACCTCAAAGCACGGGTGGAGCGTATTCGGCTGGCCATTGCACCACGTATGAATCTGGGTGATGTCACCCACCAGACTATTCCTAAAATGTGTCTGCTTAGCCATGCCACCCATGCTGGAGTGGTTAGCACTCGCACTTTTATTCCGCACCGGGTTCACGATGCCATTGGCGTTCTTGGCTCGGTTAGCGTGGCCACCGCCTGTGCCATTCCCGGTACGGTGGCGGCCAAATATGTGGATGTTCAGCAACCGGGAGATGCGCTGGGTATTGAGCATCCAACCGGTCTGTTTTCTGTTGCCATGCAGGTTAGCCTGACCACCACCCCGACTGAGCCGGTGCTGGCCCGCTCTGCCTTATTGCGTACCGCACGATTATTGATGCGCGGTGAACTATTAATTCCTACCGATAACATCACAACGGAGTGAATGTATGATTATTGATTGCCATGGCCATTACACCACTGCGCCTGAACCGCTTCAGCTGTTTCGCGACGCTCAGATTGAGGCGTACAAAGCAGGTAAAGCATTACCCCAGGTGCCGCACATCAGCGATGGCCAGATTCAGGACAGTATCGAGCAAAATCAGTTAAAGCTGCTCACAGAGCGTGGCCTGGATATGACGATTTTTTCGCCCCGCGCCTCTGCCATGGCGCACCATGTTGGTGATGAAAGTGTATCCAGACAGTGGACCGGTGCCTGTAATGATTTAATCAAACGCGTGGTCGACTTATATCCACAACATTTTATTGGCGTGTGTCAGTTGCCTCAGTCTCCGGGCGTGCCAATTAAAAACAGTGTAGAAGAGCTGGAACGCTGTGTTAACGAGCTGGGCTTTGTGGGCTGTAATCTGAATCCGGATCCGTCAGGCGGCCACTGGACCTCAGCGCCGCTGACAGATGAGAGCTGGTATCCGTTTTATGAAAAAATGGTTGAGCTGGACGTGCCTGCGATGATCCATGTTTCCGGGTCGTGTAATGCTAACTTCCACGCCACCGGCGCTCATTATATGAATGCAGATACCACTGCGTTTATGCAGTTTTTGCAGGGCAACCTGTTTAAAGAATTTCCTGATCTGCGTTTTGTGATTCCTCATGGTGGTGGGGCAGTACCTTATCACTGGGGACGCTACCGGGGGCTGGCAGACATGCTTAAACAGCCGCCACTGGCTGAACATGTGATGAAAAATGTGTATTTTGATACCTGTGTTTATCATCAGCCGGGTATTGATTTGTTGTTTGATGTGATTGATTTAGATAACATTTTGTTTGGTTCTGAAATGGTTGGTGCGGTTCGGGGTATTGACCCGCAAACCGGCCACTATTTTGACGATACCAAACGTTATGTGGATGCGCTGGATTTAACTGAGGCGCAGCGAGCCCAGATATACAGCGGTAATGCTCGCCGGGTTTATCCGCGACTGGACAAAAAGCTCAGGGAGATGGGACTGTGAGTACATTTACTGCCGACGCCGACTGGTTGCACTGGCATCAGTCACCTTCACGGCCTGAATTTCGCGTACCTGACGGCGCTGTTGATGCGCACTGTCATGTGTTTGGCCCTGGCGAAGAATTTCCGTTTGCCCCGCAACGTAAATATACCCCTTGCGATGCGTCTAAGCAGCAATTGTGGCAGCTACGTGATTTTCTTGGTTTTAGCCGCAATGTCATTGTGCAGGCTACCTGCCATGGGGCCGACAACCGGGCGCTGGTAGATGCACTACAGCATGCCGGTGATATGGCGCGCGGGGTTGCCACGGTAACCCGGGATGTCAGTGATGCAGAGCTTGAAGCCCTGCATGCCGCTGGTGTGCGCGGCGTGCGCTTTAATTTTGTTAAGCGACTGGTTGATGCACTGCCGTTTGACGATCTGGAAGTTATAGCCCACAAAATAAAGCCACTGGGCTGGCACATTGTTATTTATTTTGAAGCCCAGGAGCTAGCGGGGCTGTATGACTTTTTTACCCGCTTACCAACCACAGTGGTGGTGGATCATATGGGCCGTCCCGATGTCAGCAAACCGGTGGACGGACCGGAGTTCGGCCTGTTTTTGAAACTGATGGCCGAACATGACAACTTCTGGACCAAAGTCAGCTGCCCGGAACGCCTGTCCCTGGACGGCCCGGCGCAGCAATATCTGGATGTGGTTCCCTTTGCCCGCACGATTGTCGAGCGTTTTTCTGATCGCGTGTTATGGGGCACCGACTGGCCACATCCGAACATGAAAAGTCACATGCCGGATGACGGCAAGCTGGTAGATATGATCCCGTTAATTGCGCCCACGCAGGCTTTGCAGCACAAGTTGCTGGTAGATAACCCAATGCGCCTGTACTGGGCAGACTAAACTGATAAGGATGACACATAATGAAAGTAATAGTAGTAGGCCCCGGCGCCTTTGGAATTAAACATCTGGACGGATTGAAAAACATCGAGGGGGCCGAGGTAGTTGGCCTGGTTGGTCGTAATCCGGAAAAAACACAAAAGGTCGCCGATGAGTATGGCATTGCTAATGTGTATCTGACTCTGGAAGATGCCCTGACCAGCGATGCCGATGCGGTAATTTTATGTACGCCAACTCAGCAGCATGCGACGCAGGCCATTCAGTGCATGGAAGCGGGCAAACATGTACAGGTAGAAATTCCGCTGGCAGACAGTCTGGAAGATTCACAAAAAGTGATTGAAACCCAGCAGCGTACGGGCAAAATTTGTATGGTAGGTCACACCCGCCGCTTCAATCCGTCGCATCAGTATGTGCATAACAAAATCACCGCTGGGGAGCTGAATATTCAGCAGATGGATGTACAAACCTACTTTTTCCGGCGCAAAAATATCAACGCCAAAGGAGAGCCGCGTTCATGGACCGACCATCTGCTATGGCATCACGCTGCTCACACCGTGGATTTATTTGCCTACCAGGCCGGTTCTCCCATCGTCAAAGCCAACGCAGTGCAGGGCCCGATTCACCCTGAGCTGGGTATTGCCATGGATATGTCTATTCAGCTGCAGGCAGAAAACGGAGCGATCTGTACGTTGTCCCTGTCGTTTAATAATGACGGGCCGCTGGGTACTTTCTTCCGCTACATCTGTGACAACGGGACATTTATTGCCCGTTATGATGACCTGGTAGATGGCCGTGAAAATGCCATTGATGTGACCGATGTCGCAGTTTCGATGAATGGTATTGAATTACAGGATCGCGAGTTTACTGCGGCGATTGCCGAGGGACGCGAGCCAAACAGCAGTGTGCAGCAGGTTTTCAGCTGTTATAAAGTGCTGCATGAACTGGAACAACAACTCACTGCATAATTTGCCGGAGGAATGATGAAACAACGTAAGCTGGCAGGTCGTCTGGTGTCTGAAATTGGCTTGGGGTGCATGAATCTGAATCATGCTTACGCCAGCCGTGTTGATCAGCAGCAGGCTACCCGCCTGCTGACACAGGCATACGAAAAGGGGATCACGCATTTTGATACCGCTGCGCTGTATGGGTTCGGTGAAAATGAGAAAATGGTCGGGCAGGCAATCAAACCGTTTCGCAACGAGATTTTGCTGGCCAGCAAATGTGGCATGCGCGGCGTTAATGGCAAGCGGGAGGTCTGTGGCCGGCCTGATGTGCTGCACGACACGCTGGATACTGCATTAACCAGCCTGCAGGTTGAGCATATCGACTTATACTATCTACACCGGCTGGACCCTGATGTTCCTATTGAGGAAAGTATCGGGGCGCTGGGGGAGGCGGTGAAAGCGGGTAAGATCGGTGCCATAGGGTTATCTGAGGTCAGTGCGCAAACACTACAGCGGGCGCATCGAGAACACCCGATAGCCGCGCTGCAAACCGAATATTCGCTGTGGACCAGAAATGCTGAAATTGCTGTACTGGATGCCTGCAAACAGCTGGGAGTCGACTTTGTTGCTTTCAGCCCGCTGGCCCGTGGTTATCTGGCGTGTGAGCTTGACCCGGCCGGATTTGGTCAGGGGGATATCCGCGCTTCTATGCCTCGATTCTGCGAGCCAGCCTGGTCACAGAATCTGGCGCTCTACCGGCGCTTTGCTGCACTGGCAGACAGTATTGACGTGACGCCATCACAGCTGGCATTAGCGTGGGTGCTGGCCCAGGGCGAGCACATTCATGCGTTGCCGGGAACCAAAAACGAGCAACATCTGGCAGAAGATTGTCTGGCCAGCGCTGTTGAAATTGCGCCGGAGGTCCTCGCCGAAGCCGGTGACATGATTAATCAGTCAACTGTACAAGGTCCCAGGTATAGCGCTGCCGCTCAGGCAGACATCGATACCGAAGAGTTTTAACAGGTAAAAAAAAACCGCCACCGGCGGTTTTTTTACGTCTGCTGAACGGGTCGATATTCAGCGTTACTGATTATCCAGTACCAGCACACCGGCGCCGGTATTAGATATGGGGGCGTGATAGTGCTTGTGCACCACCTTAGGAGCGGCTTTGAGCGCTCCGCGCATAACCAGCCACATAATGGTTTCAATTCCTTCGGTCCCGGCCCGGCGCATAATATCGGCATTGCTGAACTGGGTCATCCATTGCGGGTCGGTGGCAATTTTGTCCATACATTCTAAATCAAATTCAACATCAATCAGGCCTGCACGCTCGCCCTGAAGCTGGTGTGACATGCCGCCGGTACCCAGTATCACCACATTCAGGTCGCCCGGGTAACTTTCAATGGCCTTTCCCAGTGCCTCGCCCAGTTTCAGGCAACGTGCGGCTGAAGGCACAGGATGCTGTACGGTATTCACTGCCAGCGGAATAGCCTGCACCGGCCAGTCTTCATGATCGCCAAACAGAGCCCGGATAGGGTTAACAAAACCGTGGTCCACTTTCATTTCCTGGCAGGTACAAATATCAAACTCCTGAGCGACCAGGGAATCGGCGATATGCCAGGACAGGGGCGCATGACCGGTAAACGGCGCCACCGGCTTAAGGCCCCAGCCTTCGTCCGCATTTTCATAAATATCTGCACAGCCAAGCGCAAAGGTAGGCATTTTGTCTAGAAAGAAATTCAGACCGTGGTCGTTGTAGACCACGATGACCACATCGGGTTTAACCTCGTTAAGCCAGGCTTTGGCCGGTTCATAGCCGTCAAAAAAGCGCTTCCAGTAAGGCTCCTGAGTCAGGTTCTGGGTGATGGCATTTCCCACTGCCGGAATATGTGAGCTGGTAATACCGCCTAAAATTTTAGCCATTCCAGTAATCTCCTTTTAGCTTAATGCGATCAGGCAGGTCTGCGCCATGTGCCAGTAATTTTTGCTGAAACTCTTCTGTCGTGATCCCCTGAAATTGTGCGCCGGCATCCTGCACCGACGTACCCCGGGGGATCGCCATCTTAGCCATAAAATAAATGTTGGCGCCCAGCCGCAGCATTTCCAGAAAGTTCTGCTCTACCACGGCCGTTTTATATTGCCCCTCAACACCCAACTTATCGCAATAAGCGGCCGGATCAGCATCAAACTCAGCCCGGTTACGCTCTTCATTAAAAGAATACAGTAGTTTGTTCAGCGCATAGGCAGGGTTGGCCCGCTTACCGTCAAACACATAGGTACCGGGAATATCGTCATAGTCTTGCTTTGCCCAGGTCATGGTTACCTCCTGTTAACATATGGATTATATTTTATATGGATTATTTGTAAATCAAATGCTAAAAAGTAAAAATAACTTATACATTTTATAGAAAGTGATGAAAATGTTAGGACAGCAGGGGTATGTTGGTATGTACGGGGAAGCTGAGTTAGCTTCACCGCAGCATGTTTTTTACAGCGAAGCGCTGACATTTCGCAGTGCCCGGCATAACTGGCAGATTCAGCCCCATCGACACCGTGAAATTGTGCAGATGTTTGTGTTGGAAAGTGGTGGCTGTGAAGCGCGTATCGACGATAAAGTATTGCAGGTTCGTGCACCGGCGGTACTGCTGATAGGGCAGGGACAAATGCATGGCTTTGCCTGGCAGATTGGCTCTACAGGCCGGGTGTTATCCGTTGCTTCAGCATTACTTAGCGAGCTCACACCATCGTCATTATTGCATCAGCTGGTGGCAAAACAGTGCTGGCAGCAGTTACCGGCATCGGCTTTCAGCGAAATCCTGACGGTCTGTCAGGCATTAAAAGAAGAGGAAAACAGTCAGGCACTCATGGCCGATGCGATGATTGGCGCGCAGCTGCAACAGCTACTCATACTGCTGCTACGACAGGGCGTAGAGGAAAACAGGTCATCATCCGGTTTACGCAAATCCCGGCGCAAGCTGGAACGGTTTAAACAGCTGGTCAGTGAGCATGCCAGCCAACAGCATCAGGTGAGCTGGTATGCCGCCCAGATTGGAGTGTCAGCCTCACATCTTAATCAGATTTGTCAGGCAGAGTTACAGGTGACCGCACTCAAGGTTATCCATCAGCAGCTATTTACCGAGGCGCAGCGTTTGTTACTGTTTTCTGATATGCCCGTCACTCAGGTGGCGGATCGCCTCGGGTTTGATGAACCCGCCTATTTTGCCCGCTTTTTTAAACGTCACAGCGGCGACACCGCCACTGAATTTCGCCATCGGCAGCATTTCTGACCACGATTTTTTATCTAAAAATAAAGCAGCAATAAGGCACTGCCAGCGTTCGTGAGTACACCGGTTTTGAAGGTGGCAAAATGCAACTTAATTCTGGTCACTATGAACCAGTTTGTGAATCAGAGACAGGTTATGCACTCGCCGCTCAGCCCTTGTCTTACAAGCTGCAAGACTTCTGCGTGGGCGTGTAAAACCATTATCTTCTTCTGTCTTTTCATCGCTGGCGTATAAGATGGGTCAGGCTCGCGCCAGTCACCACCCGGTCAGGTAAAACATCTGATTGGTTTTGCGTAGAAAGTGAAAATACCGAAAAGGCGTGAAGCCTCTTCGGTAAGGTATAGCGGTTTACAGCTTAACCATGAGTTTGCCGGTATTTTTACCTTCAAACAGCAGGTTCAGGCCGTCCATTGCGCTGGTCAGCCCTTCGATAATGTGAGAGCGGTACTTAATCTGGCCTTTTTGAACATAGGGTGCCAGTTGTCCAACCAGCTCGCTGGCTTTGTGCAAATGGTCAGGCATAGCAAAGCCCTGAATCGTCGCCCGTTTTTTAATCAGCGGCATCCAGTTCGGACCTGGTGCTGGCTCATCCGCCTGGTAATCAGCAATCATGCCACACACCACAATTCTGGCGTGCTCGTTAAGACGATTCACAATGTGGTGCTGAATAGGGCCACCGGTATTTTCAAAAAACAGGTCTATGCGATCGGGCGTCAGCTCGGTCAGCCGGGCTTCCAGGTCATCTGTTTTGTAATTAATGGCACCGTCAAAACCCAGTTCGTTTACGATCCAGTCGGCTTTTTCGTCACTGCCCACCACACCAATAACACGCAGGCCGTCAGCTTTGGCAATCTGACCAACGATGCTGCCCACTGAGCCGGCTGCGCCTGTCACAATCAGGGTTTCACCAGACTGTGGTTTGCCTATATTCATCAGGCCCTGAGTCGCGGTGAGGCCCGGCAGACCAAATACACATAGCGCGGTTTCTTCATCAATACCCTGTTGCAGTTTATTCAGGCCTTTGCCGTCGCTGACCAGATATTCGCGCCAGCCCATCATACCCATGACTAAATCGCCTTCAGCAAAGTCAGGATGGTTGGACTCAACCACTTTACCCACACCACTTGAGCGCATCACCTCGCCCAGTTCTACCGGCGGGATGTAGCTTTCACGATCTTCTACCATCCAGCCCAGCATGGCCGGGTCCAGTGACATGTAAGTTTGTTTGACCAGAATTTGATTCTCGCCAGCTGACGGTGTTTCCCGCTCAACGACGTCAAACAAATGCTTACCGATTTTTTTATCTTCACCGGGGCGCTGTGTTAGCAGAATTTCTGTATGTGTCGCCATAATACTCTCCACATTGTTTCGATTGGTGTGGATACGAATATGTAGCCGGCCAGGGTCAAATTCAAATAAGGTGCACTGAATAAAGCAAAAAGTAGGGTAGATGAGAGGCTTAGCAGGACGAGCAGCACCTCGTGATGCTGCCTGTTCCATTAACCGGCTGAAACTTTAAACTGCCAGCGCTTTGATTTTTGACCAGTCGCCGGTGATGGCCAGCGTTTTGGCGGGCGAATAAATATTCACAAATAAGGTAGAGCCGTCTGGAGAGAAACAGGCGCCGGCCAGTTCCGTCTGTGCCCGCAACCGGGCAAACGAATAAATGCGGCCATCCGGTGTAATGCCCCGCAACTGATTGTTCACCACCTGGGTATACTGGTCTTCGCAAACCAATAAATGTCCGAAAGGCGTCACGGTCAGGTTGTCGCCATAGTTGTACATGGCTGCACTGGTGCTCTCAGCAAACAGCTGAATCCGGCCCGGTGCTGATTCTTCACCGGCCTGGCCTTCTGCTGCCGAGGGCTGATAACGCATAACCTGCCCAAGTTGTTTAATGCCGCCGTTTGTACAGCAAAAATACAGTTCATTGTCGCCCCAGTGAATGCCTTCTCCCCGGGCAAATACGGCCGCCCCGCTGGCATAACCACGAAGACGTAAATCATCTGCCGGTGCGTGAGGATCATCCAAATCAATCCAGCGGGTGGCGTACCAGCGCTGCAATGGCATACCAGTCTGCTGCCAGTTGCGCGTATCAAACTGGTTTTGTTCAATCAGTACCAGGGCCTGTAAGCGGCCACCATCCGTCAGCTTTCCTGCGGTATGGGGGATAAACCGATAAAACAGACTGTCTCCCCGGTCTTCTGTCATATACACGATACCGGTACGGGGATCGACTGCAGCGGCTTCGTGATTAAACCGACCCATGGCTTTTAACGGCACCGGCTCCACCGGGCCACGGGCAGAGGCTGGCACCTCAAATACATACCCGTGATCCTGTCTGGCCGTATCACCAGTTTCCGTCTCTGTCTCTGTCTCTGTCTCTGTCTCTGTCTTTGCTTGTATTGCAGGCTGTAACAGGTCACCGGATCGGGTAACATCTTCTTCGCAGGTCAGCCAGGTGTTCCAGGGCGTAATACCACCGGCGCAGTTTCTGATAGTGCCGGACAGGCTGACAAACTGGGATTCCACCTTGCCTTTGCCCAAATGATAAATCAGAGAAGTAGTACCGCCGGGCAGGCTGGTACTATCGGCAAAGCTGTCATACGCCTGCGGTGAGCGATGAGAGACAATACTATCTGGCTGCGCGGACAATGCCTGTGGGGTTAACTCGTGGTTGCGAATAAGCACAACACGGTCATTATCCAAAGGCAGACACCCCATTCCATCAGCAGCATCAGGTACATGCATACCGTCGCTCATAGCATCACCCAGCTGCGATATGATCTGGTATGTAAAGCCTTCTGGTAAATCAAGCAAGCCGTTGGGGTCAGTAATTAACGGGTGTTTAATGGTGGTGGTACGTTCACCGGCCACAGCCGACAGGTTGTTAAGCATTAACCCTGAGAACGCTGCAGTAGTTGCGGTTCGTAAAAATTGACGGCGATTAAATTTCATCTGGTTGGCCATAACAGCAGCATCATGCTGCATAAAAAACGAGGGCAATATTATACTGCCCTCGTGTTGCATTTTTTTTACTGTGCAGATTCCGCTGCAATATCACGCAGGGTTTTAGCCAGCGCATCTGGCTCCTGCGCACCGGAAATAAGATACTTCTGATTTATCACAAAGGCCGGCACCGAAGAGACACCGGCTTGTTGATACTGCTGTTCTTCCTGGCGAACCTGTTCACTGTATTCGTCAGAGTTTAATATCTCAGCGGCAAGTGTACGATCTAAGCCGGCCTGCTGTGCAGCGTCCAGCAGTACGTTGGGATCATCGACGGACAAGCCCTTTCCAAAATAGGCGTCAAATAATGCCAGCTTCATCGGCGTTTGCTTATCAAAGCGTGTCGCCCATTTCACCAAACGATGGCCATCGAATGTATTACAGGTATAGCGCTGTTCCATTTTTTCAAAATTGATATTCAATCCGGCGGCAATTTCCATCATCTGCTTCTGGCTTTGTTCAATCTGTGCAGGTTCAACATTGTACTTTTTTGCCAGGGCCGGTGTAATAGGCTCTGGAGTCAGGTTTGGGTCTGGTTGCAGCTCAAATGCGCGCCAGGTCAGGCTAACATCGATATCTTCCAGTTGCTCAAGCGCTTTTTGCAGGCGGCCATAGCCAATGGCGCACCAGGGGCAGGCAATATCTGACACTAAATCAACGGTCAGTGTAGTCATAAATCAACTCCTTCAAAACAGTGTCTTTAAGATCTGCGGCCGTGAGGCAAAATAGCAACCCTGAACAATTTTTTGTTTTAATGAGTATTTACAACTAACTCAAAGACCTATAAAAAGACGACGAAATTTATCATGACGATATGCCAACGTGTCATGTATAAAAATTATACATACGTGACCTTTGTTTACTTGAGAATTTTCTCATAGCGATATAGCTTTACAGTAAACAGCCGGCGTCTTTTACAACTAAAAGGAAGTCCAGGATTGAGTCAGCCTGAGAATATTGAAATTGTAAAACTGAACAAGCAACAGATCCTCGATGCCGACGTATTTTCAGGGATCAGCCCGAAGTCGATGCGTCAGGTATTTGGAAGCTGGATCATTTTTGTGGTGATTGTCGCCATGCTGGTCATATTTGCCCCGGAAATGAGCATGTCATTTATCTGGTCGACGCTGGCAGTCCTTGCCTTGTTTACTGTGGCTATGTTCGCACAAAGCCGGATTTCCGAAGGCTGGCCTGCGGTACTGGCACTTGAAGAAAAACTGCTGGTGGTGCGCGATCCCTTTAAGCGGGAATTTTTTAAGGTTAATCCGGCACTGGTGACACAGGCCGAACCCACTGTTATTAAGCCAAATAAAAAAGCCATCGCTGTGCATCTGGATCCACAACAATTAAGTGATGCCGATAAAGACGTGCTCAGTCAGGCTGTGTGGCCAAGAGATGATCAACTGCTGGCTCTGGCGCATTTTATTAGTCGTGAACGGGCCTGTGAAAAAATTCATACCTTTGTAAAAAGCGCCCAATAATGCTGTTTTAATTGCACAGTGTGTGTGCATTGCCTTTTTTTGTGATGGTGTATCGCGTAGTGTCGCACCATCACTGTTCGCCTGTTTGTGGCTTAATCCTTTGTATTATCTTCTGCAGTCGCCCGGTTTGTATGCAAGCAGGGGTGGCGATTCTTTCCTAAAATGCTATGTTACGCAGTTTATGGCGTACTTTTTTATGACCAGTTATCACAGAACTGGCCTGAAAAATGCCTGTTAAGAGCCTTAGCACGTGTTGACGGCGCGGTTGACCACTGGTTCGCTGGCCAGAATATAGCCCGATGCACGGTAGAAATAATGGGACGCGCGGCCACGCGCAGATAAATAATGGTTAAAAAAAGCAGGAGGCAGTATGCCCACAACAACCCTACTAAAAGTTCTGGTCATTGAAGACGACCCACTGACTGCCAGTCGAATTACCTCTAATCTTATCGGTTTGGGCTGGAGTGTTGATTTTGCAGCCAGTGGCAAAGCCGCCCTCAAACAGCAGCAACAACAGCAATATGATGTGATTTTGCTGGACACAACCCTGCCGGATATGTGCCCCAAAGAAGTGTACACCCAGATGAAAGACGAACAGGGTAGTACAACCCCTGTATTGTGTATGCGCACTGACACATTTGATGCACCATTGCGTCATGAAGATGACATCATCCCTGATGTTTCCGATGTAAGAGATATTATTGCCCGCTGCCAGTCTGCGGTAAATTCGTCTGCTTACAGCGCCAGTGCCTGACTCTTAACAGCCCGGTGCTTCATCAGAGACCGGCGCTGAGTTTGACTCGCAGGACTCACCAGCGCGGGTCAGTTGTAAGGTTGTCAGCAACGGAAAATGATCCGAACCATAGCCAGGTAAACGCTGTATTTTCACCAGGTCGAAATGATCGGTGTGAAAAACATGGTCCAGTGGCCAGCGAATCAGCGGGTATTTGGCATGAAATGTATTAAAAAATCCTCTTCCGCGCCGCGGGTCACGGGCGTGGCTGAGTTTACGAAACTTTCTGGTAGTGGGAGACCAGGCCACATCATTTAGATCGCCGGCCACCACAATGGGTCCTTGTTTGTCCGCAATTTCCTGGCCTACTAAAGTCAGCTCTTCGTCCCGGGGACCCGCTGTTTTGTTTTCAGTAGGGCTAGGGGGTTTTGGATGAAGCAGATACAGGGTCATCGGCTCGCCATCAATTTTAAGCTCAATTTGCATCGATGGCACATCATCTTCAACAATATAGCGAATCTGCGCATCATCCAGCGGTAGCTGACTGTAAAAATGCATGCCATAAAGGTTTTCCAGCGGACAGGCCAGCCGGTGCGGATAGGTGTCGTGCAAAGGCGTTAATCCATCGCCCCAGTCGTCGTTACTTTCCAGCGTAACCAGAAAAGCCGGATTATGTTTATTCACCAAATCTATCAGGCCCTGATAATTTGAGTTGTGCATATACACATTGCTGGTCAGAATCGTGAAAACACGGGTTTCATTCGGCTGTTTTACCTTAGAAACTTCACGGGGACCAAGCCGTGTATAAGGAATTATCCAGAAACACTGATAAATAACTGAACCTATCAAAAGTAAGCTCAGGCCCACAATACTTCTGGCTGGTGCAATAGAATACATATATGCCCATCCGGCCAGACACAGCACCATCAGAAACACTAACTGTACTCTGGGAAATTCCCAGACTCTGATTAACCAGTGTTGCCCGGGAAGATGTGGGGCGACAGTGGTAAATACCAGAAACAGGCTCGCCAGACAAAGGGTTTCAAACATGCAACATCCTTATGTTTAGTGACATAAAGCCACACTTTTACAATGTGGATGTTTACGCCGGACATCAGCAATAGTTCACAGTGAGTCGATTCAGTACTTTTGTCTTACCTGTCTGCAAAGCTTGCACAGTAGATTTTTCTCACGGATTTTCTTTGGTTTTAAATTATTCATTTAAATCAGTGGCCTATGTGAATTTGTCCAGGTGGCACACAAATCGCTTAAGCTATCTTGTATGTAGCGATAACTACAAAGAATTAATTAAGGAGAAAGCGATGAAACGTACAATTTTATCATTAATGGTGGCGGGTCTGATGAGTACCAGTGCTATGGCAGGTGACATGCAGTCACAAAATAGCTGGGAAAAAGGCGCGAAGGATGCATGGATTGACGGTAAAGCAGAAGCCACGCTGCTGTTTAACGGTAACCTGAATTCGTTTGATATCAATACAGATGTAAAAGACGGTAATGTTATTCTGACCGGAAAAGTGAAAAACTCGGTTGATAAAAAACTGGCAGAAGAGCTGGTAGAAAACATTGACGGCGTGACATCAGTAGACAACCAGCTCACTGTGGTTGAACACAAGGACATGATGTCGAAAGAGCAGAAAGACGACCTGAAAAACGACGCTAAAGAAACAGCGAATAAGGCTTCAGGCCAGCTTACTGATGCGAAAATCGCAACGGTAGTAAAAACCCGTCTGCTGATGGACTCAGACATTTCAGGTTTTGACATCGACGTAGATGTAGAGCAGGGCAATGTCACACTGACCGGTTCGGTGAAAACTGAAGCTGAGAAAGACCTGGCAGTTGAAATTGCCAAGAATGCGTCTGACGTAAAAAATGTAGAAGATAATCTGACTGTGGCTGAACAGCCAGCCGAATAAATCTGATTTTTAGTAAGACAGTAAGGGCGCCTGCGGGCGCCTTTTTTTGATCCCGGGTACCTGTAGCTAACCCGTTAGGTTTATATGATTACCCGTTAATCGGCCACTTCTTAAAACAAGGCGAGGCCAATTCCGACGGTTTGGTTTGAACCCTGTATTCAATAGGTGCTATGCACTCACTTTCCTCCCTGTTGGTCAGCAGATTTGCATCAAAATTATCTACACTCATTAATACCAATTCATGTTAAGGACGCCATCGCTAGTAACTCACTCTTATACCTGTAAACGACATCGACCAGAACAAACGCCTCTGTATCAATTGGTTGGAAGTCACTACCCAGAATTTCTGGAGCAGCTTTAAGCCAAGGGGAATTGCTGCTATATGATGTAGAAACAGTTCGTGATGCTCATCTTTTTTATACGCAAAGCAAACAAGATAGTAGAACTAAAAGCATTAAAGTGGCTATCAGAGATATCTGTGTTCGCTTTGGTACCATGCGCTATAAAAACCAGGCGATTAACGCTTAAGCTTAAAAAAACTACCAGTTAGCGAGAAGAAAGAATTACTTGCTCGATAAAATGAAAGCGACAGCCGCCGGTAAATTCAAACAGCGATTTGCTAATTTTTCCGCCCGCAGACTTACCATTATGCTACGGATCTGAAAGGTCAGGGGTATATAGCACGAGTAAAGGTGCCCCGCGCCCCGCTCGGGTTACTCGCTCAGCGGCAAAAATGCCGCCATCCAAACCGGCATGACTGAACGCGCTGTATTCGTTGCCATAGTTGAGTTTTAGTTCTCTTACTTATTTTCTACCTGAAATGCTGCCTTATCTTGGAATAGTTTAGACTTATTGACTACGTTATAAACTATCTTAATCGTTTAATATGTATGTTTGATTGGCATAGGAGGCGCCTGACTTTGACCCGTTTGTTTTGTTCGACATTATTATGCGTGTTTGTGATAAATTTTGCTGCATTCCATGTTCACGCCTCGATAGCTGACCGGGTCAATGAAATCAGCCTGCAAGTAGATACAGCATCGCCTATGCCGATAGGCGCTGCAATTGATGAATTAGAAACGCTTTTGTTATCGGATGCATTGAAAGCAAACGAGAAAAGAGCGGTCGCCGCCTTGTATGCTCGCTACCAGTTGTTAATCCATCAGCGACCAGATGACAATATTTTACGCGCATTACAAGAGTTAGAAGATAAGTCCAGAGATGGCCTCATTATCGCAGCAGGAATAGCGAGAATGTACGGCATAAGCGCAGACTACACAGAAGCTTATAAACGTTTTGACGCTTTAATTTCTACTCCAGCCCTTCCCGCTGACGTCAAAGTCTATGCCCTTATCTATCAGATTCTTACTTACAGTGAGGGGCAGGTTTTCGCCCCTAATGCAGAGCTCATTAACACCGTTAACGATTTGCTTGTCACTCATGATTTTTCTCACCTCAGGCCTCTGTACGATTCTATCGTGGCGGATTACTATCAGTCGGTAAGGGCTTATGAGCTTGCCTTGCGCTTTTACAAAAAGTCACTTGCAGGTGCGCAAGCGGCTAATCAACGAATTTTAGAAAGTGACAACCTTTATGCGATTGGTATCTTGTACCGAAATATAGGTGATTATGACACTGCCATTGACTACTTCGAACGCGCCATTGAACACGATAAAAATATTGATATTAATTATTCAGAATTTCTTGCTACCTATGGAATAGCAACTACTTACTATCGTGCCGGAAAACTAAAAGATGCAATAGCGCTTTCTGAAAAAGTGCTTATCCATCCTCTTTCATCATCTTTTTACAATAGTGAAATTTATCGCCTGAAAGCAGAAGCGCATCTTACTCTGGGGGAGTTAGATGAAGCTTATCAGACTCTGGAGCTCGCACGCGAGCTTTATGATGAAAACCGGGAAGATGAACAAACTACATGGCGTGCCCAGTTAGAGAGAACTGCGGCTTATATCACCGCAGCAAAAGGCGATTATAAATTAGCGTTTGAACAGTTTGAGGTTTTTCACGAGGCCTATTTAGAAGCAAAGAAATACGAAGATTTAGAACTCATTGAAAGCGCTGACCTGGTTCAAAAAATTACCCAGGAAAAGGAGAGAGCGAACTTACTTGAAAATGAAAATAAAGCTTTCGAAGAAGCGTTAGAGTTGAAAAACGAAGCTCAACAGACACAAGAGTTATTCTCAATGCTACTTTCAGTGTTGGTCGCATTAACAATGATCACTATTGTCATCATTTTAATTCTGCTAAGAAAATCAAGGCAGGCGAATGCACTTTACTCAACGGCAAAAGACAAAGCGGAACTCCACAGTCGTATTAAGTCAGAATTCATATCAAATATTAGCCACGAGATCCGCACGCCTTTGAATGCGATAATTGGCTTCGGTCAAACCGTTGCTAAACGCTCATCTGATTTAGAAACAAAAAAATTGACAAAGAAAATCGTCACTGCGTCGGAAATGCTTCTACAGCTTATTAACGACCTGTTGGACTTTTCAAAAATAGAAGCGGGCAAGCTAACGTTAGCTATCGGGCCGCATCACGTAAAATCGTGTTTAAGTACATTGATTGATATTTTTTCTGACCAAGCGCAGCGTAAAAATCTGCATCTAGCGCTAAATGTTGATGAAAAACTCAAAGATGAGCTGATGTTCGATGAGCTCAGATTTAAGCAAATTATGGCTAATTTGATCAGTAACGCCATCAAGTTTTCTAAACAAGGCATGGTCGAAATAGGTGTTCGCGTTACTGAGGCTCGCGATAGTCATTACACCCTTCATCGCTGGGTTAAAGATACCGGTATCGGCATCTCTAAAGAAAACCAGGCGAAGCTATTTACTCCTTTCACACAAGCGGAAAGTTCTATTGCGCGAAAATACGGCGGAACAGGATTAGGACTGAGTATTACCAACAACCTGCTTAAATTAATGGGGTCTTCCTTAACCGTTGAAAGCGAACCTGGCAAGGGAACAACATTTTCATTTGATGTGAGTTTTGCTATTGCCACTGCTATTACCGATGACGCAGACAGTACGCCTTCGGCAGCGATCGGAGAAGACTATCTCTCTTTGTTGACTGGAAAACGGGTTTTATTAGCCGAGGACAATGATATTAACGTAGAGGTAATGAAGGCGTTATTAGAAGAGTTTAATTTGGATTTGCATTATGCGTCTAATGGACAAGAGGCCATTGATGCTATGGCAAATCAAGAATTCGATTTAGTGCTAATGGATGTTCAGATGCCGCAGGTTGACGGCATCAGCGCGACACAACACATCCGTCAAGTCCTTAAGAAAAATACGCCGATTGTAGCGCTGACTGCCAATGCAATGCAGCAAGATATCGACGAATGCTTAGCCGCAGGCATGGATGCTCACGTTGGTAAGCCGGTTGATAAAGTACACTTGGTTAATACACTTCAAAAATTCCTTTTATGCAATTAATGGCATGGCTGTCCAGTACGCCAGTAAGTATTGAGTTTACCCATCTCGCTTTGTCTGTTACTTGCCAGATATCCCAGACATTAAAGCAAAATTATGCGCCGTGCTATTGCAACAGACAATAACCATCGAGCAGGGTTGCTAAAAAAGCAGACTAAGACTCCTATTCAGCGTACCGCCTTTAATAAGTATGGTGTTGTACTTGCCAATTGAACTCAAGGATTCAAGAAGCCTCTGACGCTGTTAGGCTGCTTTGTACGTAAAGCGGACATTTGACCTTTCCCCTGGAAACACAGCATATGGTTTTTCAGGGGAAGCGGATGTTAATATGAAGTCTCAGTAATAAGCTGTTATGTGCCAATGAGGTAGAAAATGAGTTCGGATGAAAGCAAAGAGTATGGAGCAATTCTCGTTGACACATCTATTTTCGATGCGCATGGATTAAAATTAGAAAAGGGCTTACTTGGTAAACTATATCAATTCAAAGATAGTGAGATAGATTACCTATTACCTGATGTAATAAAGGGAGAGGTTCAAAGCCATTTAGAAAAGAAGGTAAAAAGCTCTAGAGCATCTTTAGAAAAAGCTTTAAATGATGCTGGAGACCATCTCTTTTTTGATGGCAGTGAACTCAATGATGCAAAATCAATTTTAATTGGTTGTAATGAAATTGAGGGTATTGCTGCTAGCCGTGTTGATAAGTTTATCGAGAATTCAGGAGCATTGGTTATTGAATGTGGTGAGTATGTATCAGTATCAGAGCTATTAAAGCACTACTTTCAAAATGGACCTCCTTTTGCAGAAACAGGGAAAAAGAAAAATGAGTTTCCTGATGCTATCGTCCTTCTTGCCACAGAAGCATGGGCTGAAGAACGTGGCATTAATATTTTGGCGATTGCTCGTGATGGCGACTGGAAAAAATATTGTGAGACATCAGATAACATCGATTACACAGAGGACTTTGCAGATGCTCTGAGTAAGTTCAATAAAGAAACAGCTCCCTTTGCATTTTTATCCCGTTTAACTACGAAACTAGAGCTAGAAGAAGATGACGTAGCTGACTTCATTGAAAAAATACGTAGCGGTGTAGAAAGTTACTTTAATGGCTTTACGCCAGATCAAGAAGCTGACTCTTTTCATTATTGGGAACCTGATGGATGCCATGGTTGGTTAATTGATTTTGAGTTAACTGACTCCAATTTTAGAATAGTTGATCACTCAGAAGATTATATTGTCCTAGAAGTAAGTGCCAATATTACTGTTGAAGTTGAGGGCGAATTCTCACTTTCTCAATACGATTCAATAGACCATGATCATGTTTATATTGGAGGTGTTACTGCTACTGTTGAGGAACAATTTACTTCTGAGATTTTAGTTACAGTATGTGGTGATTTAGCTGGCGCTCTCTATGATCTAGATGTTGCCGAAGTTGAGGTTGTACACCCTATAACTTCGGTTGACTTTGGTACGTTAGAGCCTGATTACGGCGAGTACGATTAAAGGCACATAACAAGCCGTTATACAAGGACAAAAAACAGTTGGTTTTGCACCTTCGTCGCTAATTTTAATCAACTATTTTTTTGTTAACAGGACGTTAGCTTCACGGAGAACTAAGGAAAGATGAGAAGAAGTAGAGTTTTTGGGGAAAGAGAACTGCGAGACTTTCTTGAAGCCTCAAAGAGCAATGCAGCCCATTCAATTGAATCCGAAAATGATGACTATATAATGAATGTCAATGAAGACGACTATATAGCTCACAAAGTGTCTGAGGCGACGGTTGAGAATCTAGAAATTCACGTCGACGATATCTATGCATCCTCAAGTGAGCAGATGATACCTGCTGAGTATTTTCCTTCTGGCTTTCACGTTTCTTCAGGGAGGTCCTACAAGAAGGATGTGATTAAATTCCACGTTCCTATTAGCGGTAATATTCAATTACTTCACTGTATGCCTAGTAGCAGAATATTATGGACTATGTATATAGAAGTCAGTCGTGATGAATTCTGCTTTGAGATTATAAACTTCAGAGATGATGCCGAGGGCATAGTACGAGAGAAGGACTCAAATATCCGTAGCGTAATGAAGCAATACGAAAATGTGAGATCTGAGGTTGAAAGAGCTAATGCTGGTATAGAGCAGTATATTCGAAGTGCCTTTAACTCGCGGAAACAGAGAATAAAGAAAATTTCTGGAGTGTTAGCTTCACTAGGTGTCCCAATCAAAAAGACAGAAAGAGCATCAGAAACGTTTTCTGTCCCAACACCACAGAAACGTAAAAAAGCTGTTCCAAACAAACCTGACGTAAAGGATACGGGGTTCAGTCCGGAGCCGTGCCTCGACCAGTCAACATATAATGATATTTTAAAATTGATTCATGATGTAGGCAAAGAATTCGAGCGTTTACCAAGTTTGTACGCTGATAAGGAAGAAGAGCATCTTAGGGATCATTTCTTAATGATGTTAGAGCCAAATTTTGAAGGGGCTGCTACTGGAGAGACTTTTAATAAAACAGGAAAAACAGATATATTGCTGAGGCATGATGGTTCGAATCTATTTATTGGGGAGTGCAAGTTCTGGAAAGGGGAGAAGAGTTTTCTTTCAACTATAAACCAGCTTTTAGGGTACCTCACATGGAGAGATTCAAAGGCAGCAGTAATCATGTTTGTACCTAACAAGGATTTTAGCAGTGTGGTTGATACTGCTAAAGAGGCTGCTTCGAAGCATGAAAATTTCCTCAAATTCGTGAATGAAAGAGATGAAACTTGGTTTAACTATGAGTTTCATTTAAATGACGACAGGAACAGGGTGGTCAAGCTGGCAGTAATGCTCTACCACACGCCAAGATAAAGTTAACAAGGCGCTGCTGTCAGACAAGGTTTCCGCTGCGCTCCAAGCTTGACGCAGAGCGCGGCGTTAGGCTTCGTGTAAGTGCAGTGCTTTGTTTAAGGACTAATGAATTGAGTATTGAGTTTTTAGAAAATAATTTCGATAAAGTAAGTTACCTCGTTAATTTATTAACATCTAGAGCGACGGGGCTTTCTGCTGACAATAATGAATATGAGATTCTTCGACGAGAACTCCTAAACGATAGTGAGCTTTCGCCGCTACTTCCTTCTTGGCTAAAGCAACACCGCAATCTAGATTCATTTTGGGGATTCATCCAGCCTAAATTCACCACTTACGCAGAAAGACGAACTTATATATCAGAACAGTTTACGCCAGTATTAGATTTACTTGAGTTTGGAACTTCGATTCAAATACCTACTCAGAAAAACTCCCCCATGAATTCACAATCTCAACCAACAGCTAGAAACAAACGTAAAGTATTTATTGTCCATGGGCGTGATAATGAGACAAAACAAGAAGTTAGTCGTTACATTGAACAGTTAGGTCTTCAAGCGATCATATTGCATGAGCAAGCTTCCTCAGGTATGACAATTATTGAAAAAATAGAGCATTATTCGAACGAAGCTGATTTTGCTATCGTGCTCTATACCGCCTGCGACCATGGTCGAGGAGTACATGAAACTAAAATTCCGCCCAAGAATAGAGCGCGTCAAAATGTTGTTTTTGAACATGGTTACCTTATGGCTAAGCTTGGTAGAGAAAATGTATGTTCACTGGTGAAAGGCGATATAGAGACGCCCAATGATATTAGCGGTGTTGTTTATGTAGGATTAGATGACTTTGGAGCTTGGAAAGCTGATATAGCTAAAGAACTTAAGGCTTGTGGTTACCAACTCAGTCCTATCTTCTAAGATCTCGGAAGGCTTCACAATCACATTAAATCGCTCGTAAGCTCGGTAAGACAGTAACACATGGGCTGCGTACCTTCGTTTCTAATTCTAGTCCATGTATAATCGTTTTGCTCAGTGGGAAGTTGACAGTCCGCTTTTTGTCTAAAGCCGACCACGATGGCCGAGACAGACTTCTCTATTTCTACACTCAACAATTCACAGATCCAGGTAGTAAGCCCTAAATCTCGCATCAATCCTGCGCAGCGAGTATTAGTCATTGACGCTGCGCCATGTTGATACGCTTTTCATCGTTTCGCCATCTTCTTTTCATACAACTGTAAAACAGCCGTGTAAAAATTGCCTGGTCAGTGGGTAAGGTATTCGCTGATTAAATGATAACGCCTTTTGTTGACCTGATCTTTTAAGTACAACTTAAGTTGTATGCGGCATATTGTCTCGTCTGCAACGTTTTTATCTCATTTTTGTAAAGCTGGAATACTTATTGAATGTTTAGTGTTACAGGATTTACAGGAATGTGTGGTGATGGTTATTTCTCTGCACAACAAGCAACACATCGAATTAAAGAAAAGGACAGACAATGAAACTGTTGAAGTCTAAGCGTCAAGCTCAACCTGCCAATCGTTTTGAAGAGTTTTTGCAAAATCAGCCGGTATTCAACTGGTTTTCACGTTACGAAACAGCGACTTCGTCATCCACTAAAGTGGTTGAACAGTGCTCAAGCTGTTCAAGCTGGATGGCAAAGCGTGCAAGTAATCAGTAACTTTTTATGGGGTGCCGTTTTGCCCGGCTTCCCGGTATTTTTATGACACGTCATTATCTTCTGAATCCCCATATTATTAACACGCTGTTTTGTGCACTGTTGTTTGTTGTGGTTTAACCAAAACTTACATGTTTATATTTCAGTAAACTCGATCATTTCATCGTTCACCGCAGTATAAATCACTTAGTTGATTACATATTTGCTTTGGTTGGTACGGTCTAATAAAGGATTGTTTGACTGAAGTCAGCGTTAAGGAAAAGCAGTGGTTAAAGGTCATTTCTCCAGAATTGCCGGATTGTGTTTCATTCTGTTGTTGTCAGGATGCAGCACGGTTGAGGTGCCACAACAGCAACAAACCGGTTCATCTTCTTCTACAAATACCCAACAGGATAAGTCTGCTTCTGACCATGCCCAGGCCATGAGCCGGGGACAAAATGTGACGGTGAAAACCAGTCAGGGAGAGATTAGCGTTGCGCCCACCGTAGTGGCCATCACCGATGCGTCCGGCAACGCGGCCGACAGTCAGGGGAATCAGGCGCAGGTATTTTACAATGACCCCTGGGAGAATATGAACCGGCATATTTTTGCGTTTAATAACTACGCTTATGACTTTGTGCTTATTCCTGCGGCAGAGGGATACCAGTTTCTGGTGCCGGCAGTCGCCCGGGATAAAATTGGCAACGCCTTCAACAATATCCGTGAGCCCCTGAACCTGCTTAATAATGTGGTGGCTGGTGAATTCAAGGATGCTGGCAATAATGTTGGGCGGTTTTTGATCAACAGTACCGTGGGTATTCTGGGGTTGTTTGACCCCGCACAAGATTGGTTTGATATCGCGCCGCGCAAGCAGACCATTGCCGATACCTTGTTTGACTACGACGTCAGCGCCGGGCCGTATCTGGTTTTACCGTTGCTTGGGCCCAGTGACTCCCGAGGCGCGTTTTCAACCGTCTCAGAGGGCTTTATCCATCCGATTAATCAGCTGATGGACCCGCCGGAGTCTTATATGCTGCGCACATTTGATGGGTTTGATGATTTCTCCGGACAAGCTAAAACCTATCAGGACTTGTATCAAAAAGCCGACGATCCCTACATTTTCTTTCGTAATCAGTACATACAGAGCCAGCGTCGGGATGAATATTTTCAGTATCAGGGAGTGACCGATGATAAATAAGCTGGCTGCCGGCATTGTCAGATTGCGCTGGGCAATCATTGTTCTGTTTGTATTATTGGTTGGCGGACTGGCAGCAGGTATTGGCCAGTTTAAAATTGATGCCTCAGCCGACACCCTGTTGGTAAAAGACAACAAGCTTTATATTGAGAGTCAGCTGGCCGCGCAGGTGTTCTCGCCTGACGAATTTATTTTGCTGGCATATCAACCCGAATCGCATCCTCTGTATAGCCGCCAGACATTTGATGATATTGCGCAGATGTCTGCGCAAATTAAAAAAATGGAAAGGGTGGAGGCTGTCACATCTATTTTAACGGTGCCACTGATTCAGGATAAATCGTCGCTTACCGGCGATACTGATGTGAGTCAGTTAAGCTGGCAGGCACAAAAATACTCGCCGCAACAGATGCAACAGCTCATTAGCGGTCATCCGATATTTACCGACTTACTGGTTAACCGTGAGGACACGGCAACGGCCATTCAGGTTGTGTTCCGGCAGAACCCGGAATTGCAGAGCCTGGAACAGCAGATGACGGAGATTGAAGCGAATCTGCTGACCCGGGACTTAACTGAACAAGAGCAAAGCCAGCTGGCAGCGTTAAAAGCGCAGGCAGACCCGATTAAACAGGCGCTTACCCGACAAAGACAACAGGAAATTGACCAGCTTAATCAGATCGCCTCACAGGTGAATGGACGCGCTTCAACTTACCTGGGCGGCTCTTACGTAGTAGGCCAGCACCTGGTGGATATTATTCGTTCAGATTTAACCCTGTTTGGTTCAGCAATTGCGGCAGTCATCGCCTTATTGCTGCTGATTTTGTATCGCTCGGTGAGATGGGTGATATTTCCGCTAGGTGCCTGCGCGGTGAGCGTCAGCATGACGATGGGACTGTTTGGCTGGCTGGATATGCGTACCACGGTGATCTCTGCCAATTTCATCGCACTTCAGCTTATTCTGACTTTAGCTGTCATGATTCATCTGATTGGTGCATACCGGGATATCAGTCACCAGCAACCGGCTTTAAACCAGTATGAGCGGGTGACAGCGATGCTGAAGCAAAAGCTCAGCCCCTGTTTTTATGCCACCCTGACCACCTCGGTGGGGTTTGCCTCTTTGATTTTCAGTGGTCTGCAACCCGTGGTGGATTTTGGGTATATGATGCTAAGTGCCATGATTATCACCATGCTAGTCGGCCTGCTGTTATTTCCTGCACTGCTGGCGCTGCTACGCGCTAAACATGAAAGTCATGATTATAGCTGGATCACCGGGTTACTGAATAAACTGAAAACCTTGTCCCTGCGTGCGCCTGGTACCATTACCGTGCTTATTTTACTGATATTTGGCGGCACAGCCTTTGGTATTAGCCGGTTAAATGTAGAAAACTCATTCATTGATTATTTTGCTAAAGATACGCAGGTATACCAGGAACTGGCTTTTATCGACAAACAGTTTGGCGGCTCTACACCACTGGATATAATTCTGGATATGGGGGAGGTTGATGATGAGCAACAACTGGTGTTAACCGCCGATACCGTTAACCAGCTGCAACTGGTACAGGCTGCGGTAAATGCGTTTAAGGCCACCGGTAGTGTGACCTCCATTGCTAATTTCACCGAACTGGCCAAGCAGCTTAACGATAATAAGCCACTTACCGAATATGAACTGACCGCTATTTATCGCCTGCTGGATGAAAAAGTGGTCGATCAGCTTATCGGCGCTTATTTTTCACCGCAAACTGGCCAGTTGCGTATTTCGGTACGAGTGCAGGACACCACCGACAATTTAAACCGCGCCGCATTTTTACAGGACTTGAAACAGGATATCAGCACGGTTGGTGTGGCTGCTGATGATGTGCAGTTAACCAGTCTGTTTGTACTGTATCAGGATATTTTAAGCCGATTGTTTGATTCTCAGGTCACCACCCTGGGTATCGTGTATCTGGTGCTGGCGATAGTATTGCTGGTTATCTTTCGCTCGCTGAAAGTGGCGTTAATAGCGCTTATCCCCAACGTAATGACCACCCTGGGCATTCTGGGCGTGATTGGGTGGCTGGGCATTCCGCTGGATATTATGACCATTACCATTGCCGCTATTGCCATGGGCATTGCGGTGGACGACACCATCCACTTTGTTCATGCCTGGTTGTCAGGCCATAAGCGAGGAGATGCAGGCCAGGCCTGCAAGGAAGCGTTTGGTCACACCGGAATGGCTATACTGTTTACTACGACCATTATCGCTACCGGCTTCTCCTTATTCGGGTTTTCAGACTTTATCCCCAGTGTTAACTTTGGCCTACTTACCGCTACCGCGATGATTATGGCGCTGGTAACTGATTTAACACTATTGCCAGCTCTGCTGAATAAGTTTGTTGGCCGTACCCAAACCCAGCCCGCGGGTTAACCCCGACACAGAGCCTGACCGGTTCGACTCTTGTACAGCGCCTGATCTGAAACAGATATTCATGCAGGCGCTGAATCTATTACTACAGAATAAATAGCGAAAGTGTGCAGAATTGTACCCGGTGATGACCAAAGTTAGCGTGCTGCTATAGTTCGATGCGGATAGCAACGGTACAACGTACTGGTTTTCAGGGTGAATACTTCGATAAGTACCCAGTCGACAGAGCCTGAACACACGGAATATAAGATTGTAGGGTTACGCTGACGAGGGCAGGGAAGTTACGTTAAAACGGGTGGAATACTAACCGCTTAGTATGCTGAGTATAAGGGCAAGCCCCCGTATATAAAACAAAGCGGGGGGCAAGAGTGCTAACGTGAAGATCGCAGGCTAAGGATGAGCCGGAGCATCTTCAATTAAACTCAGCATTTTGGGGTTGTTCCCCATCTTGGCAAGTTCAATAAGGTGTTGTTTTTGAAGAATGTCCAGGCTATGAGTAGCAAGCAGCTGCTTGACCCGCTCAACTTCATCGTTGGCGATGGCAGACTGAATACCTTCCATACCGGCAATACTGCGTGATTGTTTGTCTGATTCACTCATAATCTTCTCCACAAAGTCTAAAGGTACAAAAAACCCGGCCGTAGCCGGGTTTTTCAGGATAATGATGCTATTAGCAATCTTTATCTTCGGCGTTCATGCCATCTTTTACGTCTTCACAGGTATCTTCCATTGCGTTACCTGCATCAGTCATCGCCTCGTCGACCTTTTCGCCAGCATTCTCAGCGCTACCGTCATCACTACACGCTGCTACAGAAAATGCAAATACTGCAACAAACATCAACTTCATTAGATTTTTAATAGACAACATAATAGTCCTTGCTCCTTAATTATAAATTTATACTTTCGGTGACTTGCCACGCAATGCGTTAGCTATTAGTGAAATCACTAAAAGTGCTACAAATACGAAAAACAGAAATTGGGCAATGCCTGTTGCTGCACCGGCAATGCCGCCAAAGCCAAAAACAGCTGCAATAATGGCTATAATAAAAAATGTAATCGCCCAACCTAGCATAACGTTATCCTCGTATCGCTCCATAAAAGTCACTAATACTTATGCGTTATTTGTGCCAGATTGTAAGTTACTGATTTTATATGTTTTTTGCTTTTCTTTGTCGAATAACTACGTAAATCATCATCCACAATTACAGGCGCTATGCACTTTTTACACGAGTCAATAATTCGGGATGAAATTTAAGCTAACATGAGAGGTGACTGAAATAAAAGAAGTTTTTACACATGTATGTCAATATTCTGGTACCCGTCTCAAACAGAGTACTACTTGTTTAATTACCCTGATAACGTACTCTGGGTAAAAAAAGGCGGAACAGGAGTTTTCATGAGCAAACAACATTCAGCATTTATTGGATTAATGCAGCGCGCGCGCAACGTAAAACGATGGCCGCTAATGGCGCAGTTTCAGGAAGAAATGCTGTCTACACATATCTACGAAGCATCTTTTGTTGGTCATATGCTCGGTGCTATTGCTGCCGATATTTTTGATGAGGAGGTGAGTCCGGATCGGGTAGCTGCAATGGCACTATTTCACGAGGGCAGTGAAATTGCGGGAATGAGTGATATACCCAGCCCGGTTAAATATCATGACCCGGATACCACGACAGCCATTAAAAAGCTCGAACGCCGGTTTGAAGCTATGCTGTTGCAAACTTTGCCTGATGCCCTTAAACAGCGTTATCAGCCGTTGATTGAACAGGATAAGCATGATGTACATGTTCGCCTGGCAAAGGCTGCAGACGTATTGTGTGCTTATCTTAAGTGCGATTATGAGTTGTCGAAATCTAACGGCGAATTTTCCAATGCCATGGTAGAGATGGAAATTCAGCTCAAAAAATACCGGGATACACTGCCTAGTGTCGATTATTTTTGTCAGATGTTTTTAGATGACGCAAAAAGTACACTGGACGAACAAACCAAAGATCTGGAGTGGGTGGAGCGGGCAAGTAATCTACACCTGTAGATGACGTATAAATTGCTGGCTATTGCGTGGATAAGCATAGGCATCGTTCTGAGTATAAACATTGGTCAGACTCAATGCACCTTTACTGATTGTAAACAGCTACGCGACAAATCACGAAAGACTGACTATCACATGTTACATAGCCAGTCGGCTGTTCAGGCAGACACTTTGTGAAGGGAGCGTATCTCGTCATGACATTGCTGCATACGTGTGCGAATCCGGCGTAACTCACAAGCAAAAGTCTGGGGTTGATTATCATCAAGCGCTGTATCAATGACATCCAGCACTTTATTTTCTACCTGTTCCAGTTGTTTAACATACAGACAGTCGTTAGCAGATTTCACTGACTCCATCAGTTCAGTGTATAACTTACGGATCCCGATGGTCCAGTCAGTATATTGGACGGTGTCAGCCTGCTGGGTTACTGTCATGTATTTGCGCAGAGCGATAACAGCCAGTTCTTTTTCTTCAATCATACGATTAAACATGGCCTGTAAATGCTCGCTGGACACTTTACGCTTGCTGTCCTGGTAAAATGTAATTCCACCGTTAAGGACTTTAATTATCTCTGCCACCTGATTGTCACTAACCGGTACTGAATTCATTTCCTACTCCTTCAAGAAGGCATAAGTTACTGATACTGCCATTGTCAATGCACAGGGCATTCCAAAAACCACGGCTGAAGTGTCAAACTAAAAAAATAAAAAAGTCTTTTATATCAATGCTTAAAAAGTAAAACGCTGTGCTACTTGACGTAGAGGGGAAGGGTATTGCAACCGGGCGAGAATTATTTCCAATAAAATTGTAAATCTTGTTCATCACGGCCGGAAGGATACCGGCCGTATCATCAGGCTGCTAGCTTTTTGAATCTGGTGGCGTTTTAAGCAGGTCTGTTACTTTAAAGGCCCGCTTGTCGGTACTGATTTTGCTGTCACCCATGCGTACTACAATGGAATAGTACACATCTTTAGTTCGCGTTTTTTCTACCGTTACACCTGAATCCGTCGCTTCATAAGGTTGGGCTACCTCATTACAGCCTGACATAGTGCATTGTTCTTCTTTGAGTACCGGTGGCAGCGTATTGGTATCTTTGCGAGTCACGCTGCGTGCTTCGCGGGATTTACGCTGTACATCGGTTTTCACCAGGCTCACCCATTCATAGCCTTTTTGCCTGGCAATTTCGGCAGCGCGGTATAAAGAATATTCCTGCACCTTGTCGGCAGGCGTTGCTTCGGTGGCTTTAAACATCACCCGGTATTCGCTGTCACTTAACTCCATACTGGAGTAACCATAAGCGTCACTGGTTTGAGCAGCGCGATAAAGAGTGGGTTGAGTGGGGGATTGAGAAACACATGCGCTTAAGGAGACAGAAGCAGCCACCAAGCCAATGCATAACGACTTACCTAAGGGGCGGTGCGTCCAGTGAGCCATAAAATGTTCCTTATGTTATAAATTTAAAAAATGCGGTTCTGGCAAAGGCAATTAACGCATAGTGACGTCGTTTTTTAGGGTTACTGGTGGTGGCCCCTTTAAAAGCCCCGGCTGCAAAAATAGACAACAGCATAGAAGGTTTTCCCATCATTAAGCGGGCCCGCTGTTTTGCCTGTTTTTGCAGATAATCCGTTTGCCTGCATATAACAGCATAATGGTTATGTGCCTGTTCTGCTTTCTTTATTTCCTGATTCAGAAAAAAGTTCATGCCGACTCCGATTGACTGTCCCTGGCTGCCCGGGCAGACGAACCCATTAAGGTTCTGACAATAGGCATAAGGGTAATATGAGGGTAGGTTTGTTTAAGGCCCATTAAACATAAACCAAGCAGAATGCCGTTTGTAACAAGCAGGATCAGCGCGTTTAATGCAAGATGAACACCTGCTCTGTCAAGAGCAACGCCGGCGAATACATTGACGATAATCCACAACACCAGACTCAGTCCCGATGCCAGTACTGCACCGGCTACAGCAACAAATACTGCCTTTTTAATAATGTCAGCTTCATGAGAAACCACATCAGCAAGCGCCAGAGATTGTTGTTTTTTCTGAGCAATCAGCTTTTCCAGTGTGACAAATACTTCGCCGTAGGTGGTATCATCATCCAGTGTTTTATGCTCAGAACGAAGATAAGCCCACCCAGAGTCTCTGAGCGGGCTGAAACTTACAGGCCGTTCCGGCCTGTAATGTGCGGTACGTAAATTCGCCATACCTGGCCTCACGTTTACTTTCTACGTAAAAGTGAAGTAACCAGCATACCTGCGGCAAAAGCGATGCCCGCTGCTGCAACCGGATTTTCTACCGCATATTTACGGATAGTTGATCCCTGCCATTTTTGTTCTGCCAGACGCTTGCGAGTGGCAAAATTCTCTGCCGACTCAGAGGCCGTGCTACGAAAGTTTTCTTCTGCTTTACTTGCAGAGCCTGCAAACTTATCGACCGACGCATGCAGCGTATCCTGAACCTTGTCAGTTACCGGGTGAGTAGATTCTGGTACGCCAGTTGGCTTAGTAGTTCCTGGTTTTGCTTGAGTAGCCATAATGAGTCTCCTTGATAATTAATGAATACACAAGGAGATATGCATTGATTATACCAGCGTGAACATTTTTATAAGTATCTGATTTTCAATGTTTTTATTTCGTGACGGGAAAGGGGGAACAAATGCTGGTAGTAAAAGATGCAAAGGACTGTAATTCTTTCTTAATTATTACAGTTCACTTTCAAATAATGCATGCAGATCATTTTTGCTGACCGGTTTTAACAACGAGTGGCTGATATTCAGCGCAGACATTTTTTCTGGCTCAGGCTCCCGGCCGCTGACAATAACAATTTTCAACGATGGCGTATTTTTTTGAATCTCAGCAGCCAGCTCAAAACCGGTGTAGTCCGGCAGGGTCAGGTCCAGCAGTGCATAATCGTAATGGTTGTGTTTCAAAGCCTCCAGCGCCTGCCGGCCATTATTGGCAATGCCCACTTCATGTCCCTGATGACTGAGTAACAGCTGCATTAGATCAGCGGCATCTTCGTCATCCTCGATCACCAGTACCTTTTGTTCAGCCGCAGATGAGCCTTTTAGCGCCGGTGCTGAGACAGTCTGACGCTCACTGGTTATCGTGACCGGGTCGGTTTCTTCTTCGTTATCGGTAATCAGTTCATGGATCTGCGATGCGCCAACTTCAGGGCTGTTGGTACGTATTAAATACCGATCCAGAATTTGTGATAATGCCTGTTTTTCAATCGGCTTGCCGATGACATCATCAAAGCCTTCATCCAGCAACGACTGCCGTAATCCTTTGCGGCTGGCTGCGGTAATCGCGACTACGGCCGTTTTACAATTATGTTTGCGCAGCGCCTTCAGTGCATCTATGCCGTTCATCACCGGCATATGAATATCCATCAGTACAAGATGAAATGGCTTCCCTTCTTTTTCCGCCATCAGTACTGCTTCCAGTGCCTTGACGCCATTTTCAGCATAAGCTACCTGAGCGTGGCACTGACTCACCAGATGACCTGTCAGACGACGTAGCTCGCGTAAGTCATCCACAATCAATACCCGGCCGGAAACGTGCAGGTTCATGGCCGTCTGGGTCTGAGAAGACGGAGCAGCCAGGTTCAGCATTTCACGAGGCTGGTCGGCAATGTCCCCCGGATCAACAGTAAACGAGAATACGCTGCCTTCACCAAACTTAGAGTCCACAGAGATTTCGCCGCCCATTTTATTGACCAGTTCACGACAGATAGCCAGCCCCAGACCGGCACCGCCATGGTTGGCGCGCATGACATCTTCTATTTGTTCAAACGGATGGAAAATATCTTCAAGCTTATCAGGTGGCATGCCAATGCCCGAATCCCTGACTTTAAAACGCAATAGCTCGTTGCCGTTTTCACCTGCATGGGGGCGAATATCCAGAGTGACACTGATTTGGCCGCTGTCGGTAAATTTAACCGCATTGCTGATCAGGTTTATCAGCACCTGTCTGAGTCGGGTTGGATCTGCTTTTATGACTTCGGGGACTTCAGTATCACAACTGATAGACAGCTGCAGGCCTTTATCTTTGGCGGCCAGGTTCATTAGTGAGTGAACATCGGTCATAAAGCCGGACAGGTAAATATCTTTGGGAGATAATTCCAGCTTGTTGGCCATAATGCGGGACATATCCAGCAAATCATTCAGCAGACTTAGCAAATGCTTGCCATTCGTATGAATGATCGACAGCTCCTGCATAATGCGCTCATTAGCGCTGTCATCCAGCAGCAACTCGGTATAACCCAGAATAGACGTTAGCGGAGTGCGAAGCTCATGACCCAGGTGGGCCAGGAATTTGTCTTTTGCTTTGTTTTGCTGTTCAACCTTGTGGCGCTCAATCCGCTCGTTTTCGATTTCGCGGCGTACCATGGCATAGCGCATCGTACGCATGAAGCGCGGGGTCTCAATTTCACTTTTTGTCAGGTAATCAGAAGCGCCGGCACGCATCACCATTTCGTCGACTTTGGTATCAGACTGGCCGGTCAGAATAACCACCGGAATATTGATACCCTTGGACTTGATGATACCTAACACATCCAGCGCGTTTTCCGCGCCCAGGATGTAGTCGAGCAGACAAATATCAAAGGATTTACAGCGAAAGGCGGCGACCGCTTCAGCGCTGTTGGTCACCCAGGTGATATCAAACCTGGGCTCTCTACACTGTGACAGATAATCAGCAGTTAAAAAATAATCATCTTCATCATCTTCGATGAGTAAAACACGGATTAGCTCTGACACAGATCGCCTCAAACTACAAGTTTAATCGTGGGGTAGTTCGACAAACTCGATCCAATAGCGTCCTAATGTACGCATTAAATCGACCAGGCCTTCAAAGTTCACAGGTTTGGTAATGTAAGATGCACAACCCAGATCGTAACCCCTTAACATATCTTCTTCTTCTTTTGAGGTGGTAAGGATCACTACCGGAATACCACGCAAAGCCGGGTCGGCCTTAACTTCCTGTAATGCTTCACGGCCATCCATTCTGGGCATATTCAGATCCAGCAGGATCAGACTAGGGCGTGGAGAGTCTTTAGGATCGGCGTACTTGCCTTCACGTCGCAAGAACTCCAGTAACTCTACGCCATCTTCAACACAGTACAGATTATTCAGAACGCGGCTTTCTTTAAGCGCGTCCAGAGTTAACAAACGATCATCTTCGTCATCGTCTGCCATTAGAATGTTGATAGGCAAAGCACTCTTTGCGGTCATTAGCTTACAACTCCTTGAGTAGGAAGTGTGGCAAACGGCTCACCGTCTACCGGAATCACAATTACAAAACGTGAACCCTTATCCGGCTCACTGTATGCTCGAATTTGACCATTGTGGCGCTCCACAATGCGTCGGCAAACCGCCAGGCCAATACCTGTTCCTTTGTAGGAGCTTCGCCCATGCAGACGTTGGAAAGGAGCAAAAATCTTTTCCGCGAACGACTGTTCAAATCCAATGCCGTTATCTTCCACGGTTATGGTAATCCAGTCAAATCTCTCTTGCATATGGAGGCCATCGAGCTCTTCGGCGGTGGCAGGATGACAGCTAACTGAGATATGTGGTGTGGTATCCGGCTTTCTGAATTTCAAAGCGTTAGACAGCAAGTTCAAAAACAACTGCTCAATCTGACTTTTATCACCTTGAATCAACGGCAACGAGTCAGTAGTGATTTGTGCCGACGATTCTTCTACCGCAATTTCCAGATCACTACAGACATCTTCAAGAATCTCACTCAGATTGACTTCGGTGAAATCTTTGCCACGGGTAGACACCCGGGAAAAAGACAGCAGGTCGCTAATCAGCATACTCATTCGCTCTGCTGCATTGAGCATACGCTTAAGAAAATCCCGCCCGCGCTCGTCAATGACGTCGGAGTAGCCGTCATCAATCCGGTTACCGAATGCCCGAATCTTCCTTAACGGCTCCTGCAGATCGTGAGACGCCACAAAGGCAAAATCTTCCAGTTCACGGTTACTGCGGGCCAGTTCATCAGAGTAAACCTGCAGCTCTTGTGTGCGCTGGGCAATTTTGTATTCAAGTTCTTCATTGATATTTTCCAGCGCACGCTGGTGACGCAGATTTTCGCGCATGTTGAGCTTAAGCAGCACAAAAATAGCAACAATCAGAAAGGCAGTGGTCACACCTGAGATAATCAGCGTAGTGACCGAGTTTTGTCTAAGCCTCATCAGATTTGCCAGGTGCTCGCTTTGCACCTGACGCTCTGAAGCATCAATTTTTTGAAACAGCACTTCAAAACGGTCGTACAATTTTAACCCGCGATCAGAGCTGACAATGGTCAGAGCCTGGGTAAAGTTACCATCACGGGCCACTTCGACGGTCTGCATCATCTCGTTGACTTTTTCCTTGCTCAGGCGAATCAGCTCCTGCACCTTTTCGTCCTGATCGGGCAGATCTGATGCCTGGGCGCTGATGTCCACTTCTTCAATCAGGGTATTCAGGCGGTTCAGGGTTTTGGTATAATCCACCAGATAGGCTTCATCCTGAGTTAGCAAAAAACCACGCTGACCGGACTCGGCACGCAATACAGCCATGTGCAGGGTGTTAATGGCACCGATGACCCGGTTAGTAGTAAATAGTCTGGCTTCCAGACCCGCGAGTTTGTCCAGGGTGTTTACCACATAGAAAGAGTTTCCGGTGATAATAAGAACAATGATTCCAACCAGCGCTATCCAGCTGTACAAAGACTGAATCATCTTATTAAACATGTATTTTTATTCCGGTTGGGAATTGCTCAAAGCTTCCATCATGGTGGTGAGAGCCTCGCTGCAATCCTTTGTGCTTATAATTATTTTGTCCAGTGCTTGCTTGGCCCGTTCCGGCGGTACGTCCCCGTCCAGCGCCATTTTAACCAGCTCTGCCTGCATTGAAATACGGTTCAGCGGTTTACGGGCATCGTGAACATGGGTTGCTACCGTAGCAAACTCTTTCTCATTCATAAAAACAGACCTAGTCGTCCTTACTTAAATCGCCATAAGCGTGTAAGCGGTTGTAAAGGGTTTTTGTGCTGATACCCAGCATTTCAGCCGCCAGCGTCTTATTGCCGTTCACTTTTTCAAGCGTAGCGTAAATAAGCTCTTTTTCGACGTCCTCGATGGTACGGCCGGCTTGCAGAGTAGGGGTAGTAGACTGCTTCTTGGCAAACGGTGATTCAATGGTTTTAGGTAGCTCAAGATCAGACTGTTCCGGATCGCTCATAATGGCAGCACGATGAACAAAATGGCGCAATTCACGAACGTTACCCGGCCAGTCATAGGCTTTTAATGTATCCAGCTGACCATCATTCCAGGCAAAATTAGTGCTGTTTTCTTTATTCAACTCTTCAATGAAATAAGTCGCCAGCAAAGGAATATCTTCTTTACGTTCACGTAAAGGCGGAATAGTGATAGGAAAGACAGCCAGACGGAAGTAAATATCTTCGCGTAATACTTTGCTTTCGGCAATTTCTTCCATAGCCCGGTTAGTCGCAGAAACCACGCGGCAGTTAATCGGGATCGTTTTTGTACCGCCAACCCGAATCACGACTTTGTTTTCCAGTACACGCAACAGGTTGGGCTGCATGTCGATGGGCATTTCTGTGATTTCATCTAAAAACAAGGTACCGTTTTCAGCCTGTTCAAACACGCCTTCCTTACGACCGACTGCACCGGTAAATGCGCCTTTTTCATGGCCGAAGAGTTCGCTACCAATCAGTTCTTTGGAAAACGCACCACAGTTAGTGGCAATGTAAGGGCCTTCTGCCTCCGAGGCTGAGTGTATGGCAGCCGCCACCACTTCTTTACCCACCCCGCTTTCTCCCAGCAACATGACATTGGCACTGGTCCGGCTCACCCGGGAAATCAGTTTGTAGAGTTCCTGCATGGTGGCAGACTCGCCAATCAGGTGGCCAAAGTGTCGGGTAATCTGCTGACTTTTGCTGCTTTTGGACTGTGTTTTTGTTTTGCCGCTTAAAACTGCTTCAATTTCTTCGCGCTGAATGGGTTTAACCAGATAGTCGATGTTCGGGCCACACAGGCCTTTAATAATTCCGCGAACAGAAGGGTGCCCAGTGATGAGTGTTACCCGCGGACGTTTGGGCAGCGCATCCAGTTCATCAAACAAATGCACACCGCTGCCATCTGGCAGCATGAAATCCAGTAAAATGTGGTCGAATGTTTCTTTGGTGAGCCAGTCGCGTGCTTCATCAAGATTAGCGGCTGTTAACACCTCATGGCCTAAAAATTCGATGATGGTACAGGCCACATCTGTGAATTCCGGATCGTCGTCAACAAGTAAAACAGTTAACACTTACAGATTCCCTTTAAAAATAAAATATAGCAATACATGAACTACATGGTTCGGTCGCCAGAGGATCACATCGCATATTAATATTTGCCTGACCCACGAACTGAACATGCTCTTAGAATAAGCGCAGTATAATGCCATCTGGCACGTTATTCGCAAAGCATTACAGCAGAAACATTAACAAAAGTTTACTTTTTTAAATTTTTTGTTGGCCGGCTCATAACCGTTCAACAGCTAAATTACCAGATGAATTGGTAAGGACCTGACATGATGAGCATGGTGATGGAACGCTCAATGAGCCTGCATGAGCTACTGGGGCGTATGCAGCGAGCGGGCAGCGACGAAAAGATTGCCTTTGGTGATTTGATGTCGATTATGGAAAAACGGGGGTTTGGTCCGATGCTGGCCGTGCCTGCATTTATTTGTTCCACGCCGGTGGGGGCTATTCCGGGTATTCCTACGGTGACCGGCATCACTATTTTTCTTATTTCATTGCAAGTTTTACTGGGTATGTCTTCTCCCTGGCTGCCAGACACCATTAAAAGTATCGCTATCAGTCGGGATTCACTGGGTTACGGCATTGAAAAAGCACAGCCGGTTGTGACCCGGGTTGACCGACTTTTAATGCCTCGCTGGTTTTTTATGCGGCAGGTGATTTTTCGCAGCTTTATTGCGGTAAGCTGCGCGTTGTGCGGCCTGATGATGGTGCCGCTGGAACTGGTACCGTTTTTAGGACTGATTCCGGCAGTGGCGGTGTTTATCATGGCGGTGGGTATGGCCACCGATGACGGCGCGGTGGCACTGCTGGGCTTATCTATTGCCATCATCGGCTTTGTATTTGGCGCACAGCAGATAATGAGCCTGCTTAGTTAGCCGATACTACCGGCATGAGCGCTTTGCTGCTTAGCAGGGCATCGATGGCGTGACTTTGTGCCGGCTTGCCAAAAAAGTAGCCCTGTCCGGTATCACAGCGCATAGTGCGCAATAGTGTCACCTGTTCCTGCTGCTCAATTCCTTCTGCAACAACATTGATCCCCAGACTGTGGCACAATGATATCATCGCCTCAACAATCCGCGCATCCTTATGGTTTGTTACCATATCAACAATAAATGCACGGTCGAGCTTAATAGTATGAACATCCAGCTCGCGCAGATAGGCAAAGGAGCTCATGCCGGTACCAAAGTCATCAATAGAGGTTTTGATTCCCAGCTGATTAAACGCTCTAATCATGCGTTTACTCACTGCAATATCGACCATGGTAGCACTTTCTGTCAGCTCAAACTCAAGCAGGGCGGGGGGAATACCGGATTCTGCCAGCAGGTTTTCAACAAACGGAATAAACGCATTGTCCATCAGGTTGTAGGCTGACAGATTAACCGCAACGGGCAACGCATTGCCCTGACTCTGCCAGAGGCTTATCTGATTAACCGCTGACTCAACCGTGTAGCGGGTGAAGGCGTGCACAATTCCGCTTTGCTCAATTAAATCGATAAAGTGGCCGGGGGGTAAAACACCTTGTTCCGGATGATTCCAGCGCACAATGGCTTCTACGCCGGATAGCTGACCGGTCGCCAGCGAGACCTTAGGCTGATAATACAGTTCAAACTGATTTTGATGTAACGCAGAACGCAACTGACTGCGCAGCGTGACCTCAACCGTGCTGTTATAAGCGAGTCGTTCATTGTAAACCTGAATACCCAGGCGCATGCGCTTGGCCCTGAGCATGGCGGTTTCAGCGTTTTGCACCACGGTTTCAGGCAGGTGCCCGTGTTCCGGTACACAGGCAACGCCGATGGAACAACCGATTTCAAAAGCACTTTTTCCAATACTCAGCGGCTCACGGCATTCGTATAGCAGCGTAAAGGCCCGTCCCATCACATCGTCAGGATCAATATCCGGAATCCAGACAATAAATTCGTCACTTCTATAGCGATATAATTGATCGTCTTCACCGGTGATGTGGCGCAAGCGAACAGAAAACGCCTGCAAAAGCTTATCGCCCATGTCGTGGCCAAGTGCATCATTGATATCTCTGAAGCGATCAAGATCCAAAAACATCAATGCGCCTTTGGCGTCTTTAAGATCCAGCCCGGAGAGCAGGGCATTGCGGTTATACAGGCGGGTCAGGTTGTCGACCAGAGCCAGTTTTTCCAGACTACGATTGGCGCTTTCAAATCGTTTGGCGATAAACGCTGACATCAGCAAGGCTGACCAGACGGATAACCAGAAGGTCAGAAAGGCAGCCACAGACAAACGACTAATCACATGCTCAGACACTTTATCCATGTCTGAAGATTGCCAGATCACCGTTAACGGCTGGTTGTACTCGGGCAGTATGTCACTGTGTACATAATACTGTCCGTCGCCTTCTTCAAAGAACCCGGTTTGCTGTAAGGGTTGTAAAAATGTTTGCGGGGCCAGGCGCGTGTCCCGGTAGATTTCCTGTCCGCTGAATTCAATCAGCAAAATTTTATCCGCCAGAATAGATAAATCATGTGGCACCAGGGTTAGATCATCGCTGGCTGTGTGCTGGGCAAATAAGGGTTCGAGTAGCTGTTTTACATCAATATACTGTTCTTCAAAAGACTGGCGCTCCATGTCTTTTTCCATTTCCAGCAGTAAGGTATACCCGACATAACAGAAAATACTGATAACCAGCAAAGACAACAAAATTGAGCCGAGAAGCAGGCGCTTTCTCAGGTTGCTGTCACTTTTTATCAGTTCTAGATTTTCCGGCATAAATAACCCATTGCTACTGTAGCTTCAATGGTAGCAGCGAAAATACTGCCGGATAAAGCGCTTAAACGACGAATAGCTTGTATGAAAGCCGCTATGCAACCCATTATGCCAGCGCAAAGGGAAGAGCAGATAAACAGGCTCTGGTAAGTAGAAGGTCGCATCGTATTTTTGATTCTTTTTATTATTTTGTATTGGCGATGGTAGTTATAGCCTTAAATCAGCGTGGGTTCAATCTTGCTTAACCCAATGCCTGGGTGCCGGGCATTTGCATTGTCTGGTAGCGCAACTCGCCAATAAAGGTTCTGGCTGCCGGACCCAGTTTGTCGCCATCTTCAAAACTCAGATTGAGCAGTGCTCTGCGCGCAGCGCCACGCTCAAGCGGTAACGGTGACACCGAACCATCCTGTAATGCATCCTGAATCATGGCCACCGGCAGCCAGGCGTAGCCCAGTCCCCGGCGAATCATATCTAACGAGGTGCGGGTATGGCTGACAGTCCAGCGTTGTTCAGCGCCCAGCCAGCCAGCGTCTACTTTACGTTCGGTCGATGAGTCGCGAACCACGATTTGCCGGTGCGCCTTTAAATCTTCATTTTTTAACGGGCGATTAAGCTGGTGCAAAGAATGCTCAGGATGCGCCACCAACAGGAATTCTATTTCACATAAATCTTCACTGAATCCGTTAGTCAGCGGAAATGGGGAGATACCGATGTCTACTTCGCCCTGACGTAACAAATCGTTTGAGCCGCTAAGCACGGTTTCCATTATTTCGATACGTAATTCAGGGTATTCTTCGCTGACCCTGGACAGCACCCGATACAAAATCTCTGACGGAAAAATAATGTCTACGGCAATGCGCAGCTGGGTTTCAATACCACTTTGTAAACTGGCAGCAACAGCTTCGAGTTTAAGCGCTTCATCAAGCACAAACGAGGCCCGGCGCAACATGAGTTCACCGGCCTGAGTGAGTCTCACTTTTCTGCCATCATTTTCAAACAGGGTAACCCCGAGGGCGTTTTCCAGCTTTTGAACCGCATGATGAACAGATGACTGACTTTTGTGAACGATCTGGGCTGCCTGATTGAAGCCGCCAGCTTCCACCACCGCCTTGAACATACGCCATTGTTCCAGAGTTGCTTTTAGCATTGTCGTGTCAGTTAAAATCGAACATAAAAGCCAGTTTACGGTAATTACGTCATATTTGCCTGTTTAAATTTACGCATTGGCATCGTCAGTGAACGCGGTCTGCACATCTTTTATGCCATCGGTAATAGCGGCAACCCGGGTGTAACCCATCACGGTAAGCTGTTCTGCCGCCAGTTGGGCACGAACCCCCGTACCGCAGTGCAGATACAACGGCCGGTCAGGATCTTTAAACTGTTCGGTTGCTTTCATCTCCAGAAGCCCGCGAGGAATCAGCAACGCGGTGGGAACCGGTGATTCGCTGTTTTCAACCGGCTCTCTGACGTCAATCAGCGCACCGCCATTGGCGGCGAGTTCCTCCCGGGCTTCCCGGGCGCTGACCAGACGCACATCTGCGCTGAGCATGGCTAACCGTTCCTGTATTGTCTTCAACATAAATTTTTCCTTATAAACCAATCTGATAAATGAAATAAGATTATTAGGCAGAGCTTATATGATCAATGTGCAAACGCATTTTACCGATTATGCTTTTAATGGTCACTTTTGTGCGACCAGTGTACTTGTCTCAACGGTTTGCTTCGCGTTCCAATAAGGTTTTAAAAAATGGATTCTTCTAACGATGTCAGCTATTTACGATATTCAACAACCCGAGGGGATTCTCAACAGTTCACACGAGGCAGAGCAATTTCTTAAACAACTTGCCAATAAAACCCGTCTTCAGGTGCTTTGCTCCTTGATTGGCAAGGAGTTATCTGTGTCCGACCTGTTAAGTGGTATTGATGTAACTCAGCCGGTACTCTCACAACACCTGGCGTTGCTGCGTGAAGCAAAAATGGTGGCAACACGACGCGATGGCCAGGTGATTTACTACCGACTGACTGATGAGCGCGTTGTGCAGACATTATCACTCATCAATCAGTTTTTTCCGGCCCAGCGCACTGCCGACTAGCGGTTGTGTTTACACCAGCCTGGCTGGGTCAAGCAGTGACCGCAATTCTTCTTCATCTATATCGGTCATTGCCTTAGCAACATCAAGGATATCGCGCTTTTCATCATAGGCTTTCTTCGCGATTTCCGCACCTTTCTCATACCCAATTCTTTGGTTTAGCGCTGTAACAAGAATTGGGTTTTTATTTAAGACCTGCTCAACCTGCTCCTTATTGACCGTAAACCGGGTGATGACCTGCCGGGTTAAATGTTCGCATGACCGGGTTAGCAACTGCTGACTTAGCAACAGATTCTGTCCTATCAGTGGTAACATCACGTTGAGCTGGAAATTTCCCGACTGCGCCGCAACGGTAATTGCACTGTGATAACCCATGGTCTGCGCACAAGCCATCGCTACTGCTTCTGGAATAACCGGATTAACCTTACCTGGCATAATACTGCTTCCTGCCTGTAACTTAGGCAGGGTGATTTCGCCTAAACCGGCCAGCGGGCCGCTGTTCATCCAGCGTAGGTCGTTACTGATCTTCATCAGGGCGGCGGCCAGTGTATTCAGCTGTCCGGATAACTCCAGTGCTGTGTCCTGCGATGAAATAGCGGCAAAGTGGTTGTCGGTGACCGTAAACGGCAAATCCAGAAACTGACTGAGATATTTACAGACTAATGCACCAAAATTGCTTTGGGTGTTGATACCGGTTCCAACGGCCGTGCCCCCAATAGCCAGCCGGCATAGCCGTACACACGTATCTTCAAGGCGTTGCCGGCAGAGTCTGAGCTGGGCCTGCCAACCGGACAGTTCCTGACCAAAAGTCACTGGCATGGCATCCATTAAATGGGTGCGGCCGGTTTTTACCGTGGCAGACAGCTCATCAATGCGCGCACCCAAATCAGCTTCTATTTGCTTCAGGGCCGGCATCAGCTGCTGTTTCAGCATAATCATACTGGCAATATGAATCGTACTGGGAATGACGTCGTTGGAGCTTTGGCCCATGTTCACATCATCGTTGGGATGGACAGACAGGCCCGATTGTTTGCTGGCCAGAGTGGCAATCACCTCGTTCGCATTCATGTTGGTGCTGGTACCTGAGCCGGTCTGATACACATCTACCGGAAACTGGTCGTCAAGATTGCCTGCGGCAATCGCTTCGCTAACCTGAACAATCGCATTGGCTTTGCCCTTATTCAGTTCACCCAGTTCCAGGTTGGCTTTGGCACACGCCAGTTTCAACGCCCCCAGTGCATGAATAAAACCGGCCGGCATGCCGGTGCCGCTAATTGAAAAATTATCCAGTGCCAGTCGGGTTTGCTCCTGATAAAAAATCTCGCTCATGAGGCCTCCTTACTCAGTCGATTTATTCTGCATCAGTGATAATGGCTTCCAGATAACGGGCATCACCCAACCGGTCCAAATCAACTTCTGGCTTTTCCATCAACTGGTCGTGAGTCAGGTTGACGTGCAATTTATGGCTCGACCAGTCGATGTTGGCAATATCCTTAGGGCAGATCGCCACTTTTTTACCGCCTGGCAGCCAGTTACGGGTGTCGATAATCACCAGCCGAAGATCCCAGCCTGCAGTATCAAAAACAAAGTCGGTAATATGGCCCACGTCCTCATCAGTGGTGGCTACATCATAACCATGCACCTCATTACAGGAGCGCAGATGGTTGGTCTGCTCGGGCCGTTCTTTTTCCATTTCCTGCTGTACTTCTTTGTCGGCCAGGTCGGTCGGATGAGCAAAGTCTCCCCAAGCACCGGGACCAATCCAGTAATAGCCGTAGCCAAAATACTTAAACAGGGTTTCTTCATACTCCCGGGAGACCGGCTTGTGTTCATCAATAGAAGGGCTGTCTTTGATTGCCTGTGAAGACATGTTAATGGTCAGCCATTGCTCATCGGTGTCGACTTTGGTCACCGAGATAGGCGAGATAACCACCTTGCGGCTCAATGGTAGCCAGCTATTGGTGTCGGCGGTAAGGTATCGCGCAACAAAATCCTGATCGTCAAACAGGATATCCTGGCAGTTACCAATATCACCATCGGTAGCATGAATGGCATATTGCTTAATTTGTTTATGTGAAATCATCGCGTTCTGATCCTTGTGAATTCTGGCGTTAAGCAAAATTAATGTATTGAAATTACATTCGTTGCTGCTTGCCACAAAGATCAATAAACCCCGCTGACCAGGTGCAGGCACAGACAAAAAAGCCCCCGGTCGCAATACTGCGGGCCGGGGGCTTTAAAGAAGGAAGCTGAAGGATTAGCCCGCTACATCAAAATCTTCTTCGGTGTAATCCTCATCAAAGTCTGCCTGATTACTGGCAGAGCTATGCAGGGTGTAAAAGTGGCGTTTGCCACGGGCCAGTCTAACGTATTTTTCCCAGGCTTTTTCCAGTGAGCCCTCTGGCACTACCTGGCCTTTGGTGAATTTAACAAAATGTTGTTCGTCGGCGCTGGCCGGAGTAAGTTCACCATTTTCTAAAGACAACAGTGTCTTACCATATTTGGCAAGAATGTCGGCTTCAGTAATGCTGAAGTCACCTGATTTACGAAAACCGTAAGGAAACTTCTGACGGTCGATAAAAGGTTTGGCGGATAAACGAATATCAAAAGTGCTCATGGCTACTCTCATCTGTTGTGGAGAACTGCAGGTGACTTTTAGAGGAATTATTGGCAAAGATAAAACAAAAATTTTTTTATTTTACGAGCAAATATTTTGCTTGTTGAAAACCCTGCCAGACCAGAAGGTTAGTGGAAGACAGCCGGATGACAACAGGCCAGGGCAGGCAACGTGATCATGCAAAAATATTCATCGTTACGATGATTAATATTTGTTTTAAATTTGGCCACTAACACTGATAATGAAGAGGAAAGTTTCCCAACAACCCTAACAGAGAAAACAATGAGTAAAGACTATCGTTACCAACGTGATGAATGGGACTCGGTAGAAGATGACGATTCACATGGTAAGAAAAAAACTGACCGACGTCATCAGGTTAAGGCAAAGCAAAAACGCGATGTTCAGCGTCGTGAAAAGCTGCGAAGGTTACAACAGGAAGATCTCTAAGTTTTTAATCCTTTGATGCAAACTGTGTAGGTTGTGCTTGTCTGTTCCAGGTTATTGACTACCGGGTGGCTGTAGCGTCATCCGGTTGTACTGTGAGCACAGCGTCATGCATCGCATCCATGTAGCGTTACAAAGTAGCGCAGAGCTTAGTGGCAGGCTGTAATTATATGGTTGTTGTGCCAGGTGTAAACCGGGCTTGGTAAATAGACGGGCATCTTGTCCGGCCAAACTACCGGCCGGTATTATAACGCCATGCACTGACTTTAAACCCGTGTAGCAGATATGCATTGCTGATATAGCCATCATCAGTACAATAAACCGCCATTCAATTGCACTGAACGGCGGTTCTTGCCAGTATTTGTTTACATTTTAAGGTATCTGTGCCAGCTTTACAGGCAACCAACTAATGTTGCTTGTTTAGCATGGATATTCGCTTTCTTTCTACTTTTATTGAAGTGGCTAACACCCGCCATTTTGGCAAAGCCGCAGAAAATTTATTTCTTACCCAGTCGGCGGTAAGTGCCCGAATCAAGTTACTGGAAGAATACTTCCAGACCAACTTGTTTATCCGGCATCGTAACAGTATTCAACTAACGCCTGCGGGCGAAAAATTGCTGCCTTATGCCCACCAGTTAAGCGATACCCTGGTTGAGGCAAAACGTGAACTGAAACTGGAGTCAGGCGAATACGTGGTCTGTGGCGCCACCCAGCTGGCCAGTGAATTACAGTTATCCTCCACGCTTTCCCATATTCATGAGCATTTTCCTGACTGGTCCGTGAAAGCCGAGATACTGACGCTGGACAACCTGTCCCGTCAGTTGCACGAAAGGGTCATTGACCTGGCATTTTCATCCGAACCGCTAAAATCAGAAGAGGTGGTCAGCCGCAAGATTTTTGAAGAGCCACTGGGGCTGTTTGTGGCCAGTCGGTCGGCAGATGCCATCAGCGCCGCAGATTTTATCGCGATAGAGTGGGGGACCAAGGCACGTGAGCAGCTTTGTCAGAATTACCCGGCTCTGCGTGAAGCCAAACTTCGGACTAACTCTTTGCGTCTGGCGCTGGCATCATTGGAAGAAGAAGGCGGCTGCGCTGTGTTACCGGTAAGCTTTGGCGGGCGCCCCGGTATGCAAGGGTTTACGCTGGTAACCACCTTTGATACATCCACGGCCTGTGTGTATCTGAATCATCTTAAAACGGTTAAACGTTCGGCGCTGGCCACCATGGTGGATACTCTGTTTTCGCTTAACCCCTCCGATGAGTAAACCGATACCGACATCAGGCGGTATCCATCTCACTGTGTTGTGTTGCGCGGGTATGATGCTTAACGCAGGCGTAAGCACAGACTTTGTGCGACAATAGTCCGATTATTGAAGTAACGTAACAGGATACATAACCATGAGCTTAGATGAGCATCCATTATTGAATGCCGGCGCTGATGTGCGCATGAAAGAAACGATTGCCAGCATTAAGGACAACCAGAAAGTCTGGATTTTAAAAGATACCGATGGCTGCGTCATGTTGACTACCGATGATGAAGACGGTGTGCCTGTCTGGCCGGATGCTGGTCTGGCATTACTATGGGCGACCGAAGACTGGTCTGATTGCGAGCCACTGGCTATTTCGCAGGAAGACTGGCTGAAAAAGTGGACGCCAGGTCTGATGCAGGATGGCTTGATGGTGATGGTATGTCCGGTGCCTGGCGAAGATGGCGAAGTGATGGACCCTGAATCTCTGGCTGAAAAACTGCTGTAATCGCAATGCACTTCGTGGCCGGTAATCAGCCGCGACAAGACTGACAAACGGTAGCCCTAGGCTGCCGTTTTTGTTTTTTAGTGCCACTAAATCTGGTGATCTGCCCGACCGGTCGTGCCGTTTAAACGGCAATCATTCACAGAACCGGAGCAACTATGCTAACTGAACAACCAACGATGGAAGATCTGTTTGAACAACTGGGACTGGACTCATCCAGTGAAGCCATTGATGCATTCATTGCCAAACATAAAGGCATGAATGAAAGCCGCCATATTGAGCGGGCACCATTTTGGAATGATGGTCAACGCGCCTTTTTAGAAGAAGCAATCGAAGAGGATGCAAACTGGGTGGTGGTGATTGATGAGCTTAATGCTCAGCTGCATCACGAATAATCGCCTTGTTATGCGGCCGCAATAGTGCGATTAATTGCGGCCTGTGTCGTTAGTCTTCTCTTTGTAACATTTGTAAACATTTTGCCGCTGTGCTTTTTACGCTTCATTACTAACGCAAATGCCCGTTTATCGATATGATTGGAACACAAAAACCAATAACGACAGGGACTTTACTTTATGTTGCATCAAAAAACGCTTATTGCCACAGCACTGCTAAGTGTTTTATCTGTAAGCGCCAGCGCCAAAGAAGGCATGTTCACCCCTGAACAGCTACCTCTTATCAGCCAGGATCTGAAACAGACCGGGCTGGAAATCTCCCCGGAAAAACTCAGCGACCTGACCCAGTTTCCCATGGGGGCCATTGTGTCACTGGGAGGCTGTTCAGCCTCGTTTGTGTCTGATACTGGCCTGGCGGTAACTAACCATCACTGTGCCCGCGGCTCGGTGCAGTACAATAGCTCTGCTGAGCATAATTATCTCAAAAATGGTTTTCTGGCCAGCTCGCCGGAACAGGAATTACCCGCCGCACCGGGAACCAAAATGTGGGTAACGGTAGGCTTTTCAGATGTGACAGACGAGGTCATTGGTAGCCTGGATGACGCTATGGATGGCCGCGCCCGCTATGATGCCATTGAACAAAAACAAAAAGCCCTGATTGCTGACTGTGAAGCCGACCCCGGTTACCGCTGTTCCGTTCCATCTTTTTATGATGGGAAAGAATATAAGCTGATTCGCCAGATGGAAATCAGTGATGTGCGTATTGCCTATTCGCCGTCTGATTCGGTGGGCAAATACGGCGGTGATATTGATAACTGGATGTGGCCGCGCCATACCGGTGACTTTGCGTTTTATCGCGCCTATGTAGGCCCGGATGGCAAACCGGCGTCTTACAGTGAAGACAATGTTCCTTATCAGCCTGAGCACGTGCTTAAGGTGTCGGCAGCAGGTCTGGATGATGGCAACTTTGTTATGGCAGCAGGGTATCCCGGATCAACCAATCGTTATGCCCGTTCAGGCACGGTAGAGTATACCTTTGAATGGTTGTATCCCACTTATCTGACGTTGGTTAAACAGTGGATTGACACGATTGAGCAGGCCGCACCGGCCGACAGTGATGCACGGATTAAATACGAGGCAATGCTGGCTGGCCTGAACAACTTTTTGAAAAATACGCAGGGACAACTGGAAGGGGCTCGACGGGTTGGGCTGCTGGACCGTCGCCATCAGCGCGAAGCTGCGCTGGATAAGTGGCTGGACAAGCAAAACCGGCAAACAACCCAGGATACCATCAGCAAGCTTGATGAAGCCGAACAGGAGCAAATTAACACCCGCCAGCAAATTTTCTGGACCAGCATGCTGTCCAGAGCCCAGCTTTACAGTGTGGCGCAGGATATTTACCGTAATGCGGTAGAGCAGAAAAAGCCTGATGAGCAGCGTGAGCCTGGGTTTCAGGCCCGTGATCAGGAAGAAATTAAAGAAAGCCTGAAACGGGTTGATCGCCGCTTTGATCCGCAGGTAGACAAAGCCGTCTGGAGCATGTTTATTGCCCAGTATCTTGACCAGCCTGCTGACGCCCAGAGTCAGCCGTTCAACCAGCAGTTAGGTCTGACATCAGACATGAACAAAGAGCAGGTGATGACAGTGCTGGATAAAGTGTACAAAAAGTCTGGCCTGAATGACGAAGCCCAGCGTCTTAAGATGTTTGAGATGAGTAAAGCGCAGCTGGAAGCATCAAACGATCCGTTTATGCAGCTGGCAGTGGCCACCTTCGACTCGCGTATGGCCACCGAAGATAAACTGAAAGCCCTGACCGGTGATATTGCCAGCCTGACACCCACCTACATGCAGGCAATTATTGACTGGCAGAAAGCCAACGGTAGTCTGGCCTATCCAGATGCCAACAGTACATTGCGCGTGACCTACGGTAATGTTATTGGTGGTTCGCCTAAAGATGGTCTGGTGTATACCCCATTTACCACCTTGCAGGGAATTGTGGAAAAAGACACAGGTGAAGCCCCGTTTGATGCGCCTGAGAAATTGTTGAAGCTGGCCACTGACAAGCAGTTCGGGCCTTACAAACTGGACTCTGTTAACAGTGTGCCGGTTAATTTTCTCAGTGATCTGGACTCCACCGGTGGTAACTCTGGTTCGGCCACGCTCAATAGCAGGGCTGAATTAGTGGGGCTACTGTTTGACGGTACTTTTGAAAGTGTGAATTCAGACTGGGACTTTGATCCTAAAACCACCCGTACGATTCATGTTGATACCCGATATATGCTGTGGGTCATGCAGTATGTTGATGGCGCCACCAACCTGATTGAAGAAATGCATATTGTTAAATAAGCTTTAGTGAGCGGTTCAGGGGTGCAGAGGCACCCCTTTTTTATGTCATAATGATCATTTACTTAGCGATACGGGTATCATTTCAGGTAACCAGTCTGGTTGCGTCGCGTGAAGCCGGTATTCCATCCAGGAGGTCGTTATCTCATCTCATAGTGCACCACTGCCATCATCTGCTGACAGCCTCATCCCGAAAGCGGATGACTTGTGGTTTCTGCCTTTAGGCGGTACCGGCGAAATCGGTATGAACATGAACCTGTACGGGCATGACGGGCAGTGGCTGATGGTCGATTGCGGTGTGAGCTTTGATGAGCCATTAACGCCTCCCTGGAAATCACCTGATAACGGGGCGACCCGCTTTAATGTGGTGGCGCCGGACCCGGTCTTCATTACCGAAAACCGTGACCGCCTGTGCGGTCTGGTCATTACCCATGCTCACGAAGATCATGTTGGCGCGGTGGCCTATTTGTGGCCCCGTCTGCGATGTCCGGTATATACCACTCCTTTTACCGCCGAAGTATTGCGCAGAAAGCTGGCGCAGACCGGGCTGACCGGTAAAGTGCCCATCATTGAGGTGGACAGCCTCTCGCTGTGTCAGGTAGGGCCGTTTAGTCTGCAATGGCTGGAGATTACCCACTCGATTCCTGAACCTTATGCGCTGAAAATCAGCACTCCTGCCGGCAATGTACTGCATACCGCTGACTGGAAAATTGACGCACAGCCGGTGACCGGAAAAGCGTTTGATGCAAAACTCTATCAGGGGTTGGCAGAGCAGAATATTCTGGCTCTGGTGGGCGATTCGACCAATGCCACCCGGCCCGGTTTCTCAATTTCTGAAAGAAACTGTTATGACGGTTTACTGTCCACCATTCGACCTTTGCAGGGCCGGGTGGTGGTGAGTTGTTTTGGCAGTAATATTGCCCGGCTGATCAGTCTGGCCAAAGTCGCCAGCCAGACCGGACGCTATATGGCACTGTTTGGCCGTTCACTGCTCAATATGTATGGTATTGCCCGTAAACTGAATATCTGGCCAGACGATCTTCCTTTAGTGGAGCCGGAGCATCTTGGTTATTTACCCGCCCATGAGGTGCTGGCTGTGGCAACCGGCAGTCAGGGTGAGCCAAGAGCTGCACTCAGCCGAATGGCCCGTGATGGACACCCACAACTAGCGCTTGAGAAAGGCGACACCATCATATTTTCCAGTATTATTATTCCGGGAAACGAAAAGTCGGTGATGACGCTGATCAGACAATTTGAGGGGCAGGGCATTAACACACTGTTAAGTGAAGACAGTACGTTACCTATCCATGCCAGTGGGCATCCGTGCGCAGAAGAACTGGCGCTGATGTACAACTGGGTAAAACCGCAGATAGCTATTCCTGTTCATGGCGAGCCGGAGCATCTGGCGGCTCATGGAGAGGTGGCCAAACGTACCGGCATTAAAAAGCGCTACGTAGGTAGAAATGGCGATTTATATCGTCTTGCGCCGGTCTCCGGCATCCGCCGGCAAGTGGTGAAAACCGGTAGATTGCCGATACAGCAAGATTAAATCTCAATGCATTTCTGGTTAAATATTGTTCTGCTTCTTATAGTTATGTTGCATCCGCCTGAAATAATCAAAGGATGAACCGGCGGGCGTGATGAATACCTCGTTGTGCCTGTGCCACATAACTGGAAGAAAGTGCTATGAAAAAGTTTTGTAAAGTTTCCATCATTATTGCCACAACACTATTATCGTTTGCTGTTTTCGGGCAAGATACAAAGTCAGATGGATCCAAAGTGACTGCGGCGCAGGTATGTGCTGCAGTTCCATTACTGTGTAAGGTAGGTACCCATGGTAATGGCAACGGAAAAATGCCTGCCGATCCGCCAAAAAAATAAGTAGATGGTCTCACAACTGACAGATATTTCCTGGTGGCCGCTCGTGAATGTAGCGGCGCTAATGTTGTACATGTTATCGGTGCGCATGCTCACCGTTTTTTCGTTTATTTTTCTGGGCACGCTGGTGCTGGAGGCACTGCATACCGGCATTGAGTTTTACCTGCAAAGCGTTGGCGCGCTGCAGGACTATTCGCTGTTTGGCTTTCTGGCCTGGTATCTTACATTTGGGTTAAGCGATATGGCCTTTGGCTTTCTTATCATCGCCGCTGCCCGGCACATGGCGCTGCCCCTGAACCGGGTATGCAAACTTCTTATTGGCTTGTTTTTACTGCTGGGCTTTTTGCAGATTGTTACCATGATAGAACGCTTAACCTTACAAAGTGCGCTGGTGGGTGAGGTTTATCCGCTGGTAATTTTTGCTGTAAACACGGCTATTTCGGTCGTTCTATTAGGCTATGCTGCCAAGACGGTGATATCCGCCTGGTTAAATACAGACCGGGCAGCCTGAACCCGGGCACGTTTTACCCGGGTACAGGATGGTGCGCATTTCTACTTAAATGCTTTATGCACGCTTAATCGCCAGAGGTAAAGGCAACTCTCTGATTCGCTGACCCGTTGCGGCAAACAGGGCGTTGGCCAGGGCCGGGGCAAATGGCGGCGTTGGTGGTTCACCCACACCACCGGGAGGAGCGTCGGTATTGATAATATCTACATGAAACTGTCTGGGCGTCTGCTGTATTCTGGCCACCTGATAGTTGTGAAAATTGGTTTGCTCAATCTGTCCCTTGCTGGCAGTAATCTGCCCGATGGCGCAACTCAGACCAAAAATTGAGCCGCCCTCACACTGTGCTTTGACGTGCTCAGGATTAACCACGGTGCCGGCATCAATCGCCACATAGGTTTTTGGAATTGACCAACGTCCGTCATCATCAATCTCCACTTCCACAATGGTGGCTACATAACTTAAAAAAGAGCGATGGGCAGCAAGGCCCAAAAAGCGCTTTTGTGCATGACGGTTATCCCAGTCTGCAGCCTTACATACCGTATCAATGACAGATAACAGACGGCCGGTATCAATGGGATAGGTGTCTATCGGATCACCGTAATTATCGTACTCGGCGCCATCTTCAGACAAATCAATATGCCGGGGCTTGCCAATCAGTTTCTTCAGATAGTCGCGACTATCCTGACCGGCAGCCACAGCCAACTCATCGGCAAAGGTATGAATAGCATAGGCATGATATACATTGGCCACTGAGCGTAACCAGCCAATTCTGACATGATTCTGCGCTTTGCCTTTTTCCAGCTGCATATTGGCAATATCAAACGGGTTATCAATAAAGCCCAGTCGTAGCTCACCGGCGCTGGGTGAGTCTGCTTCAGTGGAAAAGGTCGAGCTGATCGTAGGAAAAACCGTATTGTGGTGCCAGGCAGTGGTGTTACCTTCGTTGTCCATCGCTGCCTTGATGTGCTGAGCGCTGACCGTGTGATAAAAGCCATGCTGGATGTCATCCTCACGACGCCATATCACTTTTACCGGCTGGCCTGCTTCCCGGGCTAACCAGGCTGCTTCAGCGGCAAAATCCGGCTTTGATTTTCGTCCGAAGCCTCCCCCGAGCAGGGTAATATGAATAGTGACATTCTTTTCCGGAATGCCCAGTACTTCAGCAACCAGCGTTCTGGCGGCCTGTGGATTTTGTGTACTGGTCCACACCTCAGCGTGGTTATTTTCAACCCTGGCCGCCGCGGCGGGTGGCTCCATCGGGGCCTGGGCCAGCAGGGGCACATAAAATGTTGCCTCCAGGGTTTTACTGGCCTTGCCCAGCGCATCTGCTACATCTCCGCGCTTTCGCACCACTTCGCCACTTTTTCTGGCAGTGTCGATCAAGCGCTTTTTTTCCTGTGAGGAACTGTAGCGACTGTGCTCATTGGTACTCCAGGACACATCAAGTGCTTGTACACCCTGCATAGCAGCCCAGGTATTTGATGCCAGCACGGCTACGCCGCCCAGCGGTTTAAAATTAGCCGGCGCTGAGGCGGCTGGCAGGGTGATGATCTTTTTCACCCCGGTAACTTTTCTGGCGGCGCTGTCATTAACCGATTCGGCTTGAGTAAACATCACCGGCGGTCGCTGAATAACCGCAATTAGCATGTTATCGAGTGTGACATCCTGCCCAAAGGTTGTGTTGCCACTGACAACAGCATCCATGTCAATACTACGCACACTTTTGCCGGTATACTGCCAGTCTTTACGAGCTTTAGGTTTGACCTGTCCTTCTTCGGGCAAAGGTAGCCCCGCTGCCACAGCGACCAGAGTCTGATAGTCTGCCTGACGGCCGCTACCGTGATGCACAACCTGATGGTTAACACACTGACATTCCTCCACCGGCACATTCCAGCCTTTGGCCGCGGCCATTCTTAGCTGATAAGCGGCGGTGGCGCCAGCCATTTGCAGGCGCTCAAGATTACGCCGGATACTGCGTGACCCATCAGTATTCTGGTCACCGTATTTTTCATCTCCCGGTGCCTGCACTGTAGAAACACGCTGCCAGTCAGCACTGAGTTCATCAGCCAGAATCTGGGTAATGGCAGTACGTATTTGCTGACCCATTTCAGAGCGGTGACAGGTCACAATAAGATCGCCACTGGTATCAATGGTGACAAACAGATTCGGTGTTAATTGGCCGGTGCGGTTTTCAGCCCGGGCAACCGCCATTGCTTTGGGCGCCAGAGTAACTCCTAGCGTCAGACCGGTTGCGGTGGTCATTTGTTTTAAAAAGGTACGCCTGCTATGGAGCAGTGACTGGCTCATGACTGTTCTCCTGCGGCTTGTTTAATGGCCTTTCGGATGCGTGGATAAGTGCCACAGCGACAGATATTACCAGCCATTTCCTGGTCGATTTGCTCGTCACTGGGCGCTGCATTTTTGGCCAGAAGTGATGCCGCTTGCATAATTTGTCCGCTTTGGCAGTAACCACACTGAGGAACATCATTCTCAGCCCAGGCAATTTGTAGCGGATGGGCGTTGTTTTCATCCAGCCCCTCAATAGTGGTGATTGCCTTGCCGTTAACCGCCGCCATTGGTAAACGGCAGGAGCGGGTAGCATTTCCATCAACATGGACAGTACAGGCACCGCATAACGCCATGCCGCAACCATATTTAGTGCCTTTCATATTGAGTTCATCACGCAGAAACCATAATAATGGCATTTGTGGATCGCCATCAAACTGGTGCTTCTGGTTATTGAGGGTCAGGGTAATCATGATAGCCTTCGGACAATGTATTGATTTAATGTTAAGCGCACCATGTTTTCCTGACCGGGTCAACATTTAATCTGCTAACAAGGCGACAAACGGCCTGTAAGGTAATATATCCAGTGTTTATAGTGACGTATGAAAAGGAATTATATAAAACTGCTTGAGTGATAAAACTGGCTTATTATATATTTGTGAAAAACGTGTTAAGTTTAACGCAAAAAAGGAAGGGACATGCCATTGGATTTCACTGCTACTGTTGCCAGCGACGTCACTCAAACACCTGTAACTATGCTTTATAAGTGGGAAGCAGAGCGTGGCGATACTAATTTTCTGAACCAGCCCCGGGGGAACGGGCAGGTTGAGTCCTATACCTGGAAGCAGGTGGCTGATCAGGCCCGGCGTGTCGCTGCGCGCTTGCGAGAGAAAAATTATCCTGCCGGTAGCCGCATCGGTATTTTTGCCAAAAACTGTGCAGAGTGGTTCATCACAGATTTAGGGATAATGCTGGCCGGCCATGTGTCGGTTCCTATATTTGCCTCAGCCGGTGACAAAACTATTCACTATGTGCTGCGGCACGCCGACGTAAAACTCATGTTTTTAGGTAAGCTGGATAATATGGCGGCGCTGGATAGCCTGCCTGACACTCTGGAAACCGTTTACTATGACTATCCGGATCTTAAAGGCACGCATCGCTGGGCTGATTTTATTGACTGTGATCCGATCAGTGATAATCCAGAGCCGAAAATGGATGCCATGATGACCATCATCTACACATCAGGCAGTACCGGGCAGCCTAAAGGTGTGGTACACACGTACCGGACGATTTGCTGGGCCGCAAGAAACTCGCTGAATGCGTTATCGGTGAATACCGACGATCGTTTACTAAGCTATCTGCCACTGGCACATATTACCGAGCGTGTACTGGTGGAACTGGCTGCCTTTTATGCATCCTCACGTATTTTCTTTGTGGAGTCTCTGGATACCTTTCAGCGCGATGTTCATGCTGCTCAGCCCACCTTATTTGTTTCGGTTCCGCGGCTGTGGACTAAGTTTCAGATGGGGGTTCTGGCCAAAATGCCACAGAAAAAACTGAATTTTCTGCTTTCTTTACCCATCATTCGCAATATTGTATCCAGAAAAATTCGGGCGGGTCTGGGAATTGATAAAGCCCGTTTCTGGGCCAGTGGCTCAGCGCCGCTTGCGCCACCGGTAATAGAATGGTTTCACCGGGTGGGCATTAATATCTCAGAAGGCTGGGGCATGACCGAGAACAGTGCCTATGGCACGGCCAGCGTGCCGTTTCGGGCTGATAAGATAGGCACTATTGGCCGCGCTTACGATGGCGTTGATATACGCTTGTCTGATGATGGAGAAATTCAGGTTAAATCGCCCTGTAATATGGTGGAGTATTATCTGGAGCCAGAAAAAACAGCTGAAACGTTTACCACCGACGGCTACCTGAAAACCGGCGATAAAGGGGCCATTGACAGTGAAGGTTTTATTCGGATTACCGGCCGGCTCAAAGACATCTTTAAAACAGAAAAGGGCAAATACGTTACTCCTGCGCCCATTGAGGCGAGCTTAATGGCCAATCCGATTATTGAACAGGTGTGTGTTACCGGTACTAACTTACCTCAGCCGGTAGCGATAGTGGTGTTAAGTGACGTGGCGCGAAAATATGATCGTCAGGGCGTTGGCATGAAGCTGGCCAGTACCCTGGATGTGGTCAATGCCAAACTTGAGGCTCATCAGAAAGTAGACAGAATTATTGTAGTGGACGAGCCGTGGACAGTGGAAAATAACCTGCTTACGCCAACGTTAAAAGTGAAGCGACACATACTGGAAGAGCATTATGAAGGGCTTATCCACGACACCTACAACGAAAAAGTCGAATTTGTGTCAGTAAAATAACAGCGCAGCGATCGGCACAATAACACCCGCTCAGATCTGTGCTTAATCAGTGGCCGTTTGTGTCTGGTTGACGTATGGTATTTATCTAATATAACCGAACCGGCGGCACTGAATAATGAAAAACAGAACATACTGGCAGACAAACAGGTTGTATCTGGGATTGATGTTATTGGCAGGCAGTGTGCAGGCGGGCGATCTGGGGCAGGCGTCGGATAAGCTATGCAGTAAAATTAAACAGTGCACTTACTCTCAACTCGAGAATGATGCTTCCATAACGCCGGAAATGCGTGAGATGCTCAATAATATGGTGGCAGCCATGTGCTATGAAGTTTTAGCTCATCTGGATAGCGCTGCGTTTGGACAGAATGATGAACTGGAGCACGCAGCAACTGAATGTGTGGTCTCTATGGCCGAGCTGAATTGCTCTGCCATAGAAAGCGGAGACGCGCACACACCGGCCTGCGCCCGTTATGAGGCTCTGGCTGAAAAGTACGAACCGCACCAGTAAAGCGATTAGCCCGGGTAGCGCGCCGACAGAGCTGCATAGACCTGTTCAGAGTAATCGGTTGCACTGGTATTTAGTGAATTGAGCACGTCCACCAGATGCTCGTTATCTTCCTGGCCGTTCCATAGTTTGGTATAGGTCCCTTCTTTATAGCCGTTATCCTGACGAAAGAAGTTCAGAATGTTCTTACCCACATACTGACGGTACAACTCATCCGTTGTCATCTCTGCCTGCTCGACGATCAGCATAAACAAAGGAACGCTGAAACGTTTAGCAGCACAAAGGCCCGCCATCAGCTCAAGGTTATCCAGCAGACTCATCTGGTCGCAATGATAAGTATGGCCGTCGAACACGACCTGGGTATGGGTTTCTGCCAGCTGATCAGACAAAGCGGCTGCGGCGGCGACAGCATCTCCCTGATAATCGATTAAACTGGCCGAAAGCGCAAAATGCCAGATATCAACCAGCTCCATCTGCAACTGAGGCAGGTCTTTTTGCTGCGCTTTCCACCACTTCCAGCCGTGGTGCTCAATAGCCTCGACCGATTCAATCATAGCGGCACGCAGATAACCATAGCCGGCGGTCAGCCACTGCGGGTTTACCTTAGCATTCATTTTGTCCTGCAAGGAGAGCATGGTAGCGAGTTGTTGTTGGGATATCATGGTGGTTCCTGTAAAAAATAATGGGCGAATTGTACCTAAGCGATAAGCAACTGCAAAGATGCATTGCTGTCTGCGTTAATTTGGTGCGCTTGCACCACGAAATTAATGAAACCTGTGTGCCAGAAAGCGAAAGAAATGATTAAGTTGTTGATATTGTTGACCAATAATTATTGGCATGGTTGATGTAATACCTACAGTGTTAACTGTGCTGTGATCTGACGCTAACTCTTGTCGGTGCCAGGCAACGCTGATTCAGGGTTGTCAGATTAACGCCCGTAACCTTCACCCATACAGATTTTTCGTGTCCTGAGATCTGTATGGGTTTTTTTCTTTTCAGCTTTCAAATACATCAATTATTTCAATACCTTTTTATCTTTTATGAGACTGGTTGTTACGGCTGGTTTGACTTACTATGAAGCAAAATAAAGCCCGTACAAGGTTATCTTTTGCTAGCGTTATATCCCTCCAATAAACTTGAGCACCTCAGCTATTTACTTGGCGCACTGTTAAAGCAACAGCCTGGCGCTCCTTTGCATCCTGAAACGATTCTGGTTGAAAGCCCGGGTATGCAGCACTGGCTGAATATGGAACTGGCCCGTCAGCGCGGGGTCGCGATGAACCTGCAATTTCCGCTGCCAGTCAGGTTTATGTGGAATACAGCCCGCAGTGTACTGGGTGAAGATAAAGTTCCCCGGCAGTCTGTATACCGACGGGAAGTGCTGGTATGGCGAATTGATAAAATTGTACAAAGCGATGATTTTTGTGCCTTACCGGCAGCCGACCCCGTCTGTGCCTATTGGCAGCATCTTGGCAGCGAGACAGAGCAGGGCGTACAACGCCTGCAGTTTGCCACCGCGCTGGCCGATGTGTTCGAGCAGTATCAGCTGTTCCGGCCAGACTGGCTGTTCAGCTGGGAGCGGGGGGAAACAGTTTTTGATGATCACACTGATGAAGCCTGGCAGGCTATTATCTGGCGTAAGCTGGTTGAGGAAGCGCCGTTACATCCGGCCCGATTACATGAGGATGCAGTTCATCAATTGCAACAGGATGGCTGCGAGGCTCTGCCTGAACGCATTATTGTGTTTGCCATCAATACTATGGCCCCTCAGCTTGTTCAGTTCCTGGATGCATTGTCAGCGCACACGGACATCCATGTATTTCATTTAAACCCCAGTGTGTCTTACTGGGGGGAAGCCAAAAGTGATCGGGAGCAAGCCCGGCTGCTACGACAACAGGGTATTGAGCAGTGGAAAGACGCTGACCAGAATAATCCTTTGTTAGGTAATCTGGGCCAACAGGGCCGCGATCTGTTTAATCTGCTCACCGAACTGGACAGCTTTGAAGTGAGCGCGTTTGACACCGACCTGCCTGACGAGTTGGCAGGACATCCATCAAGACTGGCAACAATGCAGCAGGATATTCTGCACGGCATCAACCCACTGCTGGCACCGCATAGCGAAGATGAATTTGATCCTGAAGACAACAGTATTATTCTGACGAAAGCGCACAGTCCGTTGCGCGAGGTGCAGGGTCTGCATGATCAGTTACTGGCTATCATGAACGAAGACAGTAGCATCGGGCCGTCTGATATCGTGGTGATGTGTCCTGCCATCGAAGAATATGCGCCCATGATTGATGCGGTATTCCACCGTGTCGGGACACCCACAGTCAGCGCGGTATTTTCACTGGAAGAAGACACCCATCCGACCCCGCAGATTCCCTGTTCAATTGCAGACAGATCGCCCCTTGATGCCGATCCGCTTATTGCGGCATTTTTATCGTTACTGAATTTGCCTGACAGCCGTTTCGAAGTCACTAAAATTATGGACTACTTACGCATGGAAGCGCTGCGCAGACGGTTTGGCCTGACCGCCGATGATTTGGAGCTCATGACATTCTGGCTCCGGGAGGCTGCGGTACACTGGGGGCTGGACACCCAGCATAAGTTACAGGTGGCAGGCCATGCCGGGACACCCATGTTCAGCTGGCTGTGGGGACTTGAACGCCTGTTGGTGGGGATGGCTGTAGAAGATGACTATGTGTTGCATGAAAAGCTGCTTACCATTCCTCATGCCGAAGGACAGGCAACCGTAGTGTTGGGTAAGCTTATTGATCTTGTTTATCAGCTAAAACATTATGCCCAGGCACTCAACACGCCGCGAACTGCAGCGCAGTGGCATAGTGATTTGATGCAGATGCGTGATGACTGTTTTACACCGGGAAAAGACCAGCTGGATAGTTGGGAGTCGCTGTCTGCTGCCACTACTGAACTGGTTAGTCAGTGCGCTGAAGCTGGCTATGAAGAAGTATTGTCATTACGTCAGGTACGCGATGTACTGATGAAGCGGTTCTCTTCACCAGATGCCGGCAACCACTTTTTGACCGGGCAGGTAACATTTTGCTCGATGCTCCCGATGCGCAGCATACCGTTTAAAGTCGTTTGTATATTAGGCCTCAATGATGGCGAATTTCCCCGCCAGTCACAGCCTATTTCGATTGATTTAATGGCTGAGAATGGTCGAAAAATTGGTGATCGCTCAAGACGAATGGAAGACAGATACCTGTTTTTAGAAGCACTGATTTCGGCTCGTCAGGTGCTGTATCTGAGCTATCAGGCTAACAGCGCTCAGGATAACAGTGAACGGGAGCCCAGCCTGGTGCTAAAAGAGCTGTTAAGGCTACTGACAACCGGCTACGCGTTTGAGGACAGCCATACACGCCAGTTAGGTTTGCATCCGTTCAGTCCGCAGTCGTTTACCGGCCAGTATGCCGGGTTCGAAAAAGGATGGCTGAGGCTGGCAGAAGTAGTGCGCCATCATCATGACAGAGCGCCATATGCCAAGCCTGATTCACTAACTGATGTAGCGTTACCAGATTATCTCACTGCGGCCCAGCTCGCCCGTAGCTTTACCCATCCGCTTAAATATTTTGCGAATTCGGTGCTCGGCGTATATTTGGATACCGCAGAACCGCAGTTATCAGACGCCGAGCCATTTAAAGAAAACAACTTAGTTCGCTATCAGGTTATGCAGGCTTTAACAGAGGCGCTTAGCGATGAAAATGCTCAGGAACAGGACACCCAGTCTATCATTACCGCAGCAAGGATGAGTGGCAAGCTACCAGACACCCATTTATCAGATGCGCTTTTATCCCGCTGGGAAAATGCCACTCATTTGTTAATGGAAAGCGCTTATCGTCCTGAGGATGACATCGTTCAGGCGGTATGGAAGTCCGCCGCATTTACCCTTGAGGCCGCGGCTTTTAAGGGGCAGTGTCTGAAAATGTGGCATACAGGCAGTGGCAACAATACACAAAGAAAACTGGAACAGTTTATTACCTTGCTGGTGTTTAATGCCGCCGGATATGCGTTGCCGTTAAACGTTTACTTTGTAAAGTGGGATAAAGGACAGCCAACGCTGCGACAAGCCAGCTATGAGGCCGTAACTGAAGAGCAGGCCAGTGAACTGCTGACATGGTTTGGCGAATATTTTGCCAAGCTCGGCAGCGGTCCTGAATGTTATTTCAGTGATGTTGCCTTAAGTTTGTTGGCTAAAGCAAAAGACATCCACCTCAGCGAATGGCTTCAGGAACCTGAAGCTCGCTATGAATGGCAAAAGGTATGGACCGACAATATGTTTTCAGCAGGGCTGGGCAGTGATCCCTACGTCCGCTGGTTTTTTCCTGAGGGGATTGAGGTAAATGAGATGCCTGCCGATGTTTTTGAAACATTATTCAGGCCTCTGGTTGCCAATTACAAGGAGGCAAAGGTATGAGCATCTCTCACCCGATTGTGACCTCGCAACCACTTGATGTGGCAGGCTTGCCGTTAAACGGCCGACATCTTATTGAAGCTAGCGCTGGTACTGGTAAAACCTTTAATATAACAAGACTTTATCTGCGCATGTTGCTGGAAAAAAGACTTAGTGTTCAGCAAATTCTGGTAATGACTTTTACCAATGCAGCGACCGAAGAGATTCGGGGGCGTATCGCTGATACGCTTCAGGAAGCGGCTGACTATTGGCAGCACTTTATCTTAGCGACCCAAAACGACAGCGATGATGCCTTTTTTATCAAGACACCCACAAAAGACAATGACGGTACAGACAGCGTCAGTCCCGTATTAAGTAAGGCACCCATTGATAGTGTGGAACCACTTAACGGCGACCCGCTCTTTTTGGCCTTATACCAGGCGTTTCCCGGACAGCCATACCTGGATATTATCAAAGCAGCGCTGCTGGAACTTGACGAAGCGTCGGTATATACCATTCATGGTTTCTGTAACCGTGTTTTAGGTGAACTGGCCTTTACCAGCGGCGCGGCGATGAAGCTGGGTCTTGAAACAGATACTCGTGATAATTATCTGCTTGCTGCACAAGACTGGATCCGACAAATTGCAGCAGATGAAGATGCCTACAACCTACTGGTTGAAGCAGGCTGGCACACGCCACAAGCGATACAAAAAGAGTTCGAAGCGGCGATTCGCAGTGGCCTTAACCCTGTGGTGCAGTCTGAAAGTGAAATTGTAGCGTCTTATACAAGCTCTATAGCTAAGATGGCTGTCCAGGTAACCAGTCAGAAAAAAGACATTATCCAGCAAATTTCTTCGCACATGTCGGCCATAGATACAGGGCTGGTCAGTGGTGTAAAAGATTCGGCGCTCAGGCAGGAGCAGTGGTCTGACATTCTGAACTGGCTACATGATGAAGACCTTGAAGAACCGCCGGGTACGCTGGCTAAGTTTTTACATGGTGGGCGTTTTCGCAGTAAGCCAGAACTAAAAGTATTACTGGAGCCGCTCAAAGCACTTGCTAAGCAGGTCAAAGACACACTGAGTCAACTTACAGCCGATCGTGATAAAGCCATAGAAAAGCTGCCTGTTTTACAACTGATTACCAAGGGCTTTACGTTTATTAGTGAGCATGTTGCGCAGCAAAAGCGACAACAGGGTATTGTCGATTTTGACGACCTGATTAGCATGCTTGCCGAAAGAATTTCTGCGCCGGACTCCCGATTGGCTGTCCAGTTACGTGAAAAGTATCCGGCAGCCCTGATAGATGAGTTTCAGGACACCGATGCCAATCAGTATCAAATTCTGGCAAATATTTATGCTGCGCCGTGTCAGGAACAGGTATTGATGATGATTGGTGATCCTAAGCAGGCCATTTACGGGTTCAGAGGAGGGGACATTTTTACTTATCTGAAAGCAGGAAAGCAAGCAGACCATCGCTGGGTGATGGATACAAACTGGCGTTCTGTGGCTGATATGGTAAATGCCTATAATCGTCTTTTTTATGGCGCGCCGGTGTCAGGGGAGGCGAAAGATGTATTTGGCTATGGCATACAGTATGAGCCGGTCAATGCTACTAGTTATGCTAAAGCTAATCGTGCACCTTTATGTGATCCGCTCAGCGATCGGGCGGCGTTAACGTACGCTTATGTGGCGTCGCAGGCGGACGCCAAGCCAGCCAAGGCTCAGTTGCAGCAGGATATCGCTCAATGGGTGAGTGATGAGATACTGCGTTTACTCAAGCAGGCTACACTAGGTGATGAACCTCTGGCTCCCCAGGATATTGCCATCTTGGTAAGAAGCGGCCCGGAAGCACAAGTGATTCAGCAGGCACTGCGTAAAGCCGGTATTGCCTCTGTGTTTCTCAGTAATCGATCAAACTTATTTGGCGCAGCAGAAGCTCACGATTTGTATCGTGTATTAGACGGGATATGGCATATGTCAGACCAGTACCGGCTTTCTGCTGCACTGAGTAGCCCGTTGTTCGGTTTTAGCCATGAAATGTTGATCCAGTTGCTTTATAAAGAAGACGATACATTATGGAATGAGGTCATCGCCAGGGTGTCGACGTTAAAGCTGATGTGGCAGCAGCGCGGGGCGATGGCAGTGATACTGCATATGCTCGAATATCAGTTTCAGGCAAAGGGTGATGACACCGAACGCGCCTTAACCAACTATCTGCATCTTGCCGAAGTTCTGGAGCGGGCATCGTCTGAGCAGGCGCACGCAGAGCAGTTATTGATCTGGTTACATCGGCAGATAGCGAATCCGGATGTAGCGCAAGAGCAGACGCAGCGACTGGAAAGTGATGCCAGACTGATTCAGATTGTTACGCAACATGGCTCCAAAGGGCTTGAGTATCCTGTTGTATTTGTACCATTTGCCAGTATTTACCGGGACCCGGCTAAAGTAGGTCCGCAATTTATTCAGTTATATCGTTACTTTGACGAGGATGCTGGTGGGCTGGTATTACAGCTTGGCAAGAACGATGCCGCGATAGAAAAGGTTCGTCAGGAAGGCGAAGCCGAGGCAATGCGCTTGTTGTACGTTGCGGTCACCCGTGCTGCACAGCGCTGCTATCTTGGCGTGGCCCCCTTTGACGGATCTGAAAAATCCTCTCTCGCTGTGGCAATGGGCATGACATCAGATGAACAATGGGAAGAAGTTTTCAGGCGTATAGACAACGAAAATAATTTACATACCCGCTTTGTTTCGATTGAAAGTAGCGCATTGCAGAACCGCGATAAAGTGAATAGCGTTGAGCCCGAGCCTCTGGTAGCGAAAGACTTTAACGGTAACGTGAATGAGCGCTGGCGTCTTTATTCTTTTTCCGCTCTTGCCCGCAGACAGATGACCGTAAATCAAACCCGGCGTGAACTTGAAGAAGAAATACCAGACACCCATGCAAACGTTTCGGCTGATGAGGTACCGCTGCCATATCGATTTACCTTTGAAAAAGGGGCCTCAGCAGGGAACTTACTACACGATATTCTTGAGCTGCATGACTTTAGTCAGCCACAGTGGGAAGAGGCAGGTTTAGATATGGCTGTCCGGTTTGGTATAGACGATGATGACATCCCTGGCTTCTTTGACTGGATTGAAGAAGTGCTGCAGACACCACTTCGTCAGACCGGATTATGTTTAGCGCAGCTAAACCTGACAGCCACTTTAAAAGAAGCTGAATTCTACTTTCCGATGACATCGGTAAATTTTTATAAACTGGATATTCTGCTTAAATCTCATCGGCAAAAATTGGGTCAAAAACATTCTGTGACATTGCCTGTCAGAAATGCAGAAAGCCTTGAAGGGCTCATGCATGGGTTTATCGATCTTATTTTTGAATGGGAAGGAAAGTATTATGTTGCAGATTATAAATCTACGCATCTGGGCAGTAGTTATTCCGAATATTCGCCAGAAAAACTTATGAATAACAATGCGCATCACCTGTATGATCTGCAATATCTCATTTATTCACTAGCGCTGCACCGTTATTTGTCACTACAACTTCCCGACTATCTTCCTGAACAGCACTTTGGGGGCGTTTATTACCTGTATTTGCGGGGAATGCATCCGGATAATGCCAGCAAAAACGGCGTTTTCTTCACCCAGTTAGACACAGAAGAACTCAGGGCTCTTGACGATGCCTTTGGACAAGTTTGATATGAAATATAATGAAATCCCGACTCTGACAAAGGAGTTGGCTGAGATAGAAAGCATCGATGTGTATTTCGCACAGCAATTTTGTACTTCAGGCCGTCAGAACAATGAAATTTGGTTTATGTTGCTGATAGCGTTGTCTTTTGTACAACGAAAAGGGCACACATGCCTCGATTTACGCTTTCTGGCTAGTCAGACTTTATTTGACAGTGAAGAAGAAACGCTCAAAGGCTATGCATTTGGCGATCTGAATACACTTTTACATGCTTGTACATCGGCCATTTCAGACCATGATTTGCAATCAGTCATGATGCTTGATGATACCCGTTTATTCACTCGTCGATACTGGAAATTTGAACAACAAATCTGTAATGCTTTGGCCAGCAGAACACATAAAAATGTATTGGACGATACGCAGTATCAAAAGCTTAAAAGCCTGTGGCCATTGATGTTTAATACAGAAAGAAATAAGGGCCAGGACTGGCAGCAAGTTGCTACCGCTGCAGCATTGGTTCAGAATTTTACCATCATCAATGGTGGGCCCGGTACCGGTAAAACGTATACGGTGACCAGACTATTACTTGCTCTGAAACAATGCTTTGGGCTGGACTTAAATATTCAACTGGCAGCACCAACAGGTAAAGCTGCGCAGCGGATGAATGAGTCCGTTGGTGCGGCGCTAGAAAAGCTCAGGTCAACGGTTGATAATAACCTTATCAGTAGTGTTTCAGCGGATGCGCTCACGTTACATCGGCTGTTGGGTATTCAGCGCTTTGGTGTTCAAACCCTTAAAGGCCCGGACTCCCCCTTGCCGTGTGATGTCTTAATTGTTGATGAGGCATCCATGATAGATACAGCCTTGATGGCCAGGCTAGTCAGGGCGTTAAAACCTGGGTGTAAACTCATTTTGGTAGGTGATGCTGACCAGTTGCCAGCGGTAGAGTCTGGCAGTGTACTGGAATCACTGATTTCTTTACAAAAAGCAGGGACAGCCTCCGAGCCTGTTCAGCAACACTTGAATAAGCTTTGTCCTCACTTGCCTGAACTGGAGTCGGTAGACTCGCAGTATGTTTCTCTGGACTTTGTCAGGACACTTACGATTAGTCAAAGATTTAAAGGTGCGTTATCCCGGGTCGCTACCTGTATTAAGAATGATCAGGCTGAGCAGGCCTGGCAAGGGTGTCCTGAATTTTCGGATGCCGATATGACTAACTTTCTTCACAATGAGCAGACATTCACGCTACCTGAAAGCTATTTTTGCGAGGTTTCAGAAAAGCTGATACACGCATGTTTTTCTTCGCTAAAAAACATCGACCAGACGCCTCAACAGGTTCTTCAGGTATTGACGCAGTGTAAGTGGTTAACGCCGGTTCGAAAGGGCCCTTCAGGCGTTGATGCGTTGAACCAACGGGTGGAAAAAACTCTCTTTCAAGCTGCTGCCAATCAGGAGTATTACCCTGGCAGACCCATTATGGTTGTAGAAAATAATTACGCCCAGCATCTTTTTAACGGCGATACCGGCGTGATCTGGCCTGACAGCAAAGGCCAGTTACTGGCATGGTTTGAGACTGCCGATGGCGTACGGGCTGTTAGTCTGAGCCGGTTACCGAAAGTGGAAACTGTTTTTGCCATGACAGTGCACAAGTCACAGGGCTCGGAGTTTTCTCAAGTGCTGATTTTCTTACCTGAAGCAACCACCTCCCAGATGTCATCCCTTTTATCAAGGGAGCTGTTGTACACAGGGATTACCAGGGCAAAACGTGGCTGTATTCTGGTTGGCAGCAAAACCTCGTTTGAAAAAATGGTGGCAACCCAGGTCCAAAGGCACAGCGGGCTAGCCCAGTTGTTTCATGATTTTTGCAATTAACGTAACTCTTTACGCTAACAAATAAACGCTATTTAGCCTGCCGATGAGTGTCCAGCCATCGGCCGATAGTTGCAAAGTAGCGGTTAGGTAGTGGACATCCATGATAACTTTAATGGGTGTCTATTTAAAAACTGGTACAAGGTACAGTTTCCAGTGTTTGTAATTCTGAAATACTTAGAAAAAAACACTGGATAAATAGCCATGCCTCAAGCTCGAAAACACCAGCTAAACCTTTCTAATACTCATTTTTACCATTGTATTTCACGTTGTGTTCGCAGGGCTCATTTATGTGGCAAAGATGCAGTGAGTGGGAGCAACTATGAACACCGCAGAAAATGGGTGGAAGACAGAATTGCTCGCCTGGCTAGTGTATTTGCCGTTAAAGTTTGCGCTTATGCTGTGATGCATAATCACACCCATCTGGTTTTGTATGTAGACAATAAGCATACTGAAGAGTGGGATCTTGATGAGGTGATCAGGCGATGGCATAAACTATTTAAGGGAACCTGCTTATCCAGAAAGTACATGCAAAACTCTTTTGCTGTCAGCAATTCACCTGCTGAAATTAAAACCCTGAGGGAAACGGTGAATATCTGGCGAAACAGGCTGCAGGACATAAGTTGGTTCATGCGCTCGTTAAATGAATACATTGCCCGAAAGGCGAATGAAGAAGACGGGTGCACCGGACGTTTTTGGGAAGGGCGGTTTAAAATGCAGGCGCTACTGGATGAGGCTGCTCTGCTGGCGTGTATGGTTTACGTGGACTTGAACCCCATGAGAGCCGGTCTTTCGGTAAGCCCGGAAGCATCATCTTATACCAGTTTTAAAAAGCGCTTCTGCTCTAAAAAAACAGAAACGCCGATTTTGTGGCTGCTCACCTTCTGTAAGTCTGATAATCCAGGCAAAAGGGGTGTGCTGCCATGTAGCCATAGTGACTATTTCGCCCTGGTTCAGCACACGGCAAAAAATATAAACAATCGTCAATCCAGTACCGAAGGAAAAAATGAATTGCATGAGGCGCTGTCAATCAATACTTCATTCTGGCCGGAAGTGACACAAAATTTTGAACACTGTTTTCATCATGCTGCAGGTGCTATCGATACTCTGACTTCCTATGTCAGGACGACGGGGTTAAAACGCATGGTCGACAGGCAGAGCGCATTGAGACTAGTTGCAAGTGCTTAGTGGCTCCGATCTATCAATTTCATAAAAACAAAAAAGAGGAGCTGCACTCAGATCTTGTAAACAGTTTACCAGAACGATAGGTTTTTTATTTTTAATTGCCAGCGTTGATGTATCGAACACGCTGGATATTTTGTCTTTGCCAGTTACATACAGCTTTTCTTTTAGCGTATGTTCTATCCATCCTAACTCCGTCATTTTTTCAGTTAAAGTCATTCCTGGTAGAGTAAATACCGAAGACAATGTTACATCAGCGCCAAAAACAGGTCTTTCCGCGCACGTAATGACTGAACATTCCTTTGTCGTAATTGGCAAACAAAGCGCCTGTACAGATATTTCTTTTTTAACCATGTGACATCGACCGAAAGGGCAGTATTGATACGCATTTTGAATCATGTCTAGTCCTAAATAGTCGTCATTTTACTCAAGACACCCATATACCATTAATGGCTGTCTACGCTATTAAGCATACTAAATAACATCAGCGCTTCTGGGATTGATGCAGATCAACCCCGTTTTCAATACCGGTAATCCCATCATATGGACAACAGCACAAGCCTTCCGGTAACGTAGTAAAAAAGCGGTATTTCAAGCAGGTATAAAACCTGATTAAAGGAGAACTATTTTGCGAAAGTTATGGGCTGCAGCCTTTGTTTTATGTTCACCGATAACAGCATACGCAATGCCGGATATCGACACGTTTACTGAAGATATGGTCGAGCAGTCAGGCTATGTCCCTTTCTTTTATGACAAAAGTCAGGACCGCGTATACATTGAAATCGACAAGCTGGACACCCAGATGCTGTTTCAGACGTCCTTGCCTCAGGGCATGGGGTCAAATGACATTGGCCTTGATCGTGGTCAGCTGGGAGATACCCGCATTGTTTCTTTTACCCGCCACGGCAATAAAGTTTTGCTTAAGCAGGTAAATACCACCTATCAGGCCTCTTCCAACAATAAAGCAGAGCATAACAGCATCACAGAAGCATTTGCGCAGTCGGTCATAGCCGGTTTTGAGGTGGTGGCTGAAGACGGCGATGATGTACTGGTAGATTATACTTCTTATCTGCTTTCTGACGTACATGGCATTAGCCAGCGCCTGCAACAAAAGCAACAGGGCAGTTTTCAGCCTGATGCGAGTCGTAGCGCTGTATATTTACCAAGAAGTAAGGCGTTTGAGGATAATACCGAGCTGGAGTCCGTTGTTACGTTTGCCGGAAATAACCCCGGTCAGTTTGTTGAGCAGGTCACCCCTGATCCAACCAGTATTTCTGTTCACCTCCATCATTCATTCGTAAAACTGCCTGACGATAATTATGAACCGCGTGAGTATCATCCTTTTGCCGGCTACTGGAAGGCGGGCTATTTTGACTACTCAACTGCAATAAGCGAGCCTTTAGAGCAGAAATTTATCACCCGGCACAGGTTATATAAAAAGGATCCTGAGGCAAAGCATAGTGAACCTGTTAAACCAATTGTTTACTACCTTGACCCGGGTATTCCAGAGCCGGTAATGAGCGCGTTGAAAGAGGGGGCGAGCTGGTGGAGTCAGGCATTTACGGATATCGGTTATGACAATGCGTTTCAGGTTAAAGTGTTGCCTGAAGACGCCGACCCAATGGATGTCCGGTATAATGTTATCCAGTGGGTGCATCGAGCTACGCGTGGCTGGTCTTACGGCAGCTCTGTCACTGATCCGCGCACCGGAGAGATAATTAAAGGACATGTTACGTTAGGCTCACTACGGGTAAGGCAGGACTACCTGATTGCACAAGGGCTTACCAGCCCGTTTACCGGTGATGCAGATACCAAAGCACAGCAGGAAATGGCGCTTGATCGAATTCGCCAGCTTGCCGCACATGAGGTCGGACATACGCTGGGTATTGCCCACAACTTTGCGGCCAGCGAAAACGGTCGCGAATCAGTGATGGATTATCCACACCCTAAAGTGACGCTGAAAAACGGTAAAATTGTACTGGATGATGCCTACGACAAGGGTATGGGTAAATGGGACCTGCACGCTATTGCCTACGGTTATCAGGATTACTCGTCTCCAGAAGCAGAAAAAGCTGGTCTGGCAGCGGAGATTGACAACGCTCGTGCCCAGAATTTGTCTTTCAAAACAGACTTTGACACGCGCTCATCTTCCACCGCCTCGGCTAATGGCCATATGTGGGACAATGGCCAGGACCCGCTTGCTGCTTATGATGAGATTACGGCTATCCGGGAACGGGCATTAGCGTCGATGGGTGTCTCATCAATTCCTGAGCATGCCAGCTTGTCGTCGCTGGAAGATGTACTGGTGCCGGTGTATCTGCTTCATCGCTACCAGCTGGTGGCGGTAGCCAAGCAGGTGGGCGGTCTGGAATACAGTTATGAGCGAAAAGGAGATTATGACACGCCGCACGGACAATCCGCGGTGCCAGCCGCGCAACAAAAACGTGCGATGAAACAGCTTCTCAATGCAACGTCTGCAGAGTTTCTGCGCATGCCGGATACCTTGCTAAAGCTGATTACTCCAACCAATTATGGCGATGATGTCACCCGCGAGCAATTTAAAGGAAAAATGGGCCTGGCGATGGACCCGGTCTCTGCTGCCGCATCTGCCGCCAACTACGCCTTTAGCCTGCTGCTTGATACAACGCGGTTGAACAGACTGTCCTGGCAAGCCGCAAATGATCGCGCTTTGCCTGGTGTTGGAGCACTGGTGAGTCGAATCATGGAGCAGCACTGGTACAAACAAAGCGAGAGCGATTATGGGCTCCAACGTCGCCTGCGCCTGGTTGCACTTAATGCCTTGTTTACCGCACTTGATGACCCACAGCTTGCGCCCGAAGCCAAAATGGACATCCAGTCTGCGCTGATGAACTTTACCCGCTGGCTGGATAAAAAGAGTGATTTACAGGAAGCGCCGGTATTGCATCAGCAAATGAAGCAGTATTGGCAAACCGGGCAATGGCCGGGTCAGTTTACGGTCAACCCCTTGCCGCCGGGCTCACCAATCTAATCACACCATAAATAGGGTTAGTAAAGCTTGCCTGACGACCCGCCTTAGGGCTGGTCGTCCTCAGTCGTAATATCCCAGTAGCGGGTGAACGCTTTATAGAGCTGAGTGCCACTAAGCACCGATGCTGATGGAAAATGCAGCATGGGGATAAGATCGCAGGGAGCGGTGACTTCAAAGCTCGCGTGGCTGGTATCCAGCTCATCAATATTGAGCACCCGCGCCAGCACATCGCCTTGGCTGATATGCTGGCCTGGTCGGGCGCAATACTCGACCATGCCCCCAAACGCGGTATAAAGGGTTTTATAATCTTTGAGCTTTACGCCGATACGGCGCATCTTGTGTGGCACAAAGTCGGTGGTATCTATTACCTGACGATGTTGCAGATAGCTTAGTATACTGTTTGCATCATCGTGACCTTCGTCAAATTCAATAACTTCCTGACTCCCCATTTCCAAAGTCATGGCTTCAACACCAAAACGGTACGGTTTATCAAAACGCTGGGAAAGCAAATCCTGAAGTGTCCACCACGGACAGAAGGTGGCTTCATCCAGTGCGCCGGCAAAGACGTTGGGAATAAATATACAGTGCGGGATATTGAAAAGCGTCGCTACCTCTTTAGCGTACTCAGGAATATAAATATGGCGGGTCGATACCGGCCCGTTATGTAAATCCAGTACAAAATCAGCCTGTACCGCCAACTGCTGCAGCTTCAGATTCAGTTGCTGTGCCAGCCCCAGCCCCCAGGGCGAGTCGAGTTTGGCATCTATGGCTGCCCGCCAGAAGCGTTTGAACTTTGCCTTGATCGTATCAATGCTATCTTCAGCCGCTACAGTTTGGGCAAACAACTCAACCTGGGCCCGATCGTAAAAATAGCCACGATTCCAGTTAGTGCCGTTCACCGGGTCAAACCGCCCCAGAGTGTACTCGCCCGCCTTAATATTCGTGCCGACCGGATTACAGTTAGGCACTAAAATGATCTCGCCCTGCACATCCAGCGCTTTTAACTGCGTAATGAGGTGATAAATAACGACGTTACCCTGAACTTCTGCGCCATGAATGGAGCTTTGAATATATACCGTGGGGCCGGGTTTGCTCCCGCTGATTCGGTAAACCGGTACATTCATGTTCCTACCTGAAGCATTTTGCGCAACAACAATGTGCTGTTTGGTAACGGTCGCGGTCATAATCTCTCTTTTGCTGTGTTGTGATGATGACAAGTCTGACAACCCGGCAGGCGAGGCACAGAAAAGTGCTGCCAGGTGTGAGTCAGGGCGTCGAATAATTGTAATTTGCCCACGGGAGTTTCACCGAATCCGGTTAGCAACTGACTGGTCAGCAAGGCTTGCTGCAAGCCCGTTATTGCAACAACAGGGCTAAAAATACCGGCTTCTGTACAAGACAAGTCAATCTCCCCGAATAAAGCTGCCAAACAGTTATAACAAGGCATGTCTGCTGCAAAAGTAGTGACAAACACCTGACCTTCAAACCGGATAGCCGCGCCGCTGACCAGTGGCGTGCCATGCTCGGCACAAAGCTGATTAATTTGCTGCCGGCTGCTTTTATTGTCAGTGCAGTCCAGCACAATATCATGCTGTTGGATAACTTCACTTAACTCTGTCAGGGCGGGGCGATAATCCACGGTGGTAATGAGACAGTCAGAATTGATTCTGTGTAAAGCGCGTTTGGCTGCCAACACCTTGCTACTGCCGGCGTCTTCTTCGCAAAACAAAATCTGACGGGGCAGATTAGTCACCGAAACAGTATCATCATCCACCAAGGTAAGCCTGCCAACCCCCATTGCTGCCAGAGACTGGGCAGCATTACAGCCCAGTCCGCCCACACCGATAACAAGCACACTGGCATTTAACAGCGCCTCCTGACCTTCCAGATCAATTTGTGGCAGTACAATCTGGCGGTTATAGCGCATGGCCTGTTCAGTTGTCAGCGTTTTGGTCATGAATTATCTGCTTTACGGGGAAACCTGTGTTTTATCCCTATGGGATTAGTGTACGATAGCATATATGAAAGTGTTAAATACTGCTGTCTGTCAGGAAATATAATGACTCAATCTGTAACCTCGTTAAATATCGCTATTCTTACTGTCTCTGATACCCGCACGCCAGATACTGATACATCCGGTAACTACCTGGCCGACGCTATCACTCAGGCGGGTCACACGCTGCAAGACCGGGCACTGGTCAAAGACGATATTTACAAACAACGAGCGGTAGTTTCGGACTGGATTGCAAGGGATGATATTCACGCAGTGATTTCAACCGGTGGAACCGGGTTTACCGGTCGCGATTCGACCCCGGAAGCGTTAAGCGTACTGTTTGATAAAAATGTGGATGGTTTTGGCGAGCTTTTTCGCCAGTTAAGTTATGAAGAAATTGGAACCTCTACCATTCAATCACGCGCTATTGCCGGGTTTGCAAACCGCACGGTTATTTTTTGTTTGCCCGGCTCAACCGGCGCCTGTAAGACCGGCTGGACCCGGATTATTCAAAGCCAGCTCGATGCCAGCTTTAAACCATGTAATTTTGTTGGTCATCTGACAGGCACCATGTAATGGCAGGATTCAGTCATCTTAATCAGGCCGGCGAAGCAAACATGGTGGATGTCTCGGCAAAGCAAATTACCACCCGTTCTGCCATCGCGCAGGGGTATCTGTACGCAAATGATGCGGTGATACAGGGCATCAGCGAGGCGCGCATTGCGAAGGGGGATGTCTTTGCGGTGGCCCGGGTGGCCGGAATTCAGGGTGCCAAGCGTTGTGCGGATCTCATTCCCTTGTGTCATCCGCTGGCACTGAGCAAAGTCGACATTTCTTTTGCGCTTGAGCCTGAGCAAAACCGGATTGCCGTGCAGTGCTTTTGTAAGCTAGACGGTAAAACCGGCGTAGAAATGGAAGCGCTCACAGGCGTAAACATTGCGCTGCTTACCTTGTTTGACATGTGTAAAGCCTTGGATCCTGCCATGCGCATTGAGCAGGTTTGTGTGCTTAACAAACAGGGTGGTAAAACCGGTGACTGGCACAGGGATGCAGTATGATTACAGTAAAAACTTTTGCCCAGATACGTGAGTTGACCGGCCAGGCGGAGCATCAGGTTGTCTTTACTAATCCGATAAATGTTGACGAACTTATTAGTCAGCTGAGCGCTGACAATGAGCTGTGGGCAGAAGCGCTGTCCGGTCAGGTTCTGGTTGCGGTTAACCAGACATTATGCGACCGCTCTCAGGTTTTGCACAAAGGCGATGAAGTGGCCTTTTTTCCACCGGTGACCGGAGGCTGATATGTTTATCGCTATTCAGGAAGCGGATTTTTGTCAGGCCGAATTATATCAGCAGCTCCGCCGGTCAAGCCGGGATGCCGGTGCAATTGTGACCTTTACCGGCCTGGTGCGCGACCACAACCCTCACGGAAAAATCAATGGTTTGTCGCTTGAACATTATCCCGGCATGACAGAAAAAGCGCTATCATCGCTGGTCACCGGAGCCATAACGCAATTTGAGCTGACTGATGCAGCTGCCGTGCACCGGGTGGGCCGGTTGCACAATGACGAACAGATAGTCTGGGTAGGCTGCGCTGCGTTGCACCGACGGGCAGCGTTTGAGGGCGCTATGTACATCATGGATATGCTAAAGCAGTCTGTTCCACTGTGGAAAAAGGAATTTGTTGGTGAGCAGGGTCACTGGGTTGCTCCCAAAGCATCGGATGATGCCGCTGCATTGGCCTGGCTGAGTAATAAAAAAGAGTAGTAAGGTGTATACATGACACGGATGCGCAGTTTATTTTCCTGGCGATATGGTTCGCTTTTTTGGGGCTTATTTTTGATGGGTGTCTTGATAAGCTTCTGCTCGCACACCCGGGCGGCAGAAGCGCCGCTTCGTATTGCTGTGGCGGCTAACTTTGCCGAACCGGCCAGATATATCGCTCAGGCATTCAGCGCCCGTACCGGGCACAAAACACAAGTATCAGTGGCCTCCAGCGGTACGCTTTATGCGCAGATCACCCATGGTGCGCCCTTCGATGTGTTTTTATCAGCGGATGCTACGCGGCCACAAAAGCTGGTGGACGAGGGACTGGCAGCAGCCAGTACATTATTTGTCTATGCTCAGGGCCGGCTGATTTACATTAATGCAGGACACCCACCCAACGGGCAAAACGATTTGTCGGCAGCGCTGCGAAAAGGACAGCGGCTGGCGATTGCCAACCCCCGACTGGCTCCCTACGGTGATGCTGCAAAGCAGGTGTTACAACACATGGATATGTGGGATGCGGTGCGCCCCCAGCTGGTCATGGGCAAAAACATTCTGCAAACCTATCAGTTTTATACATCCGGCAATGTTCCTCACGCCATTGTTGCTGCCTCGCTGGTCAAAGATAGCGACCAGTCAGGCTGGCTGATTCCGGCCTCGCTGCATGCGCCAATTTTACAAAAAGTGGTGGTGCCTGATTCATCATCCCAGCCTGCAACTGCCCGAAAGTTTGTGCACTTTTTAATGTCTGACCGGATTCAGAAACAGCTGCCGCAATGGGGCTATACCCGTTATGAAGTTACTGCAACTGACGGGGACAGCCATGCAAAATGATGATATGGCGGCCATCTGGCTAACCCTGGAGCTGGCGGCTCTGTCTAGTTTAATTTTATTGTTGATTGCCACGCCGCTGGCCTGGTGGCTGGCGCGCTGGGAGCACAAGCTAAAGCCGGTATTGTTATCCTTGATTGCCTTACCTTTAGTACTTCCGCCCACGGTACTGGGTTTCTATCTGTTGATTGCCTTTGCCCCCAACAGTCTGGTGGGGGGACTGTGGCAGTCGGTAACCGGGTCACAACTGGCTTTTTCGTTCAGCGGTCTGGTCATAGGCTCGGTTATTTATTCATTACCCTTTGCGGTGCAGCCTTTGTATACCGGCTTTACCCAGCTTGATAAGCGCTATCTGGATGTGGCTAAAACAATGGGAATGAATCGTTATTCTCGGTTCCGGCGCATTGTTCTGCCGCTGTGCCAGTCTCATATTATCGTGGCGCTGGGGCTAAGTTTTGCCCATACGGTGGGGGAGTTCGGAGTGGTGCTGATGATTGGCGGAAATATTCCGGCTGAGACCCAGGTGGTGTCAATTGCCCTGTACAACCATGTTGAGGCTGGGGACTATGCCAATGCACATTGGCTGGCGCTGGGTTTACTGGTGTTTTCAATGGTGCTGCTGACTATTTTATATCGCTTTAACCGTGGCGGAGGCCGGCAATGGAATTTTCGGTAAATTTTCGTCGTCACGCCGGCTTTGAGCTGGATGTCAGCGTCACCCAGCGTTCGGTCAATACTATGGTCGGGCTGACCGGACCATCCGGTGCTGGTAAAAGCAGTCTATTGCGTTGTTTGGCCGGGCTTGAGCGACATGCGCAGGTCAGTGGCGACTGGCAGGGTAAGTTATTTACCCGTAAGCGGGTTGGCCTGGTGTTTCAGGAAGCGCTGCTTTTTCCGCATCTGAGTGTTGGGCAGAACCTGTTGTTGGCCGCTGATTTTGCCAAGGGGCAGACATTCTGGTTTGATGAGGTGGTACTGGGCTGTCGCTGCAACCATTTGTTGTCTCGTATGCCGGCGTCCCTGTCGGGGGGCGAAGCGCAGCGGGTCGCCATAGCCAGAGCGATTTTAAATTCCCCGAAGATCCTGCTGCTCGACGAACCGGTTAGCGCGCTGGACAACCACACCCGTCATCATATCCTGGCCTTTTTGCGTAAGCTGGCAGATAACGGTTTGCCGGTATTGTTGGTCAGCCACGACCTGCAGGACCTTGCCCTGTACTGTCATAATTTGCTGTATATGGAAGCCGGGCGGCTGGTGCACCAGGGCAAGCCGCAGGAAGTATTGCCGAAGATTTACCAGAATCATCCGGTCAGTGCCAGCGTACAGTTTTCGGTGATTTCAGGCTCCCAGCCGCAGGTTAATAAAACCTATCACTATGTGTCGTTTGATTGCGAGGGCCAGCAGTTATTTGCCACATCACCGGTTATCACCGGTGATCGTGTGCATATGTCAGTCGCTGCTGCCAGTGTGTCGGTTGACCGGCAGACCACTTGTGATGTCAGTACCGAAAATGCGTTTCACTGTGAGGTGAGGCAGGTACATCCGCCAGAGCATGGCCAGGTGCTGGTGAGCCTGCAACGTAACCAGACTCGCCTGTACGCCCTCATCAGTGAGTTTGCTGCAGCCCGGCTTGCCTTGCAGGTCGGCGAGTCAGTCACCGCCCGGTTTGGCCTTGAATAGCTAAATGACCCGCGAATAACGCTGATACTTATGCTGTTGTGCCAGATACGCATCAAACATGCTGCAAATTACCCGGATGAGCATTTTGCCAGCCCCGGTTACCCGGATCCCGGCGCTATCCACCACTACCAGGCCATCATCCGCTAATGTCTCAAGTTGTTGTAGTTCGTGAGCAAAATAGTGCGGTATATGAATGTGATGCCGGGTATAAAAGGCGTCGTAGCTTACCTCAAAATTGCACATTAACTGATTTATCAGGCTGCGCCGGTACTGATCATCTGCGCTTAATACTATCCCCTGCTCGGTCAGCCCGGTATGGCTGTCCAGCCGGTGATAATACGCATTAAGCTGACGGGGATTCTGGCTGTATACGGTTTCTGTGGCGCTGATAGACGAGACACCCAGTCCCAGAATTTTCAGATTGCCATCGGTGGTGTAGCCCTGAAAGTTACGGTGCAGTCGTCCGGCTTGTTTGGCGTTGCACAGTTCATCGCCGGGCAGGGCGAAATGATCCATACCAATCATCTGGTAGCCGGCGTCTGTCAGGCCAGCCACGGCCAGCTCCATCAAGCGCAGTTTGTCTTCGCCCTGGGGTAACCAGTCTTGCTTTATTTTGCGCTGAGCAGCAAAGCGCTGGGGCAGGTGAGCATAACTGAACAGAGAAATACGATCCGGTGCCATGGTCTTCACAGCTTCCAGAGTGCGCCGAAAGGTTTCAGGTGTCTGGTGCGGTAACCCGTAGATAAGGTCCAGATTGACTGAACTGATGCCCACTTCGCGGGCGTCACTCACCAGCTGGGCAATGTGCTGAGTACTTTGCACCCTGTTGATGGCCTGCTGCACCCGCGCGTCGGTATCCTGGACACCCAGCGAAATACGGGTATAGCCCAGTTCGGCCAGCCAGGCCAGGTAACTGCGATCTACGTGTCGGGGATCCAGCTCTATGCTCAGCCGGGCATCGGCACTGATATAAAAATGTTCGTGCAGCATAGTGATAAGCCGGGCGTGCTGTGCCACAGTTAAAAAGCTTGGCGAGCCACCTCCCAGGTGAATCTGGCGTACCGCTGCATGGCGGGTCAGATGGTTTCGAAGTCGCAGCTCTTTTTCCAGATAACTGAGATACCGATCCGCTTTTTCCTGCTGCCGGCTTACCTGTTTATTGCAACCGCAGTAATAGCACAGGTCCTGACAAAACGGGATATGCACATACACAGAGTAATCACTGTCGGGCTCAAGCAAGGCGTGGGTAAGTAGTAAATCAGTATCATCATACTGATGAAACTGCAGCGCGGTAGGGTAGGAGGTATAACGTGGCCCGTTCACATTGTATTTATTGATAAGCCGGCGTTCGGCCAGAGGTAATGGATGCATGCGCTTTGCCTTACAGTCTTGATTATTTACACTCTAGCAAAGCGCTGCAGCAGGAATATTGTTCTGGATCAAATCCGGGGCGAATTCATACTCCGGTGCGAGTTATTAAAAATAGGTCTGCAGAGTAATACCCCAGCTTGCGGGCTGGCCCGGGTAAGCCATAATTTTGCCCGTTTGTACCGGCACATCAAAGGCATTTCTGGCAACGTACTCTTTGTCCAGCACATTACGGCCCCACACAATAATGTCACTGTTGAACTCAGGTAAACTGAATTGCCAGCGCAGGTTCAGCAGGCTGTAGCTGGACGACTTTTTGTAAGGATCATTGGTACTGTCCATGTAAAGATCGCCGGTGTACTGCCAGTCCAGGCTCAGTTGTGTATCAAGGCTGCCCAGTGCGATGTACTGACTGGCCTGTAACGACAGGGTATTTTCAGGGTTGAATCCCACACGATCACCGGCCCGAGAGCAAAACGGAGCATCGGGTTGTGCCCGGCCCGGATCATCAATACCGGTATGCCAGGTATAGGCTACCCAGCACGGGCCGCGCTCAAATTCATCAAAGTTGGCCAGGGTGCGGGCCACATTCAGAGACAGGCGGGTATCGCTGGTGGCAAACCAGGTCAGCTCTGCTTCGATCCCTTTAGTCTCAATATCGCCGGCATTTTGCAGATTAAACCCGGTGCCGGTGAAGGTACTGGCCTGAAAATCTTTAATATCGGTCAGATGCGCAGCCAGATTGAGGCGCAGGTTATAACGACGAAAATCCTGTTTGAATCCCACCTCAAAGCTGTTGGCGGTTTCTGCCTCAAACCGTGGGTCAAAGGCGGCAGCAATCCGATCAGTATTTAAACCGCCAGCTTTGTAGCCGGTAGCGTAACTGGCATACATAAGCTGATGATCGCTGGGCTGCCAGCTCAGCTTGACCGCGCCGGTAAGCTGGTTGTCATCAATGCTTTCGTCCAGGGCCGGACGCGGCGCTATAGCGGCAGTATTTAATAAAAAATATCCCCAACCAGGTTGCTGGAACGCCGCCAGCGGTGCAAGCTGCGCTGCCTCTGGCAGACCGCCGGCGGCCAGAGCCTGGCCAACTATCGCAAGAGCGTTACCGGCGGCCACGGGGTCAGGCTGCAGAGCGGGCGTTAAAGGTAACCCGTCAATACCGGGGCCGGTTTCGGTATACCGACCCCGCAAGCTTTTTTCTTCCACGGTATAACGCAGCCCCGTGGTTAGCGTCCATGACGTTGCCAGATGCCAGTCTGACTGGATAAACAGAGCATAGCTGTCCTGCTCCTGATAAGCATTATGGTAAAAGGCGGTAGACACCGGTGTGGCCGGTGCAGCCGGAGCTATCAGCCCGCCTGTGGCGGCACTGAGCCCATTAAGACCGTCGATGAGTGGATTTAACTGAGGCGCAGAAGCGCTGAAAAACAGCGGAAAATCTTCATGGGTGGTAATGGTGTAATCAAGATCCAGATTTTGTGAAAACCAGTAAGCACCGGCTATTACGCTAAGTGAGTCACTATCATAGGTCATTCGCACTTCCTGCGAGAAAGCCTGTTGTCTGGCATCGTTTCTGGCAGTCAGTAAATCGGCATCCGTAAAATCAGAGTCGGTATCATCCAAACTGTCAAAATCACGCCATGCGGTAATACTGGTCAGTGTCCAGTGTGCATTCAGTTGCCAGTCTGCCTGCAGCGACAGCCCCCGGTCCTGCATACTGGACGCCGGTAACTGGCTCAGTGCGGTGGTGTAGTCATAAAATGAATCCTGAGTGTAAACGGTGGCGTCAAATAACGGACTGGCCAGCAGCGCATCGGTGCCTGATTTTTCCGGGATCTGGTTGGCCTGTAAATTATCCTGCCAGGTCAGTGCGCCACAACACACTTCATCCAGCTCAGCCCAGTCCGCTATCAGCCGGATTTTTATTGCATCAGTCGGCGTGTACAGCGCCTGGGCGCGCACCCCGAATCGGTCCCGATTGTTGATATCCTGTCCGCTGTTGGCCTCGGTTATCCAGCCGTCCCGGTCGGTGTTAAACCCGGCTACACGAAATGCCAGAGTATCCTCTATTGCCACCAGCGACGTGGCCCCGGTAACGCGGCGTAAGTTATCACTGCCTAGCGTGGCAGTTACAAAGCCATCTCCATTTTCAAAAGTCGGGGCTTTGGTATTAAAGGTCACAGCGCCGGCAGGGGTATTTTTACCAAACAGGGTCCCTTGCGGCCCACGCAGTACTTCAATGGTGTCAATATCCACCAAATCATTGATTACAGCGTTCTGGCGAGAGCGATAAACACCGTCAACATACAAACCCACAGAGGGTTCAAAACCAAAATTCTGGGTTGAAGTGCCAATGCCGCGAATAGCAAAACCGGAGTTGGTCGCACTCTGACTTTGGAATGCATTAAATGTCGGGATATAGCCCTGAATATCGTATATGTCCAGCGAAACACTTTGATGCAGGGCCTCTCCATTGATCACCGAAACAGCCACGGGCACTTGTTGTAGATTCTGCGTGCGTTTTTGTGCGGTGACTTCTATGGTCTCAAGCTGTCCGGGGAGCGTGTCGGCCAGTGCTGAGCTGATACTTAAAGCTGTAAAGGTAAGCGTGGTGAGAGTACGGGTAGGCGCTGTCATAGGTTGTTCCCTTAACCGTTTATTGTTGTGATGTGTCAGGCAGTGGTGTTTCTTATGAGCATAGTTATAACAAACTGGTCAGGTTTTAACAGTGCAAAAAAAGATCTATTACATTTGTATGAATGAATCCGATGTGGCTGATAAGGGTGGTGAATAAGGCCATATTCACAATAGTAATTAAACAAACCTGAAGGGTTTTTCTACTATGAAGAAAAATAAATAAACGCAGGTTGTTATGACAGAAATATATCTGGTAAGGCACGGGCAGGCCTCTTTCGGGCAGGACAATTACGATGTGCTTAGTGAACTGGGTCAGCAGCAGGCGCGCTGGCTGGGCGAATGGATCGCGCAGCAGTCGGTGGAGTTTGATGCCATCTACAGTGGCACGCTGGAGCGCCAGCGACACACGCTTGAGTATCTCAGTGCAGGTATAACACCGGCCCGGCGAATTCAGATGACAGAATTTGATGAGTTTGATTTTACCCGCGTGATTCAGGCGTTTTTACAACAGAACCCTGAGCATAATGTGGCGGAACCCACCCCTCGTTTCTGGTTTAAAACACTGCGTAAAAGCATGCAGGCCTGGTCTCAGGGCGAACTGGATGTGCCTCATGATGCCGAGAGCTGGCCCCATTTTATCCAACGGGTCAGAAATGGCCTGAATCATTGCCTCACCGACAATAACCGCAAGGTGCTGATCTCGACCTCCGGTGGTGTGATTGCCTGTGCGGTGGGGCTGACATTGGGACTGTCAGCCGAGTCAATTATCAAACTGAACCTGCAGATCCAAAATACCAGCATCACCCGTCTGATTTGCAGCGCCAATAATAACTGGTCCCTGCACAGCTTTAATTATTTACCCCATTTATCTTCCCGGGAGCGGGCAGAACACATCACTTACGCGTGAGCCAAGGAGAATAAGATGCATTTTGAGCACAACGATACAACGACAAAACTGGCTGCACAGCTAACGGCATTTATGCAGGAGCATGTTTATCCGATTGAACATGAATATCACACGTTATTCAGCACGCCGGAAACGCGCTGGAAAACGCCTGAAATTATGCAAACGCTGAAACAAAAAGCGAAAAAAGCAGGCTTATGGAATTTATTTTTAGATAAAGAATACCTGCCATATGGCGCTGGGCTGTCCAACCTTGAATATGCACCGCTGTGTGAAATTATGGGGCGGGTGCCATTTTCTGCCGAAATTTTCAATTGCAGCGCACCGGACACGGGCAACATGGAAGTACTGGCGAAGTATGGTACGCAAGAACAGCGCGATACCTGGCTTGAGCCATTGCTGGCTGGCGAGATACGGTCGGGGTTTGCCATGACCGAGCCGGCGGTAGCTTCCAGTGATGCTACCAACATTGAGACAGCGATTGTTGCAGATGGTGACGACTATGTGATCAACGGACGTAAGTGGTACACCAGCGGCGCCATGAATGAAAACTGTAAAATTCTGATCGTGATGGGCAAAACCGACCCGGATGCACCACGCCATGTGCAGCAGTCGCAGATTCTGGTGCCCATGGATACCCCGGGAGTTAAAGTTATCAGGCCAATGGGGGCGATGGGTTATCTGGACGAGCCGGTGGGCCATGCTGAAGTGCTGTTTGAAGATGTGCGGGTGCCGGCCAGCAATATGATTTTAGGCCCCGGGCGTGGCTTTGAAGTGGCGCAGGGACGTTTGGGCCCAGGCCGAATCCACCACTGTATGCGTTTAATTGGATGTGCGCAGCGTGCACTGGATCTTGCCTGTGCCAGAGTCAGTGAGCGAGTGGCTTTTGGTCAGCCACTGGCCAAGCAGCAGTCAGTCAGAGAGTCAATCGCCAGCATGCACTGTGATATTGAGCAAGCCCGGTTGCTGACACTCAAAGCTGCAGATCAGATGGACCGGTATGGTAATAAAGTGGCTAAAGATATTATTGCAGCCATCAAAATTGTAGCTCCGAAAATGGCCTGCAAGGTCATTGATGAAGCCATTCAGATGCACGGCGCTCAAGGTACCAGTCAGGATACGCCACTGGCAGCTATGTATGCCTACGCACGAACAGTACGACTGGCCGACGGTCCTGATCAGGTACATATGATGCAGCTAGGTAAGCGACTGATAGAGCAACAGGTTAAAGGATAATGATGAAGGTAGACCAACTTGATTATCAGCGTTTGAATGACTACCTGGCCACGGCTGCCCCACAGGTGGGGCAGATTCAAAGCTATGAGAAATTTTCCGGCGGTCAGTCTAACCCCACTTTTTTGCTGAAAACCACCGCAGGTCAATTTGTTCTTCGTCGGCAGCCGCCGGGTAAACTGCTGAAATCTGCCCACGCTGTTGACCGGGAATTTACCGTTATGCAGGCATTACAGAGCACGGACGTGCCGGTTCCGCGTATGGAGCATCTGTGTAACAATCAGGAAGTGCTGGGCGGACTTTTTTTTATTATGGAGTTTATGCCGGGGCGAATTTACTGGAAAGCGGCGCTGCCGGAAATTGACAGTCCGGCGGTGCGAAGCACCATGTATGATGCGATGAATCATACGCTGGCCAGCCTGCATAATGTGAATATTGAACAGGCCGGCTTACAGCATTACGGCAAACCAGGCAATTACTTTGCCCGGCAGTCAGAACGCTGGACGCAGCAATACCGGGCTTCGGAAACACAGCACATCAGAGCGATGGAAAGCCTGATAGATTATCTTAACCAGAATATGCCGGCAGATGACGGGCAGGTCGCACTGGTACACGGCGACTTCCGGCTTGATAACATGATGTTTAACCCGGGGGCCTCGCCCGACACCGTGATTGCTGTACTTGATTGGGAACTATCGACTCTGGGCCATCCGTTTGCTGATTTAGCCTATCAGTGTATGCAATTACGGTTGCCGGCAAATTTGCCTCAGGCTCCCGGATTAGGCGGACTGGATCGTACCGCGCTGGGTATTCCTGATGAGCAGACGTATATCCGCAGCTATTGCCAGCGACGAGGCATTGCCGGTATCGATAACTGGCCGTTTTATCTGGCTTTCAGTTTTTTCCGGCTGGCAGCTATTTTACAGGGCGTGGTTAAACGTGGCATGGATGGCAACGCTTCCAGTGACCAGGCCGGTTCGATGGGCGCGATGGTGGGCCCGTTGGCAGAGATGGCGATGCAAGTTGTTAAACAGGGAGAAAAAGCATGAATGATTCAATCAACACAAGCATGCAGGCAGTGGTGTGTCACGAATTTGGACCGGTCAGTGACTTACGTGTAGAGCAGGTCAATGTACCAGAGCCCAAAGATAATGAAGTGCTCATTCAGGTTGAGGCCTGTGGCGTTAACTTTCCTGACGCGCTGTTGGTGCAGGGTTTATATCAGGTTAAGCCGGAGCGGCCGTTTATACCTGGTGTTGAGGTAGCCGGTACGGTGGTCAAAACAGGCGCTAATGTGTCGCACATCAACGTAGGCCAGCGTGTCGCAGCGGTGAGTCAGTTGGGTGGCTATGCTGCGTATGTGGCTATTGCAGCAGGCCAGGTCATGCCGATACCAGATTTTTTACCCAGCCCTGAAGCTGCCGGCCTTATTACTGCACATGCAACTGCTCACCATGCACTGAAACAACGTGCATCCCTGAAGCCCGGCGAAACGCTGGTGGTCACCGGGGCGGCTGGCGGAACCGGTCTGGCTGCTGTTCAGATAGGTAAAGCCATGGGCGCCAGGGTGATTGCGGTGTGTTCCAGTGAAGAAAAGCTGGAACTGGCCCGTGCAAATGGCGCCGATGAACTGGTTAACTATGCTCAGGGTGATCTTAAAGAAGCAATTAATACCCTAACCGAGGGTAAAGGTGCTGATGTGGTTTATGAGTGTGTAGGCGGAGATACATTCAACACTCTGAGTCGCTGCATGGCATGGGAAGGCCGTTTACTGGTAGTGGGTTTTGCCAGTGGCAGCATTCCGTCGTTACCGGTGAATTTAACCTTGGTTAAAGGCTATGCGGTGGTGGGAGTTTTCTGGGGTGTGTTTACGCAGAAACAGCCAAAAGTCTTTATAGAAAATATGCAGGAATTAATTGCCTGGTATGCGCAAAAGAAAGTGAAAGTTGTCATCGATGATACCCTTCCGCTTACCGCTGTAAGCGATGCACTGCAAAAACTGACTGACCGTCAGGTTAAAGGCAAGCTTATTCTTACCCCCTGGTAACGTTTTATTTACCGCAATAAAAAACGGCTCCTTGCGGAGCCGTTCGGAGTGCAGAGTGACCTCTGCTACCATGTTGAAGCGGATGCTCTATCTGGCAATTCGTTATAATTATGGTGCTGACCAAAAACAGACAGCAATACTTTGGAAAATGGCACAATACAAATGGTCAGCAAGGGAGACATTTCTTAACTAACCCTTTGTAATTGCTTGAACTTATTAAAGTCTTTTTCATAGTCTTTGGGAAGTGTTCAGGTCATACAAAGGTATAACCTAAAATACAGCTAAGACTAATAAAGTGCTACCAGGCACTCATGCCACCATCAATAGCAATAGCCTGACCATTCATAAATGAGTTTCCGGGCGATAATAGAAGCACCATTGCATTAACGACCTCCTGAGGTTCTGCCATGCGCTTCATGGGGCTGCCAATGGCCAGTTTGGTGCGGCTTTCTTCTGAAGTAAAGCCACCCAGATTCAATAAGTTAGTCGGACTGAAGAAAGGACAAATCGCATTCACCCGGACATTCTTACGCCCATATTCAACGGCTGCGGTTTTTGTCATGCCAGTCACCGCATGTTTTGCTGCGGCGTAAGGCGCTGCCAGTGGTGCACCGCCCAGGCCAGCCATTGAGCTGACATTCAGTACATGCCCTTTACCATTGGCCAGCATCGCTGGAATCTGATGTTTCATGCCAAACAGTACGCCTTTAAGATTCACACTAAGCTGTCGGTCAATGGTTTCTTCATCCATAGTGTGCAGGGCGCCGGGCTGGTGTGCAATTCCGGCGTTATTTACCGCAATATCCAGCTGCCCGTAGCTTTCCAAGGCTAGCCTGACCAATGCTTCACTGCTACTTTCTTTTGCCACATCAGCCGCCATGCTTACCACATCTCCTCCGGCGTCGCGGATATCTTTCACTGCCGTGGCCAGCTTTTGTTCATTAATATCTGAAAGCACCAGACGGCAACCACGGTAGGCCAGGGCATCAGCCAGTAAACGTCCGAAACCATCCGCCGCACCAGTGATAATGGCGACCTGACCTTGGAAATTGAGCAACGTATCCATAACGGGCATCCTTAAATTTGTAGGTTTATTATCAGGTCACTATTTTTGGCAGGCTGGCGTGCCAGCAAAAAATAGTGACTGTCCTGCTATTTATATTTGAGTATTCAGCATACCGCTTACGCGGCAAATGAGTATTCAAGTTAGTGATAGTTGGCTATCAACCCAATCAACTTGGCAGCAAGGGGTGGGTTAACTAGTATCAGAAACATTAAAGAGGATCTTGTCAGACCAGTCATATTAATAAGGCAAAAACTATGGAAAATTATAAATCTCCTCAACGTGACGCCCAGTTCGTTGCCTATGAACTGTTAGGTTTCCAGAAACATTATGAATCGCTGGGTTACGGTGATGTGTCAGAAGATTTGGTTAAGGCCATTCATACTGAGGCGGCGAAGTTTGCTGATAATGTACTTGCACCGATTAATCAGAGCGGCGATCAACAAGGCTGTCGGTGGGATCAGGGAACGGTGACCACACCCGACGGCTTTAAAGAAGCCTATCAGCAGTATATAGAAGGAGGCTGGCCAGGCATGTCGCATCCTGAAGAATGGGGCGGGCAGGGGCTGCCGTATTCTCTGTCAACCGCCATTGCGGAATATTTTTCTGGCGCCAATCATTCCTGGGCTATGTATCCTGGCCTGAGTCAGGGCTGTATTTCGACAATTCTTGCCCATGGTACCGACGAACAAAAAGCCCGGTTCCTACCCAAACTGGTTTCCGGTGAGTGGGCCGGTACAATGTGTTTAACAGAAGCGCATTGTGGCTCTGATCTTGGATTGCTGCGCTGCAAAGCCGATCCCAATGAGGATGGCTCCTATTCAATCAGTGGTACAAAGATCTTTATCTCTGCCGGCGAACACGATTTTACCGACAATATTGTACACATTGTGCTGGCCAGATTGCCTGATGCGCCAGAAGGCACAAAAGGTATTTCTTTGTTTATCGTGCCCAAGATGAATGTGAGTGAGGACGGTGAGGTAGCTGATCGTAACCAGGTTCAGTGTGGCAGCATTGAACATAAAATGGGAATCAATGGCAGCGCGACCTGCGTGATTAACTTTGATGGTGCAAAAGGCTATTTGATTGGACAGGCAAACCGTGGCCTTAACTGTATGTTTACCTTTATGAATGTGGCGAGGATTGGTACGGGCCTGGAAGGCATGGCATCCAGTGAAGCAGCTTTGCAGGGAGCGCTGGCCTATGCAAAAGACCGTGTACAGTTTCGTTCTGCCACTCAGCGTGACGGTACTGCACCTGCTGATCCGATTATCGTGCATCCGGATGTACGTCGTATGTTACTGACGCAAAAAGCCTTTGCCGAAGGCGGTCGCGCTCTGGCGTATTACTGTATGCAGCAGGTAGATATTTCGCAGGCTAACAAAGACAGTAGTGATGTTCAGCTTGCGGAAGCCCGGCTAGCGCTGCTAACGCCTATTTTAAAGGCGTTTTTAACTGAAACTGCTCAGGAGTCCACATATTATGGCGTGCAGGTATATGGTGGCCACGGCTTTGTGAAAGAATGGGGAATGGAGCAGCTGGCCAGGGATACTCGCATCTGCTCCTTGTACGAAGGTACCACCGGTATTCAGTCACTGGACTTACTGGGAAGAAAAGTACTGGGTTCAAAGGGCGAGCTGCTTAAGATCTTCCTGCAGGATGTGGGCGCCTACTGCCAGTCTATGGATGCAGATGAAACAGAAAGTAAACTGCGTAATACTCTGGTAGATTATGTTCAGCGCTGGCAGGATTTAACCCAGTACGTTGGGCAACACGCGGCCACCAACCCGGATGAGCTTGGCTCAGCTGCAGTGGATTATCTGATGTTTTCCGGTTATGTGTCGATGGCGTATTTCTGGTTACAGATGGCCCAGACAGCCAGAAAACAGCTGAAAGATGGGTCTACCGAGGTTGACTTCTATAAAGGCAAAATAGAAACAGCCAGATTTTTCTTTAGCCGCTTATTGCCGCGCGCCGCAGCGCATGCTGAAGCGGTTAAGGCTGGCTCCGATACATTAATGAGCATTGGTGAGGGCATGTTTAAAGTCGATTAGGCTTTGAGCTGTTGATACGCAAGCCCGCAGGCAATTTATTGTCTGCGGGCTTTTTTATTATGGACAGGCAGTTCATCGTTTTAAAAGCATTGGCATTTGAGTTAATGAAGATAGCAGACAGAAGGGTAACGCGGGGGATAACGAAGTGCGGCTCCCGAAGGAGCCGCGTGCGAGAATGACCTCGCAACCATGTTGACTGTTACATGGTACACATGTGCAATTAGATACGCTGTTGTAGTTCGTTGGCAATCGGGCTGGTCTGGAAGCCGTTTTCAGCAATCCATGCCTGTAATGTTTTGCCGTCTGCTTCTGGTGTTTGCAGTTCGCGAGAAGGCATTTTCTTAACCAGTAGAGTGCCAACATCAACGGCATTATTTTTAATTGCTGTACGAATCAGGCTATCACCGTTGCATGAGATACCGGTGTAATAATCGTGTAGTTTCAGGCGGTAATCTGACTGAACAGCCCGCATTTTCTTGCGCAGTTCACCTTTGTCATCTGCCTGCACAATAGTACAGATGTTGGCCAGTGAATCTTCAACACCTGCAGTGGCAGAACCAGCAAAAACCAAAGATGCAGCAGCGATAGTTAGTGTAGCTTTTACGACTTTCAACATGGTATTAATCCTTTTGCGTAATATCCCGAAGGGGTCTTGTTTGTTCGGGATCTATTAAATTCTATTTATCTGTTCAGAAAAACACCACTGGTCAATATTTGGTATGGCTTCAAATACCTTATAGGCTATTTTTTCTTGGTAGATTCTTCTAAATTGTTGTTTTGTATGTACATTTTCTTGAGGTGGTGATTTCTGATAATTTTGTTTTTTATGGTAAAAAAGTGTTGGTTTTGGCGGGGGTAAGAATAAATTGTAAAAAAGACAGAATGCTAAAAGGCCAAATCAGCCTTCTACATACGCTGTTTCAGGATACGGGCAATTTTATTTTTATCCAATCCCTGTTCATTCACCCATACTTCTAATGTTTTACCATCATGTTCGGGAGAGGAAAGATCTTTGCGAGGCATCTTCTTAACCATAAGAGTGCCCACTTTAGTGGCGTTGGCCAGCATGGCAGTGCGAATCAGGCTGTGACCATCGCACGTAATACCTGAATAGTAGTCGTGGAGCTTAAGTCGATAATCGATTTCAACCGTTCGAATCTTCTTTCTGAACTCGCTTTTATCATCCTTCACAATAATTTTGCAAATGCTGGAAAGATCTTCATTCAGACCAGCGCTCGCAGGAAGGATGGCGCACAGAAAAAGTCCGGCCATGCCCGGTATAAATGCTTTTTTGATGCAGCGTCTAAAAGTCACATTATGCTCATTTGCTTCGATATTGCTTCCTAAGTAAAGACAAAAAAGCACAATAAGTGAAATGTCAGAACGCTATAAATTTATACCTGAATATATGAATTAATACCTTATGCCGTAGCTTTGTGAATGACACAATGTATTTCAGACAGTTAGCTAAAACTAACTGATGTGAAATTTGCTTAATGTGGCTGGTAAGCTTTAGCGACTTCCATGATCTGTTCACGCATCCAGACATGCGCCTGATCATGGTCAGCGCTGACATGCCAGTATAAAAAGTATTCTACGGCCGGCAATTCAAACGGAAGAGGGTATACGGCCAAATCATAGTGCTTTGCCAGATGATAAGGCATACAGGCAATAAGGTCCGTTTTGACCACTGCACTGGGTACAGTCAGAAAATGCTGGCTACGCATGACGATACGTCTTTTTTTGCCCAGTTTGTCCAGTGCAATATCAATTGGGCCAGGCCCTGTTTTGCGCTGAGACACATGAATATGCCCTAATCGTAAAAATGCTTCTAGTGTCAGTCCATCTTTAAGTGCAGGATGGTCGTGGCGGGCCAGCACCACAAACTGGTCTTCTGCGATCTTTTGTTTACAAAGGTGGGGATCGGTAAAGGCTGATGCATCAGCAAAAAAATCCAGACTACCATTGGCCATTGCCGAAACAATATCCCGGCGGCTGATTTCGTAATTGGTCAGACTGATGCCCGGAGCATGGTTTTGTAGCCGTGCCATGAGCCTTGGCATAATACTAACTTCCAGTAGATCGCGACTGGCAAAATTAAATGCTTTTTCCGAAGTTAACGGATTAAATACATGGCTTTCCTGTACACTGGTTCTTAGCAGTTTCAATGCTTCTCTGGCAGGAACAATAATGTTTTGAGCCACTGGAGTTGGGGTCATGCTGTGGCCAGTTCTGACAAACAGGGGATCGTTGAGCATATCTCTTAACCGGGCCAGTGAGTTGCTAACAGCGGGCTGGGTAATACACAGAACATCAGCGGCTTTGGTAAGACTGCCAGCAGTATAGATGGCATCAAAAACAGCAAAAAGGTTTAAATCGATGCGATTAAGATTGACTGGTAATGGGTTACGAAGCTTTTCCACAAAACTCTTCCTTGGCTACTTGTAAATAATAATCTCATTTTATTAAAAAAATGTTGAATCATTCAACATATTAATAGTTCAGCGCCAATTAAATTTCGGTGAGCTTCTGGTTAGGCTGGTAAAAAGCGGGACAAAGTCCCGCTTTGACTGCTTACTGAGAGGCATCCTCGGCAGATTCTTCCACCGCTTCACCTGCTGACTGAATATCTTCTCCTGCGCCCTCCATGGTGGCGCAACCAGACAACAAAGCACTTAAAAAAGCCAGTACTACTACCACATAGCGCGATTTTGCATTTAACACAGTGTGTTTAGATGTCATAGAAACATTCCTTAAATGTTGTTATCAGTTTTGTCTACTCGTCACCGGCTGACTCGCCCTGCTCAGGTGAATCAGCACCCTTGGAGGATGCCGGCTTCACTTCCCGGGACTTTTCTGAGTCGGTACGGCTCTGTTTTGACGACATCATGGCATCAAGTTTTTCACCGCCCTTGATTCCAAAATCCAGTGTTCTGATAGGAAAGGGAATCAAAATGTCGTTGTCGGCCAGTGCCCGCTGTATAGTAACGATGGCATCGTGCCTAACGATCATATAATTTGGTTCGCCTGGATACTTCATACAAAACCACACCAGCAAATTAATGCTGCTGTCACCAAATGACTCAGCATAAACATCCGTATTGTCCTTATCGATGACATAATCCCGGCTATTAATCGCTTCGACAATAACCTGGCGTGCCTTTTCGGGATCATCTGCATAGGAAATTCCTACCGGAATCTCAACCCGACGATAGCCCTGAACGGTGTAATTGGTCAGAATGTTTCGAAACAGAATTTTATTCGGGACGATTTCCAACTGACCATAAAAGGTTTCAATCAGAGTATTGCGCAGGTTAATCGCTTCAACTGTACCAAATACGCCGTCGGCTTCGATAATGTCACCAATCTCAAATGGCTTTCTGATCCCCATGGCAATGCCGGCGATAAAGTTTTCGGTTAAATCCTGGAAAGCGAAACCGACCGCCAGACCAATGATACCTGCACCAGCCAGCAGCGATGTGACAGCACCTTGTAAACCAACAAAGTCGAGCGCAATAAAAATACCGGCACAGGTAATGAAGGCTTTAGCTATGGCGGTCAGCAAATCCGCGATTTGCTTCGACTCAAATGCCCGACGAAGTACACGCTGCAACGTAGAGCCGATAACTTTGGCAAGCAGACCAAATACAACCGCAATAACAAGTGCAACCACAATGTTGGGTAAATGCTTGATGCCCTGCTCAAGCCAGACCTGCAGCTTCTCGTTAATTAATGTATAGGCCTCATCTATCTGAGGAAATTCCATGGGGCTCCTTAAAGTGCCGATTAAATTTAATCAGAAAGCCTACAAAGATCGTTCCGGATGTACAAGGTTGGCTTAACTAAAACTAATCAACTGACTATTAAAATCTTTTTATTAGTTTTTTTATGATTTTTTCATAACATCCTGTTTAAACCTGAACTCATGCGTTGCCTGCCGTGTAGCCCTTTCACTGTCGTTACTGACTCTTAGCGACAAAGCCATCGTTTGCAAGACACCCACATTAGATGCTTCGGTCTTTATCAAGACACCCATATTAATAAGCCAAACCACGATGAGCATTCAGGCATTGTTTAACAGGACACCCATCGATATTGGTATGGGTGTCCACGTTATCATGGGGGGTTTTAGGTGACTGTCGACGGCTGTTTAGCAGGACATCCACATTAAACGTTTCACTCTTTACTGAGACATCCATATTAATAAGCCATACCACGATGAGCATTCAGGCATTGTTTAACAGGACACCCATCGATATTCGTATGGATGTCCACGTTGTCGTGAGGGGATTTCAGGTGACTGTCGATGGCTATTTAACAGGACACCCACGTCAAACGTTTCGCTTTTTACTGCGACACCCACATCAAAACGCATAAAACCAAGAGCTCCCCCCGACGTTGTCTAACCGGGGCCCCATTAATGTGAGTGTGGGTGTCCTGAATACATGTAGCAAAGACACCAAAAGACAGTAGGTTTTTCGTAAACTCAGATGTGCACATGTGGCTGTCGATTCTTTATTGAACGATGGATTTTGCTTTTGGTGGTGATACAGTCGAATAACTGATTAAGAAGAGGGACATGACATGGAAAAACTGACGCAACAAAAAATAGATGAAGCATTGATAAGGCTGAATGAGCAAGTAAGTGATGATGTTGTATGGGAACAGGATGGTGATAGCATCACTAAAACATTTAAATTTAAAAGTTTTATTCGTGCGTTTGGGTGGATGTCTCAGATAGCAATCTGGGCGGAAAAGCTGAATCACCACCCAGAGTGGTTCAATGTTTATAATAAAGTAGAGGTTACGCTAACGACTCATGATGTGGATGGTCTGAGCGAAAAGGACTTTTCACTGGCTGAAAAGATGGAGAAATTTCATTAATAGGGCCTGGGTTGAGTTCTAATTGAACAAATTGTTCAATATTGCTGCGCTTAGTCAAAAAAATGAAACATAAAGGGTTTAAGCGCTTGCCAAGTTAATCGTGCTATGTATAATACGCACCACTTGAACGGGACAGCCCAACGGGCAGCACTGTTTAAGTATATTGGCGCGGGATGGAGCAGTCTGGTAGCTCGTCGGGCTCATAACCCGAAGGTCGTTGGTTCAAATCCAGCTCCCGCAACCAATTCAAGTTCCCGATAGGGGCGTGTTGTTTACTCACGTTAAAAAGTATCCGCTATTTCTGGCGCGGGATGGAGCAGTCTGGTAGCTCGTCGGGCTCATAACCCGAAGGTCGTTGGTTCAAATCCAGCTCCCGCAACCACTTCTCAGAAATAGCTAAAAATTGTATTCGGACGCGGGATGGAGCAGTCTGGTAGCTCGTCGGGCTCATAACCCGAAGGTCGTTGGTTCAAATCCAGCTCCCGCAACCACTTTACCGAATACAAACAAAAAATCCGGACGCGGGATGGAGCAGTCTGGTAGCTCGTCGGGCTCATAACCCGAAGGTCGTTGGTTCAAATCCAGCTCCCGCAACCACTTATCCGGTTCATATCTTCCTATTTATTCCAAAAAATATATCATTAATCACTTTTGTAAGCTGTCTTGCGCGGTCTCTGCTGTCAGTTAATCTGTTCCTGTAACCCTCATATTCTTTGTTAAGCCTGTCTTGCTTCGGTAAAACACTGTGCAATGAAGTTGGCTATACTTAAGTATAAACAACTACATCCTCTTTCTCTGTCTATAATTAACCAAACTGGTAGTCTGCCTCACTCCATGAAATTACGCGTTTAGTCTTTACTGTAGGTGAAGATATGACGCACTGATATAAGTGATGTTTTGTGATTTTTATCATTCAGCAGCAAAACCCTGCCGGGGAGACAGCGGATGTTTAACTGGATAATTACGCAGTTTGATATTCCTTCAGCCAGTCAGTTGGTAGAGGGGAGTTTCTCATTTCCCTTGGTGGCGTTTTCTCTTGCTATTGCTATTTTTTCGTCCTTTATGGCCTTCACGGTTGCCGGGCAGGCTGCCGCAGCATCTCATCGCCTACAGAAAAAAGTACTCCTGATATTGGGTAGCCTGGCTCTAGGCACGGGTATATGGGGCATGCATTTTGTTGGAATGCTCGCTTTTGATCTTTGTACCCGCGTTGAATACGATTTGTGGCTGACGGCGTTATCATTGTTACCTGGGGTGTTGGCTGCCTGGGTGGCGCTGAATATACTCTGCCGCCCGTGGGTGAGTCGCAAGGACATCATTGTTGGTGGCATTCTGGTCGGTGCCGGAATCGGCTGTATGCATTACTCGGGAATGGCGGCTATGAATACAGCGCCACTCCTGCGTTATGATGTGACAACATTTGGATTGTCGATTATTGTCGCCGTTGCTTTGGCGATGCTCTCATTATGGATTCGGTACGGATTGAACCGGGTTCGCTTTTTACGTGGAACCGGTCGCCGGGTCACTGCGGTAGCCAGTGTTGTCATGGGGCTGGCTATTTGTACCATGCACTACACTGGCATGGCTGCATCACGGTTTGTCACGCCGCCGGGCGTCACGCTAACAGAGCAGGAAAGCCAGATATCCGTTATGCTGGCAGCTGCTGTCACTTTTTTAATTACTGTGATCATTACACTGGTACTGGGTGTGAGCCTGCTGATTAAATACCGAAACAGTACCCGCAAAGCCACAGAAAGTGAGCGTACGTTATTAGCTATGATGGATACGGCGGTGGATGCCGTGGTGACCTTCGATAATCACGGTACTATTATGAATGCTAATACCGCGATATCGCGCATCCTGGGTTATGGTGCAGATGAACTGATTGGTAAGAATATTAATATACTGGTCCCCCGGGACCGTCAGCATCTGTATAACCGGGCGTTTTTTAATCAGGCAGACAACCTGACCGATGATCAAAAAATCATTGGCCAAAACCGAGACGTGGAGGCCATAAACCGAGCCGGGCACCGTGTACCGGTTAGGGTCGGCGTTGGCCATACTCAGGTGGGCAACAATCATTATTTCGTGGCCTTTATCAGCGATATCCGCGAGCGCATCGCTATGGAAGGTGCCCTGCGCAAAAGTGAGTCAAAATTCCGGTCTTTCTTTTCCAATGTTCCAGGCATTGCCTATCGCTGCCTGGAGCAAGACGGCTGGCCAATGGTTTTCATTACCGATGCGGTTGAAGATATTACCGGTTATCCGGCCAGCGATTTTACACTGCCGAATCCGAAGCGCAGCTTTGCTGACATTTTTCATCCTGATGACATCCGGCGGGTAGAAGCTGAAATCGCAGATAAAACCTCATTTGTTGTTGAGTATCGTATTTACCATAAAAACGGGTCAGTGCGCTGGCTGCGCGAACAAGGCATGGTGGTAGAAAATTCCGGAGATCAGCAGACCTGGCTGGACGGGTTTATATTTGATATTACCCAGCGCCGGGCAATGGAAGAGCAATTAAAAGAAGCTAAGGTAGAGGCAGAGCAGGCAGCCGCGGCGCGTTCAGCATTTCTTGCCAATATGAGTCATGAAATTCGTACTCCCATGAATGCCATTATTGGCTTTAGCGATCTGATGCTGGATGAGAATCTCACTCAGACCCAGCGCAAGCATACGGTAACCATCAATCGTTCAGCCCGATCCTTATTGCACTTACTCAACGATATTCTGGACAGCGCCAAGCTGGATAAAGGCAAGCTGGAGCTGGAGTATCGTGATTTTATCCTGACCGATGAGGTGGACACGGTTGTCAGTACCTTCTGGCTGGAAGCTAAACGTAAAGATCTGGATTTTGAAATTATCCTTGATGAGTCACTGGAAAAGGCTTACCACGGTGTGCCAGAGCGAATCCGTCAGGTGCTGGGGAATCTGATTGGTAACGCTGTGAAATTTACCGAAGGTGGAAAAATTACCCTATCGATTGCACCTGCCGACACCCAGGGGGTGGTATTCAGTGTGGCCGACACCGGAATTGGTATGTCTGAAGAGCAGCTTAGCAAAGTGTTCGATGCATTCGCCCAGGCCGACGCTTCAATGAGCCGCCGCTTTGGCGGGACCGGACTGGGTACCACTATCAGTAAGCAACTGGTTGAACTGATGAAAGGAAGTATTCAGGTAAGCAGTGAACTAGGTAAGGGCACCACATTCTGGTTTGAGATCCCACTGGCATCGGTGGATGTGGCAAAAATAAAAGCCAACTCAGTCAATGTGCATGTGCCGCCACAACATATTCTGGTAGTGGACGACATTCAGCAAAATATCGATCTGATTACTTTACTGCTAAAACGGCACAACCATACTTTCGATGTTGCCCGAAACGGCATGGAGGCACTGGCAAAAATGAAGGCGCAAACTTTTGACCTGGTGCTGATGGACTTGCAGATGCCGGTCATGGACGGGCTCACAGCATCCCGTGAGCGACGTCAGTTTGAACGCAGCACCGGAGCCCGGCATGTACCTATCGTTGCTCTGACAGCCAGTGTACTGGTTCAGGATAAAGACGATGCCAGATCTGCCGGTATGGAAGGGTTTGCCAATAAACCGGTGGACTTTATTCAGTTAAATATGGAAATGGCGCGCGTGCTGGGCCTGGATTTGCCCAAAAATTGCGACGCTGCATCGCGCTACAGCCGGCAGGCATTGCAAAATGAGCTGATCAACTGGGATAAAGGCATTGCATTATGGGGCGATAAACCAGCCCTGGTACAGGAAGTTCGCCGTTTTTTGACCCAGCTGGATGAAAACGTCATGCAGCTCGCTGACCATGTTTCCCAGCACAGCACGGCTGAAGTACGGGCTTTAAGCCACACACTAAAAGGTGTGGCGGGGAATCTGGCGCTGATGTCATTAATGACATTGTTTGCTGATACTGAAAAAGCAGCCGGTGATGTTAAGGCATCCCATCAGCTGCTTAACCAAATCAGCGAAGAAGTTAAGCGGCTGTCTGCGTTACCCGAACTGACGCCTGACGATGCACCTGTACAGGTGAGTGTTACGGACATTAGCGGACTGAAGCAAAAGGTCCGGTTACTTTACCAGAGCGTGGAACAAAACCGGTTAGATGAAGCGGTGCTGGCGGATATTCAGCTGATGAACGCAGGTCAGTACCATGCACAGATAGAAGCTATTTGTAGAGAAATCGATGATTTTGAATTCGATAATGCCGCCAGCCGGCTGGTATCACTGATGGATGATCTGGAGCAGGTAGCAGAGGAAGCATAATATGGCAGTAAATGTATTACCGACTTTGTTGCTGGTCGATGATGAACCGGCCAATTTAAGAGTGTTAAAGCAACTGCTGACACCTTACTACAATCTGGTTTTTGCCAAAAATGGCGAAGAGGCTATTCGGCTGGCCTGTGAACAGCAACCAGACCTTATCCTGACCGATGTCATGATGCCGGGGATGACCGGATTTGATGTTTGTAAAGCATTAAAAAAACGACCGGAAACCACCAGAATTCCGGTTATTTTTGTCACTGCGCTTAATGATGAACAGGACGAAGCTTTTGGCTTTGAAGTGGGTGGTGTGGACTATATCACCAAGCCGATATCGCCCTCCGTGGTGCTGGCCCGGGTAAAAACTCACCTGTCTCTGGTGCAGGCGGACGAACTTCGGCGAACCCGCCTTCAGGTTGTACAGCGTCTGGGCCGGGCTGCTGAATATAAAGACAATGAAACCGGTATGCATGTCATGCGTATGAGCCATTATTCCAAAGTGTTGGCGCTGGCCTATGGCTTTCATGAATCGCGGGCCGATACCTTGTTACATGCTGCACCCATGCATGATATTGGCAAAATAGGTATTGCTGATAGCATCATGCTTAAACCCGGTAAACTCACCGACGAAGAGTTTGAGGTGATGAAAACACATCCGCAGATTGGCGCAGAAATTTTAGGTGATGCAGACTCAGAGCTTTTAATAATGGCCAAATCAGTAGCCCTGACCCACCACGAAAAATGGGATGGCAGTGGCTATCCGGCAGGCTTACGCGAAAACGATATTCCGGTAGAAGGGCGTATTGTGGCGGTGGCAGATGTGTTTGATGCGCTAACCAGTAAGCGTCCTTACAAAGACGCCTGGAGCGTAGAAAAAACTCTTGAGGTCATGCGGGAACAAAAAGGACGTCACTTTGAACCACGTCTGGTAGATTTACTGGAAGAAAATCTCGATGAAATATTACAAATCAAAGCCAGATGGCGAGATGATTAGCCCTTGGCGGTTGCTAAGGGCAGGCTGAATCAGTATACTATGCGCCATATCCAGCTGGAACGAGTCGAATTCTTTCGATGGACAACTCCAGCCATTTATCAAATCGTTTGATAAATGTGTGCAACTGCCGGTCTGGTAGTTAGGGTTCAGTTTTATTTTGCATAAAGCCCCGCTGGTCCGGGGCTTTTTGTTGTATCAAAGTTGAGCCTTTGACGCTCAGACAGGACGTATTTTTTCAGTTGGGCTTTAGGCCCTTTTTTTGTTTTTGGAGGTTAGGATTGGCAAAGCTTGAAGAAAAGCTGACCGAAATGCTTGAGCCGGCAGTTGAGGCATTAGGCTTCGAACTGGTTGGTATTGAGTTTGTTCGTGCCGGTAAACACTCAATTTTGCGGGTTTTTATTGATCATGAAAACGGCATTTCCGTAGATGATTGTGCAGACGTCAGTTATCAAGTTAGCGCCGTTCTTGACGTTGAAGACCCAATCAGCACTGAGTACAACCTGGAAGTATCCTCACCGGGTATGGAAAGACCGCTTTTTAAAGAGAAGCATTTTGCTGATGCTATCGGAGAAGTGGCGCAAATTCGTCTGACAATGCCAATGGATAACAGACGTAACTTTAAAGGACAAATACTGGCGGTAGAAAATGGCACGGTCAGTATTGAAGTTGATGGCCAGCAGTTCCAGTTAGCTGTGGCGAATATCGATAAAGCTAACGTTGTTCCCACTTTCGACTAACGGAACAGCACACGCTTTCATAAAGGAAGCAGAGTGAGGCGAGAATGAATAAAGAAATTTTGTTAGTGGCGGAAGCCGTTTCAAATGAAAAACAAGTGCCCCGTGAAAAAATCTTCGAGGCATTGGAATTTGCAATTGCCAGCGCCACTAAAAAGAAAAACGAAGGCGAAATTGAAGTGCGTGTCAGCATCGACCAGACAAGTGGCGATTTCGACACATTCCGTCGCTGGCTGGTTATTCCTGATGATCAGGAACAGGCTAACCCGTATGCCGAACTGACCCTGTCGGCGGCGCAAATCGACGAGCCAGAAATTCAGCCGGGCGATTATGTAGAAGAGCAGATTGAATCTATTAAGTTCGACCGCATTACTACACAGACTGCCAAGCAAGTGATTGTGCAAAAGGTGCGTGAAGCAGAACGTGCTCAGATGATCGCTGAATATGAAGATAAAGTGGGTGAACTGGTAACCGGTACGGTTAAAAAAGTGAACCGCGATAATATCATCATTGATCTGGGTAACAACGCTGAAGGCGTGATTTACCGTGATGACATGCTGCCACGCGAAACATTCCGTCCGGGTGACCGGGTGCGTGGTCTGTTATATGTGATTCGCCCTGAAGCTCGTGGTGCACAGCTGTTTGTCAGCCGTACTCACCCCGATATGCTGGTTGAGCTGTTCCGTCTGGAAGTGCCTGAAATTGCCGAGGAAACGCTGGAGATTAAATCGGCAGCACGAGATCCTGGTTCACGGGCTAAAATTGCGGTGAAGACCAATGATAAGCGTCTTGATCCAGTTGGAGCATGCGTAGGTATGCGTGGTTCACGGGTACAGGCAGTGTCAGGTGAACTGGGCGGTGAACGGGTTGATATCGTACTGTGGGATGAAAATCCGGCACAGTTTGTTATTAATGCGATGGCACCGGCAGAAGTTGCTTCTATCGTGGTTGACGAAGACAGTAACATGATGGACGTGGCAGTAGAGGCAGATAATCTTGCTCAGGCCATCGGCCGTAGTGGTCAGAACGTCCGTTTAGCCAGCCAGCTTACTGGCTGGGAGCTAAACGTGATGACCATTGACGATCTGAACGCCAAGCACGAAGAGGAAAACTCAAAAGTGCTTAAACTGTTCACCGAGTATCTGGATATTGATGCAGAATTTGCTGGTGTACTGGTAGATGAAGGCTTCAGCACGCTGGAAGAAGTGGCGTACGTTCCGGCAAGTGAAATGCTGGCCATTGATGGGATGGACGAAGATATCGTTGAAGAGCTGCGTAACCGCGCTCGCGCCGTGCTGACAACCAAAGCGTTGGCAACTGAGGAGTCGCTGGAAGGTGCCGAGCCAACCGAAGCACTACTTAACCTTGAAGGGATGAGCAAACATATTGCTTACACTCTGGCAGCCCGTGGTATCAAAGACCTGGAGGAACTGGCTGAACAAGGTACTGATGATATCAGCGACATTGATGAACTGGACGAAGAAAGTGCCGGCAAGCTTATTATGGCTGCCCGTAACATTGTCTGGTTTAGTGAAGAATAAGGTCAACAAGGGGATTAACGCGTAATGGCAGAAGTATCTGTAGAAAAACTCGCCAGTGACATCGGAACGACCGTTGACCGTCTGGTTAGTCAGTTCGAAGACGCTGGTATCAGCAAACAAGCCGGCCAGCAAGTGACTGAAGACGAAAAGCGCGTGCTGCTTGACCATTTGAGCAAGCAGCATGGCAATGAAGGCGGCAATAATGAGCCGACCCGTATGACACTGAAGCGTAAAACTACCAGCACATTAAGTGTAGGTAAGTCTAAGTCAGTGAAAGTTGAAGTACGTAAAAAGCGTACTTATGTGAAGCGCAGTGAAGTTGACGATCAAAAGCGCAAAGAAGAGGAAGAAGCTCGCTTGCAGAAAGAAGCGGAAGAAAAAGCAGTAGCCGAAGCTGCTGAAGCGAAGCGCCTGGCGGAAGAAAAAGCCCGTCAGGAAGCCGAAGCGAAACAGGCCGCCGAAGCGGCAGCCAAAGCCGAGCAGGAAAAAGCCGCTCAGCAGCAGACTGCCAGCACAGAAGCTGAGCCTGAACCAGAGCGTGAACTGACTGAGGAAGAAAAAGCGGAAGCGGAAGCAGCTCGTCAGGAAGAAGAACGTCTTCGTCAGGCGCAGGAGAAAGAAGCGCAGAAGAAGTACGAAGAAGAAGCTAAGCGTGCGGCCGAAGAAGCCCGCAAGCTGGCCGAAGAAAACGAGCGTCGCTGGAAGGAAGAAGAAGAGCGCCGTAAACGCGAAGAAGCCGAAGAAGTTCATTTGCACTCTAATCGCTACGCGCAGGAAGCTGAAGACGAAGAAGATATGCAGGTAGAGCGTTCTACCCGTCGTCGTAAGAAGCCGAAGAAAAACGCAGGAGAACATTTGAAGCAAAGCTTTAAAAAACCAGCCCAGCCGGTTGAACGTGTTGTTAAACTGGGCGCCACCATTAGTGTGGGCGAACTGGCCAGCCGCCTGGCGGTCAAATCTAATGTCGTTATCAAAGCCATGATGAAAATGGGTGAAATGGCGACCATTAATCAGGTCCTGGATCAGGATACTGCCACACTGGTCATCGAAGAGATGGGCCACAAGTATGAACTGGTTAATGACAATGCCCTGGAAGATGAACTGTTAGCTGATGGCACGGGTGGTGAGAAATCTCACCGTGCACCGGTTGTGACCATTATGGGTCACGTTGACCATGGTAAAACATCACTGCTTGACCACATTCGTCGTGCGAAAGTAGCTGCTGGCGAAGCCGGTGGTATTACACAGCATATCGGTGCTTATAAAGTGGCAACCGAAACAGGCGACATCTGCTTCCTGGATACTCCAGGACACGCCGCCTTTACCGCGATGCGTGCCCGTGGTGCGACAGCAACAGATATCGTTATTCTGGTTGTTGCCGCCGATGACGGTGTTATGCCGCAAACCAAAGAAGCTATCCAGCATAGCCGCGCAGCGGGTGTACCGCTGATTGTTGCGGTCAACAAAATGGATAAAGAAACTGCCGATCCTGATCGGGTGAAAAACGAACTGTCTCAGATGGAAGTTATTTCTGAAGAGTGGGGCGGTGAGCACCAGTTTGTAAACGTATCGGCAAAAACCGGTATGGGTATCGATTCACTGCTTGAAGCGATTAACCTGCAAGCTGAGCTACTGGATCTGCAAGCTGTTCCAACTGGCCCGGGTCGCGGTATTGTTATTGAATCACGTCTGGACAAAGGTCGTGGTCCGGTAGCGTCTGTACTGGTACAGGAAGGTGAGCTGCGTGCCGGGGACATTCTGCTGTGTGGTGAAGAATACGGTCGTGTTCGTGCCATGCGCGATGAAAACGGCGTCGAAATCAAATTAGCTGGTCCTTCTACTCCGGTAGAAATTCTGGGGCTATCTGGCGTACCGATCGCCGGTGAAGATGCCGCTGTGGTTAAAGACGAGCGTAAAGCCCGTGAAGTAGCCTCTAAGCGCCACCAGAAAAAGCGTGAGCTTAAACTGGCTCGTCAGCAGAAAGCCAAGCTGGAAAACATGTTTGCCAACATGGCATCTGGTGAAGTCAGCGAGCTGAACATCGTACTTAAAGCCGACGTTCAGGGCTCAGTGGAAGCCATTGCAGAGTCACTGGCTAAACTGTCTACTGATGAAGTAAAAGTTAACATCGTAGGTAGTGGTGTTGGTGGTATCACCGAGACTGATGCGACGCTGGCAGCTGCATCTGGCGCCATCGTGCTGGGCTTTAACGTGCGTGCTGATGCGTCTGCGCGTCGCGTACTGGAAGCAGAAGAAATTGACCTGCGTTATTACAGCGTTATCTATGACCTGATTGATGAAGTGAAAGCGGCCATGAGTGGTATGCTGGCTCCAGAATTCAAACAGGAAATCATTGGTCTGGCTGAAGTTCGTGATGTGTTCAAGTCTCCGAAACTTGGTGCAATTGCCGGTTGTATGGTGACCGAAGGTATCGTGAAGCGTAGTGCGCCAATCCGTGTACTGCGTGATAACGTGGTTATCTATGAAGGTGAGCTTGAATCACTGCGTCGCTTTAAAGACGATATGCAGGAAGTTCGTAACGGTATGGAATGTGGTATCGGCGTTAAGAACTACAATGACGTTAAAGTAGGCGACCAAATCGAAGTATTCGAAGTGGTTGAAATTGCCCGTCAGATCTAAATCTGTCAAAGGTATCTACTAATAAAAGCGGGGGCCAGGCGCCCCCGTTTTTGTCTGTGAATGATAACAGGAGTACATTATGGCCCGGGAATTTTCTCGCACCGAACGGGTAGGTCAGCAGGTCCATAAAGAAGTGGCCAGCATTATCCAGAACGAATATAAGCATCGTGTGGGTGACCTGCCATTAATTACTGTGTCAGACGTGGAAGTATCCCGCGATCTGTCCTATGCAAAAATTTATGTCACGATTTACGGCGAAGACGTAGATGGTAAAGCGCAAATCAAGCAACTGGATGAAGCCAAAGGCTTTATTCGCAGTCTGCTGGCCAAGCGTATTCGTATGCGCGCGGTACCTCAGCTGGCATTTTATGAAGATAAATCTATTACCGAAGGGATGCGCATTTCTAATCTGGTGTCTGAAGTTGTCGCCAAAGACGAAGCGCGTCACCAGGACGACGAGGACGAGCAGCAGTAAATGGCAAGGCGTCGTAAAGGCCGTGCAGTAAACGGCATTGTATTACTGGATAAACCTTTAGGTGGGTCGTCTAATCAGCTGTTACAAAAAGTGCGCTGGTTGTTTCAGGCGCAAAAAGCCGGACATACCGGTGCGCTTGATCCACTGGCCAGTGGCATGTTGCCCATTTGTCTGGGCGAGGCAACCAAGTTTTCACAGTTTTTGCTGGATGCCGAGAAAGCCTATGAAGTGACGGCCAGACTGGGTATTCGTACCACCACGTCTGATGCCGACGGCGAAGTGGTGGAGCAAAACCCGGTGACGGTCAGTGAAGCGCAGGTGCGTGAAGCTTGCCTCAGTTTCCTGGGGGCCAGCAAGCAAATTCCCTCTATGTTTTCAGCATTAAAACATCAGGGTAAGCCACTGTATTACTATGCTAGGCAGGGCATCACTATTGAGCGTGAAGCCCGGGATATCACGATTTACGAACTGGATATTGTAAATATTAGTTTGCCGGATGTCACCATGCGGGTTAAGTGCAGCAAAGGCACCTATATTCGCTCCCTGGTAGATGATATTGGTCAGCTGCTGGGGTGTGGTGCTTATGTAACACGCCTGCACCGGACCGAAGTGGCAGATTACCCGACTGACAAGATGGTCACGATTGAACAGCTTGAAGCATTACGCGGTGCCGACGACGCACCTGACTTTGCTGCAATGGATGGGTTACTTTTGTCCATGGATACTGCGGTGCACCGGCTTGAATCTGTTGAGATCTCCGCAGCGGCGCGCCAGCGTTTTGACAATGGTCAGAGTGTTCAGGGCACCAGCGAACAGCACCCCGTGGCAGGACAACCATACCGGGTCTATTGCGATAGCGTATTTTTAGGCGTGGGTGAAGGTGTGATTGCGCCGAAGGATCAACCCGCTGCTGCCGGTACGGACACGGTATTTATTAACCCCAAGCGTCGGGTGGTATGGTAAGTCACGTCACAGAAATTTTCTGTGAGGGCTTGATAAACCGTGTGCCATCTTTATAATACGCGCTCTTATCTGACTGGCTGAATTAGTGATCGGCCAGTCTTCATTTCCTAACTGGAGAATATTATGTCACTAACTAAAGCAGAAACCGCGCAAATCATTGCTGATTACGGCGTAAAAGAAGGCGATACAGGTTCTCCTGAAGTACAAATCGCTCTGTTGACTCACAACATTGCTAAGCTTCAGGGTCACTTTGCAAGCCACAAGCAAGATCACCACTCACGTCGTGGTCTGCTGCGCATGGTTAGCCAGCGTCGTAAGCTTCTTGATTACCTGAAAGGCAAGAACGCACAGCGTTACCTTGACCTGATCAAGCGTCTGGGCATCCGTCGCTAAGCATAGGTTTCATCATGAAAAGCGCTCTTATGAGCGCTTTTTTTGTTTATAGCACACCATACTGCTTTTGCTTTAGCCGGCAGGTATAATTCAACGACTCTATTTCTTTCAAAAGGCATTCAGTTTGACAGCAGATAACGCAAAACGTCTGAATAAATATATCAGTGACACCGGGCTTTGCTCACGCCGTGAGGCCGATAAACTGATAGAAGAACAGCGCGTGACGATTAATGACAAAAAACCTGAGCTTGGTACCAAAGTGGGGCCGGGTGATCGGGTAAAAGTTGATGGCCGCCTGATTGGCGCTGTTGCCAAAGACAAGTCTGATCGTATTTATCTGATGTACAACAAACCAATAGGCATTACCTGTACGACCGAGCGCCATGTGAAAGGCAATATTGTGGATGCAATAGGCCACAAGCAACGGATTTTTCCCATCGGACGACTGGACAAGCCCTCTGAGGGCCTGATCCTGCTGACCAGTGATGGTGATATTGTGAATAAAATACTGCGTGCAGAAAACGTGCACGACAAAGAATATGAAGTGACGGTTGATCAGCCTGTCAGTGAAAAATTTATCAGAAAAATGGCATCCGGTGTGCCTGTTCTGGGTACGGTAACCAAGCCATGTACGGTGAAACCTACCGGCAAATTTACGTTTACCATCATTCTAACCCAGGGATTGAATCGTCAAATCCGGCGCATGTGCGAGTTTTTGGGATATAACGTTACCAAGCTTAAGCGTAACCGCATTATGCATATGGAGCTGGGCAACCTGAAGCCGGGTCAGTGGCGTAATCTGTCCGAGCGTGAACTTACCGAGCTTAATAAAGCCGTGAAAGGCTCCAGCAAAACCGCCCGGGATGGCCACAGCGCCGAGGTGAAAAAAAACACTGTGAAGCGGGTTGAAGTGAAAGCACCGGCGCGAAAAGACACTGCTAGTAAGCCGGGCAAAGGAAGAACACTGTCGCTGGGCCGTAAACAAGAGTCAGGTCCAAAAAAGTCCACGGGTCGCCGTTAACCAGCGGACTTGATTGAAGCAATTCAGAAGATGACGGGTTGACCGGTCACTTATTACAGCGTTATTGAAAAGGCGGTTGGCTGTGTGTTGGAAACCGTTGTGGTGATGCTCAGCAGCCTGTTTGTCTCATTCCATTCCCAATTTTTTTGTGTGCTTACTGGCGGGGCGCTTTGCAGCCCGTGTATGTGCCACGTGATAGTGCGTGTACCGGGCATGTCAGGGTAGTGACCCTCAGGGGTAACCGACAGTTCCAGTGATTTGGCGGACTGCACCGCGCTAAAATCGACGCGCAGCAATTTCCCCTGCTGCAGGCTGTCAGCCGCCTTACCATCATCTTCATACCAGGTATAACCGGACTGCCCGACCGAGCCATCGGCCCAGTAGTGCATGGTCATCGTATCAGCCTGGTAATCAGCGGTGCGTGACAAACCAGATTGCATAGGCATAAATGCGCCGGCTTTAACATATACCGGAAGTGTTTCGGGTGTGGTTGCTGCCTGAATTACCCGCCCGCCGGTGAGTCTGGTATCGTCAAAAAAATCAAACCAGATACCGTCAGGCAGGGTGACATCCACCTGTTTGACATCTGGCTCTGCGATCGGTCTCACCAGCAGCGCATCGCCCCACATAAACTGACTGGCATTATCAAAATACCGGGCAGGCTCAGTAAAAGACATTGGGCGCATCAAAGGCATGCCGGTCAGACTGTTTTCAATGCTCAGACTGTAATTATAAGGCAACATGGCGTAGCGCAGCTTGATAAACCGGCGGGCAATTGCCTTAGTGTGTTCATCATGAAAAACCGGTTCTGGTGCGATACCTTCGTGCGCATGAGGACGGAATACCGGAAAGAATGTGCCGGCCTGTAACCAGCGGGTATATAACTGAGCGTCGAACTTATCGCCACCGGCAAAACCACCTAAATCAGAATGAGTATAGGCCAGTCCGAACAGACTCATTTGCAGCGACAGTTCGATTTGCGCATTCAGACCGCCCCAGGTGCGTGACACATCGCCGGTCCAGGGCATCATGCCATAGCGCTGACTGCCCAGAAAACCTGAACGCATCAGCAGAAAAGGACGTTGCTCAGGGCGGGCGTTCAGAGTATTGGTGTATACCATTTCAGCCCATTTATGCCCGTAGCCGTTGTGTACCTCGTCAGCCGACCAGGTGTGTTCCTGCCAGTTGTGTAACAGGGTGCCAGGATGTACTTCCGGCTCGCCAAGGTCTCCCCACCATCCATCTATTCCCTGATTCAGCAGGCGCTCATAGTACTGCCAGAACCACTGCTGTGCTTTGGGGCTGAATATATCGACCAGGCCGGTGTTACCAAAGTAGAAGTCAAACAGGTGTGGCTTACCATTGATATTTTTGGCCAGGATGCCGGCATCCCTGGCACTGCTGTATTCACTGGAGCCGGATAAAATAAAGGGCTCTGTGATCACCACGGTGTGGATGTCCTGTTGTTTAAAGTCGCGAATCATGGCAACCGGATCCGGAAAAGCATTGGTATCCCAGTTCAGGTTACCCATATGCCCCTGAATGGTATTGCCAAACCAGTATAAATCCAGCACCACGGCATCCAGCGGAATGTCATCCTGATTAAATTTATCTACCACATCACGGGTTTCCTGCTCAGTGCGATAGCCAAACCGGGAGGCAAAATTTCCCAGAGCCCAGCGCGGAGGCAGAGGCTGCTTTCCGGTAACCGTGGTAATTTGTTTAACCAGTTCGGGCAACGACGCTGCCATAGATACGATATACGCCAGTCTTCCTCCGGCTATTTCAAACTGTAGCTTATCAGGTTGTGTATGGCCGATATCCAGATAGCCGCTGGCCGGGCTATCCAACATGATGGCATAACGGCTGGATGACATAATAGCCGGCAGGCCAAAATACATCTGATCCACCGGCTCATCAGAATACCCATACGCTGCTTTATTGTATAACGGCATACGGTGCCCGCGCCGGTTCATACCCAGCACGCGCTCGCCGCCGCCCATGATTTTTTCATCCGGCGCTAGAGCAAACTGTATACCGCGAAAGGTGTTATAGAAAAATCCGCCGGCTGCTTCACTGACCTTGGTGCCATCCGCATAAATAAAAGAGAGCCGGAGCGGGGAGCGATCCACCTGAAGTTTGATGCTTCCCTGGCTGAATGTGAGTGTTTGCGGGCTTTTTATGGTCAGTGAAAACGGTGTTTCAGCGCGCATCAGGTGCGGATTGATGGCCAGCGATGGCATCAGTGGCTCACCACTTTTTTCATAGATGACTTCAAGGCTCTGACTGGTGAGCGGCTTTACCGTCACGGTAACATTGTCAGCCCGCTGCAACCGCAGACTGTCACCGGTTACTTCATAGCTGACTAAATCAGCCCCGCAAGTTACCGCGGAAAAAACAACAAAAAATATAAACAGGCAGCGGCGCATAATGGCCGCAATAAACAACGATGAGTGCATGGTTTTTATGGAGCAGCACGGTTGATAACCGTGGCTGCTGTGTCAGCAATTTATCAGGACAGGCACAATAACGGTTAATGCCGTGTTAATAAATGCGCTGCATACGTATTCAGGCTGAACGCTATATTACTGGACCCGGACCGAACGACCACTTTTGTTTGGCAAATTGGAGTGGGTGTCCAAATAAATAACGCTATGGGTGTCCAATTAAATAGCGCTATGGGTGTCAGGTTAACGGTCGCGGCAGTAACAGGGCATTGTGTTATGGGTGTCAGATTAACGGTTGCGGCAGTAACAGGGCATTGTGTTATGGGTGTCTGGTTAACGAGCGCGGCAGTAACAGGGCATTGTGTTATGGGTGTCTGGTTAACGAGCGCGTCAGTGACAGGGCATTTTGCGATGGGTGTCCGATTAACGGTTGCGGCAGTGACAGGACATTTTGCTGTGGGTGTCTGGTTAGAGAGTAATATTAATTTTGGGGTGGTTAAAATCTGGACAGCATAGTTAGCCTGCTGGTAGTCTGACTAAAAACAAAGGGACTTATTATGAAATTATGGACTATGGCAGGGGTCGCCCTGTGCTCGTCGGTAGCTGGCATGTCGATGTCGCATGCGAACGAGATAGCTGTGCTGAATTACTATCCGGCATGTGATTACAGCGTGGTGGGGGAAGATACTGCGGTTAAGTATATCGATATTCAGGGTAAGCTGGTACAGGCAAAGGACGTTCAGCCCGTATTGCCGCAACTTATTAAAACATTAAAGACAAAAGCAAAAGAGTCCGGTGCAGAAGCGCTGGCACTGACCAAAAGAAATGTGCACAAGCGCGAGTCCGGAAAAGCATCAGTGAGTCTGACCGGCCAGTTTATCGGTGCCTGTAAAAATCACAGCAAGCTAAAGGCAAAGGCGACCCCTTTGAATGCCAGCGGTAGTCCACAGGAGTTAGTGGAAATGTCCACTGTATCAATCAAATATGCGCATACAATCGAGCTTACCGACACGATCAAAACGCCTGAACTGGGCGACAATCATCTGATAGCGCCCCACGGCAGTCTTTATGGTCTGAAGCTAAGCAGTAGTTATGAGGATGTGGTTGAGCGATTCGGCACACCGGTGTTTGAATTTGCCCCTGCATCTGGCATACGTGTGCTGGCTTATGGCAGAAGTCACTGGTTGTGGTTTAAAAACGAGCGTTTTGTACGTGCGGCCAGTTATAGCGATACCTTTAAAAACGAGTTTATTAATCATTTGGAATTTGATGAACGTTTTGATGATCGTAACTGGGAGCTGCCGGGCCAGGTGCATAAGGGCGACATCATCACACCTGAACAAATTGAACAATTTAATCTTCTGGCTGCCGGCGGTGACGCGCGATTGTCGCTGGTCACCGAGCAATTACTTAAAAATAATCAGCAATACACCCGCACTGAAGTGACAGGTTTTACACTTCAAAGCACAGCAAATCCTGTTAAATCCCAATGGGATTTTACGTCGATTGAGAATGAAGCCCTGCGAGAGTTTGCCAGTTTGCTGAAACAAAAACACGAAGATGAATTGATTGATATCCGTCACGTAAAAGCACAGGCCATTGGGCAGAGCCGTAAAAACAGCGGCCGTTATCTGTATTTGTATGATGCCAATACACTGGTTGAAGCCATTGGCTCGTCGGTAGCTGAAATTTCTGTAAGTCCTGATTTACTGAAAAGTGCCGGTAAACAGTGGAAATTTGACCAGTTTTACTTTGGTCAGCCATTGCAGGAAGTGATGAATATCGCACCGGATAATGTTTTCCACTATCGCGATACCGTTGAGCTGGAACAAAATGGCTATTTTGCTACGTTGTTTTTAAACGACAATAATGGTGAGCAAACCGTGTATGCAATGAAGATATCCGTGATGTAGCGATATCAGCTTGAATCGCCGGGTTGCTGGATGCATGATGCAGCAACCCCAATTCCTTGTAAGCGATTTTTGATGTCTCTGTCACTGCTCAGTGTTTTTATTCCCACTTTCTTTTTTGTTTCAATTACGCCGGGTATGTGTATGACGCTGGCATTATCTCTGGGCATGCAGTTCGGATATCGGCGCACAGTCTGGATGATGCTTGGCGAAGTGATTGGCGTGGGACTGGTTGCTTTGTCTGCTGTGCTGGGCGTAGCGGCTATCATGCTTAAGCTGCCGTGGCTGTTTACCCTGATGAAAATCGCCGGAGCGGCCTATCTTTTTTATATCGGTTTGAGTATGTGGCAATCCAAAGGCCGTCTGGCTTTGCAAGCCGATGAGGTATCTCTGCCAGCCCGCTCCCGGTTGCAGCTAATCGCGCAGGGTTTTACAACCGCAGTCGCTAACCCAAAAGGCTGGGCCTTTATGATTGCACTGCTGCCTCCTTTTATTGAACCACAGCAATCACTGACCTATCAGCTCCCTTGGCTGATTGCCATTATTATGTGTTCTGAGTTTATTTGTATGTCAATTTATGCCACAGGCGGCAAGGGCCTGAAAAAGCTGCTGGCTCAGTCCGGGCATGTACAACGCATGAATCGTATATCAGGTAGCTTAATGCTCGGCGTAAGCATCTGGTTGCTACTCAGTTGAATCAGCTGTCAGATAGTTTTAGCAGGTCGGTCCACTGATTTAAATCAACATTTTTCGTCTATGCACATTGTTCGTCTGTCGGTTTCTGTGGTTAACTATGGACAGCAAAGCACCTATTAATAACAACATTGCAGGACTTATCGCTGCGCTTTGCGCACCTTCAACGACAGAAGGGCTTCACGGGTCGTATTCCAATAACAAAGCATGCCCTCAGCATGCGCAGGCTCGTGATTCGAATTTTATTATCCGGGAAATCACTATGTACAAAGGAAACTTCAGTCGTTCCGCTTTTTCGTTGTCGGTTATCGCTGCTGCGCTGGCAGGTATACCTGTTACAGCCTCTGCACAAACACAAGACGGCGCTCAGGAGCAGGATGTAGAGCAAATTCAGATTGTTGGCTCAAGACGGGCCGGGCGTACTATCAATGACTCGCCAGTACCTATTGATATTATTGATGCCTCATCCATAGAAGCAACCGGGCTGACAGAGACCAATATGGTCTTAAACTCCCTGCTGCCCAGTTTCAACTTTCCCCAGCCATCGATTACAGACGGTACTGATCATGTCCGTCCGGCTCAGCTTCGTGGGTTGGCCCCTGACCACACGCTGGTTCTGGTCAACGGTAAACGTCGTCACACATCCGCTTTGCTGAATCTGAATGGCTCTGTAGGCCGAGGCTCTTCTGCGGTCGACTTAAACGCAATACCTGCCAATGCCATCAAACGTATTGAAGTACTACGTGATGGCGCCGCCGCACAATACGGTTCAGATGCCATCGCCGGTGTGATCAATATTGTTCTTAAAGATGCCAGTGAAGGGGGTGATGTTTCAGCCACCTATGGCGCCAATGTGACATCCATGGACGGTATTCCGGATTTAAACAGTGTCAGCGTAGGCGATGATGGCAATCTGTTATTTAATACCGGCTCTGAGCGTGAATTGACCGATGGCCAGACGTTTACCCTGCGCGGTAACATGGGTTTTGAGTGGGGCGATGACGGCTTTGTTAATGTTTCGGCCGAATATCGAGACCGTGGTCAGGCAAACCGGGCAGATTTTGACCCGCGGGAAAACTATGCCCGCAATGAAGATGGTAGCGTCGATGAGCGTGAGTTAACGGTAAACCGTTACAATCATGTGTATGGCAACGGTGAAGTAGAAGACTATGCTTTATTTGTTAATGCAGGAAAAGCATTAACTGACTCCATGGAATTTTATGCCACAGCCGGGGCCAGTTCACGGGACTCCACCGGTGGCGGTTTTTACCGCAGAGCGCAGGACAGCCGCAATATCACCGCTATTTACCCCGATGGTTTTTTACCGTCTATTCAAACCGATATCAGTGACATGTCGCTGCTTGCCGGTATTAAAGGCTATGCCGAAATCTGGAACTATGATTTTTCGGTCACCCATGGCACCAACGAGCTTCAGTACAGTGTCATTAATAGCCTGAACACCTCGCTGGGCCCGGGTTCTCAAACCGAGTTTGATGCCGGTACGCTGACCTACGATACCACCATCATTAATGCGGATGTATCGCGTTTACTGGACACCCAGCTATTTTTCAGTGAAATGAATTTTGCCATGGGGGCAGAATATCGTCATGAAGGCTATGACATTGAGGCTGGTGAAGAAAACTCCTATGTACAGGGGGCATTTGGTCCCGGCGGTGTGACCACCGATCCGGTTGCGGGTCCATTTGGCGCCGCAGGCGCACAGGTCTTTCCCGGGTTTACGCCGGAGTCTGCCGGAGACAACAGCCGCCATAACTACAGCTTTTATGTCGATCTGGAAGCCGATGTCCTGGAAAACTGGAATGTGGCCGTAGCCGGTCGCTTTGAAGATTACTCCGACTTTGGCAGTACCTTTAACTGGAAAATGTCGCACCGGGTCACGGTAACCGACGCACTGGCACTGCGTGCGTCAGTGTCTACCGGTTTCAGAGCTCCTTCTTTACAGCAGCAGTATTTTACCTCCATCGCGACGGTATTTGTGGATGGAGAACCCACTGAAACCGGCACATTTGCTCCGTCAAGTGACGTGGCTCAGGCTCTGGGTAGCCCGGGGCTGGATGCGGAGGAGTCAGATAACTTCAGTGCTGGCTTTACGTATTCTCCCAGTGCAGATTTTAATCTGACGGTCGATTTTTATCGCATCGATATTGATGACCGCATCGTGCTGTCTAACAATCTGTCGGGTGAGGCCATAGAGGCCCTGCTGGCCGGAACCGGCGCTAACCGTGCCCGGTTCTTTTTAAATGCTATCAACTCGCGTACAGAAGGGGTGGATATTGTTTCCACCTATACCCTGAATACCGACTCGTATGGTGATTACTACTTCAATGCCGGTATCAACTTTAATGACAATGAAGTGACAGATGTGCTGGCAGCGCCACAGGTGTTACAAAATGCCGGCTTTGATCAGGGCAATCTGTTTGATGACGTTGAACTGCGCCGATTTGAGACGAGCTCACCAGATAGCAAAATAAATCTGGGCGTCACCTGGACTTACGATCGCTACGCTGCGACTTTACGCACAACACGATACGGTGAGGTAGAAGATCCTTCTTCTATTGAAGCACGCAACGAGATTATTCCGTCTGAGTGGATTACGGATCTGGATGTACGGGTGGCTATCACCGATGATTTGTCGGTGTCGGTAGGGGCCAACAATCTGTTTGATGTGTACCCCGAAGCCAGCCGCAACCTGGTGGATGAGGTCACCACCTTTACCAACATCTTCCCATATTCTGGCTTTTCACCCTATGGATTCACAGGCCGTTATGTGTATGGGAAAGTCGCTTATACTTTCTGATTTTCAGCCGTGTAAATAGCACCCCAATACTGAGCCGGTCTGAGTTTACTCAGCCGGCTTTTCTTTGTGCTTTCCACTGGTTCAGCCGGGCATACAACACGTCCAGTTCAACCGGTTTACTCAGGTAAGCATCAAATCCACTGTTCAGGTAGGTCTGTACATCGTCAGTGATGGCATTTGCCGTAAACGCGTAGATACAGGCATCAGGGTTGTGCTGCTTAATCATGTTGCACGCCTGCGCCCCATCCATTAACGGCATCTGAATGTCCATTAATACTATATCTGGTTGATGCTGTTGATAGTGGGCTACAGCCTGCTTCCCGTCACCGGCAATAATGATTCTGGCGCCGGTTGGCTCAAGCATAGACTGTATGACCAGTTGATTAATGTCGTTATCTTCGGCAACCAGAATGCACAGGCCGTCGAGAACCGGCAACGTGACAGGCAGATCATCACTGGCCTGACTTTTTTGGTTAGCGCTCACAACATCAAGAGGTAAAAAGACTTTGATGGTGGTGCCTTCACCTTCTTTACTCCTTACCTCAATCATACCTTTCATTATATCAATCAAATTACGGGTAATAGACATGCCTAATCCGGTACCTCCGAATCGGCGCGTCACAGTTGAGTCAGCTTGTGTAAAGCGTTCAAATAAGCCTTGCAGAGCGTTTTCGCTCATGCCGATACCGGAATCTTTAACAACAAATAGCACGCCTTGTGTACCATGACATTCGGCCTGACTGGCCTCAAGCTGAACCTGACCATGAGGGGTAAACTTAACCGCATTAGCAGTAAGATTCAGTAGTATTTGCCTTAAGCGTACCGGGTCGCCCATGCGTGCCGGGTTAAACGGCGCCGGGGTGTGAGATACCAGTGCTATACCTTTTTCTCTGGCCACCGGTCCCAGATCAGAAATCACCGACTCCATCACCGTACTGACGGAAAATTCAATATGCTCCAGGGTCAGCTGATTAGCTTCAATTTTTGAAAAGTCGAGAATGTCGTTGATGATAGTTAACAGTGCCTTACCGGAAAAAAGCGCCCGATCCAGCAATACATTATCCTGATGATCGGCGCTGTCGCGCTTGAGTAGTTGCAATACACCAAGAATGCCGTTTAGCGGGGTGCGGACCTCGTGACTCATATTAGCCAGAAATGCTGACTTGGCTCTGGCACCGGCAAATGCCTGACTGGCGTGTTGATGCTCCTTTTTACTGGCCACGGTCAGACTGCGAAAATACACCATCAGCAGCCCCACAAAAATACCGATGGAAATAATATGCACGCCCAGAGCCAGCAAAAAACTTTGTGAAAGCGTCTCCTGCCTCTCGGAAAGGCTGGCTTTCACCGACAGACTGAACTGGCGCAGCGCCTGTAGCGCGGGTGCGTCGTCTACTTTGACCTGACGATCAATAAATTCACTGCTTTTTCCCTCACCAATGAGTTTTTCAACTTCATTTAGCTTCTGATTGTATTCGGCAACCGTGTGTTCAATAGTGACAATCGCGTTATGGTCGTACTGACTGAGCTGTTTAAGCTGGCCAATCGCCTGATAAACAGTCGCCAGAGAACGATGCGCTGCCACGCCATAGGTCTCAATATCCTTGCGTAATACCAGGTTTTTGAAATTATGGATAAACCCCCCATAGCCTAACTGCTGAACAAGTTGATCATGAACAATATAGGTGGTGGTATTCTGCGCGGAGTAATGGTGCCACTGCCGGTTAACCTGCAGATAAAAATACACAGATAAAGCCGTTAGCAGGCAACCGGCGCCGATAATAATAATAGCGTTGAGCCGAAGGCGGTTGCGGTACTGGTAACTGTCTGGTTCAGCGTCCTGCACAAAACTCAATTCCGTTTAACTGTATAACCACAAGATTAGCCTATTTAAGGGTATCACCCCCCTGATACGGTTAATTAAATTTTTGTAAGCTGCTCATTTGATGTGCTGGTTCCTGACAGCATTGATAGTCTCTGTGGGTTGGCAATCTATCCGGTTATCATGACAAGACTGCATGACACAGGTAGACTGAGGTTACATTGTCTTACCACGCAGCATTGTTTAAGTCTTATGCAACCACAGCTGAAAATTTTAATTGTTGAAGATGCCCCGGATTTACTGGAGCAGTTATGTACCAGTATTCGCTCTACTATTGAGTTGTTTGAACGCCCTGATGTCACTATCAGTGTGGTGGAGGCCAGCTCTGTGCAATCTGCACTGGAGCAGGTCACTAACGATGGTGACATTCAGGCTGTGGTCTTTAGCTGGGATACCGAAGCCAGGGAAAGTGAGATTTTTGGTGAAGGAAAGGGCAAGATTGCCAATAACGCAGTAGTGATAGATGCCATCAAAGCCATTCGGCGTGAATTGCCGGTGTATGTCTTAGGTGATGCCATCCGGGGCCTGGACATTGTGAATCAGTCCAGCTCAATGGAGTCGTTTTTTTATCGAAATGATATTATTTCCGATCCTGAGTCTATTCTGGGCTACATCATCAATGACTTTGATGATCGAAACGAGACACCATTCTGGACCGCCTATAAAGAATATGTGCTGGAGGCTAACGACTCCTGGCATACGCCAGGCCACAGCGGTGGCGCCAGCTTTAGAAACTCACCCTATATCAGCGATTTTTACCGCTTCTTTGGTCGCAATGTATTTGTCAGTGACCTGTCAGTCAGCGTTGACTCACTGGGCTCGTTATCTGATGGCACGCACGCGATAGGCCGTGCACAGGCCAACGTAGCCAGTACATTTGAGGTTCGCCAGTCTTATTTTGTTACCAATGGTTCATCGACCTCCAATAAAATCATATTGCAAACCTTACTGCGCGAGGGCGATAAAGTCATTGCAGATCGCAATTGTCATAAGTCGGTGCACTACGGGATTGTGCAGGCTCGTGCCATGCCGGTATATCTGGACAGTGTATTTAATCCTGACTACGGTATTTTTTCACCGCCCAGGCTGGACCAGCTCACAGAGGTGATTGAAGCTAATCAGGATGCCAAACTTATTGTGCTGACCGGCTGTACTTATGATGGACTGCTGACAGATTTGAAACAGGTGGTAAAGCTGGGGCATCAGTACGGTATTAAGGTCTTCATTGATGAGGCCTGGTTTGCTTATTCCTTTTTCCATCCCCGCTTCCGGGATTATTCTGCAGTGCATGCCGGCGCTGATTATGTCACGCACTCAGCACATAAGGTAGTGTCAGCGTTTTCGCAGGCATCGTTTATTCATGTTAACGACCCGGATTTTGATAAAGACTTTTTTAAGGAAATTTACAGTATCCACACCAGTACGTCGCCTAAATACCAGCTGATCGCCTCGTTGGATGTGTGTCGTCAACAGCTGGAAATGGAAGGCTACAAAATTCTGAATGAACTGCTGGCCAATGTTGCAGAGCTTAAGCAGCAAGTGGCGCGGTTTAAGCGTCTCAGAATTCTGGATACTGAAGACTTTGCCCGGGTTTTCAGTCATTTTACCAGTGATAACATGGGCCACGATCCGCTGAAAATTTTGATTGATATCTCTGCACTGGAATATTCAAATCATGAAATTCACCGGTTCCTGATGGACGAGGTGGGTCTGGAAATCGAAAAGTTCACCCACAGTACCATTTTAGTTCTGCTGACATTAGGCGGTATGCGCTCCAAGATTGTCCGGCTGTACAATGCACTGAAAAAGCTGGATGAAGGTAAAGTGACGCTGAACAAAAGTAAAAACCGCAGTCCGCTACCAGAATCGATTCCGGCAATTAATCTGGTTCAGCTTCCTTCTGCGGCATTTTTCAGTCAGCGTGAATCGATTGCCTGGGAGCAAAGTGCCGGGCGCATTGCCGCCGGGCTGGTTACACCGTACCCGCCGGGTATTCCATTGATTGTGCCGGGCCAGCTGATTGAAGAGGCGCATATTAATTATCTGCGCTCGCTGGCCAGTCAGAAACTGACCATACAGGGTGTGTATGACGGTGAAATCTACGTAATGCAGCAAACGCCGCAAGGATGATAAAACAAAACCCCGGGCAAGCCCGGGGTTTATCATTATTACCACATCATCAGCAAACGGGTTACTCGGCTGAGCCGCCTCCGGTGCTACCACCATTATTTTGCGGCCCGCTAACCACTTTGGTCGCAATATCCCGCAGGTCATTTTCCAGTGCACTGATACGACTGTTAAGCGTATTGTTGCGCTTTTCCAGCACACTGAGTTTGTCATTTACATTTCGTACTGATTGCTGCTGACTTTGCTTATCGTTGTTAATCTGTTCCAGCGACACATTAAACGCCAGTACTTCATCAGCCAGCGATGCCAGTTGATTTTTAATCGACGTCAGACGACTCTGATGAGTCGATACATCTTCAGATACTCTGGACACAGAAGCGGTCAGCTCTTTTTGCATGCTGCTGACTTTATCGCTCAGCTCGGTGATTTCTTTTTGATTACGACGCCAAGCCGATGCCCACAGCTTATCAACCTGCTCCCAGGTTTCCTTGCTCTTTTCTGACAGCTCATTGACCTTTACCTGCAAGGCCACGGTTGACTCACCCATTTCCTCATCGGTCGCCGACAGTTTTCTTTCCAGCTCGGCAAGCCGGCCCTCGGCTTCCTGTGCCACAGCCTGTTGCTGCTGCAACAGTGTATATAAATAGTAACAGCCGCCAAGGCCACCTAATGCCAATAGAAACACCAATATGACCAGCACTGTACTGGCACCACCGCGCTTTTCGTCCTCGTCGTCATCATCGACCACGGTTTGTGCAGCCGCATTACCAGACGGAATAGTGTGAGAAGCCGTGTGTCCGGCGCGACGTTTGTTTTGCTGGTAATCACGACGATCTTCATCATCCAGACGAATAGTCGGAAAATCATCGTTTTTTGAATCGTTAGCCATACTCTCTCTTAACTTTGTGTTTTAGCAGGTTATTTGACTGGAAATTAAGCGCAATTCGTTCATGTTAGCGTGATTTTAGTTGTAATACTATCCCTGTACCCACTGCACTTGCAGATGATTTTTTGCTAGCGCTTAACCTTTTGGAGCGTTACCGACCCGTGTCAGCGTTACACTGGGTAAATGTATCAGCTGTGTAGTATGTGACCAGAAAATCTGCTTTACGTTCATTAGAATCTCCATATTCGAAAGGCTGCGTAATCAGACATTCGGCAGCACAGATGCCCTTTTGCCTGAGCAATAACGTATCTGTAGCGCTCATTTCATTAAAAATATGCAAAGCGTGTTCCAGCAGCTTGCCAATGTAAAAAAAAGGCTGCATACATCACAGCCTTTTTTTCAATTGTTCAGGGTTGCTTTATCTGACTAGCGGTTGCCAATCCAGTCTACCCGGTACAGATCACGTCGACGGTCCAGATAATTTCGTACTGAGCCTTCATTTTGCAGCCGGGTCAGTTTATCCAGATCCAAATCAACAATCAGGGTCATTTCAGTATTAGGCGTTGTTTCCGACACTATAGCATCGTGCGGGAAAGCAAAGTCTGACGGAGAGAATACCGCAGTCTGGCCATACTGAATATCGACGTTATCGACTTTTGGCAGGTTACCCACACTGCCGGCAATCGCCACATAGCATTCATTTTCAATGGCCCGGGCCTGGGCGCAACGGCGCACTCGCAGGTAACCATTTTTAGTATCGGTCCAAAATGGTACAAACAGAATCTGCATTTCCTGCTCAGACAAAACCCTTGCCAGTTCAGGAAACTCTACGTCATAACAAATCAGCACGCCAATTTTGCCAAAGTCTGTATCAAAGGTTTTCAGGCTATCGCCACCTTTCATAATCCAGTCTTTCTTTTCATGGGGAGTAGGGTGCAGTTTGTACTGACTTTCAATCGTGCCGTCGCGTTTGCACACATAAGCCACATTGTATAACTCCTCATCTTCAACCACCGGCATGGAGCCGGCAATGATTGTGATGTTATACGACACCGCCAGATGTGACACTGCACTGAGTATTTCATCAGTGTAGGTGGCAAGGTGATAAATCGCATCTATGGAAGAGTCACTTGGGCTCAGGCCCATCAGTGGTGCATTGAAAAACTCCGGAAACAGCGCCACGTCGCAACCGTAATCAGACAACGCATCAACAAAATATTCAACCTGCTGAAGCAGCTCCTCGACATTATTGAAATAGCGCATTTGCCACTGTATACAGCCAATTCGCGCGCTGGATTTTTTGCCGCCTATTAATGACGGATTGCCCGGCTCATAATAAATGTTATGCCACTGCAACAGGGTCGCATAGCCACTGGAGTCTTTGTCCTCGGGCAAGTACGCGGTCATGACCTGCTTAACTTCAAATCCGTTGGAAATCTGAAAGGTCAGGATAGGATCGTAAATGTCTTTACTTTTTACCTGTTCAATATACTCATACGGCGACATTTCACTGGAGTAGTTGCGGTAATTCGGAATTCGTCCACCGGCCATGATGGATTTCAGATTAAGATTACGACACAACTCTTTGCGCGCTTCATAAAGTCGCCGGCCCAGACGCAGGCCCCGGTAGCTCGGGCACACAATGACTTCCACACCGTATAGCACATCACCGTTGGGATCATGGGTGGTAAGATAGGCATCGCCGGTAATTTCATCGTAACTGTGTTTGTCACCAAACTGTTCATAATCCACGATGACCGAGATAGCAAAGGCGACAACCTTGCCTTTGTCTTCAATACAAATCTGTCCTTCAGGGAACGTGTTCACCTGAGCTTTAAAGTTTTTATAGGGCCAGGCGCCGCCAACATTGACGTAAACCTTGTCCATCAGTTCTTTGATATCACCGTAGTCATCTAAACGCAGGTTGCGCAATTCCAGATGATGCTCTGTACCTTCTACAGTGGTTTGATCCTGACTCATTCATACCGCCTTTTACTAAAAATAATGCGTTGTAATACTGCTAACCGGGCAGGGCTACAAATGCTATATGTTGTTGTTAATACAGGCCCTGAAAGGGTTTGGATTGGTCGGTGCACAAACCTGCACACTAATTCGTCTACTGTGACAAAAAAGCCCTTGCCAGGCAAACCACATTTACGTATAACGCAGGCCCACGGTTTACTTACAGGACAGACAAATTTTATGGCAACAGCGCTGACATTTGCTGAGCTCCAGCAATGTGATGACTCTGGTGACTCGGCTTTGCTCGACCGGATTGCTGACGATTTGTATCGGGACGGCTACTGCATTATGGATAACGCGTTACCGGAACCGATGACCCAGGCTTTATCTGCCTATCAAAAAGCCCTTAGTGAACAACAATTCAGTGAGGCAGGTATTGGTCGCAAAAGTCTGTTTCACAAAAATGAATCGGTACGTACCGACAAAGTCTGCTGGATTGACGGGTCCAGCCAGGTAGGAGCACAGTGGCTGGAATGGTGTCATTCGTTAAAAGCTCATTTAAATAAACGTTTGTTCATGGGGCTGTTTTCGTTTGAAAGCCATTTTGCCCATTATCGCCCCGGTGATTTTTATAAGCGCCATTATGATGCATTCAAAGGCGCCTCAAACCGTGTGTTGTCGCTGGTGACCTATCTGAACAAAGAATGGGACGCTCTGGATGGGGGCGAGTTGGTACTGTACAAAGACGATGCCGATACCGCCGGCGTGCGCGTGACACCGAAGCTGGGTACCGTGGTGTTGTTTTTAAGTGAGGAATTTCCCCACGAGGTCCGCCCGGCCACCCGCGACCGTTATTCTATTGCCGGCTGGTTCCGGGTTAATACCACATCGGGTAACCGCATCGATCCTCCCCGTTAATGTTAATCCATCAATGTCAGTGCTTCGGCGTACTTAAGCTGACCGATTAGCCCCACAATCTGCGCGGTTTTTTGCTCTCCGTACTGGCGGGTAAGGGCATCCCGCCATGCCTCGGTGTCACTTTCACGCAGGTAACTGTGGGCAATCAGGCGACTGCGCAGCATATCTAAATCGTCACTGGCATGTTCCCCTGCCTGCTCATAGATAGCAGGCAGGCAGGCCAGACACTGGTTGACAGATTTCAGAACCATTGTAAGTTCACTAAGCAAATCACTGTGAGATGGAATAATACCATCCTGTTCTGAGCGTTCGGCCTCGGCTGCCAGAATGTGCAGGCGGGTGGCACCAATGGCTTTGGCCAGACCCTTAAGCGTGTGAACAAAGCGCAGGCGCTCGGTGTCTGCCATGCCCAAAGTCTGCTGATTGCGGGCGTAGTCCTGATACTCTCTGCTGAAGTTGCTCAGCAACTGTTGATACGCGCTGACACTACCGCCGAGCCGGGCCAGAGCAGGCTGGGTTTCAAAACCCGGCAGACTGATGGCCAGTTTTTGTTTAATTTCTGTTTGCTGCTCAATATATTCAGGGTCCGGCCGGCTGGATGAATAGTCGTGCAGAGCTTTACTGCTTAAAAATTTGCCAAGTGTTTGCTGCAATTGCGCCCGGTCAACTGGCTTAGGAATATGGGCATCCATCCCAGATTCCATGACCCGTTGTTTATCCTGAGCGGTTACTGCGGCAGACATGGCAATGATGGGAACGCTATCGCCACCAGGCAGCCCACGGATGGCAGCCGATGCTGTGTAGCCGTCCATCACCGGCATCTGTAAATCCATTAATACCAAATCAAAAACTTCAGCCTTGAATACGTCCATTGCTTCTCGTCCGTTTTCAGCAATATGGACGATAAAGCCCAGCTTACTGAGTAGTTCCGAGGCAACGTACTGATTGGTTTTGTTGTCTTCTACAACCAGTGCATGACAGGAAGGGAAATACAACGTCTGCTGATGCGACTGTGAGCTGATAGTCTGGGCTTTACGTGCTTTAAGCTCCTGAATACTGGTTTCAATGTCGCACGGTAAAAAGGGGGCAAATACCCATAATGAGGGAACATTGAGAATGACCTCACTGCCACTGCTGTCAAAGCCAGCCCGGGATCCGATAAACAACACGCCAACACGAATATCCTCGCTGTGCTGTGTTGCCAGTAAATGTCTAAGCAGCTGGCTGCGCTGGCCGTTATCCAGACCGGTAATGTCAATAATAAGAAGATCGCAGGCCGGGGGGCGGGCGTCCATTAGCTCGTCCATCGACACCGTAGTCACCGAACGGGCCTTACTGCTGGTGAGAATCTCATTCAGGCAGAATGAATTTTGGCTGTTTTCACTGCTTATCAGGCAGGTCAGTCCATCGGCACTGTCATCAGGTTTAGCGTGACGGTCAGGATCCAGTGGTATCGACAGTGTAAAACAGCTGCCTTTTCCAGGTTCACTGGTAGCGGTCAGCGCTCCTTCCAGCAACTGGGCCAGCTTGCGGCATATCGACAGACCTAGCCCGGTGCCACCAAAGCGGCGACTGATTGAGCTGTCTGCCTGCGAGAAGGCCGAAAACAGATTGTTTAACTGCGCCTCTTCGATGCCTATGCCTGTATCACTAACCGCAAACTCGTATAGCGCAATAGAGTCGTCCTGCTGCCGGGATAAACTGACCGTAACGGTGATTTCACCGGTTTCGGTAAACTTAAGTGCATTGCCTAGCAGGTTAGACAGTATCTGCCGAATACGTACACTGTCGCCAACCACATACCTGGGGACCTGATGAAGAACCTGGCAGGATAATGTCATGCCTTTTTGCTCGGCTGTGGCGCTGAATAAAGCCAGAATATCTGACAGGACCCGGAACAAGTCAAAGGGTTCTCTGGCAATAGTAAGCTTGCCGGCTTCCAGTTTTGAGTAGTCCAGCACGTCGTTGAGAATTTGCAGCAGTGAACGGGAGGAGGCATGTACTTTACTTAAGTACTCACGTTGTTTTTTCCCCATTTCCATGTCCAGCAACATTTCGGTGAGCGCCAGCACAGCATTCATCGGCGTGCGGATTTCATGACTCATGTTGGCCAGAAATTCGGATTTGGTACGGCTTGCCTGTTCCGCCTCATCCCGGGTTTTCATCAGATTTTCCTGCATACTTCGCAATGGTGTTATATCCAGAAAACTGCCCATATAATCGGTGACCCGGCCATCTTTGTCCCGTTCAAAAATCGCATCCTGGGCCATGATCCATATCCACCGGTGAGAGGCATGGCGAATTCGGTACTGTACGTGAAAGCTGCCGGTCTGACTGGCTTCCTGTCTCAGTAAATGACGGATATGCTTAACCAGACGCGGCCGGTCTTCCGGATGAATCAACGTCAACAGACCTTTGAAGCCCAGACTGTGGATATAAGCAGGGGAATAGCCACTGATGCTGGTGCATCGCTTGTTGATGTAAAGGGCACGTTGTTGTTTAAGATTGAACACATAAACGCCGGCAATCGAATAATTAATCGTGCGCTCCAGCAGCTTCTGCTGCTTGTGTAGTGCCTGCTTGGCCTGCTCGCGTTCGCTGACATCATTAAACATGACAATAAGCTGACCGACCGTACTCTGAAATACCGTGGTATCAAACCAGTGTGTGGTCTGGGAATCACCGTGCCACTTTACAATTTGCTGCCAGGGCTTACCGCCTTGTTCCGCTATATCGATACACCGGGGTATGGCCAGCCCGCCAGGGAAAAAAGGAAAGGCCTGATACGGTTCATCTGAGTCGGTGTGACTGATGAGTTTGTCAGCTGCCGGATTAGTACCGGTCAGGCAAAGTTGCCGGTTATCAAGGTTAAAGATATGCACCCCGGCCGGCATCGCATCAATAATATTTTGGGTGATCTGTTCGCTGCGGGCTGACTGCTGTTCAGCGGCTACTCTGGCCGAAATATCCTGTACCGACATCACTGCTCCGGGAATCGCTTCATCGGGCTGATTACGCAGCACAATTTCAACGGGTACAGAGCTGCCTGTTGCACTGTGGCTGTTAAGGCGCAGCGGGCCCAGGCTCGCGCCAGGCTTACTGTCGGCTAAAAAGGAGGCAACATCGGGCAGGGCAACGTCCTGGTCTGCAAATAACTGATGTACCGGGTATTGTCTGAGCGTATCTGCGTCATACCCGAAAATGCGGCAGGCCGCCGGATTGCTCAGCTCGATACAGGCGCTTTTATCAAGCACCAACACCCCGATATGGATGCTATTGGTGGACTCTCGTAAAATGGCTTCCTGTTTCCTCAGGCTGTCCAGATGCAGGCGCTTGAGCTTTTCGTCGGCGGCTTTTTGCAGGGCGATTCTTACACTTTCTGTGCTGGGTAATTGCAGAGCGACCGGAATCGTTCTATATACTACATATGCAGTAATGCATGAAACGATGGCCGTGAATAATTTGGCAAGTCCGTGGATACCATAGGCGCCGTGCCAGATAACAAAAATACTGATGACATGGGTAATACCGCACAACAGTATAAACAGGGAAAAAAGGGTGAAAATCCCTTTAAACTTTAAGTCAGTTCTGCGCTTAACAAAGTAGAACAACGCAAAAGGAATTGAAAAGTAGGCCAGCGCGATAAAAATGTCTGAAATAACATTGAGCCAGAGAATTTCCGGTTTCCACAGGTAGCAGTGCCCGTGGGGCATAAAGTCGGTTCGAAGCAGAGACGCTAACATAGTTGTCCTTTGCGCATTTCCTTATGGCTTAGTTAAGAGCATACATTCAAAAAACGCGTCTTGCCTTCTTTTCGTTGGTAATTAACTAGGAATTTGTATGTTGTCGCACCGAGCTAAAGTGTTAATTATTGATGATGATGTGACCACAATCAGAATGATGGCTGACTCACTGTCGCCAGACTACGAAGTTATTGTGGCCACCGCTGCTGAAGAGGGGTTACGTCAAGCCCGGACTGCACAACCCGATCTGATTTTACTGGACGTAATCATGCCGCAGATAAACGGCTATGATGTGTGCCGGCGCCTCAAAGCAGACGACCTGACCCTGAAAATTCCGGTTATTTTTGTGACTGCGCTGGATGCGGTTGACCAGCAAACCAAGGGCTTTGAATTAGGAGCGGTGGACTACATTACCAAGCCCATTGAGGTCGCGTTACTTCACGCCCGGGTACGAAGCCATACCCGCCTGTATCAGCAAACACTGCAACTGGAGTCTCTGGCTGCAACCGATCCGCTGACCGGACTGGCCAACCGGCGTAAATTTGATGAGTCGATTAATCATGAAATTGAGCGTAGCCACCGTTTGCAAACCACCTTATCCCTGTTAATTGTTGATATTGACGACTTTAAGGCCTACAACGACCACTATGGCCATGGCAAGGGTGATGATTGTCTGGTGTCGGTGGCCCGGCTGTTAAAAAAAGCTGCGTTGCGCGGTACTGATTTGGTCAGCCGGCTGGGCGGGGAGGAGTTTGGTATCATTCTGACTGATACTGACCGAAATGGCGCACAAGTGATTGCCCGGCATATTCTGGACCTGTTTGCCGAAGCCGCTTACCCGCACATCAAAGCCTCTATGCACCCATACCTGACCGTCAGTATGGGGTTTGTATCGATTGATTTTGCCAATCTTACCGACAACCTCCCTGACGAACGGGCCTTGATCGATGCGGCAGATAAAGCCCTGTACCGGGCAAAAAATGGCGGGCGCAACCGGTTTTGTTATGAACCCTGGCCGGGCGACACTGACATCGAAAAATGGGCCTGAGTAAATATGCCTGTGCAGAAAATTTCATACCTAAAAAACGTCAGTAAGCTGGTATGGTAGAGCCTGATAACAATGTAAACCGCGCTGCTCGGCGTACTGCTATAAACAGTAAGTCATTGCATAGCAGTGATAAAAAATCATAGTTTGCGAAATCTAAGATGGATAAATTTCCTGCGCCGGTATCACCGGAAGAACTCAAGGTACTGATTATTGACAATCAGGGGCTGGTTCATGATCAAATCATCAGTGCACTGCGTGACAGTGGCGTTAAGCACATTAGCAGCGCATTTAACGCTTTTCATGCGCTGCGTCTGTGTAAGCAGCACACCTTTGATATAGTCATGCTCGCATTTAACGTCAGCAACGACAAAGACGGCTTTCATCTGTTTGAAGAGCTCCGCCAGCACCAGTTTATTACTGACCGTACATCGGTGATTTTTCTGAGCGCCGAAACCAGTCATGAACTGGTTAACTGCATTGTAGAGCTGCAGCCGGACGACTTCTGGGTGAAGCCGCTGGACAGCCGCCGGATTGCTGCCCGCCTGGACTATTTGCTGACGGTGCGTAAAAAGCTGAATAAACTCCTGCATTGTCTTTATCAGCGCGATTATGCCGCAGCGATGTATCATGCCCAGCGTCAACTTAACGATGACACCATCAGTGAGCTTCATCCCAGATTGCGTCGGATTGTCGGCGAATGTCTGCTTCACCTGCGAGACTACCCGGAAGCCGAGCGTTATTTTACCGGGCTGCTGAGTAGCCTGAATCATGCCTGGGTACATATTAATCTGGTCAAATCGCTGTTAAGACAAAATAAGCAGGAAGAAGCCCAGTTACGGATTGAGGATTTGCTGGAGCGCCGCGACACCCGCTTTTTGACGTTGGATCTGTTGGCTCAGTTTCATCTGGAGCATGAACAGTACGCCGAAGCCTATGACAAAATAAAACAGGCCAGTTCACTGGCACCACGAAATATCGAGCGACACAAGCGGTTGTGGGATCTGGCGCGGCTCAACCATGATAAAACCGGCCAGCTTATCGCGGTGCAGAATATGGCCCGGTATGCCAAAAACAGTATTCACGATTCGCCGGAGCTACAGATGAATGTGATTCGCTCTACACTGGATTTGGCGACCAGTGTCAGTCAGACAGAAGCAGAAAAGCTGTTACAGCGGGCAGAACTGGATCTGGTCAGGCTGAGCGAGACAAAAGGTGTGGCTGGTCAGCTCGATGAACAGGTTCGCATTACCCGGGCTCGCATCCTGTGTCTGCAAAGCCGTAAAAAAGAAGCCGAAGTGATCATGAAAGAAGAAAAGCCTGAGATCAGCAGTGCGTCGATGGAAGACAATCTGGATAAAATGAAGGCGTTTCATGAACTGGGGATGAAAGAACATTGTCTGGCGGTGCTCGATAAACTTCGTCAGCAGATTGAGGGTGACACATTTTCCTCGCAGGTGGTGGATGAATATCTGAAGCAGGAGGAAATCGAGCGTCGTGAAATTCAGTTTACCACCAAAGAACTTAAAGAAATGGCGGCTGTCAACTACCGGGAAAACCGAATGCTGCCGGCTTACAACAATTTGCGTCAGGCACTGCGGTTATCCCCGGATAACCGGCAAATAGCCCTGAGCCTGCTAAAAGTGATGGCGCAGCTTATCAGAAAACAGCCGCTTAACCATGAACAGGAGCAAACCCTGGACAGCGCCGCCAGACTGTTGCTGCAAAGTGACTTGCCTGCTGCGCAGCGCGAAAAGCGCAATCATTATTTTGCGCTTTTGCAAATTGATGTCGCAGCGCTTGGCGAGGCGCCGGATTTACAGGCCGGCTAATCCGGCTCGATACACGTTGATCTGTCAAAGAGTGAATTAGTTAGTCTCTGTTTCACCGGCCAGGTCTTTGACGAACCAAGTAAAGTCCTGCTCAACCTGATCCGCATACTGTCGGGCAGCGTGAGTCAGGGCCTGGGCATGTTGTGGCAATATCGCACTGGCCTGCTGCTCAAACACTTGTGAGCGTCTATCGCCTCTGGCATGGGCCAGCGCCAGCACCTGTCCGCACAGCTGCGCATATTCTTCAAATCCGCCATTGACACTTTTGTTGCCCAGCGTCACATCTTCGGGGGCGATACCCACCCGTGCATGGTGGCGCGAACGAATCAGATAATGCCGTTTTTGCCAGTAAGCTTCATCCAGCAGTAAGTCAGCTTTACGCTGCATCTTACGCTGACAGCGTGCGGTAAGGTGGGCGGGATTTAACCTGTTAATGGGTGAAATATCCGGGAAATAAAACAGCGGGGCGGCCTCGCGCTGTTGTTTTACCTCAACAATATGGCAGCGGGCAAAACTATCCTCATTATGCGGCCGGGCCGGACCTACCAGAAAGTAAAAGCGATTAAGATTCACTGAGCCGGTACCGGCATTATTACGCTGCACAATATCGATCACGCTGTCATCCATATAAGGGGCAAACGCATGTTCGAGCTCAGCGTAGTAGTGTGTGGCCAGATGGGTAAACTTGTCGGTTTTGCGAATAAAGCTTAAACCCGTATCGCGCATATACACCGCTTTGGCCAGCGCACTTTTGGTCACAAACTCATCCCCGCCGGCGGCCCGCCGGCAGGCTTTATCAAACTGCTTGCGAATACGGGAGCGAGCCGGTACCGATTCCACGGCATAATGACGGTGGCCCGGATCACTGAGCAATTTGCTGCACGTCTGGGCATAGCTGCGTAAAAACGCGTGCATGGCGACCTCGGTGTCGGCGTGGCTCACCGCAGGCTTGGCGGTACCGTTTTTTTCATGCGTGTAAGTACCGTCAACCACGCCTCTGGCAAACCGGCCGGCCAGTTCCAGCGACGTCATAAAGCGCAGAAGATCCCAGTGGGCATAGCCAACACAGGCATCATCAAAATCGTTAGGTGCAAAAATCACCGTGTCACCATGAGAGCCTTCTTCAGTCATAAAGCCGAAATTGGATAAATGACAATCGCCGATAACGCTGGTCTGGGGTAAATCGAGCAGTTGTTCGGGCACCTCGATATTACCCGCCTGTAAATCAGCGTAAAACAGCTGCGCAGTCCCCCGGTAAAATGCATAGGGGCTGGTCGCCATTTTGATATGTTTGGTTGACATCGGGCTGGGCACACAGCCATCAACACGCTTTATCTGACCGGCGAGTAATTCTGGCCGTGTCATTGGCGTGTCATGGACTTCTGATGAGCTGTCACTCGGGCGCTGGTCTGTCATTCGCTCTCCTTACTTGCAAGCGTTCACGGCTTCTGGCACTATTCACTTGTTCAATAAATCCGTACAAAAAATAGATTTGCAATCAGTTTTATTGAATTAAGCGTTCAAATTTACCAATTATCATATTGAAATTTCGTGCGCTAATCTTATAACCAGTTGAGCGGGACGAGCAGTTAACAAAACCGCTGGTTCCACTAAATCGTACTGAACGTGATTTCATTCATTAAGAATGATACGTCACTTATATATTAACTAGATGGAGATTAACAATGGCATTGATTAACACTGCTATCAAACCTTTCAAAGCAAACGCGTTTAAAGATGGCGAGTTTGTTGAAGTAAGCAGCGAAGATATCAAAGGTAAGTGGTCTGTTTTTGTATTTTACCCAGCTGACTTCACTTTCGTATGCCCAACTGAACTAGGCGACGTAGCTGACAAGTACGAAGAACTGCAATCTCGCGGCGTTGAAGTTTTCTCTGTATCTACTGATACACATTTCACTCACGCAGCATGGCACCAGTCTTCAGAGACTATTGGCAAAATCAAGTTTGCGATGATTGGCGACCCAACTGGTGAAATCACGCGTAACTTCGATTGCATGCGTGAAAACATGGGTCTGGCTGACCGTGCAACATTTGTTGTTGACCCTGAAGGTATCGTGCAAGCGATGGAAATCACTTCAGAAGGTATTGGCCGTGATGCAGATGACCTGGTACGCAAAGTGAAAGCTGCCCAGTATGTTGCTTCTCACCCAGGCGAAGTTTGTCCGGCAAAATGGAAAGAAGGTGAAGAAACGCTAGCACCTTCTCTTGATCTGGTAGGCAAAATCTAAGCATTCGCTTAACCAGTCTAATAAAGTGCGGGCGTTTTGCCCGCACATTTCACTCACTCAATGAAGAGGCAGTCTAACGTGTTAACGAAAGAAATATTGCAAGCGCTGAAAAGCTATGCTGAGTCAATGAAAAAAGAGGTAACGTTCGTTCTTCAGACCGGCGAACACAGCAAGCGTGACGAGCTCGTGACGTTTCTGTCTGACATTGCAGGTGTGAGCGAAAACATCAAGTTGGAACAACGTGACACTGATGGTGTTCTGCGCAGTTCACTGAGCTTCATGCTGGAAGCTGACGGTGAAGATACAGGTATTCGCTTTTCTGGTATTCCTGGCGGTCACGAGTTCAACTCGCTGATTCTGGCCATGCTGCATGCATCAGGCACCGACCTGAAAGTCGATGAAAGCCTACAAGGTATTGTTAAAGGTGTTTCTGACGAACTGAATTTTGAAGTATTTATCAGCCTTAGCTGCCACAACTGTCCTGATGTTGTACAGGCGTTGAATCAGTTTGCGCTGTTAAATCCGAATATTAAAACCGAAATGATCGATGGTGGTCTGTATCCTGACCTGGTTGAGCAGCGCGATATTCAGGGGGTACCTTCTGTGTACCTGAATGGCGAGTTGTTTGCCAATGGTAAAGTGGAAGCCGCTACGCTTATCGACAAGCTGATCGAACGTGATCCATCGCTCAAAGATGCAAACAAAGGGCAAAGCCTGCCATTACAGGATGTGACTGTGATTGGTGCTGGTCCGGCGGGTGTAAGTTCTGCTATCTACAGTGCCCGTAAAGGGTTGAGCGTAACCATTGTGGCAGATCGTTTCGGTGGTCAGGTAAAAGATACTATGGGTATCGAAAACCTGATTTCTGTGCCCAAGACCACAGGCCCTGAGCTGGTGGGTAACTTGATGGAGCACATGAAAGACTACGACATTACGCTAAAAGAGCATGTTCGGGTCGACAGTATTGAAAAAGGTAATGTGAAGACCATCACATTGTCATCGGGTGAGGTGATTAAGACCCGCTCGGTTATCGTGGCAACCGGAGCCCGCTGGAGAGAACTGGGTGTGCCAGGTGAGCGTGAAAACGTAGGTAACGGCGTAGCATACTGCCCGCACTGTGACGGTCCTTTCTTTAAAGGTAAAGATGTGGCGGTTATCGGTGGAGGTAACTCCGGTATTGAAGCGGCGCTGGATTTGGCCGGTATTGTAAAATCAGTGACGGTGTTTGAGTTTATGCCTGACCTGAAGGCTGACCAGGTGCTGATTAAGCAGGCTGAAAAACGTGACAATGTCACTATTATCCGTAACGCAGCAACGAAGCAGATTATTGCTGAAAACGGCAAAGTGACAGCGATTGAATATCAGGATCGCGCCACCGAAGAAGTACGTACGGTTGATCTGGCAGGTGTGTTTGTACAGATTGGTCTGGTGCCAAACAGTCAGTTCCTTAAAGATACATTGGATCTGACACAGCACGGTGAGGTTATTATTGACGAGAAGTGTAATACATCGGAGCCGGGCATTTATGCAGCAGGTGACGTGACTACTGTGCCGTACAAGCAAATTGTGGTTTCCATGGGCGAGGGTGCCAAAGCCTCTCTGGCAGCATTTGAATATCTGCTGACACATGAAACCAAAGAAGAAATCATAGCTGAAGAAGAGCAGGTTGCCTGAATAACAGAGTAACTACCTTCTTAATACAAACCGGCCTTCATGGCCGGTTTTTTATTGCCTGCCATTTGCTGAGAGCTCTGTGCAGCAGAACGTGGACAGTCACCCATATCGTGGACAGGCACTCATATCGTGGACAGTCACTCATATCGTGGACAGACACCCATATCGTGGACAGGCACCTATATCGTGGACAGGCTCCCATATCGTGGACAGGCACTCATATCGTGGACAGTCACTCATATCGTGGACAGGCACCCATATCGTGGACAGGCACCCATATCGCGGACAGGCACCCATCTCGTGGACAGTCACTCATATCGTGGACAGTCATCCATATCGTAGATAGGTACCCATATCGTAGACAGGCACCCATATCGCGGACAGGCACCCATATCGCGCACAGACACCCATATCGCGCACAGACACCCATATCGTGGACAGTCATCCATATCGTGGACAGTCACCCATATCGTAGACAGGCACCCATATCGTGGACAGGCACCCATATCGTGGACAGTCACTCATATCGTAGACAGATACCCAGGTCATAGCTAGACATAATCCACCGGGCCCTGCCGGCCGTATCTCATACTTAAGTTTTATCCATTAAGCGTCTTGTGATTGACAATACCGGACTAATCCTTTAAAAACCGACCGGACGGTTTGTAAAAGAGCAGGCAGATGCCAAGAGATAAAAGTTTATCGCGCCAGAAAATCATCGACGCTGCTGTCGATATCGCTGTTAATCAGGGGCCACGCACGCTCACGCTGGATAATGTTGCTGTGAAATGCAACATGAGCAAGGGCGGCGTGATGCATCATTTCAAATCCAAGGAAGCCTTACTGGAAGCCCTGCTGAGTAATCTCATGGACACGTTTAAATGTTATGAAACGGAAATCTGTGAAGAAAATCAGCAGCAGTTGCCGGTGAGTCGGTTATTGCGTACGCGTCAGCGTATTCATGAGCAGGTCGATCTGGATTACGCCAGATTATTTCTGGTCGCGGCCAACGAAAACCCTGAGCTGCTGGGAATCTTTTCCCAGCACATGAGCGAATTTGTGCAGGAATTGCGTGAGCAGCCAGAGAATTACTGGGACAGCATTATCCTGTGGCTGGCAATAGATGGTCTAAGCTTTCAGGAGTTAATGTCTGTCAGCCCTTTTACCGAAACCGAACGCAACACGATTCGAGAAAAACTGGTCAGCATGGCTGAATCTTTAGGAGAAAACACCGGTGAAAAATAACCTGTTCCGCGTTGCAGTACTGGCACTATCCAGTCTGATCTTCGTTATCGGCTGCTCTGATGATAAACAGGAGCAAACCAGCAAAGCCCCGCCTATGGTCCAAGTGTATCAGGTTGGCAAGGACACCCAGCCCGGTGTACGCAGATTTGTTGCTAAAGTCGATGCACTCAGTACAGTAGACATGGCATTTCAGGTATCGGGCCGTATCAATAAGCTAGTGGACCGCCAGGGCGTTGTGATTCCTCAGGGCGACTTGCTGGCTGCGCTTGAGCCTCAGGATTATCAGCTTGCGCTGCGTCAGGCGCAATCCAGTTTGCGCAAGGCTGAGTCCGACTTTGAGCGTGGCAAAGAGCTGAAAAAAGAAAACTACATCAGCGAGTCTGATTTTGATTCACTGGAAACGGCCTATGAAAATGCTGAAATCACTCATATCGTGGACAGTCACCCATATCGTGGACAGGCACTCATATCGTAGACAGGCACCCATACCGCGGACAGTCACTCATATCGTGGACAGTCACTCATATCGTAGACAGGCACCCATATCGTGGACAGTCACTCATATCGTAGACAGGCACCCATATCGTGGACAGGCACCTATATCGTGGACAGTCATCCATATCGTAGACAGGCACACATATCGTGGACAGTCACCCATATCGTAGACAGGCACCCATATCGTGGACAGGCACTCATATCGTAGACAGATACCCAGGTCATAGCTAGACATAATCCACCGGGCCCTGCCGGCCGTATCTCATACTTAAGTTTTATCCATTAAGCGTCTTGTGATTGACAATACCGGACTAATCCTTTAAAAACCGACCGGACGGTTTGTAAAAGAGCAGGCAGATGCCAAGAGATAAAAGTTTATCGCGCCAGAAAATCATCGACGCTGCTGTCGATATCGCTGTTAATCAGGGGCCACGCACGCTCACGCTGGATAATGTTGCTGTGAAATGCAACATGAGCAAGGGCGGCGTGATGCATCATTTCAAATCCAAGGAAGCCTTACTGGAAGCCCTGCTGAGTAATCTCATGGACACGTTTAAATGTTACGAAACGGAAATCTGTGAAGAAAATCAGCAGCAGTTGCCGGTGAGTCGGTTATTGCGTACGCGTCAGCGTATTCATGAGCAGGTCGATCTGGATTACGCCAGATTATTTCTGGTCGCGGCCAACGAAAACCCTGAGCTGCTGGGAATCTTTTCCCAGCACATGAGCGAATTTGTGCAGGAATTGCGTGAGCAGCCAGAGAATTACTGGGACAGCATTATCCTTTGGCTGGCAATAGATGGTCTAAGCTTTCAGGAGTTAATGTCTGTCAGCCCTTTTACCGAAACCGAACGCAACACGATTCGAGAAAAACTCGTCAGCATGGCTGAATCTTTAGGAGAAAACACCGGTGAAAAATAACCTGTTCCGCGTTGCAGTACTGGCACTATCCAGTCTGATCTTCGTTATCGGCTGCTCTGATGATAAACAGGAGCAAACCAGCAAAGCCCCGCCTATGGTCCAAGTGTATCAGGTTGGCAAGGACACCCAGCCCGGTGTACGCAGATTTGTTGCTAAAGTCGATGCACTCAGTACAGTAGACATGGCATTTCAGGTATCGGGCCGTATCAATAAGCTAGTGGACCGCCAGGGCGTTGTGATTCCGCAGGGCGACTTGCTGGCTGCGCTTGAGCCTCAGGATTATCAGCTTGCGCTGCGTCAGGCGCAATCCAGTTTACGCAAGGCTGAGTCCGACTTTGAGCGTGGCAAAGAGCTGAAAAAAGAAAACTACATCAGTGAGTCTGATTTTGATTCACTGGAAACGGCCTATGAAAATGCTGAAATTGCCGTGGAAAATGCAGAGCTGAATGTAGAGTATGCTGAATTGCATGCCCCGTTTGATGCACTGATTACCAATCGGCTGGTGGAAAAGTTCTCGTTTGTTCAGCCGAACCAGCCGGTATTACGGGTACAGAATATAAATTATCTGCGGGTGCATGTGAATATTCCCGAGCAGCTGATGCGTATGGCAGTAGAAGAAGCGCCTCACTACACCGTGTATCTGGAAGATAAAAAAGGCAACAAAATTCTGGATAAACAGGGTAAGCCGGTCGAGCTGGCCTATCTGGAGCATAAAACCGAAGTGAACTCAGCTACCCAGACCTATCAGGTGACCTTCAAACTGCCGCGTATGGAAGGTGTTGAGCTGCTACCGGGTATGGTTCTGACTGCCAGAATCGAGATTGACCGTCAGCCTAATCAGGCCGGCTGGTGGGTGCCCATGAGCGCAGTAGACACTTCTGGTAAAGAAGAATTTGCGGTCTGGCTTTATGACAAGCAGGCTGGCACCGTGAGTTACCATCCGGTTGAGCTGGGTGTGATTCGCGACGAAAATGCGCAGATTGTGAAAGGCATTGAAGCCGGGCAGTTTATTGTTTCTGCAGGCATCCGTCAGTTACAGGACGGCATGCAGGTCCGACAGTTTGACAGTGAGAAGCCGGTACTATGAAAATCGCCACCTATTCAATCAAAAACCAGTTAACAATCTGGCTGTTGATGGTGATTTTCCTGGTCGGCGGGATCAACGCTATTGTGCAGATAGGTAAGCTGGAAGATCCTGCATTTGCCATCAAAAAAGCCATCGTTACTACCTACTATCCCGGTGCTACCGCCGAGGAAGTGGAGCAGGAGGTCACCGAGCCTCTTGAATCAACCATTCAGCAATTATCCCAGCTGGGCGATATTACCTCGCGCTCCTTACCGGGTCAGTCCCAGATCACCATTGAATTGCGGGATGATTTCAGCGGAGAAAATCTGCCTCAGGCCTGGGATGAGCTGCGCCGTAAAGTTGATGCCGGCGCACGTTCACTGCCTTCAGGGGCCGGTAGCCCTATCGTAAATGACGATTTTGGGGATGTATATGGTCTTTACTATGCCATCACGGCAGAAGGGTTTTCAAATCGTCAGAAGCGTGAGCTGGCCACCAAATTACGTCGTGAGGTGCTCACCGTTCCCGGCGTAACCCGGGCGCAGCTGGCCGGTACACCCGAAGAAACTATCTATGTTGAGATTTCCCAGCAAAAGCTGGCCAGCCTGGGTATTTCACTGAATCAGATTGCCAGTGTGTTTCAAACCGAAAGTGCCATTGCTGATGCTGGCAGCGTTCGGGTTGAAGACCGTCGTATTCGCCTGGTGATTCCGGCCGGCGACGACTCCGCCGAAACCATTCGTAATCTGAAATTTGGTGTTCCCGGCACGACCGAGCAGCTATATATCGGTGATATTGCCAATGTTTATCGTACCGAGTCAGAAGCACCAAGTCAGGTTACCCGCAACAATGGCAAGTCAGCGTTTACACTGGCCATTGCCGGACGCAGTGATCTGAACATTGTGGAAATCGGTCATCAGGTTGAGCAGCATCTGGATATGCTGCGTGAAAAACTGCCGCTGGGGGTAGCCATTCAGCCGATTTACGAGCAGCACAAAGTGGTTGATGAAGCCATCAGCGACTTTCTGATCAACCTGGCCGCGTCGGTCGGCATTGTGGTAGCTGTACTGCTGTTTGTGATGGGCTGGCGGGTTGGTGTTGTTGTAGGCGGTACCTTGCTGCTCACTGTGCTTGGCACGGTGCTGTTTATGTGGATCTTCTCCATTCAGATGGAGCGTATTTCGCTGGGAGCCCTGATCATTGCCATGGGCATGCTGGTCGATAATGCCATTGTTATTGCCGAGTCTATGTTGCTTAACATGCAAAAAGGCAAGCAGTCGGTAGAAGCGGCCGAGGAAGCGGCACAGCAAACTCAGTACCCGCTGCTGGCTGCAACCGTCATTGGTATTCTTGCTTTTGCCGGTATCGGGCTGTCTCAGGATACGACTGGCGATTTCATGTTCTCGCTGTTTGCCGTTATTCTGATTTCCCTGCTGTTAAGCTGGCTGCTGGCGGTGACCGTGACACCACTGCTGGGCCATTATCTGTTTAAAACCGAGACGCAGTCTGACGGTGAGCAGGATATTTACAACAGCCGCGGTTTTCGTGCCTATAAAGGTTTGCTGGGTCTGGCATTACGTTATCGCGGCACCACGCTGGTGGCGCTGTTCCTGTTAACGGTAGTAAGCGTGTGGGGCTTTGGCATGGTGAAGCAGTCGTTCTTCCCGCCATCAAATACGCCGCTTTTCTATGTGGATTACTATCTGCCACAGGGCAGCGATATTCGCGCTACCGAGCAGGATATGACGGAAATTGAGAAGTCCATCATGGAAAAAGACGGTGTGGTGAATGTCACCAGCACCATCGGGATGGGGGGCAGTCGGTTTATGCTGACTTATGCACCGGAATTACCGAATCCGGCCTATGGGCAGTTTATTATCCGCACGCAGACCCGCGAGCAAATCCCGGCTATCATGCAGCAGATCCGTGAAAAGGCCAAGCAGGCTCATCCGCAGGCTCAGGTGTATACTAAGCGCATTTTCTTTGGGCCCGGTGGCGGGGCAAAAATTGAAGCGCGCTTTATGGGCAACGATCCTGAAGTGCTGCGTGAATTGGGCGAGTCTGCGCAAAAGATTATGTATGACTCAAGCCTGGTGACCGATATTCGTCAGAACTGGCGGCAACGGGAAATGATTGTACGCCCGGTGATTGACGAGGAAAAAGCACGTATTGCCGGTCTGTCCCGCACCCAGATTGCCGAAGCGCTGGACTTTGCCAGTGAAGGTAAACAGGTGGGCGTGTATCGTGAAGAAGACCGTCAGATTCCGGTTACTATCCGGCCCCCGGCCGAAGAGCGCCGCAGCATGTCATGGCTGGAAGACCGGCTGATTTATTCAGATACCGAACAAAGTTTTATTCCGGTTACTCAGGTTGTCAAAGACTTTGAGCTACATTCGGAAAACGGCATTATTCACCGGCGTAACCGGGTCAGAACCCTGACCGTACAGGCTGAGCCGGCAGGCGACCATACGGCGGCGACCGCCCGGGCTGATATTGTGGATGCCATCGAGGCGATGGAGCTGCCAGCCGGTTACACGCTGGAGTGGGGCGGTGAGTTTGAAAGCTCCCGGGATGCTCAGGCCAGTCTGGGGACTAAGTTGCCGATAAGCTTCCTGTCGATGATTCTGATCACTATTTTATTGTTCAACGCGCTGCGTCAGGCAACGCTTATCTGGATTATTGTGCCCATGTGTATCTGCGGGGTGACTGCGGGTCTGCTGATTACCGGCTTCCCGTTCAGCTTTACCGCCTTACTGGGTTTACTGAGTCTGTCGGGCATGCTGATTAAAAATGCCATTGTACTGGTGGATGAAGCAGACTTGCGCAGACGTACCGCTAAAAATCTGAATGATGCTATTACCGGGGCAAGTATCAGCCGGGTACGGCCGGTCATGCTGGCAGTACTGACGACGGTGCTGGGCATGCTGCCCCTGTTGTGGGATGCATTCTTTAACAGTATGGCGGTAACCATCATGGCTGGTTTGTCGTTTGCCACTCTGCTGACGCTGGTGGCAGTTCCGGTGCTCTATTCACTGTTTTTCAGTGAAAAAGACATGCACCCGCAGGACCAGTAACTCTGCATGTACCCGTTGTACTGAGAAAACCGGCTTACGAGCCGGTTTTTTATTGGCTGTTATTCCCGGCTGAAAAAGCAGCAAACAGACTACCAATTTGATCCGGGACGGGGTAATGTTTCTTACTGATTGTTTAACCTCATAAAAAGGACGTATTGTGAAAAAAGTATTGACCGTCTTGCTGGTACTGATTGTGCTCATCATTGGTGCCATCTGGTATTTCATGAGCAGCGCGGGTGATTTTATCCGTCAGGAAATAGAGAAGCAGGGTACAGCCTACCTGGGCACGCCGGTGGCAGTGTCGGCGGTGGATGTATCTTACAGTGATGCCCGTATGGATATTACCGGCACTACAGTAAAAAACCCGCAGGGCTTTGCTGAGGACAATGCGTTCAGCTTAGGTAAAGTCACACTGGATCTGGGTGGAGCCACCAGTGAACCTTATGTGATTGACAATGTAACAGTGGATGCGCCGGATATTTTGTATGAAGTGAACGCCAGTGCGCAGAGCAACCTGCTGGTATTAAAAGATAACCTGCAAAGCAACTTGCCTAAGCAGAAAAGCGAGCCAAAAACCACAGAGTCTGGCCAGCCTATGCCCCGGGTTATCATTGAAAATGTCACGGTCAGCAATGCCCGGTTACGGCTTAACTTTGAACAGATGGACACCAGTCAGTTACAGCTGGACATAGACGAGAAAGCCTATGAAGTTACGCTCCCGACGTTCAACGCCGGGTCAATTGGTAAGCCTGACGGGCTGCCGGCTGATCAGGTGGGGGCAGCTATCATGAATGCGATGCTCGACAATGTCATCAAGCAGGCTAAATCTGAAGCAAAAGATAAGCTGAAAGATAAAGCCCGTGAGCGCATTGAACAGGAAAAAGACAAGCTGATGGAAAAAGCCGAAGACAAACTTAAAGGTTTGTTCAACAAATAGTCATAATGTAACTACAGAGCGCTGGCAGGTTGTCAGCGCTTTTTTGTTTATACGTGCAACTATTACCCCTGCCAGCGGGACAAGCGCTGTTGCCAGTTACCCTCATCAGCTCGCAAACAACTTTCTTCGCTATCCAGCCGCACATGCCGGCGAATATCTTTAACCTTTATTCCCACTTTCAACAGATTAGTCTGAATAACCTGGCGCATTTTGCGCGCGATTTCAGTATCTTCAGCCCGGGCTATCTCAGCATCAAGCTCAAATACACAGGTGATCATAAGGCTTCCGGGAAACGCATTGTAGCGGGCTGTATGGGTCAGCCACTCAAACCCGCAATCCCATTGCTTAAAAGTTTCACAAGCCTGAGTCAGTGCCTTAATCACATTATCATCCAGCTTTTTAATCGTTTTTTTCATTACATTACAACACTCATACACAATGGCATAAATGGTATCACAGCAGCGCTATATCAACGCCACCCCGTTTATGTTCAGGCATTAAAAAAGGGCGCGGATGCGCCCTTAACTTTTGGTGAATCACCACACCAGCAACAGACATTGGCCTGGCCAAAATGTCTTACTGGTCTATAGCCTGATAAGCCAGCGCCTCATCATCTTCTTCTGACAAGCCCGATATGCCGATGCCGCCGGCCACCTGATCATTAACAAGCACAGGCACACCGCCCATAAAACCAGTTATTTTCGGGTCGCTCCAGTAGCTGATATCCTTACCGGTTGAGCGCGCCCATGCGCCTAGCTGTCCGCTAGGCTGACGGTCCCGCGCGCTGGTATAGGCTTTAGTCTGCGCCAGTACGCCTGAATGCAGGCTGGCGCCATCCATTCGGGCAAAAGCCAGCAGCTCGCCGTGTGCATCGCACACGGCAACAGAGATACTGACCTGCTTTTCAGTGGCAATCGCCACGGCGTTGTCGACCAGCTCACGGGCCTGCGTATAGCTCATTGATGTCATGCTTAAGGTAGCTCCTGCCCGCGGGAATAGACATACAGGTTATACCACTGCTCGCGGGTAAGCTGAATGCGGGTTGCCTGACCGCAGGCGGCAATTCGCTTAAGGTTTGTAGTGCCGATAACCGGCTGAATGCCCGCCGGATGACGCAGTAAAAAGGCCAGTACAATCGCTTCACAGGGCACATTGTAGTGTTCGGCCAGTTGCATGACATATTCGGTGGTTTTGCGCACCGCCGCATCGTCTGCTGTCAGACCGGCCTGTGAGAATTTACCCTGAGCCAGACAGCCCCATGCCTGCAGCTGAATATTATGAGTACGGCAATATTCCAGCGTCCCGCTGGTAAAACCTGTGGTCGCCGCTTCGCCCGTATTGACTACCACGCCGTCATTCAGCCAGTCCATGTGAGCCAGGCTCATCTCCAGCTGGTTTGCCACAATTGGCATGCTCAGGCCTGACTGCAGATACGCAATCTGATGCTGATTCATGTTAGAAACGCCCACATGGGCAATCTTGCCACTGTGATGCAGGGCATTCAGGGTTTCACCCATTTCGTCCAGTTCCATCAGAGGATCAGGGCGGTGCAGCAACAATACATCAAGCTGTTCGGTGTTAAGACGCTTGAGCGACCCTTCCACCGAGGAGGTAACCCAGTCGGCAGCAAAGTCATAGCGTTTCACGCCCTGCTCATCATCAAACCGGATACCGCACTTTGATTGCAAATACATGTTGTCACGCAGTGCAGGGGCTTGCTTCAGTACCTCACCAAACGCAGCTTCTGCTTTGTTGAAGGTATAAATATCGGCATGATCAAAAACATTCATGCCAGCTTCCAGTGCGGCATCGATAACCTGGTGTGCCTGACTAATGTCATCCTGGGATAACGGATTATTGTTCCAGCCGCCGCCCAGGCCCATGCAGCCATAAGCGATTGTGCCAGCCTGTGCGAGGTGGCCGCGTAAGGGGAGTGTTGAGGACATAAAATCTCGGTGTTCAGTAAAAATGAGACCTCATTGTATTGTTTTTTATATAAAACAAAATGACATACTGATAAACACTTCGTTTAATATAGTAAACAATAAAGCAATACGGTGTACGGTATGAATGAACACAAACGTGTTGAACGGCTAATGCTGTTTGTTGAACTGGCTAAACAGCTTAATTTTACCCGGGCTGCGGCAACCCTGGGGATTTCCAAGGGTTATTTGTCTGGTCAGGTGAAAAAGCTGGAGCAGGAATTACAGTGTCCGCTACTGATAAGAACTACCCGCAGTGTTCGGCTAACCCGTGAAGGAGAGCGCCTGTACGGTCAGGGGTTGCAGATACGCAGCCAGTTGTACCAGCTGGAGCAAAGCGTACATGAAGAACATGAAACCCTGACCGGGCTATTACGGATCACCGCGCCTAAAATGTTTGCCGAGCGCTATTTATTTGGTCTGTGCGAGGCATTCAGTCGCCAGCATCCGGGGATCCAGTTTGAAATCAACTGCAGTTACACCACGTTTAACCTGAATTTGCAGGATATTGATGTGGGTTTCAGAGCCACTAATACACCGCCGGATAACATGGTGGCAAGCAGAATTCTGGGTTACCACCATTTGCTGGTGGCTGCCCCACAGTATTTGTCACAGCGCGGCGTGCCGCAGACTGTCAGTGATTTAGCAAATCATGATTGCCTGGCCACATTGCATCAGCGACACTGGCCGCTGAAATCTGAAGAGGTGCGAATCAACGGCTGGTTATCAACCAACGAAAATCACCTGCTTAAACAACAGGCACTCAACGGGCAGGGCATTATCCGGATTGCCAGCTATTATGTGCAGGACGAGCTGGAAAGTGGCCGGTTACAACAGGTGCTGCCGGACGAAGTCATTGAAGCAGGAAACAGTATCTATCTGTTTTACCCGCAGCTGGTTTACCCATCGGTAAAACTGCGAACGTTTATCACATTTGTTAAAACTTCATTTGTGCAGGATTAGCCGGTATCAGCTACGCTTTAACGGCATAATCAGATATTAAGGATAATATGTGTGTGTCAGTGTTTATAACTATACAGAGTCTTATTTGTGCGATAAATGACGTAATAAAAAAGTTGTATCTTTAAGTTACCGGCAGAACAACATGAAAACATATTCTGAGACCACGGACTGGTGCTGTATTCAGTGCTACGATTCAAATGAACTGAATGCCCAGTTTTGCAGGCATTGTGGTGCGCCGTCCCCCGATCTGATAAATTACGCCGACAGTGACGAATTGATCCCGGTCACCCGTAAAATTGCGCTGGGCGGTGCCGTGGTATGCGCGCTGACTGCTGCTGCCGTGATGTGGAAAGCCAGCTAGGGTTGTTGTTCAGCGCGCCGCATTGGCATGCGATCTACCTGCGCCAGCAGGGTGTCTAAATCCCATTGCTGCTGACGGGATTTAATGCCGCCGTCCTTACCAATCAGTATGGCCAGAGCGTTCATATTACTGGCATACCTGCGGACCGAGTCTGCCTGTTTTTGTTCAAAAGAACCGGGCAGATTTGTCATGACGGTTTCTTTATCATAATAAAACCAGACAATATCCCGCTCTTCAATAGCCTCCCGGTTTGCCTGCAGCTGTGCCAGGATCTCAGGCTGAGACTCACCGATCACAATAATACGGTACTGCCATTGCCAGCGCTCAAAGGGGGCCTGGGCTGCACTGACGGCAGCCGACACCAGCAACAGTATAAATCCCACGTAACGCATTGCCTTTTTCCTGTTTATCCAAGCACAGAAATATTTACGTGGTCAGTTAAAAAAAGATTGTTTAGTCAGGTTGGTTGAAGCAGGCGCTCGGCATACATCATCTCACAATGTGGAGCCTGCCTGATGCCTTGCAGCGGGGTTAGCCGGATCACCTGCATGGCACTGACGATATCCGACTCGCTGCGTTTATAAATCTGGTAATAGCTGAAATCACGACCATTCGCTGCTCGTAACTCAAGATAGGGAGGCTGACGGTAATACCAGGTGCCGTGGCGGCTATCCGGCATATCCCTGTTCTGATGATAAGGGCCTGTCTGATGAACATCAAAAGTGCCGTTGCTATGCAGGGTCAGGGCGAGGGTTTGCGGGCATTTATCGCTGATAAAACGGTGGTGCAGGTCGACTTTAAGCACGCCGGTAAAGTTCTCGGGTAACACAAACAACGCCAGACTGTCTTTGGTATACCAGTGATTGCCCTCAGTCAGGCTGCGAACATGCGCTACGGTGATGCCCAGTCTGCCGGCAATCTTTGTTACATGATCGATATCCTGGCTGTTTTTGAGCAGCAGCGAATATAGCAGGGTAGAGGCCTCAATACTGGCTGGAAAGCCCAGCGTATTAAGCGTTACATCAAAGCCGTTTTGTTCCAGCGATTGCTGCAGGCGCTGCTGTTCCTGCTCGTTCATATACCGGGCATACACATGGACACTGGTCCGGGTTGCACAACCGGCCAGCATCCCTATCAGTAATGCCACAACAAGGGTTTTTGTTGTCATTGACTCCTCCTTGAGTCAGGGGTGACATCAGCGGGGTGATGAGCCCGGTTTATGGCTCTTTCGCTGGGCGGGTTTGCTGCCTGCTTTGGCTGGCCGCTTACGGCTGTCTTTAAAGCCTTTGGGCGGCAACCCGGTGTGCTTGGTCAGTGCGCGTTCTCCGCCTCTGGCTTTAGGCGCTTTGGCCCGTTTCTCATCTTTGCTTTCCGGTGGCACCAGGTGCTGCGGTCCGCGACCTATCAGATCCTCGCGACCCATTTTACGCAAGGCCTGGCGAATCTGGGCAAAGTTTTTCGGATCATGATAGCGCAGCATGGCTTTATGCAAGCGGCGGTGTATTTCACCTTTAGCTGACGGTACTTCCTCGCTGTCTTTTTTGACCTTGCGCAGACTGTTCACTTCGGTGTGATACATGGTTGTGGCCGTAGCCATCGGCGACGGGTAAAAATTCTGCACCTGATCCAGCTTGAAGCGGTTTTCTTTCAGCCAGATGGCCAGCGCCAGCATGTCCTCATCGGTTGTGCCCGGATGTGAAGCGATAAAATACGGGATCAGATACTGCTTTTTACCCGCTTCTTCGCTGTATTTGTCAAACAGTTCCTTAAAGCGGTAATAGCTGCCCATGCCCGGCTTCATCATTTTCGACAGCGGACCTTCTTCGGTATGCTCTGGTGCAATTTTCAGATAGCCACCGGTGTGATGCAGTGCCAGCTCTTTCACATAGCGGGGGTCTTCCACTGCCAGATCATAACGGACACCGGAGGCAATCAGAATCTTCTTGATGCCGGGTAACTCACGGGCGCGCTTGTACAAATCAATGGTGGGCGTGTGGTCGGTGTCCATGTGGGCACAGATGCTGGGATACACACAGGATGGGCGACGACAGGTTGCCTCGGCTTTGGCACTTTTACAGCGCAACCGGTACATGTTGGCGGTCGGGCCGCCTAAATCAGAAATGACCCCGGTAAAGCCTGGTACGGTATCCCGAATAGTTTCAATCTCGCGGATAATAGAGTCTTCTGAACGGCTTTGAATAATGCGTCCTTCATGCTCGGTAATCGAGCAAAAAGTACAGCCCCCGTAACAGCCCCGCATAATATTGATACTAAAACGAATCATATCGTAGGCCGGAATTTTAGCCTCGCCATACACCGGGTGTGGTACCCGCTGGTAAGGCAGGTCAAAAACCGCATCCATCTCTTCGGTCTCCAGCGGCATGGCCGGCGGGTTTATCCAGATATGACGGTCACCGTGACGCTGCATCAGCGCCCGGGCGCAGCCGGGATTCACTTCCTGATGCAAAATACGTGATGCGTGGGCATACAATACCTTATTGTCGCGCACGGTTTCAAAAGCCGGCAGCTTTACGTATACATTTTCCCATGGTTTACGCCGGGTAGCCGGCTGTACCACGATGGGTTTGGCCGCATCACTGGGCTGGGTTGCGTCGGCCGGGCTGTCAGCTTTGTCGCAGTCAGGCTCTACCTGATAAGGGCTGGTAATGGGATCAATTTTGCCCGGCCGGTCCAGCGAGGTAGAGTCTACTCCCTGCCATTCTGGCAGGGCTTCTTTTACAATAATGGCGGTGCCACGCACATCGCGCATGTCGCTGATGGACTCACCGGCGGCCATCCGGTGGGTAATTTCAACCAGCGGACGCTCAGCATTACCAAACAACAGCATGTCGGCTTTGCTGTCAAACAGCACCGAACGGCGTACCTTTTCCGACCAGTAATCATAATGCGCAATACGACGCAGACTGGCTTCAATGCCACCAATGACCACCGGAACACCCTTAAATGCTTCGCGGCAGCGCTGTGAATACACAGTGACCGCACGGTCCGGGCGCTTACCCCCCACATTACCGGGGGTGTAGGCATCGTCATGACGCATTTTCTTATCCGCGGTATAGCGGTTAATCATCGAGTCCATGTTGCCGGCAGTCACCCCAAAGTACAGATTGGGCTTACCCAGTTTCATAAAGTCTTCTTTGCTGGTCCAGTCCGGCTGGGCAATAATGCCAACCCGAAATCCGTGCGCTTCGAGTGTACGGCCAATAACGGCCATACCAAAGCTGGGATGATCAACATAGGCATCCCCGGTAATCAGAATAACATCACAACTGTCCCAGCCCAGCTCGTCCATCTCTGCTTTGCTCATTGGCAGAAACGGTGCGGTGCCCAGACAGTGTGGCCAGTATTTAGGGTATGAAAACAGGCCTCGGTCGGCCTTAATGGTGGCTTGCATAGTGAACAACATAAAATCAAAAACAGCGGTTATTGTACCACCTTGTACCGATAAACCCCCATTAACATTTCGCCGAATATGCTAAGGTGCACATTTTTATGAAGCACAGGTGACAATATGGCGTACTGGTTGTTTAAAAGTGAACCGGATGTGTTTGGTATCAGGCACCTCAGAGCCCGGCCGGAGCAGACCGAACCCTGGGACGGAGTCAGAAATTACCAGGCGCGAAATTTTTTGCGCGATGAGGTGAGTGCTGGAGATAAGCTGTTTTTTTATCACTCGAGCTGTAAACAGGTAGGGATTGCCGGCGTGGCTGAAGTGGTGCGCGCTGCCTATCCGGATCCCAGCCAGTTTAACCCTGAGTCAGACTATTACGACCCGAAAGCCACCACAGCGTCGCCACGCTGGTATTGTGTGGACGTGCGCTTTTGCGAGCAGTTTAAGCAGGTGTTGTCGCTGGCCAGAATTAAAGCCATGCCACAAATTACCGAGTTAGGACTGGTAAAAAAGGGTCACCGGTTATCAGTGATGCCGGTGACCATTGATGAGTGGCAGCACCTGTATACGGCTGCCGGGGAAACCCTTTAGCGCGGACAGCCCAGTGCCGCAGACAGTCCGCCCAGCGCGGTTTCCACCGCTTGTTCCTTGTAGCTGGCCAGCTGCGGCATAATATTGAGCCCGGTGCGCAGTTCCACTTCATCAACAGTGACTTCGGTGGCGCAGTAATCATCACTGCGGGCTGCATTTTGATTAAGCACATATGCGGAGGCTTCAATCCAGCCATTATTGCTTGTCATAACAACCTTGAAAAAACCACTGGGCAGGTTATGGCTTTCATCCGCCCGGGGCAGCGCGCCAAAGTAGCTTTCAAACAGCGGGCCGGACACCACAAACACATCCTGGCCAGTACGCACCAAATTGCGTACCGCACTTTCCAGACGTACCCACGGCCCCTGATTTAAATCTGAGTCCTGTGGCGTGATATTGGATAGATAGTTAAGCTCACGCCAGTCATTGGTATTGCTAAACGAAGCCAGCGGCACCTGATGGCCACGATCGGTGCCCAGTACTGCATGGGCGTCGGTATAATCGTCCGGCTCCAGTGTGGCGCTGTCCGGCAGGTCGGGGTCGGCTTTCCAGTAACGGCTGCGGCTTGGCCCGTCGATAGTCTGCGGGGTAACATGGTAGGCCACCCAGTTGGCAAACTTGGTCTGTGCGTTGTTATTGAGAGTGTAGATAGAGCGGGTTAGGGTAGTGCCGTCAATACCGGTGGGACAACCCAGTACACAATTCGCCGCGGACACCAGCGGACTCAGGCTGGCCAGAACAGTAAAAATTAGCGCTTTCATTTGTTTTTCCTGATTTTTTTGAATAAATGTAGTGAAAACCTGTCCCAAAGTACAGGCGCTGGATGAAAGCGGGATGAAAGTGATATGAAAGGCGGTGACAATAGCGGTGACAATTTAGTGACAGCGGCAGCAAAAAAGCCCGTAACGATGACCTTACCTGAGTGCGGGGCGAGCGCACACAACAGGTTGTGTGACATGACCGCCAGGCTCATTGCAAACAGTGACTTTCATATGCAGTGTTTGTATGCTGCCGATAAGCTAGGCTTGCATGACTGGATGATTGGTACAGGGTTTGTGCGTAACCTGATTTGGGATCATACTCATGGCAAGGCGTCAGCCACATCGTTAAATGATATCGATTTGATTTACTTTGACCGGCAGCACGCCGATAAACCGCATGATATGATGCTGGAAAAACAGCTTAATCACGGGGCTGCAAACCCTGTGTGGGAAGTCAGAAACCAGGCCCGTATGCATCTGAAAAAAGGGCACCAGCCCTATCAGAACAGTACCCAGGCCATCAGTTATTGGGTAGAAACCGCCACCTGTGTTGGCGTGCGGCTGGAACAGGGTATGATCAAAATAATAGCGCCGCTGGGGCTGGCGAACAACTGGGCCGGTATAGTGCGCCGTAATCCGGCGTTTAGTGATTCTGCGGTGTTTTTGCAGCGTGTTGCACAAAAGCAATGGCTGAGCACATGGCCACAGCTGAGATTGGATAAGGAGTAACGATGGACGCTGAAAAATTTTTAAATGAATGCGAAGGGCGGATTCGTCTTGTTTATGAAGCGCAGCATCAGGGACGGGGCAAGCCGGAAGACAAAGCCCGGGTTGAAGGGTTTGTGCATGCCGGGGTGGTGATGAAACTGGTCAGTCGTGAGCAGATTCAGGTGCTGGTCGACAAAGTTCACCTTGAGGTATTCGACGAATCCCGGCAAGCCCGGGACGCCCGGCTTGAGCGGCTCAATACCCTGCGCACCACAGACCCGGATAAGTATTTTGACGAGCCGGCTATTAACCGGCGGCGCTAACCCATCATCTGCATAGCATAATATAACAGCACGCCGGTCCCTGCCTGCAATAATACCCCGACAATGACCGCAGCGCCGTCTTTATAAGTCAGCCCCAGCGCAGTGACTGTAATGGCCAAAGCAGGCATGGCAGCAGCAAAGGGCATCAGTTCAAGAGGAATCATTGCCAGCGCCATCAGACCACTGAACAGTGCAAGAAACCGGCGGGAGACCGGGCCGGTAACAGCGTCGAGCCGATGACAGAAAAACTTTTCAAGTCTTTCACACCACGGTCTGGCCTTCTTGACTGCGCGATTGAGTTTGTGCTGACTGACCGCCCGGTTTTTCAGCCAGGCGGGTAACCAGGGGGAGTCCCGGCCCGCTACAAGCTGGCTGCAAATTAAAAACAAGGTAACGCCACACAGCGAGGGAACCCCGGGAATCGCCCCGGTGGGTAATAATGCTAACAGCGCCGGTATCAGCAACAATGGCCCAAAACCGCGATCTTCAAAGCTTGCCACTACATCGCCCAGTGACACATCCTGCGCGCTGTTATCATCGGTGAGCACGTCAAGCATGCCGGTGAGTGTTTGATCAGTCATAAATTCTCCATCGCACTATTTACGTGCCGCACAGCAAACGGATTAACATGCTGGCAAGACTGAAAAAAACTCACACGCTGGTAGGGGTGGAAAAGCCACGGATATCACGATAATTTATACATTCACTGCTATAGTTGTAATAGTACCGGTAACACGGATATTTTCTGACAAGGAATTGCTGCGGATGATACCTACACCTACACGTTGTGCCCTGGCTTTGATCCTGTGCGCTCTGGCGAGCCCTACATGGGCTCGGCAAGAGCCGGTTTCATCAGGTTCCGCGGCGTTTCCCAGTGCCCCCAACGATCGGATAATCCAGCAAATTAAACAATTGCATAAAGAGCCTGCCAGAGTTATGCAGGGTCTCAAAAGTCGTTTGCAAAGTGAACGGGAGGCTGCCAGCCGGGCAGAAATCTATTATTTGCTGGCGCTGGGTAACACCCGCCTGAATCAGATTGACGAAGCTTTCGGTGCCATCACACAGGGTCTGAGACTGATGGAAATGGTGGACAATGATTTACTGCTGCATCGGATGTTGTTGTCAAAAGCACAGATTCTGGACAAACAGGGAAAAGCCGAAGAAGGTTTACCCTATGTTAACGCGGTAATGCAATGGGCTGAGAATGCCGGGGTGACTCAGTTGTATATTGGCGGGCTGATGACCGGTGGCTTGCTGGAAATGCGACTGCATTATTACGACCGCGCGCTGGAAAAATTGCTGAAAGCCTATCAGCAGGCCAGTGATCATCGCACTCAGATAAGCCCTTCGCATATCGCCGGGCTGATTGCCGATGCCTACCAGAAACGCGGCGATTATGCCCAGTCTATCCCGTTTATTGAAGAAGCACTGTCGTTTCATCGTGAGCGTGGCAATAAACTGGTTCAGCCGCGATTTATAATGGAACTGGCGACAGCGTATAAAAAAACGGCCAACGAAGTTAAGGCATTAAAATTACTGGAAGAAGCCAAAGAGATCGCCAGCGAGCAGGGTAATGGCCAGGCCGTGGCCCAGGTCGATCTTTCTATGGGGCAGCTGTATCTGCAGCTACAGGATTATGAGAATGCACTTTACTTTTTAGAGCAAGCCGAAGCGGTTATCAAAACCAGTGATAATCCCTATGATACGTTTGCGGTGAATTATGGCATTGCCAATGCGTTGTTTCATACGCGTAAATACACCCGGTCGGTGGCATATCTGCAACGGGCAGAAACCGCCATGACACCGTCGATGGAGCAGGAAACCGTGGCGGCAGATCAGTTACGTGCTGATATTCTGTATGCCCGGGGTGGGCACCGTCAGGCCTACGAATTTCTGAAAAAAAGTATGAACGGACAGGCCGCGCTGCAACAAAGAGAAAATAACGAATTACTCCTGCGCATGCGTACCCAGTTTGAATCGGCGCAAAAAGAAGCAGAAAACGAAAAACTCCGCAAGCTGTTTAAAGTGCAGGAAGTGCAGCTTGAAGCAGAAAAGCAGCGTCGTTTTATGAATATCATGATCACGGTACTGCTGCTGAGCGTGTGTTTACTGCTGGGTTTTATTAATCTTAAACGTCAGTCTTATCAACGAAAACTGGAGCGACTGGCAAACCTGGATACACTGACCGGCCTGTTTACCCGCCGTAAAATCTTAGAAGAACTGGACGAGCAACTAACCGAACACGCCCGGACTGACAGCCCGCTGGCCGTAGCGATGCTGGATCTGGATTTATTTAAGCATATTAACGATACCTACGGCCATCAGGTAGGTGACGAAGTGCTGGTGCAGTTCAGTAAACTGGCCAAAAGCGCATTTTACCCGGAGGATATCCTGGGACGGATCGGTGGCGAGGAGTTTTTATTTATTTTTCCTGATACTACCGCAGAACAGGCTTTAAAAACGTTAAATACCTTTCGCTCTAAGGTTAAGCAGGTGCCTGACTCGCTCAGTGTGTCCGGCTTATCGGTCAGTGTCTCGGTGGGCCTGATTGAAGTGACCCGGGGCGATGTGGCGGCGGACATTCTGGGTAAAACCGATAAAGCCCTGTATCAGGCAAAAGCCGGTGGCCGGGATCGGGTTGCCACGCCCTTTGTTGCCTGCTAAGCAATCCATCTGCCCCTGACTGGCGTACTTCTGTGTTTTGTATCAACCAGAACCTGGGCGCCATTGTTTATGCCAACCACTGATCCCGACGAGCTGCGAAACCCACAAAATTGCGTGCGCGTAAAAGGCGCCAATGTTCATAACCTGAAAAATGTGGATGTAGATATCCCCCGTGATTGTCTGGTTGTGTTTACCGGTATTTCAGGCTCCGGCAAATCATCGCTGGCGTTTGGCACCGTGTTTGCCGAAAGTCAGCATCGCTATCTGGACTCGGTATCGCCCTACGCCCGCCGCCTGATAAAACAGGCCGAGGAGCCGGATGTTGATGCCATTACCGGATTGCCACCGGCGGTGGCGTTGCAGCAGCATGCCCACTCTGGCAGTAACCGTTCTACCGTCGGTAGCCTGACAACCCTGTCTAATGCATTGCGTATGCTATATTCCCGGGCTGGAGACTATCCGCCAGAGCAATCCATTATTTATGCCGACGGTTTTTCGTCAAATACCCCGCAGGGCGCTTGCCCAACCTGTGAAGGACTGGGGAAGGTGTATGATGTTACTGAAGCACAGGCAGTGCCCGATCCTTCAAAGACGATCGCCGAAGGCGCAATTGAAGCCTGGCCGGGGGCCTGGCAGGGAAAAAACCTGCTAAGAGTACTGGTGGCACTTGGCTATGATGTGAATATCCCCTGGCAGCAGTTACCTGAGTCTGAGCGTAACTGGATTTTATTTACTGACGATGCGCCCGTGGTGCCGGTATTTCGAAGTTATACGCTGGAAGAGTCCGTAGCAGCTTTAGCGCGGGGTGAGGAGCCGGCCTACAAAGGAAAATTTGTCAGCGTGCGCCGGTTTGTACTTGATACGTTTACCGGTAGTCAGAGCGAACGGACCCGGGCGCGGGTAGCCCGGTATCTCAGTGTAGCCGCTTGCCCGTCGTGTGAGGGTAAGAAGCTGACCCGACAGGCACTATCCGTTACTTTTGCCGGTAAGGATATTGCGGCACTTTGTGCTATGTCATTTGATGATATTGCCGAGCGCTTGGGCCAGGTCGCACAGGACAGTGCCACCTGGCGGGCTGACCGGGCATTAGTGGCCACCCGGATTATCAGTGACATCGAAAAGCGCATCAGCACACTGCAGGCGTTAGGTCTTGGATATTTATCGCCGGATCGGACGATTCCCACCCTGTCGCACGGTGAGTTTCAGCGTTTGCGGCTCGCTACCCAGCTGCGTTCCCAGTTGTTTGGCGTGGTCTATGTGCTTGATGAGCCCTCGGCTGGTTTACATCCCCATGATACACAGGCCTTGTCAGGGATATTGCGGGCGCTGGTTGAGGCCGGTAACTCAGTGTTTATGGTAGAGCATAATCCGGCGGTAATCCGGCAGGCTGACTGGCTGGTGGATATTGGCCCGGATGCCGGTGAGCATGGCGGTACGGTGGTCTACAGCGGGCCGGTAAACGGCTTACAGAAGGTGGCCGGATCGCACACGGCACATGCACTGTTCACCGCCACCCAGCCAGCGCCGACGCCGAGACCTGTCAGACACTGGCTACAGTTACAGGATGTGCAGCACAATACGCTGCACGGGGTGGATGTTTCATTTCCGGTTGGTGTGATGAGCGCGGTGACCGGGTTGTCCGGTGCTGGAAAATCCAGTCTGGTCAGTCAGGCGCTCAGTCAGTTGGTACGCGGCGCTCTGGGCTACAAAGTACACGATGACGACGAGGCAGGGCTGGCGCAACCTGATCTGCAAAGCACGCCGGCGGCCCGCGGCTATATTAGCAGTGGGCTGGAGCATTTTCAGCGCCAGGTTAATGTGGATCAAAAGCCCATCGGACGAACTCCACGCTCAAATCTGGCCACGTATGTGGGTATGTTTACGGCGATTCGTAAATTATTTGCCGCCACGTCACAGGCCCGGCAAGCAGGTCTGGACGCCGGCCATTTTTCGTTTAACCTGCCCAAGGGGCGTTGTTCGCATTGTGAGGGTGTGGGGTTTGTCAGCGTAGAGCTGTTATTTATGCCCAGCATCTATGCGCCGTGTCCGCAATGCCATGGGCAGCGATATACGCCCGACATTCTGGCGATTTCCTACCAGAGTTTATCGATTGCGCAGGTGCTGGATTTAACCGTGGATCAGGCGCTGGATTTTTTTGCCGGCGAAACCGGAATCTGTCACAGCCTGAATACCCTTGCGCAGGTGGGCCTGGGATACCTCAAACTAGGTCAGCCAGCCACCGAATTATCTGGTGGTGAAGCGCAGCGAATCAAACTGGCCAGTGAGCTGCAGCGCGGTCAGCAAGGGCACACTCTGTATATTCTGGATGAACCCACCACAGGACTGCACCCGGCTGATAGCGAACGCCTGATGACCCAGCTTCACCGGCTGGTGGATGCGGGCAATACCGTGGTGCTGGTAGAACATAACACCCGGGTCATTGCCGGCTGTGACTGGGTGATAGATATGGGCCCGGGGGCCGGTGATAAGGGCGGTAAGATAATAGCCCAGGGTACTCCACAAGAAATAAGCCAGTTACCAGACAATCTGACCGGGCAATACCTGAGCACCTATTTTTAACGAAAATTGCCACGCTCTGACATGAATGTTAGCGCTGGCTGTTAGTTTGCGGTCAGTGAGATCAGAACTGATAGCTTGCCGTTACACGCGCACGTCGCGGCGTACCCGGCTGTACCCGAACGTCTGAAAACGAGTTGGTGTAGTGCTCTTTGTCAAATAGATTACTGACTTCGGCTTTTATCGTCAGATTATCCAGCGGCTCAATCTCAACAAAAGCGCGTACTGTGGTATAGCTGGGCAGGTAGAAGTCAGTAGCGGTCTGACCCAGCCGTTCATCTACGTACAGCAAGCCGGTACCAACACGTAGCGGCATGTCACCGACACTAGTGGCTTTAGCGAGCAAAATGCTGAGCTGATTTTCAGGGCACGTTAAGCAGAGGATCCCCATCTTCAATGGCGGCGACAAAGTTTGCATCAGCGGCTAAGCAGGATTATACAGTGTTACGTCTTGCGTTTTTTTCTGCGCAGTCAGTTTTTCAAGGCTGACGATAGTTTTAAATTCGGATTCAATGCCACTCACTAATGCATTCCAGTCAGTCTGTTCCAGCCCGACACGGGAAAGAATAGGCCTGGCGTCATCAGCAATTTTACCTCGCTTGTTAGGGTGAAAGTGGCGCCCGGTTAACTCGACCAGGGCGATATAGTCTTCCAGCCGAAAAGGGAGTCCGTCGGGTATGTTTTCAGATGGATTTCCTGCAAATGTCAATAGTTGGCCAGTCTGATGTTGGGTTGTAGCAGCGTAACCTATTACCACAGAAAGTTTTAATTCACGGTCAACAGTACTAACAAAAAAGGCCCGCCAGATGGCGAGCCTTTGGTGTTGGTGGAGCTGGCGGGATTTGAACTATCCATTTTTCTCATAAATTCATATGTTTAGGATTTTAAAGAGGATTATTTGGAAACTCTTCTTTTACCGTGAATCAAAATACAATCCGTTAAATTATGAAAATTGCTGTGAGGGTTACTTAGAGGAGTCCCTTGAGCCTCATGTTCTTTCTCCAACCTTATAGCGCCGCGTTTTGCTTTACTATACATAGAAAATAATGTTCGAGCGCATACTTTTTTACCATTTTTTTCGGAGTAAGGTTCGTGAAGATCCCTAAGTTTTCTCTGTGCTGCGTGCCTATCTAAGTGGGCTGATGAGGTATCGTAATGAAATATCGGCCATATTTCAAAGCAAGGGTTTGAAAAAGCAACTTTTATTTCATTTTGCTCTGCTAAGTCAAAGGCTTGGGGGATGTTTGGATGCTCATCCTTATCAAAAACTGCCCAGACCTCAAATATTTTATCTAACGGGTCTCTCGATTTACGAGCAAGCCTTTCCTGTTTTTGCTTTTCTGTTTTAGCTCTTCGTACTACTGATGTTGGTACACCTGCACCACCAACTAATACAAGCTCAACCAAGCCGTTTCCGGCGCACTTAGCAAAGTTAATAATATAGTCTGGCTCAGAGTTTTCGCCTTCACAGACAATTATCAGTTTAGGTTTTGGGCTTTTACTTCCGACTTTTCTCGAAATCTTTGATTCCTTTCTGAGTCCTTTCCTAGACATCCAACTCCCCCCAATCTATGAACTTATCTAAGACTGGTACTCCTCCAAACCTACCTTCCAAATAGCCCTTTCCAATATTTACTTTGCTATTTACTTTGTATTCTAACATTGAGGTAAGAGATGTTTCACCGTAAATATTTCTATCAGTAAACCAAACTTGATCTTTTCTAATTTCATTGTGCGAAAGAAGTGTAGATTCATGAGTGCTAAATAGTAATTGAGCCCCATTTTTATTAATATTTTTGTCTAAAAATATATCCAGTATTCTTTTGGTAATAAGCGGGTGTAAACTTGACTCAAGCTCGTCTACAACAAATATTCCACCTTCATCTATAACTTCAAAAACTTCTGTAAGTATTGAGATAAGAGCGCGAGTACCTAAGCTTTCATCATTAATTGCAAAGTCAACAATCTCATTTTCATGATTTCTCTTTTTAATAATAATTTTTTTATTGACTAAGCTTTCTTCTGGAAACTCCATGTCAGTATCAAAATTTTCACTTAATACTTCGTAAAGTTTTTTCGATAATTCTATCGACTTAGGATCTTGCTCTACGCTGCTAACTTCTATATCTACAATCTCTAAATCTAAGTCTTCTAAAAATCTAGTTATTCTTTTCGTATTTTTATTTTTTTCGATAGCCTCTGCTAATTTTCTCTCACTAAGATCACTTCCAAACCTAAACTTAAATGATTCAAAGATGGCCTCAGTTAACTCGATAGATTTCTCATGTTCGAATCTAAGTGCCGCATAAGATAAGAATAGATCTGACTCCTTTATAGATGTAGAAATTGTTTTATTCTTACCCTTGAAATCATTTCCAAAATAAAACTGATTCTTTTCAGAACGTTCAAAAAGAGTTTTCCTGGAACGTCTCTTTGAATAGCTATACTCATAAAGCCACTCTTCTGTGAAAGCCCTTCCTTTTATTTTAAAACCATAGTTGTAATGAACATTGTTTACTACAATGTCAATATCGAACGTCGAGGGCTTATCTAAGTACTCTGGAATTAACTTAAAGGTACTTACTTTTGGTTTTCTTTTCCCGCCGTCCGCATAAAGTACACAATGATAGAAAAACCTAATTGCTTTTAGGACGTTAGTTTTTCCAGAATTATTTGGGCCATAAATCGCTGCAACAGGTAGAGCTGCGTCTATCCCCTTGCCCATGTCAATTAGTAAAGTATCGGTGTTTTGTTTAAGCTGTTTAGAAGCAGTTAATAGAATCTCTTGATATTCAGAAAATGATCTAAAGTTTTCAAACCCAAATCGTAATAGCATAATCTTCCTATTTGAGTGGCTAACTCTTAAATTCGAGCTTAAAGCTCATATATTGCCCTTAGAGTATATCATTGTTGCTGTGATATCCACCTTCCATAAACTTTTCTAATCATTCCCCAATCTGCATGGCCCATTTGCTTCGCAACCCACATTGGATTTTTTCCTTGAGACAACATCATTGAGGCGTAGGTATGACGACACTGGTAAGGGTACCGGTAGGTTATTTTTAACTTTTCTAGAGTGGGTTTCCAGACGTATTTTCGCAACCCGTCAGCGTATTTGTAGTCATTCATAGTCTTAGGATCAATAAAAACTCTCTTATTATCAATATAAATTGTGGTTTTTAAACTCTGTATTGCTTCGATGGCTACAGGATGCAGCTCTACTGTTCTGATACTCCCCGCCGTTTTCGGAGCTTTTTCAATACCAGAAGTTATATTAACCCTAATGTGAGCGACTTCACGATCCAAATCCAAATCTTCCCATCTCAAGCCGAGTAGCTCGCCTGTTCTTAACCCTGTGTAGAAAGCAAACTGAAAAAATTGTGAGTAGGGTACCGGTAAAGCATTGAGAATCCGTTTGATTTCGTCTTTGCTGAAAGGTTTGGGTTCTTTAGTATCTTGCTTATAGCGCTCTATCCTTTCGACTGGATTCTTATCAATCACTTCATCTTGATAAGCACATTTGAATATCTGATTTAAAACATTCCGAGCTTCATTTATCGACTTCGCAGAAAGTGAGCTTTCTGACGCCCATTCGTCAAACATGCTGGCCTTGAACTCCGTTAGCTGAAGGGTACCCCAGTTAGGTTTGATATAAGAATTATATTTCTGAGAGTAGCCGCGAACAGTCGTATGCGACCACCGACGCTGTTTTTGTTTAAACCAGATATTTGAATAGTCGTGAATAGTATATTCGCATTGTTTATCGAAAGCCTTCTGAATGATTTTGCTGGTTGAGAACTTATCAGCGAGAGATTTATCGCTCATGCTGATAGCAAATTTGTATATGGATTCTTGTTCTTCAACCCGCTTAAGAGCTGTTTTGTTATGAGGAGCAGGGACGGTTTCTCTGTAACGCTGATGCCCCAAGGTAAAGTCGATGACATATCCACCTTTTACTACTTTTACACTCATTTTGCATTTTCCTTAAACCACTGATAAACCATTTCAACGACAAAAATCAGTTTGCCGTCAGGTGCTTTGTAATAATGTTCATTCTTTATCCACACGCCTTTCTTGACCTTCATATGAATTGCTCCCTTTGAGTAACCGGTCAATTCGGCAAGCTTTTCGGTTGTGACCATCGCGTTCATATTTGTGTACCTCTGTATCGATTGCAGGGCTAGCTTGGTCTCAAAAGGTTTGTTACAACAGTCACATGACGGGTTGTATACGGGTACTACGAATATGGAAGTTGAGGAAAAACAGGATGTTGAAGATTTGGAACAGTCGCTTAGATTTGCTAAAAAGTTCTTCCAAATTCACACGCCACAATTAGTTGGAGACCAAATCGGTGAGGTATTGGTTCTCAAAACACTTGAGCTCATTCAGTCCGAAGCAGTTAATGAGTCGCACTATTATTTCAGGGCTGCTGAAATTTTTGAGCAAATAAACGGTGAAAAAAACTCAGAGAAAGCTCGGCGCTGGATGAAGTCTCATGATGAAAACTTGGTGGCGCTTTTTGCTCAAACATCAGACCTAAATGTTGGACTAGCGGATAAGGGTCTATGCACGTTATCAATCGAGAGAATTGAACATAAAGGTGGTAAGCCAAATCAGTGGCGAATTCGGACGGGTAGGGAACGAGTAAAATCTGCCAACAGAAATGATGCTGCTGATATTAGATACATTGTGACGGCCCTACATGATCCGATGCCATGGGCGAAGCCGTTTATGAATGCGATTTTGTCACCACGAATTCTTATCACCGCAGGTCTCACATTACTTACATTAGTCATTATTCCAATATACACGCTACTTGGCATAATTGACTGGTCGAGTAAGCCGATAGCCACTTCCGTGGTTGTACTCGGTATCTTTGCAGGGTTAATGTTTCATCGGTTACACGAATTAATGAATAAAGGTGTTACTGAATTTCCTGTACTTTGGTCTAGAAAGCTAGGGCGAAACAAATTGTTCCTGTCTACATCATCAGGTGTTGAAAATAATCCGCTTGGAATGAAGGCTGTGACCATTGAAGCCAAGTGTTCAATCTGTGGCGAGGATCTAATAATCGATAAGAGCAGAGAGTTTCATGGTCGCTACATTGGAAAATGCAGAATTGCCCCATCTGAACATGTTTTCTCTTTTGACCATGTTACCAAGCGGGGTAAGCTTCTGCGGTAACTTAGTTCGTTAAAGGTCAGGTTGTTAAAGAGCTATTTGGATTTCAAATTTGGCAAACTAAGACTTAACATCACTTAAGCGCGGCTGTGCTGTTTGCCATGAACTTTCGTTACTATCTGATGATGAAGCGGGAACCGCCACGAGCTGTTTGAACTCGATAATCTCCATTTTGTATTTTTTATTCCCAGACCATGTATGGAAATGTTTGCGGGCTTCACTGATATTATTAAATACAGCGGCTTTACTCATTTTGCAGATACGCTGCTTTTCAGAAAGATAAAGACCATCCTCGTAATGGAAGTGCCAGGGCCAACTATCAGCATGAGCAGGTTCGTAGATACCAACTTGAAAAAACGATTTCTGTACGTACTTGTCTCTTAATTCTTCATAGGCGTCGGCAATATTTCGGTATGCCCTTTGCCATTTGCCAGGATGTTTACTTTTGAGCGCCTTAATAAGACGCCTTGTTTTTGCTTTGTGTAGCAGTACATTAAAGAGTTCTTCGTCTGTCATTATTCATACCGCCATAAGACTTAAACAAACTGTGGTTGAGTCTGAAAACGTACTGCACCATGATTTTTCATTGAAAATTCAAAAGCAGCTTCTAAGGTACTGAAAGGGCCGGCTAACTGAATATCTGAACAGTTACCAGTAGTCACAATCACATGATCAGTTTCGAACTTATCCGTGTTGTGCATTTCGTTTAACGATTTAGCTGCACCAGTTGAGAGTAAGGATACAAGACAGCAAACGGCTTCTTGGTCGAGATCAAACGGTGACATATCTGGCGCACGCTCACGGTTAAAGCCAATATATTGCTCTTTTGGCAGGCTGGCATTATTAGATTCATCTCGTACGAAATGCGCTTCTGAGATATCAATGCAGCAATGCTTAAACTTCTTACCACTGCCACAGGGGCATTTTTCATTTCTTCCGGTTTTCATTTTTTTCTTTCTCGTTTTGGGTTAGTACAGTTATTTACACAAGTCCAAGATACCTTCGATTTTGGCAGGCACGCGGTCACCGCGTGTCTGCCTGCAACCTTCGGTGACCCGCCGAGCCCGGCTCGACTGCTCGTCCGTCCCGTGGGGCGGGCGGGCAGTCGCCCAGCTCAGCAGGTGACGATATGAGCGTCCAGCCTTTATCAGCTATCAGGTATTTGGCAGTAACAGAAAGGATTGTTCTAGGCTTGTTGTTGTAAGCGTAGTTAGATAGCAGCTTGGGATCGATATCCTCGAACATGGCCTTAATTTGCTTTTCATACTCAAGAATGAAAGGACGTTCAGCTTTACGTTTGTTATTGCCGCCCATCATTATTATGTAAGCAAGCCAGTCAGAGGAATCTGCTGCCAGTCGAAGTTGGTCTAGCCCTGCATCTTCAATTTTTCCATCAATTCGGCGCAGTTGACGCCACAACGAAACGGAGGGAAGGCCAAAGAATTGAAATTGTCTGATTTTGAATAGTGAGGCCCAAGCTGTAATTCTTGAGGCTGCAACTTTGGCATCATTGCCGTATTTGTCAGTATCTAGGTATTCACCATCGATATTCTTACAGATATATTTAGCTATATAGTCCTGTGCAGAGCCTTTCTCATCTTTGATTTGCTCAGCTTTAAAACGACTATTCTTTGCTCCGTTTTCATTACCCTCATGCTCCATGGCATAGTGGCGAAGAATTTCTGTGACTCGCAGTACTTTTTCGGGTGGCATGAATAACATCAAATGCCAGTGAGGGGTACCATCGTGATGCGGTTCAACAACGCGTAATCCGTATACTTTGATTTCTTCTCTATCGAACTGTGCTCGCGCTTTTCGCCACTGCGAGTTTAAGTACTCGCTGGCATCTTTGACTGATAGTTTTTGATGTTTAGGATTCGGCTTACCTGATTTGTAGTGTGAATGATACTTTGATGGTGTGGTTAGTGTGTAAAACCAGCCACAGTCACCTTGTAACTTTGAAAACTCCTCTGTGCCTTTAACGCGGACCATGAGTTCAGCACGTCTTATTTTCGGGTTTGAAACGTTGGAATTGTATGCATCCAACATTGATATAAGCTCCCCATTAGCACTGCAAAACCATTTGTTCTCCATGAAAGCGTGAGCTTGTTCTTTTTCCCATTGATGCTGTTTGAGTCTATCGACGCTGCAATACGCACTTTTCGCTTGATTGATAAGGTCAAGTTGTCGGCGTACCTCTTCCATCTTTTGCGTAGCCAGTGTCTTTATCTTTTTAAACCAGAACTTTTCAGAGCGCAGTAGGTGAAGGGCTTCGGTCTGTGACATATCATCAGATATAGAAAACCCGTAACGACTGAACTTAGACCTGCAAAAGTGAAATGCCGCCTCGGCACTCATGTGCGCTGTATCTCTCAGGCACTGGAGCGCTTTCTGTTTAGCAAACATTTTTAATTCGGAAATATCGTTCGACAGATTGAGATCAGCCACTTCAAGTTGCCTGTCTAATCTGGCAAGGAAACGATTCGCTTCGATATAGCTCTTTTGTCTACTAATTCTGAGGTATTTATGTGCTACGTCATAAGCGATAGGCGATAACTTATCGAAAATGCGTTTGCGGAATAAATGACATTCTCGTGTACCGATGCCGCTGGTAAGCGAATCAGGTGAGGTGACAGATTCACGACATACAGATACAGATTCACGACATACAGATACAGATTCACGACTCTTTGAAGCCCTTTCAGGAACAAAGGAGAACGATTGGTGGTTAGATTGAAATTCGCTGGAAGCAGCGTTTTTAGAGGGATAGAGCGGTCTAGAAAGTTCTAGACCGCATCTGGTATTGGTGGAGCTGGCGGGATTTGAACCCGCGTCCAGAAAATGTCTACTTTTGGTACTACATGCTTAGTTTGTCTTTTGTTTAACTACTTTAGACCCCGACAAACAGGGTTCCTGGTAGCTGTCCTGATACTATTTCGCGGTTCAACCTCAGGAGAGTTTCCCTCGCTAGTTTGCTTAGATGACCTTCCGAATCCACGCTAGCAAACAAAGCTGTGGTGGAAGGGCCTATACCGGTTATTAAGCGGCTAGTGCGTAGTTTTCGTCGTTTGCGACTATTTAAATGCGGCTTTTTTAAGAGGCAAACCGCACCTCTGCATGCACCTCCAGCGTCCTAGATCCTGTCGAATCCTAATCAGCCCCGGAAGTCATTTGCTTAAACATTGCTATCAATGTCAAAACGAACCCGTAGTCTAGCGTTAATTACTGCACTACACAAGCGATTATCACTTGTTGCTGAACTAACTGGTCACAATTTTACCAAGTGATATCAATTACTTTGCGAACAGAAACAATAATGGGTGCGGTTGTGAGAAACACAACCCCTGCGTGAAAATTTGTAAAGATGCAATTTAGGGCAATTACCGCTAAAGTATGGCAAATTTTTTCAGCCAACCAGGTAAGCCACCACATTACCATGAGTTCACAGTCAGTAGTATTCGACCCACTCACTCTACCATGCGGCAAAGTGTTGAAAAACCGGGTAGTTAAAGCCGCCATGGAAGAAAATATGGCGGCTACCGGCTGCCTGCCCGATCATAATTTGTTTTCGCTGTATCGGTACTGGGCGCACGGCGATCTGGGCATGGTGATCACCGGCAATGTCATGGTAGATCGACAGGCCATGACGGGCGCCGGTGGTGTTGTACTGGAAAAGCAAACCTGTATTGAGCCATTTGTACGCTGGGCTAAGGTGATAAAGTCTGGTGGTGCGTGCGCGGTGATGCAAATCAATCACCCGGGACGTCAGGTGTTCAGGGCTGTCAGTGCCACTGCGCTGGCGCCGTCTGAAGTGCCATTAAAAATGGGCCAGTATACCAAGCAGTTTGCGCAGCCCCGTGAAATGACCTGCGAAGACATTTACGCAGTTACCCAGCGTTTTGTTGATACGGCTAAAAAAGCCCAGCAGGCCGGTTTTGACGGGGTTGAGATTCACGCAGCTCACGGCTATTTACTGGCGCAGTTTTTGTCTCCGCTAACCAATCAGCGGCAGGACCAATGGGGCGGGGCACTGGCAAATCGCGCCCGGTTGCTGCTTAATATTGTTAGCCAGATAAAGGCGGTATGCCATAGCGGGTTTTTGGTTATGGTAAAACTTAACGCGTCTGATTTTCAGCGCGGCGGGTTAACCCTGGACGAAGCCAAAACCATTGTGGGTTATCTCAATAAACTGGATATTGATTGTGTTGAGGTGTCGGGCGGTAATTATGAAGCACCGGCCATGCAGGGAAAAAGTGGCGATGAGCAGGTATTGGGTAAACATGGGTATTTTACTGAGTTTGCTGCTCAGATAGCTCAGGTGGCCACCATGCCGGTGATGACGACCGGCGGAATTGTATCCTTGCGCAGTGCCGAGCAGGTGCTCGCTCAGGGATGTGAATTGCTGGGAATGGCCAGCGCCCTGGCAACCACCCCGGATCTGGTCAGAAAATGGCAACAAATGCCTGGGTATAAAGGCAGTATTCCTGACTGCGACTGGCAGGATAAAACCCTGGCCAGCATAGTGAAGATGTCGATGGTACGACGTCAGTTACGGCGTCTGGGCAATGATTTATCTACCATGCGATCACCACGGCCATTATGGAGCCTGATACTGGATATGTTACACCGTCAGCGCCAGGTAAGGCGCTTACGACGCGACAAGCAAAATGCCGGAGAATAAAAGCCCGGGAATCTTAATAAAAAAGGCAGCCTGATTATTGCAGACTGCCTTGTTCATCAAATTACACGCTATGTTTCATCACCCGTTCTTTCTGGCGCTGCCAGTCACGGTCTTTCAGAGTATCGCGCTTATCTTTGGTGTCTTTACCTTTTGCCAGGTAAATTTCCAGTTTAACCCAGCACTTTTTCCAGTACATGGCCGTGGCCACAATGGAATAACCCTGACGGTCTCTGGCGCCCATCAGGCGGTCCAGCTCGCGTCGGCTAAGCAGCAATTTGCGGGCACGCTCTGGTGCACAAATTACATGCGTAGAAGCCTGTTGTAAGGGCGTAATTCGGCAGCCGACCAGATAAGCTTCGCCATTTTGGATGATGACATAGTTATCTGTGATGTTGACTTTGCCATCACGAATGCTTTTGATTTCCCATCCCTGCAACTCCATGCCGGCTTCAAACTTGTCTTCAAGGTGAAACTCATGGCGTGCTTTTTTGTTCAGCGCGATGGTACCGCCGGTATTTTTGTTTGCTTTGTTCTGTTTCATAGCCCGCTATTATACTGATTGTACAGACAATGTCTTTAGCTAGTCTTGCCTGAACGTGATGCATTTACTGATGATACAACAGATATGGGGCAAAACATTCAAAATGCAAAGTCTAGGTTAAGCAAATCGACTCGTGGTAGACTATACGACAGTTTTTTCAATGAAGTTAGTGAAGTTTAATGCCGACGATTCAACGCAGTGCGCTAGTGAACCATAGCGCACAAGCTATGTACGACTTAGTCAACGATGTGGAATCTTATCCGCAGTTTCTGCCCGGTTGTAAAGACAGCAAAGTGATGGGCCGTGATGATGCCTCCATGCAGGCCGCTCTGCTGGTCTCCAAAGCCGGCGTTAAGCAGTGGTTTACAACCCAGAATACGCTGGAGCCAGCCCGTCATATTCACATGAAGCTGGTAGACGGTCCGTTTAAGCGCCTTTCAGGCGGCTGGACATTTTCTCCGCTATCCGACGAAGCCTGTAAGATTGAACTGAACTTGGAATTTGAATTCACCAGTAAGCTTACCGAACTGGCATTTGGTAAAGTGTTTAATGCGCTGGCTGCCAGTATGGTAAAAGCCTTTACCGACAGGGCAAAACAGGTTTATTCATGAACCGGGTCATTAATACAGAAGTGGCTTATGCTGAGCCGCAAAAACAGTCGATTATTGATGTTGCCATTGCTGAAGGGGCGACGGTGAAAGAGGTAATCGAAGCATCCAGAATTACTGATCTGTACCCTGACATTGACTTAAGCAGCACCAAAGTGGGGATATGGAGTCGGGTGGTAAAGCTTACCGATGTTGTGGCCGACGGTGACAGAATTGAAATTTACCGTCCGTTGATTGCTGATCCAAAAGAAGTACGTAAACGGCGTGCTGAAAAAGCGGTTAGTGAAGGAAGAGCGGACAAGGTCACCGGCGGGCGACCTAATCCACTTAAAGGTCAGAACGACTAACCCGGCATAACCGGGCTTACAGGTTTTTGTCCGAAATACTCCCCACCTCAAGAAACGGTGATGCATCAATTTTCTCTGCATCCATCATGGTAGCAATGCGTTGCATGGTTGCTACCATCTGACTTTGTTCCCATTCTTTAAGGTCGTTGAAACGGTCAATAAAGTGTTCCTGTAACGGACGCGGCGCATGTTCCAGCGCCTCATTTCCCAAGTCCGTAAGGTGAACACTCACCTTACGTTTGTCCTTGGTACTTCGTATGCGTTGTGCAAGCCCTCTGTTTTCCAGACGGTCAAGAATATTGGTTATGGTGGCGGGGCTAAGGTTAATACTCTCAGCAATTTCACGCACCATCACACCGGGGTTACCTTCAATATTTTGCATCACCATAAGTTGCGGGCCGGTCAGACCCACATCCTTACTTAACTGCTTGCTACGCAAATCTACTGCGCGGATAACACGCCGAAGTGCTACCAGTAATTCCTCTTCTTTACGCATACAGCTGTCCTGTCGTCTCCTGTTTTGACTACTTCATCAAGTGTAGGAAGTGCTGATGTTTATGATAATGATCGATCACATCGTTAATGATCGCCAGTTTAGACCAGCCCATAATATCATAATTCTGACCACCTTCGCCTAAATGCACCTCTGCCCGGCAGTAGGTACTCTCGTCAGTCGCCACAGCTTCACCATTTTCATTAGGTACAAACTCAGGCTGATCTTCCAGCGTCAGATATACACCATAGATAAAGTTGGTTTCATCGCCCATGTCTACGGTCAGCGCAATAGAATCCTTATCTTTTTCTATATTCACATCAAATCCATGACTGGTGAATTCTTCATGCACTTCTTTAAGAGCAGGTTCAGCCACCTTTTCAATAAAACGACGAACGGTTTTCTCATTGGGGAAACTAATCGTGTTTTCCAAACGATTACGCCAGTCTTTATCAGCTTCATTGGCGGTGGGTTGTACGGAGGTCATTTGCAGGCTTTCACGTTTGTAGGTGTCGACCTTCAATGCCTTGAACAGCCCGTACATGGCCAGCAGCAAGACTATTGAGAATGGCAGTGCAGCAATAATTGTCATCGTCTGCAAGGCTTCCAGTCCGCCGGCATACAGTAATATCGAACCAACAATACCTACCGTCAGGGCCCAGTAAACACGCTGCCACAATGGGGTATCGTTGTGACCGTTTGAGCACAGCATATCAACTACCATGGCACCGGAGTCACAGGAGGTCACGAAGAAAATCATTACCATCACCATCGCCACAATCGTCAGTACCGATGACCATGGGAACTTTTCCAGGAACACAAAGAGTGCCACCGAAGAGTCGTCGGCTACCATAGTTGTAAGCTTGTCAAAACCCTGATTGACCACCAGATCAATGGCGGCATTGCCAAAGATAGTCATCCACAGCATAGTGAAAGCGGTAGGGATCAACAGCACACCGATAACAAATTCACGAATGGTACGGCCGTAGGATACACGTGCGATGAACAGGCCAACAAACGGCGACCAGGCTAACCACCAACCCCAGTAGAAAATCGTCCAGCCACCAATCCAGTCGGTTTTGTCGTAGGCATACAGATTCAGGGTGTTACGCACAATATCAGACAGATACGCACCGGTGTTTTGCAGATACGCCTGCAGCAGGAATACAGTAGGGCCCAGAATGAAGATAAATAGCAACAGCAGAATAGCCAGCGCCATATTGGTTTCTGATAAACGGCGAATGCCCTTATCCAGACCGGTGGCAACTGACACTATCGCCAGCAGTACCACAAAGCCCATTACCATGACCTGAACACCTTCGCCTTTGGGTACACCAAACACGTAGTTCAGACCAGAGTTAATCTGCTGAGCTCCCAGTCCCAGTGAGGTAGACACACCAAAGATGGTCGAGGTAACCGCGAAGATATCTACGATATGACCGGGCCAGCCGTAAATTTTATCACCAATGATCGGATACAGTGCAGAGCGCAGCGTAAGCGGCAGATTATGTCGAAACGCAAAATAACCCAGCACCATGGCGACCATAGCGTAGATGCCCCACGCATGCAGACCCCAGTGGAAAAAGGTGGTTTTCATGGCTTCGCGCATGGCAGCCACTGTTCCCGGATCCGCGCTGGGCGGTGTTTGAAAATGCATGATGGGTTCGGCCACGCCGAAGAACATCAGACCAATCCCCATTCCCGCTGCGAACAGCATCGAGATCCAGGTTGGCATAGAAAACTCGGGTTTCGCATGGTCCGGACCAAGCCGTAATTCACCAAAGCGGGAAAAACCCAGAAAAACTACTGAAATCAGTATTACCGCTACCGTCAGAATATAAAACCAGCCACCGTTAGTTACGATAGCGGATTGAGCACTGTCAAACACGTTTTTAGCATAGTCTGACCCGGCAGCAGCAAAAATCAGCAGGGCGAATATTAGTAATGATGAGGTAATGAATACCTTTTTGTTCAAATAGCCTTGTTCGGCATTTTCACTGCTCACTTATTCATCCTTCTGTTAATTAAACAAAGACCCAAACGGAATCGTCCCAGATTTGAGTACGGCGGAATATACGCGAAGGAACATTAAATTTAAACTTTTGTAGTAATTATTAGTGTTCAAGTTGATTTTTGAGTGAAAAGTGTGCGAACTTTTATAAGAGTGTTCTAAAATTAGCCGACAGCCCGCTAAAAACAATAAATGGCTGTGGTGAAAAGCAGGATGGAACACGCGTGATGTCGTATCTGTGCAAACAGTTAAGCCACAAAAACGGCAACATCATCTATAAAAGTAAAGGAAACACACCAATCATGAAAAAGTCTCAACTTAGTTGCGCTATATTGGCTGCGCTGGCGGGCTTGTCTGTGCACGCTCAGGAGGAGTCTTCAGGGCAGGCTAAAATTGAAACCATTGAAGTCACCGCAACCAAACGGGCAGAGTCGATCCAGGATGTGCCGGTTGCCGTTACAGCGCTAAACGGCGAAGCACTGGAGAATATGGGTATTGATAATTTCCAGGATTATGTGGAGTTTCTGCCCAATGTCACCTTTCAGGGTACCGGCCCCGGCCAGAATGAAATTTACATTCGCGGCGCCGCCACCACCCAGTCCAATATCATGCTGTCTTCAGTTCAGGCCTTACAGCCTTCTGTGGCATTTTACTTAGATGATCAGCCTGTATCGATGGCTGGCCGTAATTTGGATGTTTATGCCACCGATGTACAGCGGGTAGAGGTTCTGCCGGGGCCGCAGGGAACCCTGTTCGGAGCCAGTTCACAGGCTGGTACTATCCGGCTTATTACCAACAAGCCCCGGCATGACGCCTTTGCCGCCGGCGTTGACACAAATTTGTCGTTTACCAAAGATGGTGAAATGAGTAATGCACTGGAAGCTTACTTTAATATGCCATTGTCAGACGACCTGGCGGTACGTGTGGCAGCTTACAACGATAAACAGGGTGGCTGGATAGACAATGTGCCTAACGTGCCCGGTGAGGGCGGTTATATTGGTAGTGCCCAGGTTATCAACCGCATTTCCGGTGGTCCGCTTGCCGATGCTGCTGCGATGGATGCCAACCGCATCACCAACCCGGATATTTCCTCAAACACTGAGGCGGCCGTGGTCTCCCCGCAAAACGATGCATTGGTAGAAGAAGACTTTAATGATGCGGTGTATGCCGGCGCGCGACTTGGCCTGAGTTATCATATCAATGATGACTGGAAGCTGCTGGTGCAGCACACTCAGCAAACGCTGGACACCGAAGGGGTATTTGCCTACGACCCGACGCTTGATGGTGAGCAGTCAGCGCTGCGCTTTCAGCAGGAAGAAAACAAGGATGAGTTCGGGCTGACCACCTGGACGCTAGAAGGGCGCCTGAACAAGCTTGATCTGGTGTACACGGGTGGTTATCTGGACCGTGAGATTGATACGCTGGCTGATTACACCGGCTATACTAATGGGGGTTTGTTTTCAGCCTATTATGTGTGTAATCACTATGATACGCCGGACAATACCGCTGATGAGCGCTGTCTGGACCCGACCAAATATTTTAAAGAAGACACCAGCACTACTCGTAATACCCATGAACTGCGTTTTAACACCACCATGGATACGCCGTGGCGTGTTACCGCCGGCTTGTTTTATGACGAGCAGGAAATTGCCACAGTAGGCCAGTTTAAAATTGCTAACACCGAGATGACAACATTCGGGTTTGATAATCTTCAGCGAACTCTGGTGGGCAATGAGGGTATCAACAGCGATGGCGGTCCGTTTCCTTCTGAGGTCAGTTTTATCAACGACATAACCCACACTATTGAGCAGATAGCGGTATTCGGGCAACTGGAATATGATCTGACCGACACCATTACCGCCAGTGTGGGCGCGCGGTGGTATGAAATTGATGATATTTACGAAGGCTCTACTTCTACCGTGGATGTAAGTCGCCGGATTCGTGCGTTTGGTACCATGGATGCCGATGAACTGGCAGCTGTCGGGCTGGACCCGGAAGCGGTTAATGCTGCAGTACAAAGCGGCCAGTTGCAGGTAGATTTGCTTGATGATGATGGCGTGCTCACCGTGGATGACACAATATTCAAGTTCTCACTGGACTGGAAGGTCAATGAAGATGTACTGCTGTTTGCCAACTACTCGGAAGGCTTCAGACCACCGGTAACCAACCGGGTGGGAGGAGGTTTATCTTCCAATCAGGCCGGCAAATTCGAGAATTTCCGTATTCCGGTGTATTCCACCACCGATACGCTCGACAACTATGAACTGGGTTTGAAAGGTGATTTTCTGGACGGGATCCTGCGCGTGAATGCAACGGCGTACTACTCAGAAATCACCGACCTGCAGACTTCCCGGTTTGACCCGACCAATATCTCGTTTCTGGTCTTTACCGACAACGTAGGCGATGCCGAAATTCAGGGGCTGGATGCCAATATTACCTGGCTGGCTACCGATAATCTGGTGGTGAATGCGGCATTTAGTCTGCTGGATACCGAGCTGACCCGGGTTAACTCAGAGCTTGAAGGCATTGCAGCCGGAGTGGGCACTGAACTGCCATACTCAGCAGGCTTTTCCGGGAACGTGAATGCCCGCTATTTCTTCGAGGTGTTTGATGGTAAACAGGGCTATTTGAACGGCTCTGTCAGTTATACCGGGGATCGTTATGCCGGCATGGTAATGGACGCCTACGTTATGGAGGATGCCACCCAGCTGATTTACGGTACCGGCTCGGGGCTGAAAATTGAGCAGCATGCTGATGTTTATGAAGGCGTGACCTATGCGGATGCCAATGGCGATACCTTTCGTGGTGGCCGCTATGTACAGGAGTCCTATGTGCTGGCTAATCTGGCGGTTGGGGTGACCAACGATGCCTGGAAGGCCGAGCTGTACATCGATAATGTATTTGATGAACATGCGGTACTCAATATTGATACCCAGCAGTTTACACCTAAAGTGGTGACTAACCGGCCCCGTACCATCGGTTTGCGGTTCTCCTATGATTATTATTAAGCCATTGACGGCATTATAAATAGTTGTTGTACACTGATACGGCAAGCCCGCGATGGGCTTGCCGTTTTTATTTGACCAGCCGGTAGTTATGAATACACAAGAACAAACACAGTTAAACATGCTTAAAAAAGCGCTGATGCAGTCACAGTATGCGACGGTTATTGCCCAGTGTGACGACGTGCTGGCCAGCCTGACATCACCTGAAGCGATGCGTGAAGCCCGCTATTGCAAAGCCGTGGCGTATCGCCTGAGCGGGCAGCCAGACCTGGCACTGCATGATTTACAGCAGCTGGTAACTGATTTTCCCGATTATGGCCGGGCCTATCAGGAGCAGGGCTATTGCTACCAGCGCCAGGGCGAGGATCAAAACGCCACTTATGCGTTTTATCAGGCGACCCGGTTTAACCCGGCACTGCTGGCGGCCTGGCAGCAACTGGAGCAGGCGTACCAGCGCGACAATCAAATCCGGGCCCTGCAGCTGGCTCAGCAGCAAATCTCTTTTTTAACCTCGTTGCCCAAGCCTTTGCTGGGGGCAACAGACCTACTGCACGATGGGCAACTGTTTAAAGCCGAGCAGGTTTGCCGTCAATACTTGCAAGCCAATAAACATGATGCCGAGGCAATGATGCTGCTGGCAGAGATTGGCATGCAGCTTAAAGTTTACAGTGACGCCGAATTTTTACTGGAAAGCTGCGTCACGCTTTATCCGGATAACGACCGGGCGGCAGCAGCTTATCAGGCGCTGTTATCCAAACTGGGTAAGTTTCCACAGGCGGTGAAACAGGCCCGCAGACGCCTGCAAAACCAGCCACACAATATGACGATTCAGGCCGGGCTGGCTCATGCGCTGGTGGGCGTCGGCGCGCTTAACGAAGCGATTGAATTGTACCGCACATTACTGGCCGACCAACCGGCACGTCCGGCACTCTGGGTGGCACTGGGTCACGCCCTGAAAGCGGCCGGAGATACCGTTGGCGCGATTGAAGCTTATCAGCAGGCGGCCCGGCAGGCACCGGATTTTGGTGACGCTTACTGGAGCCTGGCCAATACCAAAACCTACCGGTTTGATGATGCCATGATTGAATCCATGGTGGTTGCGCAGCATGGCAGTACCGTCAAACTGGAAGATAATATTCATCTGTGTTTTGCGCTGGGCAAAGCACTGGAAGACAACAAGCAGGCTGATCAGGCATTTAGCTATTATCAGCGCGGTAATGCATTAAAGCGTAAAACCCTGCGTTTTGATATCAGCCGTACCGAGGCGGCGCTTGAGGCGCAGCAGCAGGCGTGTCAGGCGCCCATGTTTGCTCAGCCTGGTGGCTGTCATGCCCCTGATCCTATTTTTATTGTGGGACTGCCGCGGGCCGGCTCAACACTGCTTGAGCAAATCCTGGCCTCTCATTCTATGGTGGACGGCACCATGGAACTGCATGATATTCTGGGAATTGCCAACAGCCTGAGTCATCAGGGCAACGCCTATCCGTTTAACCTGGCCCGGCTAAGTGATGCGCAGTGCCAGGCACTGGGCCAGCAGTATATAGAGCAAACCCGGGCCTATCGTAATGGCGCGCCATTTTTTATTGATAAAATGCCCAATAACTTTATTCATATCGGGCTTATCAAGCGTATTCTGCCCAAGGCCAGAATCATTGATGCACGGCGCGATCCGGTAGCCTGTTGTTTTAGTGGTTACAAACAGCTGTTTGGCGAGGGGCAGGAATTCAGCTACAGCCTGCGTGATATCGGCCGTTATTACATCGCTTATGAAAAACTGATGAACCACTGGCACCGTGTGTTACCAGGCCAGATACTGACTGTACAGCATGAAGCGGTGATTGATGATCTCACCGGCCAGGTCAAGCGACTGCTGGCATTTTGCGAACTGCCCTTTGAGCAGGCCTGTGTGGACTTTCACGTCACCAGAAGGGTGATAAAAACGCCCAGCTCTGAGCAGGTGCGCCAGCCTATTTATCGTAGCGGTATGACCCAGTGGCAGCAGTTTGAAGCTCATCTGGGCCCGTTGTTTGATGTGCTGGGGCAGCGTACAAACCGCTAAACCGGTACGGCAGATTAATCACATAATAAGCAGGCAGACCGCTATGGCGCCTGCCCGTGAGTTTAATACTTGCGTCGCTGCAGTCCTGTTTCAGCCAGAATTTTGGCCGAGATTTCCTCAATAGAAAACCGGGTACTGTTTAAAAACGGAATTTTTTCCCGGCGGTACAGGTTTTCTACTTCACGTAACTCCATCCGGCACTGTTTAAGTGAGGCGTAGCGGCTGTTTGCGCGGCGCTCGGAGCGGATCTGACTAAGCCGTTCAGGGTGAATCGTCAGCCCGAACAGCTTGTGCTTGTAAGGCCGTAAAGCCGGCGGCAACTTCAGCATGTCGCCCATATCTTCCTCGGTGAACGGGTAATTCGCCGCTTTGATGCCGTATTGCAGCGCCAGGTAAAGACTGGTCGGGGTTTTACCGGAGCGGGATACGCCTACCAGAATAATGTCAGCATTGGCATATTCTTTAAGGTTAGAGCCGTCATCATTGGCCAGGGCGTAATTTACCGCTTCAATCCGTATATCGTAGGTTGTTTCATGAATACTGTGGGTGCGGTGTTTTTCCGGTTTGGAAGGCACGCCCAGTACTTTTTCCAGCGGCGCAACAAACTGGTCGAGAAAATTATAATTAATTCCCACCGAGCGGGCGATAATTTTACGGACATCCGCATTCACAATTGTATAAAAAACGAGCGGTCGCTCTCCGCTATCTTGAAAACTTTCAGAAATTCGTTCCAACACCCGGTAGGCGTGTTCTTCGTCTTCAACAAACGGAATTGTTTTGTGGTCAAATTGCATCGGGAACAGAGATAACAAGGCATGCCCGAATACTTCAGAGGTAATTGCAGTGCCATCGGAAATGTAAAAAGCTGTACGCACAACCAGTCCTTAAGTGTTGTAATTAATTTACAGAATTAATAAATGTTTTACTTTTAAATTTTCTCCATTCTATGATGGTTTTGTCGAAAAGCCAGTACCACTAAAGACTTAGTTGTCTACACTGGTGTAAGACACACACGTAGTGAAAACAGAAAGTCGTCCTGACGGACTCATTATAGACATAAAAGCTGGAGGCTCGGGCTGTGCAAGAACACGTATTGTGGTATCAAGAGTTGGGGATGCATGATGTTAACCGGGTGGGCGGTAAAAATGCATCGTTAGGAGAAATGATTTCGAATCTGGCCAATGCCGGGGTGCAGGTGCCAGGCGGTTTTGCAACAACGGCTGATGCCTTCAACCAGTTTTTACTGCAAAGTGGCCTGGATGCCCGGATTCATGAAGTGCTGGACGCACTGGACGTGGATGATGTGAACGCACTGACCGAAGCAGGTAAGAATATTCGGCAGTGGATTATCGATACGCCGTTTCAGCCAGAATTTGAAAAAGCCATCAGTGAAGCCTTTGTTACCCTACAGGGCGATGCAGGCGAAGAAGCATCCTTTGCGGTACGGTCTTCTGCTACCGCTGAGGATATGCCGGATGCTTCATTTGCCGGTCAGCAGGAAACTTTCCTGAATGTAAAAGGCTATGATGCCGTTATGGTGGCCATCAAGCACGTATTTGCCTCACTGTTTAACGATCGTGCAATTTCTTATCGTGTACACCAGGGCTACGACCATAAAGGCGTGGCGTTATCAGCTGGTGTACAGCGCATGGTCCGCAGTGACATTGCTTCTTCAGGTGTAATGTTCACCATCGATACCGAGTCAGGCTTTGAAGATGTGGTGTTTGTCACAAGCTCGGTTGGTCTGGGCGAAATGGTCGTACAGGGCGCGGTGAACCCGGATGAATTTTATGTGCACAAGCCTACACTGGAAAAAGGTTTACCGGCGATTGTTCGTCGTAATCTGGGCAGCAAGCTGACCAAGATGATTTACTCAGACGATGCCTCTCACGGTAAACAGGTCTCCATTGTGGATGTTGAGCGTGCCGACAGCATGAAGTTCTCGCTGACCGATGACGAAGTACAGGAACTGGCCAAACAGGCTGTCATTATTGAACAGCACTACAAGCGTCCAATGGATATTGAGTGGGCCAAAGACGGCACTGACGGCAAACTCTACATTGTACAGGCCCGTCCGGAAACGGTACGCAGTCGTGAAGACAGCCAGACCATTGAACGCTTTCAGTTAAAAGGCCAGAGCAATATTATCTGTGAAGGGCGTGCCATCGGGCACAAAATCGGTGCAGGTACTGCCAAGGTACTGGGCTCAATTGAGGAAATGGATAAAATTCAGGCTGGCGATGTGCTGGTTACGGACATGACCGACCCGGACTGGGAGCCGATCATGAAAAAGGCCTCGGCCATAGTGACTAACCGTGGCGGTCGTACCTGTCACGCAGCAATCATTGCCCGCGAACTGGGTATCCCTGCGGTCGTGGGCTGTGGCAATGCTACAGACTCGATTCAGACCGGTGATGAAGTCACCGTGTCATGTGCTGAAGGGGATACCGGCTTTATTTACAATGCCCAGCTGGAATTTGATGTGGTGACATCACGCATTGATTCCATGCCGGACCTGCCGCTTAAAGTGATGATGAACGTGGGTAACCCGGATCGCGCTTTTGATTTTGCCCGTTTGCCAAATGAAGGGGTGGGGCTGGCTCGCCTTGAATTCATTATTAACCGTATGATTGGTGTGCATCCTAAAGCACTGCTGAATTTTGATGATCAGCCTGAAGAGCTGAAAGAAGAAATCAGCGACATGATTGCTGGTTATGATTCACCCACTGAATATTACATTGAGAAACTGGTTGAGGGGATCAGCACCATCGGCGCTGCTTTTGCACCGAAAAAAGTGATTGTGCGGATGTCTGATTTCAAATCCAACGAGTATTTCAACCTGGTGGGTGGTTATCAGTACGAGCCGGATGAAGAAAACCCGATGCTTGGCTTCCGTGGTGCAAGCCGTTACGTGTCTGAAGAGTTCCGTGACTGCTTTGCGCTGGAATGCGAGGCCATTCGGCGGGTACGTAACAAAATGGGACTGACTAATGTTGAAATCATGATTCCGTTTGTGCGCACAGTGGAAGAAGGGCAGCAGGTAATTGATTTGCTGGCTGAGGAAGGTCTGGTACAGGGCGAAAACGAATTACGTGTCATTATGATGTGTGAACTGCCGTCCAACGCGCTGCTGGCGGATAAATTCCTGGATATCTTTGACGGTTTCTCAATTGGCTCGAACGACCTGACACAGCTGACGCTGGGTCTGGACCGTGACTCTGGCTTGATTGCGCATCTTTTTGAAGAGCGTAATGAAGCTGTGAAAGCCCTGCTGTCTATGGCGATTCAAACCGCCAAGCGCCGGGGTAAATATGTTGGGATCTGCGGCCAGGGGCCGTCGGACCACGAAGACTTTGCCGCCTGGCTGGTACAGGAAGGCATCGATTCATTATCTCTGAACCCTGACACAGTGGTAGAAACCTGGTTATACCTGGCGGAAAACCACTAAATAATAATAATAACAACACACTCAACGTAAAGAAGCCGCATTATGCGGCTTCTTTTTTAGGTGCTGGCTGTTAAAAAATAAGCTGGAATCAGCGTAACTTTCTGGCCAGCAACCAGGCATCAACGCGTCGTGCACTGCGCGCTGTAGAGCGCTGAAACCAAACCAGCCAGCCACGGGCCCGGGGCCAGTCGTAGCTCAACAACACCAGGCCGGAAATTACCAGCAAGGTGGAGCCCGGTATAATAGTGAAAATGATGCCGGCAACAAACAACAACCCGCCCAGCGTCAGTCTGAGTAATTTCATACTACTGCGTTGTCCTTATCCAAAACTTATAATCTGCTAACCCTGACATTACTGTGCCTGCACGCACCGCGCAAACAAGCTTGTGTAAACAAGTGTGTCAGCTTACTGCGTAGGCTGTATTGTCGGCACTTGCTTGTCAGTGCAGCCGGCTGACATCCGGCAGACGGAACTTATTAATCGGGCAGCTCATAGGCAATCTGGCAATACCTGCGTCCATGAATGCCGGACCAGCCGGCCGAAACCCCAGTTCGGTATGATATTCCACACTGGTTAAATCACAATGCAGGGTGACCTGGGCTATCTGAATGGCGGTTGCCTGTTCCAACAAGGCTGAAAACAAGGTCTTGTAAACTTCAAGGTTACGAAAGCCGAGTAAAATAGCAACCCGGCCAATTTCGCCGTTACGGGTAAGCCGGGCCGTGGCTACCGGTTTGTTATCTGCGCTGACAATAATATGAAATGCCTGTTCATCATCACTGTCAAATTCAGCACTGCGTGGTAATTGCCACTCCAGTACAAAGACCTTTTCACGAAGTTTAACAAGCTGCTCCCGGGCACTCGCCCAGTCTACGGTTTTGATGCTATAAGCCATACCACGCCTGCCTCCCTGTAGTGCAGTCCTTGCGGATGTGTTTGACTTACTCCAGGGAAATGTCCTCCAGTTCCCAATAGCCCTTATTAACCAGTATAGCTAATAGTTCAAAAAATGCACAGCCTGTTGTATCCAGCCAGCTGTCATCAATCACGTCACCCTCGATCAGACGAATGCAATTATCCTGCATAGTGGCGGCTACCGTGAACATCTCGCCATTGACATAAAAGTCAAAGGTACTGCTGTGTGGGGCAGGCTGACGATAAACCGGGCGGGTTCCAGGACTGCGGTATACCAGCTGACCGTTGTTCAGAGCGTCTTGCAAAGAGGCGGCGGTAGCCAGCGTATCGGGCACCATTTCCGGAAGGTGCTGATCGCTGAGCATGCGCATCAGGCTGGTTTGCCATTCTGGTTTCTCCAGCGCGTTTTGCAGCAGACGGGTCAGTTGTTGTAAATCGGCATCCTCCACCAGAGCAGGCCGTACAGCCTGTGCCCGGGCCGGGTCTGTGAAGCGCTGGCTGTCGGTGGGCTGTTCTTCAAATACCGCAGTCAGTGTATCACTGAGCTGGGCCTGGTCAGGGGCACGAAAGCCGACCGAATAGGTCATGCAGTCTTCCAGCGCTACGCCATCGTGTGGCCAGCCGGGAGGAATATACAAAATATCGCCCGGCTCGAGCACCACATCCAGTACCGGTTCAAACGGCGCAATCTGCTGGAGCTTTGGATGAGGATAAACCGCCTGATGCTCGCCTGGCCGGCCTACCTTCCAATGTCTGCGTCCTTTACCCTGCACCAGAAAAACATCGTACTGGTCCAGATGCGGACCAACACCGGCGCCCTGGGTGGCAAAGCTGACCATCAGATCATCCATACGCCAGTAAGGCAGAAAGCCAAACGCATCCATCAACAGGGCTGCTTCGTCTACGTAACGGTCGACCGCCTGAACCAGCAGCGTCCACTGGTCTTTACAGACCTCGGAAAAGTCATCAAACGGCCCTGCGGTCATTGTCCAGTCATTGTCTTTATGACTGATAATACGACTATCCACTTCTTCCATTTCACTGAGACCGGCCAGATCGTGCTCATCCAGAAAGTCTGCAAAATGGTCGAATCCACGACGGATCACAAAGGGTTGTTGTTGCCAGTAAGATTTTAGAAAGGCGGCGGTGTCCAGATTTAATGTAAACAAAGGCTACTCGGTTATAAACTTTTCGCCATTGTAAAACAAATCACACCACTTTGCGCAATACCGGATGACCGCGATAACGTGCATCATAGTCCTGGTACTGGCCAGGCTCATAAGGAGACATCAAGTCACCGCGTAAAATATCCGCTGTTACCGGACAAACGGTAACTTCATCCGGCTGCCCAAACTGCTCCAGCCGGGACGCCAGATTGACGGTTTTACCCCAGATATCAAAATGGGGTTTGTGGTTACCAATAATACCGCCGGTGACCGCACCGGTGGCCATTCCGACCCGCACTGACAAATCAATATTAAGCCGTTCACGCAGCGTTGCGACAACATCGATGATGGCAAAAGCAAAATGACACAGGCGGGTGGCATCTTTGCCCGCCGGAGGAATCGCATTGCGGCGGATAATAGGCACCCCGGTCGCAGCCATATATTCATCGCCGTTGGTTTTGATTTTTTCCACGCCATAGCGCATAGCAATATCATCAAACTGCAGGTACAGGTTATTGAGCAGGGCAACCACTTCTTCATCATCGAACCGCTCACTCAGTCCGGTGTAGCCGCGTAAATCCGCAAACAGCACACTGACGGTGTCCAGCTTACGGGTTTCGCCAACCTGCCAGTAGTCAGCCGGGTTGTCCGGGTCTCTGGGCAGGAGGCTGGCAACCAGTGAACTGTCCAGGCCGCGCATGATGGCATTGCCGGCCTGGCGGGCCCGCACCGTGCGTAACAGATAAAGGCTGCCAATTCCCAGCACCAGGCTGTTAAAAAAGCGCACCGACTTCCACACTTCACCTTCAGGTAAAATGATGAACAGTTCTGTACCCAGAAAAGTAATCAGAAAAAACAGCTCACTGATCTGCTGTGCCTGTTTTTCTTCCTGGCGGAAAAAATAGTCACAACCCACCATGGCCAGTAGCAGAAAATACTGCAGACCGGTATCAGCACCCCACAATAGGGATGTGGTAGCGATCGCTGAGCCTACAGCGAGTAAAAACAAGCTGCGCGAGAGCCTGAAGTGCTTAAGGCGTTTTCCCTGCATTAAAACAATAAGGCTGGTAAACCAGGCTGAATGCAAAGTGAAATTAAGTAATATGAGGGTAGAGGCTTCACCGGCCACATACTCAAGATAAAATGAGTATGACACCAACACCAGCAGCGCGGAAAAACTTAAATTAAGTATCAGTTTTTCTCTGACATCGGTATTGCCTGATTGATTCCTGATCACAGCCATCCTTACGTCGTTTGACTGTTTGACCGGCGCGCCGGACAAACATGTATCTTCCATAATACTAGATCATTTTTTGGCTGGTGATAAACCCGTTTATATCGCGGCGCACTTAGCAGAGATGCGCCGCAGGTACAGGGTTATTCGCCTAGTAGTTGATCAACCAGACGCTCAGCATCACCGATGTAAGTGGCCGGGGACAAGGCTTTAAGTTGATCTTTAGCCATTTCAGGCATATCCAGCGTGTCGATAAATTCACTGATAGCAGCAGCATCGACCTTTTTACCGCGGGTCAACTCTTTAAGCTTTTCATACGGCTTTTCAATACCATAGCGGCGCATGACCGTCTGAATAGGCTCTGCCAGTAATTCCCAGTTGTTGTTTAGTTCATTAAGCAGGCTTTGCTCATTCACTTCCAGCTTGCTGATGCCTTTCAGTGTAGCCTGATAAGCAATCACAGAGTAACCTGCACCAACGCCCAGATTTCTCAGCACGGTGGAATCCGTCAAATCGCGCTGCCAGCGTGATACGGGCAGTTTGCTGGCCAGGTGGTCAAAAATGGCATTAGCCAGGCCCAGATTGCCTTCAGAGTTTTCAAAGTCAATCGGGTTAACTTTGTGCGGCATGGTGGAAGAACCAATTTCACCGGCCACCGTTTTTTGTTTGAAATGACCCAGGGCAATATATCCCCATACGTCACGGTCAAAATCAATCACGATGGTATTGAAGCGTCCCACCGCATCAAACAGCTCGGCAATATAATCATGCGGTTCAATCTGCGTGGTAAATGCATTCCAGGACAGACCCAGGCTGGTAACAAATGCCTGAGAAGTGGCATGCCAGTCAATGTCAGGGTAAGCAGAAAGGTGAGCATTGTAGTTACCCACAGCCCCATTGATTTTACCCAGCAGGCTAACCTGAGCAATCTGGTCGCGCTGACGCTGCAGGCGCACCGCCACATTAGCCATTTCCTTACCCATGGTGGTTGGCGAGGCTGGCTGGCCGTGAGTACGGGCCATCATCGGGATGCTTTTGAAGGTTTTGGCCAGGCGGGTCAGTTCGCTAATCAGCTTATCGCAATAAGGCAGTAATACCGTATCACGGGCTTCTGTTAGCATCAGACCATGCGACAGATTATTGATGTCCTCTGACGTACATGCAAAGTGAATGAACTCGCTGATGGCGTTCAGTTCGCTGTTGTCTGCCACTTTTTCTTTTAAAAAGTACTCAACGGCTTTCACGTCATGGTTTGTGGTACGCTCAATGTCTTTGATGCGCATGGCATCATCCACTGAGAAGTTGGCCACAATGTCATCCAGCAGGGCGTTTGACTGTTCGCTAAAGGCCGGTACTTCGGTAATCTGCTCGTGGGCAGCCAGCATCTGCAACCAGCGTACTTCTACCTGAACACGGTATTTTAATAATCCGTACTCGCTGAAAATACTGCGAAGTTCTTCACTTTTGCTGGCGTAGCGTCCGTCCACCGGTGAAATAGCGGTTAACTGAGTCAGTTCCACCTTTTTGCTCCTCAACTATTGATTAAGCGCAGTGCCTGAGTGGCACTGTCTACGATTTGTTTGCGGTTCAGTAAAATCTGTCTGCGGCGGCCACCCATTTGACGCCACATAACGGCGCCTCGTACGCCGGCCAGAAGCAGCGCCCGTACCCGGTGTTGGTTAACCGGCTGGCGCAGATGATCAGGATTACCTGCCACCTGAATGCGGGGAGCCAGAGGGCTTACAATATCAGAGTAAATGCTGGCAAGAGATCCGACAATCTGATGATTGTCAAAGCTGACATGGGCCAGCTGACGCTGAACATGGGAAATACGATCGCCAAGCTCGTTCATCGCCTGTGGTTTTTTCGCCAATTTACGTTCCAGTCCCAGAATGCTGGCAATATAGCGGGTCAGCTCGGTGTCTTTGGTGGCTGACTTGTCGGACAACTGACTAAACAGAGTTTTGTAGCCAAGAGACAAGTTTGCCAGGCTGCCAAACACATGTTGCGGGCTTTCCGGATCGGTCACCAGAATACTGGACAAACTGGCTTCAAAAGCCTGCTCATCGATGGTGCCCAGCCGCGCCACCTGTTTAACCAGGGCAGCGGCCTGGCAGACGCCTGCCAGGGCTAAATGTTGTTCTATTTTTGCATCCAGCATCAACGGATATAACTCTCTATAATCGCACCACCCAGACAGACTTCATCCAGATAGAAAACAGCAGACTGACCCGGCGTAACGGCTTTTTGCGGCTCATCAAACATGACGGTGACCTCATCATTACCGCCAGGCGTGATAGTGCAGGGAATATCCTGCTGACGGTAGCGGGTTTTTACCACCGCTTGTAGAGGCGTCACCAAAGGTTCACGACTGACCCAGTGCAACTGATTGGCAATCAGGCCATTGGAAAACAGGCGTGGATGGTTGGCACCCTGACCGACAATCAGAACATTTCTGGCTACGTCTTTGTCAACCACATACCAGGGATCATCACCATATTTGGCCAGACCGCCAATATGCAGGCCCTTACGCTGACCTAACGTGTGGTACATCAGGCCTTCGTGCTGACCAATCAGTTCGCCTTCAGCGGTTTCAATCTCACCAGGTTGGGCAGGTAAAAACTTGGACAGAAAATCTTTAAATTTACGTTCACCGATAAAACAGATGCCGGTTGAGTCTTTTTTATCCGCGGTGACCAGGCCTTGTTCTTCAGCAATCCGGCGCACTTCTGGTTTTTCCAGTTCACCCACCGGGAACAGGGTTTTGCCAATATGTTCATGGCTCAGGGTATACAGGAAATAGCTCTGGTCTTTGTTATTGTCCAGACCACGCAGCATCTGCCACTTGCCATCCACCAGGCGGCGCTGTACATAATGACCGGTAGCGATAAAATCAGCGCCCAGATCTTCAGCAGCAAATTCCAAAAAGGCTTTAAATTTGATTTCCTTGTTGCACATAATATCCGGATTCGGTGTACGACCCGCTTTGTACTCAGCCAGGAAATACTCAAATACATTATCCCAGTATTCGGCAGCAAAATTGATGGTGTGCAGGTGAATGCCCAGCTTATCGGCAACGGCCTGGGCGTCAGCTAAATCTTCAGCTGCGGCGCAGTATTCATCGTTGTCGTCTTCTTCCCAGTTCTTCATGAACAAGCCTTCTACCTGATATCCCTGTTGCTGAAGCAAATAGGCAGAAACCGATGAATCAACACCGCCGGACATACCGACAATGACTTTTTGTTGTTCAGGGGATTTGGGAGCTGTTGTGTTTGTTGTCACCTTACTATCTTCACTTTCAATATGGTTCAATTTGAGGTCGCGAAGTCTACCAGATTTTCACTTGTATGACACGACCAACTTGCTGGCAATATAAGGCCACTCAGACCAATTTAAACCTATATATTACATTTCAAAAGACAGGTATTCGCCGTTGCCAATACCATCGATTGTCCAGTTTCCAACCCGATAACGAATCAGTCGCAAAGTAGGATAGCCCACATGGGCCGTCATACGTCTGACCTGCCGGTTACGGCCTTCACTGATGGTAATGCTTAGCCAGCTGGTGGGAATATGCTGGCGAAATCGTACCGGGGGATTACGAGGCCACAGAGCCGGCTCATCAATGCGTCTGACTTTAGCCGGCCGGGTCATGCCGTCTTTTAATTCTACGCCTTCACACAGTGCTTTAATGGCCGCTTCATCCACCTCTCCCTCAACCTGAGCATAATAGGTTTTGCTGGTTTTATTGGCCGGGTTAGCCAGCTTGTGCTGCAGTTTGCCATCGTCGGTCAGCACCAGTAGTCCTTCTGAGTCACGATCCAGCCGGCCCGCTGCATACACCCCGGGAAGGGGAATAAAATCTTTGAGCGTTGGCCGGCCCTCACCATCGGTAAACTGCGACAGCACATTAAACGGCTTATTAAACAACACAACAGTAGTGGGGGATGCGGACATGAAGGCACTCTTACAAATCGATGGATAACAAATAATGGGCGAAGTGTAACAAATACTGTGGCAGTGCGCCCATGCCGGTGACCAATATGCCGGTTAAACCACCGGATGTTGTCCACAAATGCGGGCAATCTGGCGCACTTTGTCAGGTAAGACAATGGTATGACTTGTAACTCAAACATTCGTCCCTATACTATTGAACGCGGCAAAATTTGTACTAAAGACTGGTATATAAGCAAGCGTTTGTGCGTCATGGGTCGAGGCGCAGCAGAACGGTATTGCCGGTTGAGCCCGTTACTGGCGGGCCACAAGTACGGACGAGCCAGACGCGTGACCTGGTATGTATAGGCATGGCCAGGCACAAAAATGGACTATAACGGTACGACTACCGAAAACTTCGAGGTATATAATGACCAAAGCCAAGTCGACTATCATCTATACCAAGACCGACGAAGCGCCGATGCTGGCGACCTATTCGTTGCTCCCTATCATCGAAAAATTTGCTGGTGCAGCAGACATCGATATCGAACTAAGTGACATTTCACTGGCAGCCCGGATTCTGGCGAATTTTTCAGATTATCTGACAGATGAGCAAAAGGTACCGGATGCACTGGCAGAGCTTGGCGAGCTTACTCAGGACCCAAATGCCAACATTATTAAGCTTCCTAATATCAGCGCTTCAATTCCTCAGCTTCGCGCCACCATTAAAGAACTAAAAGCACAAGGTTTTGATATTCCGGACTTCCCGGAAAGCCCTAAATCAGACGAAGAAAAAGAGATTCGTGAGCGCTATGGTAAGACTCTGGGCAGTGCGGTAAACCCGGTACTGCGTGAAGGTAACTCTGATCGCCGCGCACCAAAAGCGGTGAAAAACTTTGCCAAGAAATATCCGCATTCTATGGGTGAGTGGAGCCAGGCTTCTCAGTCGCACGTGGCGCACATGCGTGGCGGCGACTTCTTCTCCAGCGAAAAATCAGTGACCGTAGAAAAAGACGGTCATGTGTCTATCGAATTTACTGATAAGCAGGGCAATAAGAAAACCCTGAAGCCAAAAGTTAACCTGCTGGCTGGCGAAGTAATCGATGGCATGTTCATGAGCAAAAAAGCGCTGTGCGAATTTTTTGAAGAACAAATTGAAGATGCCAAGAACTCCGGCATTCTGTTCTCGCTGCACGTAAAAGCAACCATGATGAAGGTGTCTCACCCCATCGTGTTCGGCCACTGCGTAAAAGTATTCTACAAAGAACTGTTTGATAAGTACGGTGATTTGTTTGATGAACTGGGCGTTAACCCGAACAATGGTCTGGGCAGCGTGTACGACAAGATTGAAAGCCTGCCAGAATCACAGCGCTCTGAAATTCAGCGTGACATTAATGCCTGCTACGGCAACCGTCCGCCGATTGCGATGGTTAATTCTGACAAGGGCATTTCTAACCTGCATGTGCCCAGTGATGTTATCGTTGATGCCTCCATGCCGGCCATGATTCGTAACTCAGGTCAGATGTGGGGACCGGATGGAAAGTCGCACGACACCAAAGCGGTTATCCCTGAAAGCACCTATGCCACTATTTATCAGGAAGTGATTAACTTCTGTAAAACTCACGGTGCATTTGACCCTACGACCATGGGCACAGTACCTAACGTGGGTCTGATGGCGCAAAAAGCCGAAGAGTACGGTTCTCACGACAAGACCTTTGAAATTGAAGGTGAGGGTACGGTTCAGATTATCGATCAGGACGGTAACGTGCTTATCGAACATGCTGTGGAAGAAGGCGATATCTGGCGTATGTGTCAGACTAAGGACCTGCCGATTCAGGACTGGGTGAAGCTGGCCGTAACCCGTGCTCGTCAGTCTGGTATGCCGGCTATTTTCTGGCTGGATGATGAGCGTGCACACGATGCGCAGCTGATTGAAAAAGTGAATAAGTATCTGCAGGGTCACGACACCAATGGTCTGGACATTCAGATCATGTCTCCGGTTCGCGCTATTCGTTACAGCATGGAACGTGCAATCCGCGGTCTGGACACCATCTCTGTGACCGGTAACGTACTGCGTGACTACCTGACTGACCTGTTCCCGATTCTGGAGCTGGGTACCAGTGCCAAAATGTTGTCTATTGTACCTCTGATGGCCGGTGGCGGTCTGTATGAAACAGGCGCGGGTGGATCTGCACCTAAGCATGTTCAGCAGTTTGTTGAAGAAGGTCACCTGCGCTGGGACTCACTGGGTGAATTCCTGGCACTGGCTGTGTCGCTGGAAGATGTATCTATTAAGCATGGTAACGCCCGTGCGAAGATTATCGGTCAGGGCCTGGATAAAGCCACTGAAATATTGCTTAATGAAGGTAAATCACCAAAGCGTAAAGCGGGTGAGCTGGATAACCGTGGTAGCCATGTATGGCTGGCGCTGTACTGGGCAAAAGAAGTGGCCAATCAGACTGAAGATACTGAACTGGCAGCGCAATTCAAAGAGGTGGCTGACAAATTGGAAGCCAATATCGATACGATTTTGCAAGAAATCAATGCGACTGAAGGTTCGCCTCAGGAAATTGGCGGGTACTACTACCCAGATACCAAAAAGGTATACAACGCCATGTCTCCGAGTAAAACTCTGCATGAGATTTTAGGGTAAGTCATTTACCCATTAACGATTAAAGCCGGCATCTGCCGGCTTTTTTATGCTTGGTCAGTAAGCGGCAAATCATATTGCCACCTTTTAGCAGGTGTAAGGCAATGCTTGAGTCAGTGGCTACAAAAGCGCATTGCTACAAAATGGTGCCACAAAGCGGTGCAGCTGCCTGGTAATGGACGGCAAGCCGGGCCTCCATTCACCAGCAACCAACGGGAAAAGTACGCACAAAGCCCTACGAAGTCACTGGCACACCATAAACAGAATGGCGTTGGACGAGGTTCATAAAGCAAAGACGTTTTGAATCTTACCGGCAGACTGCCTGACAGAGGGGGGGAGGGAGATAAAGAAAAAGTTAATAGTGAAATCTGAATGCCCGTTTTTGTAACGAGCATAAAAAAGGCCTTTAGCTGGAATTGCCAGAAAAAGCCCTTTTGGCAAAAAAGTCTTTTAAAACTTAACGCTCTGGTTCGTCAACAATTCCAATATTTTCAGCGTGAAGACCTTTAGGGCCTTGCTGTACATCGTAAGTGACTTCCTGGCCTGCTTTTAGCGAACGATATCCATCCATCTGGATTGTGGAGTAGTGGGCAAAAATGTCCTCACCACCATCTTCAGGAACGATAAAACCAAACCCTTTTGCGTTGTTAAACCACTTAACTTTACCAACCGCCATACTTCGACTTCCTCTTAATCCTTGAACTCACAAAGTAATGCCCCCACAATAGATTTGAAGGGCAGGTATGCTTGCATGCGTCACTTCATGCAGGCATAGTCAGACTGTATGTATTTTGACCATTAAATGTCAAGCGTATTTTAAAGAATTAATCGGAATCAAAAAATTCAGCGTAATATACGCTTAAGCACTATCCTAATACTATGAGTAAAGACAACGCGATCAGTATCGAAAAAGAAAAGTTACGTGAAGCGCAGCGTAAGAAAGCGCAGCCGCCTCCGATGTTTAAAGTGTTGTTGAACAACGACGATTACACGCCAATGGACTTTGTAATCGAAGTGCTCATGCATTTTTTCAATATGGATGCTGAAAAGGCCAATCAAACTATGCTCACCGTGCATTACCAGGGTAAGGCTGTGTGTGGCATATATACTGCAGAGATTGCAGAAACAAAAGTGATGCAGGTCAACCAGTACGCACGTAAGAATCAACATCCTCTCATGTGCACCATGGAGCAGGCGTAAGTCAACTAACCTATAGGGCGAGCAATATGTTGAATAAAGAATTAGAGCAAACGTTGAACGAAGCTTTTGTGTTTGCCAGAGAACACCGCCATGAATTCATGACAGTTGAACATTTACTGCTGGCATTAATGGACAACACCTCGGCGCAGGAAGCCCTCAAAGCCTGCGGTGCCGATATTGACGCAATCAAAAACGAATTGATTGAGTTTGTAAAAGATACCACGCCGTTAATTATGGATGATCAGGCCAACGATCGTGAAACACAACCCACTCTTGGATTCCAGCGTGTGCTGCAACGGGCGGTGTTTCATGTACAGTCATCCGGTAAAGATGAAGTGACCGGTGCCAACGTGCTGGTGGCCATTTTTTCTGAACAGGAATCTCAGGCTGTTTATATTCTGAAAAAATCAGACGTCACCCGTCTTGATGTGGTGAACTTTATCAGTCACGGCGTCAGTAAAGCCGAAGACGATGAGCCGGCTGCCGGTAATGAAGCGGCCGAAGAAGGGGCCGAGGGCGAAGAGGGCGGTTCAGCGCTGAGCAAATACGCAACCGATCTTAATCGCCATGCCAAAGAAGGCAAAATTGACCCGTTGATTGGCCGTGACTCTGAGCTGGAACGCACGATTCAGATTCTGTGTCGTCGCCGTAAAAATAACCCGCTGCTGGTGGGTGAGGCCGGTGTGGGTAAAACAGCGATTGCTGAAGGCCTGGCTTATCGGATTGTGAATGACGACGTTCCCGAAGTAATTGCTGAAAGCACGGTGTATTCGCTGGATTTAGGCGGCCTGCTGGCTGGCACCAAATATCGCGGAGATTTTGAAAAGCGTTTAAAAGCCATTCTTAAAGAACTGTCTAAAGATGAAAACGCGATTCTGTTTATTGACGAGATCCATACTATTATCGGTGCCGGTGCGGCATCTGGCGGGGTAATGGATGCATCTAACCTGCTTAAGCCAAAACTAAGCAGCGGTGAACTGCGCTGCATTGGCTCCACCACGTATCAGGAATATCAGGGTATCTTTGAAAAAGACCGGGCACTGGCGCGCCGGTTCCAGAAAGTCGATGTGATTGAGCCTAGTGTAGGCGATACCACCAAGATTCTGATGGGTCTGAAGGATCGGTACGAGTCGCATCACAGTGTGCGTTATACGCAAAAAGCACTGGCGGCGGCGGCAGAACTGTCGGCCAAGTACATTAATGAGCGTCAGCTGCCGGATAAGGCCATTGACGTGATGGATGAAGCCGGTGCCAGTCAGCGTCTGCTACCGCAGTCCAAACGTAAGAAGACTATCAACGTCAGCGATATTGAGCAGATTATTGCTAAGATGGCCCGTATCCCGGAAAAATCCGTTTCAGCATCCGACATGGAAGTGCTGAAAAATCTGAGCCGCGACCTGAAGATGATGGTATTTGGCCAGGATAATGCGATTGAGTCACTGACCGATGCTATACACCTGTCACGTTCCGGTCTGGGGAACGAAGACAAGCCGATTGGCAACTTCCTGTTTGCCGGTCCGACCGGGGTAGGTAAAACCGAGGTCACTCAGCAACTGGCCAAGATTATGGGCGTTGAACTGCTGCGCTTTGATATGTCTGAGTATATGGAGCGTCATGCGGTAAGTCGTCTGATTGGTGCTCCTCCCGGTTACGTGGGTTATGACCAGGGTGGTTTGCTGACCGATGCGGTGATTAAAAACCCATACTCGGTTGTTCTGCTGGATGAAATTGAAAAAGCGCACAGCGATATCTACAACATTCTGTTGCAGGTCATGGACCATGGTACGTTGACGGATAACAATGGTCGTAAGGTCGATTTTCGTAACGTTGTAGTGGTGATGACCACCAATGCCGGTGTGCAGGAAACGGTGCGTAAATCTATCGGCTTTAAGCAGCAGGATCACAGCCATGATGCCATGTCGGAAATCAACAAGGTATTTTCCCCGGAATTCCGTAACCGGTTAGATGGCATTATCTGGTTCAATCACCTTGAGTCAGACGTTATTCTGCAAGTGGTCGATAAGTTCATTATTGAGCTACAGGCTCAGCTGGATGTGAAAGGCGTATCACTGGAAGTAACCAGCGAAGCCCGCGCCTACCTGGCAGAGAAAGGCTATGACCGCTCTATGGGTGCGCGTCCGATGGCCCGTCTGATCAAAGATGAGATTAAGAAAGTGCTGGCTAACGAACTGTTGTTTGGTGAGCTGAGCAAGGGGGGCAATGCAAAAGTGGATCTGAAAGACGATAAACTGGCCTTTATCTACTCTGGTGTTGAAAGCCAAAAAGAACAAACCGAAGCCAATTGATAAGAGGCCGGTGGGGTTTCCCCTGCCGGTTTTCAGCCAATAAAAAACCCGGCCATGGCCGGGTTTTTTCTTATAAGATTCTTACTTACTGAATTATCTTGCGCGATAAATGATACGGCCTTTAGTCAGGTCGTATGGAGTCATTTCAACAGTAACTTTGTCACCCGTTAAGATACGGATATAGTTTTTGCGCATTTTACCGGAAATGTGCGCCGTTACCACGTGGCCATTTTCCAGCTCTACGCGGAACATTGTGTTTGGAAGCGTATCAAGAATGACGCCTTCCATTTCAATAGAATCTTCTTTTGCCATGTATAGCAGTTACCTCAGTAAGTCAAAATTTTGCCGCGCAGACATTAACCAATCTGGGGCGTTATGTAAAGTTTAAAGGCGACTTTTTTCCGCACGATGCCATTTATTACCAAAAAAACGCTCATTTGGAACAAATTTGCCTTTGTAATTCATCTTATTGCAGCTGTCGATTTGGTAACCCAGATACAGATATTGTTTCTGCTGTTCCCGGGCATGCATTATTTGCTGCATGATCATCCAGCTACCAAGAGAATAAGTCGTATAGTCGGGGTCAAAAAACGTATACAGGGCTGAGAACGCCTGTTGGTCTGTCCCGTTATCAATATCATCAGTCACAGCCACGGCAATCAGGGAATCGCCGTCATAGGCTTCTATAAAGACTGGTGACTTCCAGTTACACAGCACAAAACTGTCAAACTGGCTACGACTGGGTGGATACATTGTACCATCGGCATGCCTGTGATTGATATAGCGCTCATACAGAGGATAGTAATTCTCTTTCGGAGCCCGGGTCAGAACCGAAGAAAAAGCGCGATTTTTACTAAGCAGCCGTTTCAGGCTTTTGCTGGGGGCAAATTCATTCACCAGCACCCGCAGCGATTGGCAGGCCTGACAGGTTGGACAGTGGGGCCGGTAAATCTGCTCACCACTGCGCCGGAAGCCGGCCTGAATCAGCTGACCGTAACGCCAGGCAAGATCCTGATCTTTTTCTGCAAATACCAGCAGCTGTTCGTGCTCGCCGGGTAAATAACTGCAGTCAAATGCTTGAGTAATGCCAAATTTCATGGGGTAATAACCTGCTTTTGCCAGCAACACGCATATTCCGGCGAAATATTACCGCTACTATCGAGCGTCTCATTATGCTCCCGCAAACGGGATATAAAAGATTCCCGGCTAATCGTCTGCGCGCCCAGTGTCGTCAGATGCTCAGTAGGCAGCTGGCAGTCTATAAACGCCATGCCTTTGTTCTGCATATGATTTACCAGTGCATACATAGCAAGCTTAGACGTATTTGTGGCTTTGTGAAACATGGATTCACCACAAAATATCCGGCCTACGCCAACGCCATATAAGCCACCCACCAGCTGCCCGTCACTGTCCCATACCTCAACAGAGTGGGCTAGTCCAGCCTGATGCAGGCGTACATAGGCTTGCTGCATCTCGGTAGTGATCCAGGTGTCGGTAGATTCCGTGTCTGAATCAGGATGCCGGCGAGGAACGGTTGAGCAGGCAGCTATCACCTGATCAAACGCCTGATTTAAGGTCACCTGGTAGCGCTGTTGACGGACCAGCTTGCGCAGGCTTTTTGATGCATGAAAATGATCAAGTTCGATAATCGAGCGGGGGTCTGGTGACCACCACAAAAGTGGCTCCTGTTCGCTGAACCAGGGAAAAATCCCTTTTGAATAGGCCTCAAATAAGCGGCCTTCACTTAAATCAGCACCAAAAGCCAGCAAGCCGTTAGGTTCATCCAGCGCGGTGTGCACTGGCGGAAACGGTGAAAATTGTGTCAGGTAAGGAAGTTCTATCATAAAACTGCGATACTAATGCGGCCTGTACTGATAATAACGAGAATACTGTGTTTATTGAGCGTAAGGCAAGTCTAATAAAATAGTTTACTGAAGTGAAGCAGGGCAGGGCCTGAGCAAAAAAATGCCCGCATTATGCGGGCATCAGGTAGTAAAAGCACAAATTATTATGGCTGATCAGCCTTGTTCAACCTGAACACCATCAAGAAACTTCTCAGCATCCAGCGCGGCCATACAGCCAGTACCGGCAGAGGTGATCGCCTGACGGTAGATATGATCGCTCACATCACCAGCAGCAAAGACGCCTTCAACACTAGTTTGGGTGGCATTACCGTTAGTGCCGCTGTTAACACTGATATAGCCGTCTTTCATCTCAAGCTGGCCTTCAAAGATATCGGTATTAGGCTTATGGCCGATGGCAATGAACAGACCCATGACATCCAACTCTTCTTTGGTGTCGCCCTGAGTATCGGCGATACGAATACCGGTCACACCCATATCGTCGCCAAGTACTTCATCCAGCGTGCGGTTTAAGTGCAGGACCACGTTGCCGTTTTCTGCTTTTTCACGTAAACGCTGCTCCAGAATCTTTTCCGAACGGAAGCTGTCACGACGGTGAATAACGTGAACCTCAGAAGCAATATTAGACAGATACAGCGCCTCTTCTACGGCAGTGTTACCGCCGCCGACCACTGCGACTTTCTGATTGCGGTAGAAAAATCCGTCACAGGTTGCACAGGCTGAAACCCCTTTACCTTTAAAGGCTTCTTCTGATTCCATTCCCAGGTATTTAGCCGATGCACCGGTGGCAATAATCAGCGCATCACAAGTATAAGTACCAGAATCACCGTACAGGGTATAAGGGCGCTTACTCAGATCGGTTTTATTAATGTGATCAAAGACAATTTCGGTGTTGAACTTTTCAGCATGCTTTTGCATACGAACCATCAGGTCCGGACCGGTCAGACCTTCCGGATCACCAGGCCAGTTTTCAACTTCAGTTGTCGTGGTAAGCTGACCACCTTGCTGAATACCTGTTACCAATACCGGGTTAAGGTTTGCACGGGCCGCGTATACGGCTGCTGAGTAGCCTGCCGGGCCGGAACCCAGAATCATCAGGCGGACATGTCTGTTCTCTGCCATTATTTTCTCCGTTACTGCCAATGATAAGGCAAAAATGTCGTGTTGTTCTTAATTAGGGGCGATTATCGCACATTCAATGGTGGTAAAACTATGTCGTTACTCAATCAATGCAATCTATATTTCCCGTATTGTTACATTGTGTAATGAGCTATAATCAATATAACGCTGTATATATGGTTACAAAACTTTCCTGATAGCGTTGTAAATCAAGCCGTTCAAGCGAGGTAGTGCTATGGCACGTTCAGTCATCACATTGTTCCAGGATGGTCAGCAGTATATGAAAACCTGGCCGGTTAAAAAGGAACTGTATTCGTATTTTCCTGAGTGCCGGGTCATTACTGCCACGCGTCTGGCCATCTCCACCATGCCGCCACTGGCGGTGGTCTCTTGTGCCATGCTGTTCAACACAATGGGCATGGACTATTTGCCACAGACGCTGGCCATTGGTGCATTTTTTCTGAGCCTGCCTTTACAGGGACTGCTATGGCTGGGTCACCGTTCAAATCAGGCGCTGCCACCGGCATTAAAACATTGGTATATGGAAATTTACGCCAAACTGCAACAGGAAGGTTGTCGCATCGGCGCCAGAAAATCTCAGCCAAAATACAAAGAGCTCGCGTCGGTGCTAAAATCTGCGTTTGACCAGCTCGACAGTGTTTTTACCCGCGGCCAGTTTGACTGACAGACACTGTTTACCTTTATCACTAACGCCATCATTCAGCGATGGCGAGTGTCTGAGCACATCGCCTGCAACGATAACTCTGCTCACCTCTTAACACTTTATTGTGCCTTCGTATCCCCAGTTCCAGAGGCCCGCATTTACAGTAATAGGTCACGGTATTAAGTTTTAGCGGGCTTAAATCAAACTGGTGCGTGGTGGTGGCGGGTACGCCAAAGACCTGCTCCATCACATACTGCCATTCCCGGCCATGGGGTTTGACCCGCCCAAATCGCTGATAAACCACAAGATGACTGACTTCATGGGGGATGACATGATCCAGAAATGCCTGGCGGTTATGCAGATACAGTATCCGGTTAAGATTAATGACGTTGGTTGTCAGGTTAGCGGTGCCGGCATTCTTGCCGGACTTTTTCCAGGTCAGCCGGGGCAAGGTAAAGGCCTGTTCAAACTGTTGCTGCGCATGCAAAAACAGCGCATGAATGCGCTGTTCTGCCTGAACAATGTCGTGCCGGGTCAGTGTGTCTGTCACATCAACCCCGGCACTGGAATGTCACGGTAAGGTTCATCTAGTGAACCTTACATTGTAAACACAGTACATAAACGCCCATCGGATCGTTCATCTTGCTCACACTGTGGTATTCACTAAGCATTTGCTTCACCAGACCCATCATCGGGCTGTTACTGTCTGCAAACTGTGTTTGCGCAGCCCAGACCATGGCCTGACCAAACAGGTTTTTCCAGAACATTTCCTGAGGGCTCAGTTGGCGCTGCTCATACACCACATCATAATTTTCCAGTTCGGCCATGTCGCCGGCGGCAGCTACGGCATCATCCAGTGTACCCAGTTCGTCCACCAGGCCCAGCTCCAGTGCTTTTGAGCCAATCCACACGCGGCCCTGGGCAATATCGTCAACCTGCTGGGGTGTCATATCGCGATACTGACCCACCATGCTGATAAACTGATGGTAGCTCGACTCTACACTACGCTGAATAATCTGGCCAAAGCGGGGATCCAGTTTACGGGTGGCCGACAGACCGGCCATTTCAGTTGAGCCCACACCATCACTGCTGATACCGACATAATCCAGAGTATCCTCAAAGGTCATGAACATACCAAATACACCAATAGAGCCGGTAATCGTGCTGGGCGAGGCAAAGATTTTATCCGCCGGCGCTGAAATCCAGTAGCCACCTGATGCAGCATAGGTACCCATAGATACCACCACCGGTTTACCGGCTTTTTGCAATTCCAGCACTTCCTGTCTGATAACCTCAGAGGCAAACGATGAGCCTCCCGGCGAGTCAACCTGCATGACTACCGCTTTGACAGTGTCATCCATACGCGCCTGACGCAGCAGTCTGGCCGTGCTGTCACCACCAATGGTGCCGGCTTTTTGTTCGCCATCAAGGATCTCACCTTTGGCCACCACAATAGCAACCTTATCCATACCGTTGGCAGGCATGGCCATTGGCGGATTTATCACTTTAAGATAAGCATTCAGTGAGGTGGTGTTGACCGTCAGGTCGGTGTCGTCGCGTCCCACCAGTGCGGCCAGTTCTTCGCGAACCTGGGTGCGGGTTTTCAGTGCATCAACCCAGCCATTATCTAGCGCATACCGGGCAAAATCACCGCCAGCCTCATTGAATTTATCCAGCAGTACATCCAGCTTTTCATCGAAATTGGCTTCATCCATGTTACGGGCTGCTGCCACATCCTGCTTATATTGCGCCCAGTAGCTATCCAGCCATTCCCGGTTAGCCTGTTTAGCGGCATCAGACATATCATTGCGCATGAAAGGCTCAACCGCCGACTTATAGGTACCGACACGGAAAATATGGGTGGTAATTTTGAGTTTTTCCAGCATGTCTTTAAAGTACAGGCCATAGCGCCCGTAGCCTTCAAGTAACAACGCACCCATTGGATTTAAATAGACATGATCAGCATGAGAAGCCAGATAATACTGGTCCTGTGAATAGTAATCACCAATGGCATAGACCGGCTTGCCGGAGGTTTTAAAATCATCCACCGCCCGGGCCACGGTGCGCAGTTTATCCAGACCGCCACCCTCAAACGCTTTTAAGTCCAGTACCATTGCCTTGATACGCTTATCTTCTTTTGCATTTTCAAAGGCTTTGACTAAATCCTGCACCAGCATTTCCGGATTTTCCGGCTCATCACCAAACGCTTCCTGCATAAATTCTTCAAACGGGTCTACGGCTTCTTTTTCAATCACCAGCCGGCCTTTGAGATTCACATACAACGCACTGTCCGGACGGACCGAAACAGGTTCCTTGTCAGCCGACAATGCAATAATGATTGCCACCAGAATAAAAATAAAAATGACATTGAAAAATAATTTGCGGGTAAAGTTGAGGACCGTCCATAGCCCTACAAACAGGGATTTTGTCCAGCTTCCTTTGGCTGCCATAAATAGTACTACCTTTTGCGTATGATGTTGCTTAATGGTATCGAAACCCTTTGGAATCGCTAGTTTAAATTGTAATGAATTGTAATAAAACTGGTCTTCGCACGATTTGATGTATCCGCAGGACAGGTGACACAAAACGGGGCCGTACTTCCTGCTGTACAGCCTGTGCTTTGTACAAAAATGAAAGAAATCCCACGATTTCCAGTTCTTATTGTGAACAAATGATAATGATCGGATAGTCATCATGCCAATACTTACAACTGCACGACACTGGCTCACACTTACGGCACACCATCTGGAATTTATCCCACTACTGTTACTCCGGTTGTATCTGGCTCCGGTCATGATGCAGGCAGGCTGGAATAAACTGATGGGTTTCGATAACACGGTTGCCTGGTTTGCTAACCCTGACTGGGGACTTGGTCTGCCAGCCCCTGCAGTGCTGGCAGCCCTGGCTGCCGGTACCGAGCTGATTGGCGGGGGACTATTACTGCTGGGGATGCTGACTCGCCTGGTGGCTATTCCGCTTGCCGTGATAATGCTGGTTGCAGCGCTGACGGTGCACTGGGAAAATGGCTGGCTGGCGATTGCCGATGCTTCGTCCTGGCTGGCTGATGGCACCATTTTATACAATGAATCGGTGATGGATGCGCCGCAAAAGCTGGCCGCTGCCAATCAGCTGCTCAGTGAACACGGGCATATTGACTGGCTGACATCGAGCGGCAAACTGGTGGTGCTGAATAACGGCATTGAGTTTGCCGCCACCTATTTTGTCATGCTGCTGGTGCTATTTTGTTTCGGGGCCGGAAAATATGCCAGTCTGGACTACTGGCTGGCCCCAAAAAAGGCAGATTGATCTGGCCTTTTACCAGCGCCCTACGTACGATATCGTTTTCATTACAGGTAATAAAAACAGGAGTGGTAATGGACGCGCTAGAGCTGCTATTAAACCGTCGCTCACAACCCAGGCTCACTGCGCCGGCTCCGGCTGGTGAGGCACTGGAAAATATCAAACAGGCCGCGCTGCGGGCCCCTGATCATGGTGCGCTGATGCCCTGGCGTTTTATAGTGTGCGAAGGCGAGGGCAGAGAGAAGCTGGGTAGCCTGTTTGAGCAGTCCGCGATTGATAATGGCAAGAGCGAAAAAGAAATCGACCGCGCTCCGCAACTTCCTTTACGGGCCCCGATGGTGATTGTGGCAGTGGCCAAATACAGCGACAGCCCGAAAGTGCCGCGGGTAGAGCAAATTGCCTCTGCATCCTGTGCGGTGATGGCTATGCAGATGGCAGCGCAGGCGCAGGGCTTTAACGGGATCTGGCGAACCGGGGCCTATGCACAGTGTGACTATGTGCGCAGTGAGCTGGGACTGGCAGAAGATGACGAGCTGGTAGGTTTTTTGTATCTGGGTACCCCCGCTATCGAGACACCGTCTGCGCCTAAACGAGTATCAGACGACTTTTTCGAGCACTGGTCGTAACAATAAAAAAGCCGGTGCATGCAACATGCCCCGGCTTTTTTTCAGTCAATGTGACAACGATTAGTCTACTTTGACAATTTTCATCGCATTGGTAGCGCCGATTTTTTCCATTTCGTCACCGTAGGTCATGACCACTGTATCACCGGGTTCAACCTGGCCCAGTGCTTTAAGTGCATTCATGACATCCAGCTTCAGCTGGCCCGGCTCGCTGGCTTCAGAGTCAAAGAACACCGGCTTAACACCGCGGTATAAGGCCATCATGTTCAAAGTATCAGTGTGGCGTGACATGGCAATGATAGGCAGCGCCGTGGTCATGCGAGACATCAGCTTGGGTGTATTGCCACTTTCTGTCAGGGCAATAATGGCACGTACACTAGGCAGGTGGTTTGCTGCATAAACCGCTGACAGCGCAATGGTTTCACTGACTGTTGAGAACGTGTCATCCATGCGGTGCTTAGACAGCTTGATGCTTGGGTGAGTTTCAGCGCCTTCACAAACCCGGGCCATTGACGACACGGTTTCAACCGGGAAGCTGCCTGCTGCTGTTTCGGCTGACAACATCACCGCATCGGTGCCATCAAGAACAGCGTTGGCCACATCCATCACTTCGGCACGGGTAGGCATTGGGCTTGAAATCATCGACTCCATCATCTGGGTCGCAGTGATAACCACTTTATTGAGCTGACGAGAACGGGCGATCAGTTTTTTCTGTACCCCCACCAGCTCAGCATCACCAATTTCCACGCCCAGGTCTCCACGGGCAACCATCACCGCATCAGAAGCGATAATAATGTCGTCCATGGCTTCATCAGTGGCAACGGCTTCTGCACGCTCTACCTTGGCACAGATCTGGGCTTTACAGCCTGCTGCTTCGGCCAGTTCACGGGCATAGTTTAAATCTGCGCCACTACGCGGGAAAGAAACGGCCAGGTAATCAACGCCGATCTGCGCCGCCGTTTTAATATCTTCTTTGTCTTTGGCGGTCAGTGCTTCGGCAGACAGGCCACCGCCCTGACGGTTGATTCCTTTGTTGTTTGACAGCTTGCCGCCAACAGTGACTTTGGTGTGGACTTTACGACCTTCAACCTCAGTTACCTGAAGCTGAATACGACCGTCGTCAAGTAGCAGGATATCGCCGGTGGCGACATCATCGGGCAGGGCTTTGTAGTCAATCCCCACGCTGTTCTGGTCACCGGCGTCGCGGTCCAGTTCTGCATCCAGGGTAAAGGCGTCGCCGATATTCAGGTTGATAGCACCATCTTTAAAGCGGGCTACACGAATTTTAGGACCCTGCAGGTCACCCAGGATTGCAACATATTTTCCAAGGTTAGCAGCGGCCTGGCGAACGCGTTTGGCGCGTTCGATGTGGTCTTCGGCCTGTCCATGAGAGAAATTCATGCGTACAACATTGGCGCCGGCAGCAATAATGGCTTCGATCATTTCCAGGGAATCTGTCGCGGGACCTAAGGTGGCAAGGATTTTCGTTCTTCTGCTCATAATTATTATGTCGCTATGTTTGCTCGTTAGAGATGAAAGGCAAAGCGATCTTAACGCAAACTTAAGAACATGTCCCAATTTGTGTAATCACTTTACGTAATTTTATTACAATATAGTAGTGGAATCTTGCATTAATGTGAATTGTGTAGAATTTTTTTCAAACTGGATGTACCAGTTAGTTCTCACTCAGTGATGCAGATTACGGCAGCACGATGGTGTATATGAACACAATACAGCCAAAAAGTTTCAGTGTAACTGGTAAGAGGTGAGAAGCGGACCAACCCAATAATAAAAACGCAGCACCATGGCTGCGTTTGTTCAAAGATTGTTTAGAGCGGCATGTGTCATTCCCGACGCTCAAACCGAGAGCCGCGCAGGGTGTCTTTTACCCGTTTCAGGTTTTCCCGAAACTTATTGCCCCGGCGTAAGGTAAACCCCGTAGCCAGCACATCCACCAGGGTCAGCTGGGCAATGCGCGAGGCCATAGGCATATACATATCGGTGTCTTCAGGGACCTCGAGCGACAATACATAGCTGCATTCTTTGGCCAGCGGACTGTCACCAGAGGTAATGCCGACGACGGTGGCATCATTGTTGCGGGCGATCTGGGCTATTTCCACCAGACTCTTAGTCCGGCCGGTATGCGAAAATAGCACCACAACATCGCCATCGGTGCAGTTCATGCAGCTCATTCGCTGCATTAGAATATCTTCAAAATACACTACCGGTACATTAAAGCGGAAAAACTTATTCAGGGCATCGTGGGCTACAGAGGCAGAGGCACCTAAACCAAAAAAAGAAATTTTTTGTGCCTGGGTTAACAGATCAACAACCCGGTTTACCACGTTTACATCGATAGACTGTCGAGCCACCTCAAGCGATGCCATGGTCGATTCAAAGATTTTATTAGTGTATTCCTGCGGTCCGTCGTTTTCATCTACATGACGGTTTACATAAGGTGTACCATTTGCGAGGCTTTGAGCCAGATGCAGTTTAAAGTCCGGAAACCCTTTCGTGTCCAGACGACGACAAAAACGATTAACGGTTGGCTCGCTGACATCTGACATTTTTGCCAGGGTGGCAATGCTGGAGTGAATAGCGGTTTGAGGGTTTGACAGAATAATTTCTGCAACCTTTCTTTCAGATTTGCTGAAAACACTTTTGTTCTGGGTTATTTTTTCAAGAATATTCATACGGCTAAAGCACTTAGTCAATTGTTCGGGCCACTGCTCAAACGCCTATACTACTAAATGTCGTCGTTGAAACAAGAAAAATGTAATTTTTTAACAGTTTTACTTACAAAATCTGCCCTCATTTTAGCAGGCTCTTTTGCAGATGTATGGATGGTTAATACAAAGTTGTAATTTTACTACATTTGGTGTTAACTATGGGGCAATACCATCAGGGTAACTGTATACTTTGCCTGTAAACAGTGGCTCTACTACTTATAAAGAAGGTCGACAATATGGTAATGGATAATTCATTTGAACCCTGTGATTTTGTGCTGTTCGGCACAATGGGTGACTTGTCGCGGCGTAAACTGTTACCGTCGCTATATCAGCTGGAAAAAGCCGAGCTGATTCATCCTGACACCACCATCATCGGTGTAGCCCGTCAGGAAATGAGCAAAGAAGATTATATCAGCGAAGTAAAAGCCAATATCGAAAAGTTTGGCGAGAAAAAACTTTGTGAAGAGACCTGGGCGCGTTTCAGTGAGCGTCTGCAATATATTCAGATCGACATGAAAAATATCGACAGCTACCAGCAACTGGACACCGCTGTTGACCCTGATCGCGTGATGGTGTGCTACCTGGCCACGCCGCCGGCTATTTACGGCGATATCTGTCGCGGTCTGCACGGCTGCAATATTATTGACAGCAGCGTACGTGTGGTACTGGAAAAACCCATCGGTCACGATCTGGGCTCTTCAAAAGTGATTAACGATGAGGTCTCTGAGTACTTCAACGAATCACAAATCTACCGCATCGACCATTATCTGGGTAAAGAAACAGTACTTAACCTGATTGCTCTGCGTTTTGCCAACTCTATCTTTGCTACCAACTGGGATCACAACTGCATTGACCATGTGCAGATCAGTGTTGCCGAATCGGTGGGCATTGAAGGGCGCTGGGGTTATTTTGATGACGCCGGTCAGATGCGCGATATGGTGCAAAACCACCTGTTACAGATTCTGAGCCTGGTCGCCATGGAGCCGCCTGCGACGCTGGATGCTGACAGTATCCGTGATGAAAAACTCAAAGTGCTTAAAGCACTGCGTCGCATTGATGCCTCAAACGTGAATGACACCACTGTACGTGGTCAGTACACGGCGGGTTTTGTTAAGGGTAATGAAGTGCCCGGGTATCTGGAAGAAGACGACGCCAACACCCGCAGCAAAACCGAAACTTTTGTGGCCATCAAAGCGGAGATTGACAACTGGCGCTGGGCCGGTGTGCCATTCTACCTGCGTACTGGTAAGCGTATGCCAACCAAGGTTTCTGAGGTTGTCATTTACTTTAAACGTCAGCCGCACAATCTGTTTGGTGACAGCTTCAACAGCCTGCCGCCCAATAAGCTGGTGATTCGTCTGCAGCCTGACGAGGGTGTTGAAATCACCGTGATGAATAAGGTGCCGGGACTGACCAGCTCGGGCTCCATGGATCTGCAAAAATCCAAACTGGATTTGAGTTTCTCAGAAGCCTTCTCTGAAGAGCGTATTCCCGATGCATACGAAAAGCTGCTGCTGGAAGTGATGCTGGGTAACCAGGCACTGTTTGTACGCCGCGATGAAGTGGAACACGCCTGGAAATGGGTAGATTCTATCTTAGAAGCATGGAAACACTCTGCTGAGCCACCAGAGCCTTATCAGGCAGGTACCTGGGGGCCGGTTGCCTCAATTGGTCTGCTGGCACGGGAAAACCGCAGCTGGTATGAAAGCAAACTGACAAAGAAGAAATAAGATGGCACTAACTGAAAAATTATTCGACAGCGCTGACACGCTGGCAACCGAATTTGCCCAGACGCTGACTGATATTCTTAAGGCCGGGATTGAGGCGCGCGGTCGTGCCAGCCTGGTGGTCAGTGGCGGCCGTACGCCGGCGGCGTTGTTTAATACACTGAGCAACACCGACCTGGCATGGGATAAAGTCGATATCACCCTGGCAGATGAGCGTTGGGTGGATGAAGATCATGATGCAAGTAATGCTGCATCAGTACGCAAAAACCTGCTTCAAAATAAAGCGTCGGCAGCTAATTTTGTCACGCCCAAAACCGCTGATGCTGATGCCAATGATGCTATTGCAGAAGTTGAAAACCGTATTTCCAGCTTTTCACAGCCATTTGATGCGCTGATCCTGGGCATGGGTGAAGACGGTCATACAGCGTCACTGTTTCCGTGCTCAGAGCAGGTGGCAGACGGGCTGAACATGAGCAGTGGTAAAATCTGCATTGCGGTACAGCCAACTACGGCACCGCATCAGCGTATCTCGCTGACACTGCCGGCACTGCTGAACAGCCGTAACATCTTTTTACACCTGACCGGTGACGCCAAAAAAGAGGTTCTTAAAGACGCTCTGGCAAACAATACCGAACTTGAAAAACCCGTTACCGCAGTCGTCAACCGGGCTCCGGTCACACTAATGTGGGCGCCCTAGGAGATTACGATGAATAACCAAATCGCTGAAATTACTCAGCGCATTATTGAACGCAGCAAAGATACCCGCAAAGCGTACCTGGCTAAAATTGAGCGCGCTCGTCGTCAGGGCCCGTTCCGTGGCGAGTTGTCCTGCGGTAACCTGGCTCACGGGTTTGCTGCCTGTGGCGCTGAGGAAAAGTCTGACCTGCGCAGCATGACCAAGTCGAATATTGCCATTGTTTCGGCTTATAACGACATGCTTTCAGCACACCAGCCGTATGAAACATATCCGGCGATGATTAAAGACGCCATTAAGCAGGTAGGCAGTGTAGCGCAGTTTGCCGGTGGTGTACCGGCGATGTGTGACGGCGTTACCCAGGGTAATGCCGGCATGGATCTGAGCCTGATGAGCCGCGATGTGATTGCGCAGTCGGCGGCTGTGGCGCTGTCGCATAATATGTTTGACGGTGCCCTGATGCTGGGGATTTGCGACAAAATCGTGCCCGGACTACTGATGGGCGCGCTGTCATTCGGACATCTGCCTACTGTATTTGTTCCGGCCGGCCCGATGCCCTCTGGTTTGCCAAATAAAGAAAAAGCCCGTGTTCGTCAGGAATTTGCCGAAGGCAAAGTAGGTCGCGATGCGTTGCTTGAGGCTGAATCACAGTCTTACCATTCTGCCGGCACCTGTACGTTCTACGGTACGGCAAACTCTAACCAGCTGGTTGTGGAAATGATGGGTCTGCACCTGCCAGGATCTTCATTTGTGAATCCGGGCACACCACTGCGTGATGCGCTGACCAAAGCCGCCGCGGTTCAGACTACCCGTCTGACTGACCTGACCGACAATTACACGCCCATCGGCCATATTGTTGATGAAAAAGCGATGGTAAATGGTCTGGTCGCACTACTGGCAACGGGTGGGTCGACCAACCACACCATGCACCTGATTGCTGTTGCCCGTTCTGCCGGTATCCTGATTAACTGGGATGATTTTTCTGAAATCTCCAATGCGGTACCACTGCTGACCCGTATCTACCCTAATGGTTCTGCCGATATTAACCACTTTGTGGCAGCCGGTGGTATGGCGCTGTTATTCAAACAGCTGCTGGATGCCGGACTGATGCATAACGATGTGAAAACCATCTGTGGTGATGGTCTTGACCGTTACACCAAAGAGCCGCGTCTGGAAGATGGCGAGCTGGTTTGGCGCGATGGAGCTGATACGTCTCATGATCCTGAAGTATTTGCTTCTGTGGCAACGCCGTTTAAGCCCGATGGCGGCCTGAGCGTACTGGACGGAAATCTGGGCCGTGCTGTGATTAAGACCTCTGCGCTGCCAACACCGCATTGTCACATCAAGGCACCGGCGGTGGTATTTGAAGATCAGTTTGAGCTGGATGGCGCGTTTAAAAACGGCGAGCTGAATAAAGACTGTATCGTGGTCGTTCGCTTCCAGGGACCATCGGCTATCGGTATGCCTGAACTGCACCGCCTGACGCCACCACTGGGTGTGCTGCAGGATCGCGGCTACAAAGTGGCGCTGGTTACAGACGGACGTATGTCCGGCGCATCCGGCAAGGTACCGGCAGCAATCCACGTTACCCCTGAAGCATTTAACGGCGGCCTGCTGGCCAAAGTTCACACCGGCGACATGGTAGAGCTGAACACCCAGACCGGTGAACTGACCCTGTGCGTTGAGCAGGCAGAACTGGATGCCCGTGAACCGGCCGTGGCACAACTGGCCAGCCATCATGAAGGCATGGGCCGGGAAATGTTCGGTGGAATGCGCTCTGTACTGACCGGTGCAGAAGAAGGGGCATGTTCATTGTTTTATACCCAGGAGCAGGCTAAATGAGTGACATGTTCGTCGCTGATGTTGGCGGGACCAATGCGCGTCTCGCCCGGGTAACCGAATCTGGTGTGGCAGATATTAAAAAATATATCTGTAATGACTTTGCCAGCATTGATCTGGTTATCAAAGCGTATTTTGACGATATGCCGCAACATAATTTTACTCGCGGTTGTATTGCGATTGCCTGCCCGGTACTGGGCGATTTGGTGGAGATGACCAATCACAGCTGGGCGTTTTCCCAGACGGCACTCAAACAGCAGCTGCGCCTGAATGATTTATACGTAATTAACGATTTCACCGCGGTAGCGCATTCGCTGCCTACGCTTGGCAACGAACAGGTCGTGCAGATTGGAACTGGTACAGCGTTAGAGAGCGGCAATATAGCGGTGTTCGGACCGGGTACTGGCTTAGGGGTTGAGCACATTACCATGACGACCTCTGGCTGGCAGACGCTGGACGGTGAGGGCGGTCATGCAGATTTTGCACCGGTGGATGAAACCGATGTAATTATCTGGCGTTATTTGCAAAACCTGCATGGCCGGGCGTCTGCAGAAGAAGTGATGTCAGGGCGTGGTATTCTCAATATCTATCATGCGCTGGCGCAGGCAAAAGGCAGTGACGTAAGCTTTACCGATCCTGCCGAGGTGACCTCACGAGCACTGGATGGCAGCTGTGAGATTTGTGAATCTGCGCTGCGTCAGTTCTGCCGAATCATGGGCAGCTTTGCCGGTAATCTGGCGCTGAATATGGCGACCACCGGTGGTATTTTTATTGGTGGCGGGATTGCCAACCGGTTTGCTGACTTTTTACAAGACAGTGATTTCCGTGCACGTTTTGAAGCCAAAGGGCAGATGAAACATTACGTAAAAGATATCCCGACTTATCTGATTGCTGAGCCCGATCATGGCTTATTGGGTGCCTCAGCCTATCTTAAACAACATACTGCGAGTTAATCATGACAACAAACTGGAAATTATCCCCGGCGGAAATCTTTGCGGCTGGCCCCGTTGTACCAGTACTGGTAATTAACGATGTGGAAAAAGCCGTACCGCTTGCCAAGGCGCTGATGGCGGGTGGGATTAAAGTGCTTGAGGTGACGCTAAGAACACCAGTGGCACTTGATGTCATCAAACGTATTGCGCAGGAAGTACCCGATGCACTAATTGGTGCTGGTACGGTGACCAATGCCCAGCAGCTTAAAGAAGTGGTTGAGGCAGGCGCTAAGTTTGCTATCAGTCCGGGTATGACCAGTGATCTGCTTAAAGCGGGTCACGAATACGATATTCCGTTGATCCCGGGTATCTCATCAACATCTGATCTGATGACTGCCAAAGACGCCGGATATTCATTTTTGAAGTTCTTCCCGGCAGAAGCCTCTGGCGGGGTGAAAGCGATTAAGTCAATCAGCGGCCCGTTCCCGGACGTAACGTTCTGCCCAACAGGTGGTATCAGTCTGGCCAACTACAATGACTACCTGGCGCTGAAAAATGTGGTGTGTGTCGGTGGTTCATGGGTAGCCCCCGATGATGCGATTGACTCAGGCGACTGGGAGCGTATTACAACCCTGGCCAAAGAAGCAGTTGCCGGCGCAAAAGCCTAAACCCACTGTGAAATGTTAAGACAAAAAAACCAGCGGAATGCTGGTTTTTTTATGTCTGAAAACAGGTCTCTAGCAGATGGTTTGAACCAGGCTGTGACTGTCTTGCGGCGCCAGCGTGACACCGTCGGTACAGGCGGTTTCCACGCAGACCATGTGCTTATAGCCAAACGCATCCATATCCGCGATACTGGCCGCGCCCAGCCACGGGTTCCAGATAACCATTGAATCGTGACCTGATGACACCACCCGGGTTCTGGCCAGATCTTTTTCGCTGATCACCACCTCAGGCGTAGCATGCTGGTGAATCCGATCGGTCTCGCCACTGATTTTATAAGGCTGCGGAGTGGTTTTTACTGCCCAGTTTTCCAGTTTGTCCTTGTATTCACCCTCAATGCCGGTAAGCGTGACATGCTGGATGTCATCTACCTGGAAATAGCTGTGCAACGCAGTATTAAAGGTAAAGGGAACCAGTCCGCTGTTGGTGGTTTTCAGGGTGACTGTCAGAGTCTCCGCCACTTCAATAGTGAGCGACACATTACAGTCATACTCAAAACCATTGCCCCGGGTAAAGGTAGGACGCAAGACCAACAAGGTGCCGCTATCGGTATCTTCACTGTGCTGAATTTTCCACACCTGTGAGCGCAGATAGCCGTGGGCAGGTAACTGACCTTTTTCGCGACCATGGTCATCACTGAACCAGGGCCAGCATACGGGAATACCACCCCGGATGGGCTTTTCCCCACTGAGCACAGCATGGGGGCTGAGCCATAGACGCTCCTGGCCATCCTGTTTAGGAATATAAGACAGAATATGCCCACCGAATAAGCTGACCCGGGCAGTGGCAAATGCGTTATCGATATCTAAAAAGGTAACGCCGGAGACTTCGCTGACCTGGATGCTTTGTGCAATACTCATAGAATAAATGTCCTGCCTTGTACATGACGTAAAAATTGATTATACGTTATAGAATAAAAAAAAGGTGCGAGAAATATCGCACCTTTTTTGTTATTTCTTGTGACCTTAGACCAGAACAGTCGTTCGGCCTATTTGCTGATGTGGGTTACCAGGTCAACAACCTTGTTTGAGTAGCCCCATTCATTGTCGTACCAAGATACCACTTTGACAAAGGTGTCAGTCAGGGCAATACCGGCGTCTGCATCAAATACTGAGGTGCGTGCGTCACCCAAAAAGTCGTTTGATACTACTGCATCTTCGGTGTAGCCAAGAATGCCTTTCAGCTCACCTTCAGAAGCTTCTTTCATCGCTTCGCAAATCGCTTCATAGCTGGTCGGCTTAGCCAGATTAACGGTCAGGTCAACAACCGACACATTAGGTGTTGGTACGCGAAACGCCATACCGGTCAGTTTGCCGTTCAGCTCAGGGATAACTTTGCCTACGGCTTTTGCCGCGCCGGTAGAAGAAGGAATGATGTTCTGGCTCGCACCGCGGCCACCGCGCCAGTCTTTCATCGACGGGCCATCAACAGTTTTCTGTGTAGCAGTGGTGGCGTGAACTGTCGTCATCAGACCATCCACAATACCAAACTTGTCGTTCAGTACTTTGGCAACCGGTGCCAGACAGTTAGTCGTGCATGATGCGTTAGAAACAATTGCTTCACCGGCATAGCTGTCGTGGTTTACACCCATAACAAACATTGGCGTGTCGTCCTTGGACGGCGCAGACATAACCACTTTTTTGGCGCCGGCTTCCAGGTGAGCCTGGGCTTTTTCTTTGGTCAGGAACAGACCAGTAGATTCAACAACAACATCTACATCAACGTCGCCCCATGCCAGTGCGGCCGGATCTTTTTCTGATGTAATGCGAATCGCTTTGCCGTTAACAATCAGTTTGTCGTTGTCAACGCTAACTTCACCATCAAAGATGCCGTGCGTGGAGTCATACTTAAGCAAGTATGCGATGTAATCTGTATCCAGCAGGTCGTTAATTGCAACAACTTCAACATCATCGCGAAGCTCTGCTGCGCGCATTACCAGACGGCCGATACGGCCGAAACCGTTGATACCGATGCGTACTGTCATGACGTACCTCTATAAATGAGTGAGTGAAAAAAAATTACGTAAAGTATGGATCAAAATGGCATACTTAGCAAAACAAAAAGCAAATATGTTGCTTAATTACGAAAAAGCAACTATGCAAACGTATTCAGTTTCGCGAACCCCTGACTTTCAACAATAATGTTAAAAGTTTGTAGGGTAGCGAAAAATATGCTTTATCATAGGCATGCGCTACATCACCGTCTGTTACAGGAATACGATTCAATGACAAATAATGTGTTGCAAACCCTGGTAGAGATGCGTGGCATCGAGTCCAACTACGTCGATGCCTGGGGCAAACCTGCCACAATTGCCCAGAGCAGCAAAGCAAAGCTTCTTAATGCGCTGGGATACGACACCAGTAATGATGAGGCTGTTGTTGCTCAGCTTGATACTGAGGCCTCTCAGTACTGGCAGAATCCGTTGAACCCGGTGCTGGTTACCCGGGTGTCTGAAACCTTACAGTTTCCGTTACGGTTACCAATTGATTTGGTGAACGATACCTACACTCTGGTTCTGACTACCGAAAGCGGTCAACAGTTCACTCAAACTATTACTCCGGTAGACACTCAACTGATCAATGTGGCTGAGCTGGACGGCGTAGAGTTTCAGGAGTATGTCGCCGCTTTTGATCAAACCGTTGAGCCTGGCTATCACCGTATCGCGTTATTTGTTGAAGGTGATGAAGAAGAGCTGGCTGCGATGCGCCTGATTATGGCACCCGATTCCTGTTTTATGCCTGAGCCGATTAAGCAGGGTAAAAAGATCTGGGGCCTGAGTGTACAGCTGTATTGTGTCAGAAGTGAAACAAACTGGGGCATTGGTGATTTTTCCGATTTAAGCCGCCTGGTGAAAGAAGCGTCTGCCAACGGGGCTGACTTTATTGGCCTTAATCCGATTCATTCACTGTATCCGGCCAACCCGGATGCGTGCTCGCCCTATGGCCCCTCATCACGTCGCTGGCTGAACTTCCTGTATCTGGATGTCACGGCCATTGAAGGTTATCAGGATGCTGATATTCAGGCACTGGTAAACGATACGGCGTTTACCGAGCGACTGGCCCATGCCCGCAATACAGAGTACGTAGACTATGGTGCTGTTTCTGCCCTGAAACTGGAGATTCTAAGCGCCTTATTCAAAAAGTATCAAAAACAGCATCTGCAAAAATCCTCGGCGCAGAAAAAAGCTTTTGATGCGTTTATTGAAGAGGGCGGGGAAAGCCTGAACATGCTGGCTGTATACGATGTCATGCAGGAACAGCTGAAACAGGAAGGTAAACCAAGCTGGGGCTGGCCGGTATTCCCGCAAAAATTCAGTGAGTTTCATAAACCGGATGTGGCCAAGTTTGCCAAAAAACATGCCGCCCGGGTGACCTTCTATCAGTTTTTGCAATGGCAGGCCGCGCAACAGCTGGAGGCTGCTAATCAGGTTGCGGTGGATGCCGGCATGACCATTGGTATCTACCGCGATCTGGCCGTAGGTGTCAGCGAGGGCAGCGCTGAAATCTGGGGCAACAAAGATTTGTACTGTGTAGATGCCAGCGTGGGTGCACCGCCGGATATTCTGGGCCCGCTGGGACAGAACTGGGGATTACCACCTATGGATCCCAAACGTCTGTACGAGCAGGGCTACCAGCCTATCATTGATTTATTCTCATCCAACATGGCCTCTGCCGGTGCGCTGCGTATTGACCATGTCATGGCGCTATTACGTTTGTGGTGGGTACCCAAAGGTGATCATGCCCGCGATGGCGGCTATGTATATTATCCGGTGGATGATTTACTGGGGATTCTGGCGCTGGAAAGTCATCGTAATCAGAACCTGGTCATTGGCGAAGACCTGGGCACAGTGCCAGATGAGATCCGTGGCAAACTGGCTGACAATGGTATCTACTCCTATCGGGTATTTTTCTTTGAGCAGGCCGAAGACGGCGGATTCTTCTCACCGTCTCATTATCCGGTTCAGTCGATGTCGACCCTGACCACCCACGACATGCCGACCCTGATTGGCTACTGGCATTGTCTGGATCTGGAACTGGGCAGAGACCTGGGGCTGTATCCGACAGAAGAAATCTTAAGTACGCTGTACGCCAGCCGTCATGACAATAAACAATCGATTCTTGATACTCTGCACGGTCATGGGTCTGTGGATGACAGCGTTGGGCGGGATGTGGAATATACCGGTATGACCGAGGCGCTGAACTTTGGTTTACAAACTCATATGGCCACCGGCTCCAGTGCTCTGCTTAGTTTGCAGCTGGAAGACTGGCTACAAATGGATAAACCTGTCAATATTCCCGGTACGTTCGATGAATACCCGAACTGGAAGCGTAAATTAAACCGGAATCTGGAAGACATCTTTACCGATGACAAGCTGACCGGTCTGGCCGGGCGTTTAACGCAGGCCCGTCGGGATGCCTCTACCGATAAATAACTGTCAGGCCCGTATTCGGGCCTGTTTTATTTTGCTGACAGTCAGCGTATTGTCAGTCAGCTGTACAGGAGTACTTTATGCAAGTTGAGCAGCAGTTGGCCTGGGCCAAATGTGCAAATCCGTTTTCTGTTTTAGGGCCACACAAGGCCAAAAAAGGGGTGGAAATTCGTGCCTGGCAACCCGGGGCGAAAAGCATCAGTGTCAGTCTGGCGGGCAATAAGAACGTGCTGGCAACGCTGAGTGCGCAGCCTCAGGATGGTTTGTTTGCCGGTCTGGTTGAAGGTTTACCCCCTGGCCAGCTGTATCAGCTCAACATTACCACTGCCCAGGGTACTTCAGTGGTTATCGACCCCTATCAGCTGCAGGATGAAGCCTTTCACGCGGTGCACTTTATCGATCACACGCCGGCCAATCTTTACCGCCAGGCGGGTGCTCAGCTGATTGAACTTAACGGCGTCAGTGCCACCCGTTTTTGTGTGTTTGCTCCCAATGCGTCAGCTGTTTCGGTGATCGGTGACTTTAACCGCTGGGATGGTCGTTTGCATCCGATGCAAAAAACCGATATGGGTTACTGGGTGCTGGTTATACCTGGGATGGCTGCCGGCCAGCGTTACAAGTATCAGATTAAGGATGCCTTTGGGCACGATCTGCCCCATAAGGCGGACCCGCTGGGTTATTACGCTGAGCAGTATCCGTCACATGCATCAGTAGTGTGGGACCACAACAGCTATGAATGGCAGGATAGTCAGTGGATGGCTGGCCGGGCCAAAGACAAGTACACCAGCCCTATGAGCATTTATGAAGTGCATCTTGGTTCGTGGCGTAAACCGGGTGATGAGCGCCGTTATCTGAACTATCAGGAGCTCAGCGAAACGCTTATTCCGTATGCAGTGGATATGGGTTACACCCACCTGGAGCTGCTGCCGGTGTCAGAACATCCGTTTGACGGTTCATGGGGATATCAGCCGGTTGGGATGTTTGCACCGACCAGCCGTTTCGGCAACCCGGATGAATTCAAGGCATTTGTTGATCAGTGTCACCAGCATGGACTGGGAGTCATTATTGACTGGGTACCAGCCCATTTTCCAGAAGATGGTCACGGTCTGGCCCGATTTGATGGCAGTCATGTTTATGAATATGACGATCCGCGCAAAGGCTGGCATCCGGACTGGAATTCCTGCATCTATGATTTTGGTCGCGGCGAAGTCCGGCAGTTTCTGGTTGCCAATGCCTTATTCTGGCTGGATAAGTTCCATATTGATGGTCTGCGGGTTGATGCGGTTGCCTCTATGCTGTATCTGGATTATTCACGTAATGAGGGAGAGTGGATCCCCAATGTGGATGGCGGTAACCAGAACTATGAAGCCATCAGCCTGCTGCGCTGGATGAATGAGGAAGTTTATCGGCATTATCCCGATGCCATGACCATTGCTGAAGAGTCAACATCGTTTCCGGGTGTGTCCCGTCCGGTCAGCCACAACGGACTCGGCTTCGGGTTTAAATGGAACATGGGCTGGATGCATGACTCACTGCATTACATGGCTAAAGATCCAGCTTACCGTCGTTATCACCATGGCGAAATGTCATTTAGCATGGTGTATTCATTTGATGAAAATTTTGTGCTACCTATTTCCCATGACGAAGTCGTGCACGGCAAGGGCAGCCTGTTGGGCAAAATGCCCGGTGATGAATGGCAGCAGGCGGCGAATCAGCGTGCTTATGCCGGCTTTATGTATGGTCATCCCGGTAAGAAACTGAATTTTATGGGTAATGAATTTGCCCAGGCCAAAGAATGGAATCACGACAGCTCGCTGGACTGGCATTTACTGGACTATCCGAAACATGAAGGGATGCAACAGCTGTATCGCCAGCTCAACAAGGTGTATCAGCAGTATCCTGCCTTGTATGAGCAGGACCATCAGCCAGCTGGTTTTAGCTGGATTGATCATGATAATGCCGAGCAAAGTATTTATTCGTTTGTCAGAAGCAGCGCGGATAATCAGCAACAAGTTTATGTGGTCAGTAATTTTACGCCTGTACCCTGCGAGCATTTTCGATTAGGTGTACAGAAGCCCGGAACTTACCGCCTGATTGTCAATACCGATGATGGTGCTTTCTGGGGCAGTGACTTTACTGTGCCGGAAGCCGTAGAAGCACAGCCGTTTGGCTGGAACGGCCAGCCTTATTCCATAGAAATTGCACTGCCGCCACTGGCGACTATTATGTGGGTCTGTGACTGACCCGGACAATCTGGTGTTGTAGTTAGAAGGATAATTCATGGAGCAGACGTTGATTCAGTCTGCCGGCCAACCGTTGCCGTTAGGCGCAACGGTTACCGAAACCGGCGTTAACTTTGCTGTATACAGTCCTGATGCCAGGGTTGTTATGTTGTGTTTATTTAGTTCAGACACCGAAGAAGCCACGCATGAGATTGTGCTGGAAAATAAAACCGGAGATATCTGGCACGGGCATATCGACGGACTCGGCCATCATCAGCATTATGCGTATCGGGTAGACCGGGGCGGTGAGCAATTATTGATGGCTCCCACCGATAAAGTGCTGATTGACCCGTATGCTAAAAAGCTAAACCGGCCGATTCACTGGAATGCCCGCCAGTATCTTAATGATTCTCACTTTATGGTGCCCAAATGTCTGGTGGTGGATGAACGCCGTTATGCGGCCAATCGGCCGGATAAACCGCATCTGGCGCCCGAGCAGCGCATTGTTTACGAAGCGCATATCAAAGGACTGACCAAACTGCACCCGGATGTACCTGAAGCAGATCGCGGGCGCTATCTGGGGGCGGCGCATCCATCGGTAATTGCGCACCTTAAACAGCTTGGCATAACCTGTGTGCAGTTTATGCCCATGGCCAGTTTTATGCCGGAACCCTATATCACGGAAAAAGGCATGACTAATTACTGGGGCTATAACCCAGTTAATTTTTTCGCGCCGGAACCCCGCTATGCCAGTCACGATGCGCTGGCCGAGATAACCACCATGGTTGACCGGTATCATGAGGCGGGTATTGAAGTGATTGTGGATGTGGTGATCAACCATACCGCGGAAGGCGGTAAGGGCGGCCCGATTCTGTCATTTAAAGGATTCAGCCCGTATCAGTCTTATCTGTATGAGCAGGATGAGAAGGGCAGGCTGGTGTTCAGTAATCACTCTGGCTGTGGCAATACGGTCAATACCGCCCATCCGCAAATGATGCAGCTGATTCTGGATGCCATGCGTTTTTGGGTTGATGTTATCGGAGTCGACGGGTTTCGCTTTGATCTGGCGGTGAGTCTGGGTCGTGAGCCGCAGCACTTTAATCCGCAGTCAGGTTTGCTGCGCGCTATCAGGCAAGACCCGGTGCTGTCCCGTGCCGTGCTGATTGCTGAGCCCTGGGATATTGGGCCGGACGGGTATCAGCTGGGGCGGTTTGGCCATGACTGGCTGGAAGTCAACGATAAGTTTCGCGATACCGTGCGCGCTTTCTGGCGCGGTGACGAAGGCACGACGGCTGATTTTGCCACGCGCTTACTGGGCTCACGTGATGTGTTTCCCAAAGGCTTCCGGCACGTGAATACCTCGGTGAACAATGTCACCTACCATGACGGCTTTACCCTGCATGATCTGGTCAGTTACGAGCAGCGGCATAACCAGGCCAACGGGGAAGATAACCGGGACGGGCACGGCCATAACCTGTCGGCTAACTATGGTCACGAAGGCGCCACCACCGACCCGGCTATCCTGGGACTGCGTGAGCAGCAAAAACGTAATTTATTTGCCACCCTGATTTTAAGTCAGGGGACGCCTCATGTATTGGGCGGCGATGAGCTGAGCAAAACCCAGCAGGGTAACAATAATGCCTATTGTCAGGACAATGAGCTGAACTGGTATCACTGGGACATGAATAAGCGCAAGCAGGACTTTCTTGATTATTGTGCTCATGTGATTGAGTTGCGACAGCAAAGCCCGCTGTTATCCCGGCTGATGCTGGAAGACGATAACTGGCAGCAGGCGGTGAATGTCAGGGCGGTTCGCTGGTATCTGCCAGATGGCAGCCTGAAGGATACCGATGACTGGCATGCCGGCAATAAAGCGTTTGGTGTCGAAATTGAAGGATTACCGGTGCAGGACAGCCCGGCCGAAACCTGGTTTTTCTGTATTAACGCCGATATTACGGATGTGCGCTTTAATTTACCGAGCAAAGCTGCCAGAAGTGGCTGGAAACTAAAGCTGGACAGCCGTTATCCGTCAATAAAGGATCAGCCGGGCATGTGTGTTCAGCGGGTATTTTCTCAGGCCGCCAGAACATTTGCTGTATTTAAATACAGTCGGTTGTCGGTTTAGTCAGCAGTCTGCCCGGAATTAGTCATCTTTCGGGCAGATGACACACTTTTCATGTTGCAATCATGACATCTGCCCATACGTCTTTTCCTATCAATAAATTTTCTGACTGAAAATCATCTTACGGCTAGTCTGTATCTCTTCAGCTTTATCGATTAAGTTGATTTTTTCTTATTTTTCAGTCCCTGATTAGTGTTCAAAAGCGCAACGGATGGTAATATTCGCAGCCATCTGCAACTTAAGGTGTAAACCATGCAAAAAGAAGATGGAAAGCAAGAACCCCAGAAGAATTGCGATATCGGCTTTATCGGTCTGGGTGTAATGGGAGCCAATCTGACTCTCAATTTGGCTGACAACGGCTACCGGGTAGCCTGTTTTGACCTTGACCAGTCTAAAGTTGACGCGATTCTGGCAAAAGAGGAAGCTGAACGGCCAGAAGGCTCAGGTCCTCGGGTTGAAGGCTGTAGTTCGTATACAGAGTTACTCAGCAAGCTCAAAGCCCCCCATCTTATTATTCTTTCTGTGCCTGCTGGCGAGCCGGTGGACCATGTATGTAACCATCTGATTGACGCCGGTGTGCGCGCAGATGATATTGTTATCGATACCGGTAACAGTTTGTGGACAGACTCGGTTAAACGCGAAGAGCAGTACAAAAGTAAATTTATCTTCTTTACCACTGCGGTATCCGGTGGCGAAGTCGGCGCCCGTTTCGGACCGTCTCTAATGCCTTCTGGCAACCCGTATGCCTGGACCCGCATAGAACCTGTGCTAAAAGCCATTTCTGCCAAGGTTGACCCACAAACCGGCAAGCCGATTGAGTCGCGTACCCCCGGCAAACCGGTTACCGAAGGTGAGCCGTGTGCCACCTATATCGGCACCATGGGCGCAGGCCACTATGTGAAAATGGTGCACAATGGCATTGAATACGCAGACATGCAGCTAATTTGTGAAGCGTACCAGATTATGCGTACGTCTTTTCATATGGCGCCGGCTGAGATTGCTGAAGTGTTCCGTCGCTGGAACGACGGTAAGCTGAACAGCTACCTGATGGAAATCAGTGCCGAGGTGCTTGAGCAACTCGACCCTGAAACCGGCGAGCCGCTGGTGGATGTCATTCTGGATCAGGCCGGACAAAAAGGCACCGGACTGTGGACTGCCGTAAGTGCTCTGCAGGTTGGCAGCCCGGCGCAGACGATTACCTCGGCGGTTTTTGCCCGTAGTATTTCGGGCCTGAAAAAAGAACGGGTAAAAGCCAGCAAGGTATTACAGGGGCCGCAAGCCGCAGTCTTGTCTGAGGAAGACAAAATGGCCGCGGTGAATAAACTGGAGCAGGCCCTGTACTGTTCTAAGATTTGTGCCTATGCACAAGGCTTCCAGTTGATGGCGACAGCCGCAAAAGAACACGACTGGGAACTGGATTTTGGTGAAATTGCAAAAATCTGGCGGGCCGGTTGTATCATTCGGGCGGTATTCCTGCAGTCTATTGCGCAGGCATACGAGAATGACGAGGACCTGGATAATCTGCTGCTGGATCCGTTCTTTGCCGATCAGATCACCGAGATGCAGGGAGACTGGCGTGAATCCATTGCCCAGGCGACACTGGCCGGAGTACCTTGCCCGGGTATGATGTCAGCACTGAGCTATTATGACTCTTACCGGTCTGCGGTACTACCGGCCAATTTGTTGCAAGGCCAGCGTGATTACTTTGGCGCGCACACTTATCAGCGTATTGATAAGCCGGCCAGCAAGAAATATCACCTTGACTGGAGCGATCCGGCGCGCCCGCAAATTAACATCAAAAAATAACCGTTTACAGCGGTAAGGAGCAGGTATGAGTGACAAGTACAAAAGCACATTGTCCCCGGAAGCGTACCGGGTTACCCGGGAAGCCGGTACCGAGCGACCTTTTACCGGGGCGTTGTTGAATGAAACCCGAAGTGGCGATTACGTCTGTAAATGCTGTGGTGCGCATCTGTTTGATGCCGCCACCAAGTTTGATGCAGGATGCGGCTGGCCATCATTTTTTGACCAGGCCAATGAGAAAAACGTTGGGTTTCGGGATGACACCAGTCTCGGTATGATTCGTACAGAAATTTTCTGTAAGCAGTGTCAGGCCCACCTCGGGCATGTGTTTCCTGATGGCCCGGCACCCACCGGCCAGCGTTACTGTGTTAATTCACTCTCAATGGATTTTACATCAGACAAAGGCGACAAAGTAGAAGGTTAGAATACGCAAGGGCCTTCACTTCTGGTTAAAAAACAAACGCTGCAAAAATAAAATAAGCGCCCGGATTACCCGCGGCGCTTTTTTTTTATTAATTGCAGACTTTTTTCATACTTTTTGATGAAAATAAGTTACATAATCAGACTATGGTCAGACCTCATCAAGCCGTAACTGACCGGCATCAAATTCCCCGTCACCCAGGGCGTCTATGACGGCATCGGCTTTATCTTCCAGTTTACCAGCGGCAATCGCATGACCCTTCGCCATGGCTTTATACTGGTTTATATTAATCTTACCATCGTAGTGATGGGCTACCAGCGCCCACAGGTAGGCCTGCCCGTATTGCTGTTCGTCTATGGCCAGTGTAGTCAGGGTAATAAACACTTCTTTATCAATGTCATCATCTGAGGAATAGAGCGACAAGGCTTTATATAAAGTCTCACGGGTTTGCTGTGTACTGTGCTTTGCTTGTATCGCAGCCAGCGCGATAAGCAGGGCAGGGTCATGATCCAGAGCACCAGCTTTGGCAAATGCCAAAAAGCGCTGTAATGCAGCGTCGTCGTTAAATCGTGACCAGTGGTAATAGCTCAGGTACGGGTCGTTGTCGTTGCGGGTCCGCCATTTAAGCTTTTTCAGCCGGTCCTGGGCTGTCAATACGCCCTGCATTCGTCCGGCCTCTTTTTCGCGGTGCTTGATATGCCGGATTTGCGCGGCTTTGACAATACAGGCCTGGTAGTGCTCCAGGAGCAGCAGGCGCTCATATTTCTGACGCCCGGTGGTGATGCCGTTCTGGTGTGTAAAACGGTGACGGATAAGGTCGGCTTTTTCAGCCCGGCACCAGGCATCCGGATTTAAATCAGAGCACATCGCCGGGTGTTCTTCACAGATACTGGCAATACTGGGCTTAAATAACTCCCCGCAGCCGCTTGTCCCTATCAGGGCGAGCAGGCCAAGTGCGATATGTCTAAATGTGGAAAATTTACAAAACATTGACAGCTTTTGGCCGTCAACGACTAACTTTCTGTAATTAATCGACAATTTGGTCATCCTTGTGGAACTGATTAAAATACTTTCGTCCATGACAGACAAGCTAACTCACTCATCTTAAGTGTACCCTACATAATATGTCAGTCAGGACGCTTTTCGTAAAATTTTAGTCGATGAAGGCAAAGGCATGAATCAACAGTTTGAACAGGAATTGCAAAACAGCTGGCAGGAGCGTCAGGAATACGCGGAAATGATGTTACCTCTGATCGGGCGACTGTATCGACAGTTCGCCGTAGAGATTTCCGTATATGGCCGTCCTTTACTGAATGCCAGTGCCATTGACGTGATCAAGGCGCATCGTAAAGTTCGCCTGCACGAAGGCATTAAGCTCCGCTTGCGTGAAAGCTGGCCGATTCTTGAAGCGCTGAGTAAATATCAGATGGCACCGGCCCAGATTGATATTGGTAAGCTGGCATTTGATTTTCATTATGGCTCTGCGGTCGACAAAACCGATCTGGATGCCTATCTCAGACAGCAGCTAGACGCTGTGATTGACCAGAAAGATGCGCAGCAGCCCCGGGATGTGGTGCTGTATGGTTTTGGCCGTATAGGCCGGCTGATGGCCCGTTTGCTGATTGAACGCCAGGGCATGAATAACAAGCTACGATTGCGCGCCATTGTGGTGCGTGGGGGGCGTGACGGCGATCTGGAGAAACGCGCCAGCCTGCTACGTCGTGACTCGGTGCACGGCCCGTTTAACGGCAGCATTACGGTGGACCACGAGCGTCAGGCGCTAAAAGCCAATGGGGCGTTTATTCAGGTGATTTATGCCAATAGTCCCGATGAGGTCGACTATACCCAGTATGGTATTAACGATGCGCTGGTGGTGGATAATACGGGTATCTGGCGTGACGAGGAAGGGCTGGGGCTGCATTTAAAAGCTAAAGGCACACAAAAGGTGATTCTGACCGCGCCGGGCAAAGGCAATATTAAAAATATTGTACATGGCGTGAACAGCGACCAGGTCACTGCGCAGGACACTATTTTGTCGGCAGCCAGCTGTACCACCAACGCCATTACGCCGGTGCTAAAAGCGCTGGACGAAGAGTATGGTATTACCAATGGGCATGTGGAAACTGTTCACTCATATACCAATGACCAGAACCTGATTGATAACTATCATAAAGGGGATCGTCGTGGCCGCAGTGCGCCGCTTAACATGGTGATTACCGAAACCGGCGCAGCCAAAGCGGTAGCCAAAGCCTACCCGAAACTGGGCGGTAAACTGACCGGTAATGCGATTCGGGTACCGACACCCAATGTGTCGCTGGCCATTTTAAACCTGAATCTTGAAAAGCCGGTGGACCGTTTACAGATGAACGAGTTTTTGCGTGATACGGCGCTGTTTTCTGATTTGCAGCATCAGATTGATTACACAGCCAGTAAAGAAATTGTGTCTACCGACCTGGTTGGCAGCCGTGCCGCCGCAGTGATTGACTCGCAGGCTACCATTGTTTCTGACAACCGCGCTACCTTATATGTCTGGTATGACAATGAGTTTGGCTATAGCTGTCAGGTCATGCGTGTGCTGCGTGACATGGCTGGTCTGGCCTTTCCCACATTACCAGCGCGCTAGGCAGTTAAGGGTAAATAACACAACAGCATTGTAGATTCAGTGCTGTTTTTTATGTACCTTTGAAAAAGCGCGAAACGGTTTTACGCGCACTGTGCTCAAGGGATGATAATAACATGCATACAAGAAAATCTCGGCCCTGGTACCGGCGTTCATTAGTGCGCTGGATTCGTGATATTACCGTCATCTGTCTGGTCATTTACGGCATCAGTCAGTGGCAAATGCGTGGCATGCTGTCGACCGACGGTGATGCTGCTCCCTCCATTACGCTGGTCAAAACCCTTAATGGCGAACCATACCGTATTTCCTCTCAGCCCGGTAAACGTACCCTGATTTACTTTTTTGCCCCCTGGTGTGAAGTGTGCCGGCTGAGCATGAAAAATGTAGATGTGGTGGATACCAAACGCTTTCAGGTATTCAGGATTGCCCTGGATTATGACAGTGTTGGTCAGGTTAATGAGTTTTTAAGCGACATTGGCGTGGATAAGCCGGTGTATCTGGGCAACGAGCAGCTTAAGTCAAATTATCAGGTGCAGGGCTACCCGTCTTATTATCTGCTGGATGAACAATTCAACATGATTGACCGGGCGCTGGGATATTCCTCATCGGCCGGACTGCGGGTACGTACCTGGCTGGCAACACCGGGACCGGATGTACCTGAGTCAAAAACATCTTCTGCTCAAATCGGCGAAGAACAAACAGAATAAACATCTTTTCGATGGTTTTTCAAACAATTGTCAGTCTTTGTTAACAATATCGCAGATGATTCATGCTTGTCAGTCCAGCAAGTTGGGTCAAGGCATGGTATTAAATAAACACAGTATGCTAAATTAGCCCGCAAACTCATACGAGGAAACGACAGTTATGCATATTTCCAGTCACTTTGACAGTGGGAACATCCGTGTTATCAACGCCGAAACCCCCGACAACATTGTCCTGGGTATCAATAAAGACAATGGTTCTGACTTTTATCAGTGGTTTCATTTTCGTCTGGCAACCGACCCGTTTGAATCACACAACATTACCATTACCGAGCTGGCTAAATCAGCTTACCCTGATGGCTGGCAGGACTACAATGTACTGGCATCGTATGACCGACAGGAATGGTTCCGGGTAGAGAGTCAATTTGACGGTGACAATCTGTCTTTTGAATTTACGCCAGAGCATCCGTCGGTCTATTTTGCTTACTTTATTCCTTACAGCTACGAACGTCATCTGGACCTGATTAGTGATGCGCAAATGTATCTGGATTGTCAGCACTACTTACTGGGCCAGACCCTGGATGGCCGGGACATGTCGATGCTGGTGGTGGGCGAACCTGCACCTGAAAAGAAAAAAATCTGGGTGACTGCACGCCAGCATCCGGGGGAAACCATGGCACAGTGGTGTGCAGAAGGCCTGTTGTATCGCCTGTTAGATGAAGATGACGGACTGGCCAGAAGCCTGCTTAATGATGCTGTATTTTATATCATTCCCAATATGAACCCCGACGGTGCCGCCCGTGGTCACTTACGTACCAACGCTGTAGGCACTAATCTGAACCGTGAATGGGCGCAGCCAACCGCTGAGAAAAGCCCTGAAGTGTTGTATGTACTTAACGCTATGGATGAGATTGGTGTGGATATGTATCTTGATCTGCATGGCGATGAAGCACTGCCATATAACTTTGTGGCAGGTAGCGAAGGGATTCCGGCTTATGACGAACGTCTTAAACATCTGGAAGAGACTTTCAAGCAGGCTCTGCTGACCGCTACACCCGAGTTTCAGGATGAATTCGGTTATCCAAAAGATAAGCCGGGTGAAGCCAACCTGACCGTGGCATCCAATGCCGTAGGCCAGCGATTTGAATGCCTGGCTTATACCTTTGAAATGCCGTTTAAAGATAATGCTGATTTACCAGACACAGCCTTTGGCTGGTCTGTCCCACGCTGCCGCCAGCTGGGTGAAGATCTGCTGGTCGCCATTCGCGCGGTTGCACCACAGTTAAGATAATAAGAAAACGCGCACAACAATAACAACACAACAAGTATTGAAGGGGTCCCGAATTGGAAGGGTTATATAATTTTCTGGTGTCATTGGATGGCATGCTTGGCAGTGCCGGATGGTTTCCGTTCGCACTGCTGGGTGTGGGTTTGTTTTTTACGATTTATCTGGGGTTTCCCCAGATTCGTTATTTCTCTCATGCCTGGAAAGTGGTCTTTGGTAAGTTTGACAAAGATGATGAGCCAGGCGATACCACCCACTTTCGCGCGTTGACCACAGCCCTGTCAGGCACTGTGGGAACGGGTAATATCAGTGGTGTGGCCTTTGCGTTGTATCTGGGTGGTCCGGCAGCACTGTTCTGGATGTGGGCCACTGCGTTTTTTGGTATGACAACCAAATTTGTAGAGGTGACGCTCTCACACAAATACCGGGTCCAGACCGAAGACGGGACAATGGCCGGTGGCCCTATGTATTATATGGACCGCCGCCTGAATATGAAGTGGCTGGCGGTGGCTTTTGCGGTGGCTACCGTTATCAGTTCTTTTGGTACCGGTAACCTGCCGCAAAGTAATGGTATTGCGCAAAGTATCGAAGCGACTTTTGGCTTTGAACCGGTTTATGTAGGTAGTGTACTGGGTATTTTCCTGGCCATGGTCATTCTGGGTGGTATTCAGCGAATTGCGGCGTTTACCGCGCGGATTGTGCCCATTATGGCAGCGGTGTACCTGATAGGTGCGCTGGCGGTTATCTTTGCCAATCTGGAGAACATCGGTCCGTCGTTTGCCTCCATTTTTTCTGATGCTTTCTCCGGCTCGGCCGCAGCGGGTGGCTTCTTGGGTGCCTCGCTGGCGTATGCGTTTAATAAAGGGGTTAACCGAGGTCTGTTTTCTAACGAAGCCGGCCAGGGTTCTGCGCCTATTGCTCACGCTGCTGCAAAAACCAAAGAGCCCGCTTCAGAAGGCATGGTGTCGCTGCTTGAACCGTTCATTGACACCATTTTGATTTGTACTGTGACCGGTCTGGTGATCTTATCTTCCGGTGTGTGGAAAGAAAAACACGAAAATCATTTCGACCGTTCAGATATGTATTTTGTGCAGGGCGAGTACGATGACAACAAACAGGAAGATATTAAGAAGCTGTATAATTATCTTAATGATATCGATGGTCATGTGATTGAACCGTTCAGCGGTACGATTAATGTGGTGAACGGTACGGCAACCACGGGTGGCTTTACCCTTATCAACGCCCGTTCAGTGGCCGAAGATGTGGTATATTCAATCAACGATGAAGACCCGTACACCGGTACCCTGAAAATTGAAAATGGTAAACCGCTTAAGCAAAACCTGGAAGTGCATGGTAAATCACTGGTACATTCTGCCGCCCTGACCACCATCGCCTTTACCCGTGGCTTTTTTGGGAACTGGGGCCAGTATATTGTTTCGGTGGGTCTGATGATGTTTGCTTTTTCCACCGCCATTGCGTGGTCTTATTATGGAGACCGCGCCATGACTTATCTGGCCGGGCCTCGCTCAGTGATGCCATATCGCGTATTATACGTGGCCGGTTTTGTGTGGGCATCGTTTTCAGACACCACTCTGGTGTGGGCATTGTCTGCTGTTGCCATTGTAATTATGACTCTGCCTAATCTGTTTGGTATATTAATGCTCAGTAAGGAAATGAAGCAGACGGTGAATAATTACTGGAGTAAATTTAACAGTAAATAAGTAGCCTGCTAAAATGCGTGTCTGCGTAAACAGGATGTGGGTTTACGCGGCACGCTTTTTTGTATGTGGTAGTAAAGTAAAATGCACCAGGTACATCTCTTTTTTAATTTTACGTGGAGACGTTATGGCGCTGATAGATTGCCCGTCTTGTAACAAAAAGATTTCAGATAAAACAACCAGCTGCCAGCATTGCGGCTTTGCGATGAGTGAAGCTTCATCAGAAGATGTGCTGCGTAAACAGCAGTTAAATAAGTTTAAAAAACGGCATAGTATTCAAAACCAGTCCATGCTGGCCATGCTGTTATTTGTAGCCGGTTTCGGTTTTATGTACTGGGGCGGTGCCGGTAAGGGTGATCTGCAATATAACCTGGCGATGTTGGCGACCCTGGTAGGTTTCATCTGGTACATCGTTAACCGGGTACGGTTACTGATCCTCAAACGGTTCTCATCATGAATATAGACGCCCTTCTTGACGCCATGACCCCTGAAGTCTACGAGCGGTTACGCCAGTCGGTAGAGACTGGTAAGTGGCTGGACGGGACACCACTGAGCCCGGAGCAACAGGAAAGCTGTATGCAGGCTGTATTGCTGTATCAGGCAAAGATCGAAAAATCGACAGAGCATATGACAGTGAATGCAAAAGGCGAAATCGTGCATAAAAGTAAGCGCGAATTTCAGCAGGCACTGAAAGAAAATTCACCGTACGAAGAAGAGATAGCGCGGTTTAAGCAGGATGATATTTAAACGTTTTTTTGCTCCATCACATACCAGCAAGGATCCGCAAACGCGGATCGCTGCTATTGCCAAATTGTCGGCTGACAAAGCGCAGGACAAAGCTGTACTGCATGAGCTGGCCTTTAATGACAGCAGCGCCGAGGTGACTCTGGCAGCGCTGCAAAAACTCAATTCTTTTGCGCTGTGGCAAAAAGCGGCGCAAACCAGCGGACATGAAAAAGTTCGTCGCAATGCCTCACGGCAAATTGAACAGGCGGTACTTAATCCCGAGGATAAACGTTTGTCAGTGCGCGAAAGACAGGATTACCTGAGCGAGTCGGCCAACACGGAGCTGGTTAGAGCAGCGCTGATGCAGCCGGATGTGAATCTGGATACGCTGTTAACCGTGACGCTGCTGGATAAACTGAACCGTGAAGAGTTTATGCTGGAGTTTTATGCCCGTATTGCCAGTCAGGAAGTGCGTCAGCAACTGATTGACCGTGAGCAAAGTCCGGCCTTGCTGGATAAGCTGCGTAAACGCGAAAGCGATGACACCCTCGTGGGGCGTATTGACGATAAAGTGCAGGCGCTGGCCGATGCCGCTACCCGTCCGGCGGCAGTGAGTAAAGCCCTGACTCTGGTACTGGCAAAAATTAAAGCGTTGCTGGATAAAGCCGATTATGCCGATGTAAATCAGCGCTTTAGCGCCCTGCAGCAGGATTATCAAGAACTTGAGCCGGATTTTGTCTGGCTGGAAGACGAGGCAGTCGAGCAGGCCAGACAAAAGTACGCTACGTTAACCGGTCAGGTGGAGCGACATCTGGCCCGGTTAAAGCCTCAGTGGGAAGCCCGACAGCGTGAACAACAGGTCAGCCAGACCCGCCGTGAAGCGAACGTGGCGCAACAGATTGCCCAGAAAACGGTCAGTGCACTGTATGCCCATGATCTGGTCCAGGTGAACGCTGATCAACTGGCACAGGCAAATAAAACCCTTGAGGATTTTGATGAAGCCATTACTGAACTTAAGAAGCTGACGGCATCTGATCTGACGGATATTCCTCGTGAAGTGAGTGCCTCACAAAAGGCACTGGCCGGATTACAGGAAAAGATTGCCGGCTTTTCAGCCCAGCAGCAGCTCATTATTTCACTAAAGGCGCTGGTTGAAGAAGCAGAGCAAAGTGGACAAAGCGAAGAGGGGGCTGATGTCGCCGGATTAACCGCGCAGTATAAGGCCATCGAAGACAAGCTGTTTGTTATGCCACAGGCGCTCAAAGCACGCTGGCAGGAATTTCTTACACAAGCCCGTCAGGCTCGTCAGAGTAAAGTTAGCGCGGATGATAAAGCCCTTAAAGACTGCCGACGTCAAATCAATATTATTGAGAATATGATCAGTCAGGGCAAATTTCGTGGTGCTATGTCGCGTTTTTCTCAGTTGCAAAATACCTATGCGTCGCTGGATGACAGCCAGCAGCGCCAGGTAAAACGTAAATTTGACAACACATTGCATACCATTGAACGGCTGGAAGGCTGGCAAAGCTACCTGGCTGCGCCGCGCAAACCTGAATTGCTGGAACAGGCCAGAACACTGGCCCAGACAGCACCGGATAATATTAGTCAGCGGGCTGATAGTATTAAGGATTTGCGTCAGCAGTGGCAAACGCTGACGGCACCGTCAGACGACAGCGCCATGAACCAGGCCTTTGATGAGGCGCTGGAAGCTGCGTTCGCGCCGTGCCGGGCATTTTATGCCCAGCAGGAACAGCGCCGGGAGCAAACCCGTCAGTTACGTATGTCGCTGATTGAGCAGGCGGCCGGACTTGAGCTTAGCGATAGTCCGGACGTACTGGTACGCAAGGTGGAAGCGCTGAAAAATCAGTGGCGCGATGCCGGTAATCTGGAAAAAAGCGAATACGAGTCGCTTAAAACCCAGTGGGAAGCGGCGCTGGTGCCAGCCAGAGAGGTAATCAGTGACTGGCAGCAGCAAAACCGTGAGCAAAAACAGGCTCTGGTGGAGCAGGCTCAGGCGCTGGCCGACAGCGATGACAAGCAAGGCGCCTCATCTCAGGCTCAGGCTTTACAGCAACAATGGAAAGCTATCGGACACGCTGGCCGCCGGCACGAAAGCAAACTGTGGCAGGCGTTCAGAGCGGCCAACGATCAGTTGTTTGATGCCTTAAAGGCAAACCGGGAAACACAGCTGAATGAGCAGTCGGCACTGGCCGATGAAGTTATCAGCCAGATTAACACTGTCAGACAGACACTCAACACGGCTGATACCCAACAGATCGCGGTGGCGCTGGAGTCGGTGCATCAGCAATTCGGCCAGCTGAACGGGCAGGCCGGGGCGAAAGCCAGGCGGCATCTGCAGCAGCTTGAAAGCGACATCGCCCGGCTGCATTCCCGACAGCGTCAGGCCCAGCAACAGGACGCTTACCATGCTCTGTTGATGGCGCTGACCCAATGGACCGACCCACAAAGCAGTGCGCAGGCGCAGATTGATAGTGCGGTGTGGGCAAAGCTCAAGCGGCAGCATCAAAATGGCTTTAAAGCAACAGCCAGTGCAGAGCGCGACCGCCAGTGGTATACCACCAAGCTGGAGTTACTGGCTGATTTGCCAACGCCTTCAGACTGGCAGTCTCAGCGTCAGGATATTCAACTGGCTATGATGATGGCGCGGCTAGAGTCGGGTGAGCAGGACAGTCTGGATGATGTCGTAGCGGCCTGGTTGTCAGCGGGTCCGCTGACGGCAGAAGAACAGGAGCTGTTGCAACGCTTTACAGCGGTAATTAATCACTTATTTCCGCGCTTAGATGACAATGCCAGCGAGGAAGCCGAACATGAAAGTGCATATTGAGTATGTATTTGAAACAGAGCAGATTGCTTATCGTTTTTTAAATACAGCCGCGTATTTTGATGCCGAGGCGCTGGTGGTTAAGCTGGGTAGAAATGATCATCATGTCAAAGTGACATACCAGTACGCCGATGGTGATTTTGACCATACGGCGTCTGATCTGGACGACCTGGCCAGAGAGTTAGGCGGCGAGGAAGCCGCCTGAGTTGACTTAAAAGCTCACGGTGAGTTCATAACCTGCGTATTTACGCAGGTTAATGACGCGGTCTTCATCGAGCATCAGGTACTGGCCTTTAATGCCCTGAATAACTCCTTCAAAAGCTGGCGTCTTATCCAGGTTGATTGACTTTATCTTCACCGGGTACTGCTCAACCGGATACTGAATATCTACGGCTTGCTGTTTAACCGGGATAATATCAGCCGATTCTTTTTGCGCTATAAGCGCATCTAAATCCTGCTGGATAGCTGCCAGTAATTCATCTCTGGCCTGTTCCAGATCTGCTTTATCAGGCGCCCCCTTAAGCATGGCTCGCCAGTTTGTTTTATCCGCAATATGCGCCTTACACAAGGTTTCGACTTCGCCACTGGTTAACCGGTCAGGCACTTTGAGCATGATTACAGCCTGGGTTGCGCCCTGGTCCATCCATCGCGAGGAAACCGTATCGCCGACTTGTCGGGTGATTCCGACTTTCAGGTTACCGGTATTAGCAAGATATACATAATGCTCTGAAAAACAGTGTTTTTCACCCCATTCCGGCTCGCGGCAGGTGCCCTCATGATAATGACACTTTTCTGGCTTAATGATACAGCTATCGCACTGGGCCAGCGTGATCAGACAGCGATAGCAATAGCCCTGATTAAAGCTTTTCTTGGTTTTTGTGCCACAGTGAACACAGTGAATGTTGCCTGTGTGGGTGACTGACACTGATTGGCCAATCAGGCTGTTCATGTCAATTTCCTGCTCGCCAATCGGTAGGTGATAGCTGACCTGGTGGTGCTCAGCGTCAGCAGCAACGCGCATTTTTCGGATATTGCCTGTGAGTTGGGTCATGTTAGTCGCTTAATTCTCCACGAAGATTCTGAGTCAGTAGTTGGGTTAACTGCTCAAAGGGTAGTTGTTTGCTTAATAAATAATGTAGTTTGGCCAGTGCGGCTTCCGGGGTCATATCACTGCCCGGCAGCACACCCACGGCGGCTAGCCCGTGACCAGTGGCATACCCGCCCATATTCACCCGGCCGCGCATACACTGCGTGCAGTTAAGCACCGGAATTTGTTTTTGTGCGGCCAGTGCTAACTGTTCCAGCAACTGAGGGTGTTGCGGGGCATTGCCCACGCCATAGCTTAGCAGTATCAGTGCATTTACCGGCTGTTGCAGGGTATTTTTAATCACCTCAGGTGCAATGCCCGGATACAGACTGACCAGGCCGATAGGCTGTGCTGTGACCGGACTGACAACCAGCGGTTTGTCATTGCCACTGGCCAGTTCGCCGGCATTGAGCCGGATATTAATACCCGCTTCCAGCAGCGGCGGGTAATTCGGTGAATCAAACGCACTGAAGCCATCGGCATCAACTTTACGACTACGATTACCGCGCAGCAGGCGGTTATTGAAAAACAGGCCTACTTCGGCAATGGGATAGTTCGCTGCAATATACAGAGCGTTGAGCAAATTGACCTGACCGTCTGAGCGCAGCTCCGCCAGCGGAATCTGAGAGCCGGTCACGATGACAGGTTTGGACAGATCCTCAAGCATAAAGCTCAATGCCGATGCGGTATAGGACATGGTGTCGGTGCCATGCAAAATGATGAATCCATCGTAGCGCGTATAATTTTCAGCAATATCATCAGCGATGCGCTGCCAGTCAGATGGCTTCATGTCCGATGAGTCAATCAGATTGTCATATTCATGCAGGGTGAACAAAGGCATTTCATCACGGTGGAACTCAGGCATCTTGCTCAGGGTCTGGCTTAAAAACCCGGCCGCCGGCACGTAGCCCTGCGCTGAGGGCTTCATACCAATCGTGCCGCCGGTATAAGCGATATAAATATGTTTTCTCATGAGAGTCAGTCCGCTGTATTTGTGCGCTCATTTTAACAGGCAAGCGCGATAAGTCACCTTCAATGGGCTGTATGCCGAGGCCCGCAGTCATTTAAATAAAGACTCAGACTTCTGTTTTATCGATAATTTTTGCATAATCAAAAGAAAACAAAGTGGTAAAATCATGCAACAGGGAAGTGTGGTCTGCGTAGGAGCGGGGATGATTGTCGGGGCGCATATGTCGCAGCGCTGCAAAAATCATATTCAACAGGCCGATATGGTATTTAGCAGCTGCCATCCGATCATGGAGCAGTGGATAGCCACCATGCACCATGATGTCCGGTCATTGCAGCATTGTTATGCCGAAGGTAAAGACCGGCGCCAGACCTACCGGGAAATGGAAGCACTTATTATGGCTCAGGTCAGGGCAGGTAAGCGCGTTGCCTGCGTTTTTTATGGCCACCCCGGGGTGTTTGCGCTGGTGCCCCACAATGTGGTTAAAGCCGCCAGAGCCGAAGGATTTCAGGCTGCGATGGAGCCGGGGATTTCGGCCGAGGACTGTTTATATGCTGACCTGGGTATCGATCCGGGAAGATACGGGTGTCAGCATTTTGAAGCCAGCCAGTTTATGTTTTACCGCCGTAATGTGGACACAGCCGGTTATCTGGTCCTTTGGCAGGTTGCCCTGGCCGGCGACAGGTCCGTGTCTAAACGGTTCAGTTCGTTGTCTGAAAGGCAGGTGTTGCTTGACTTGCTTTATGAATACTACCGGCCGGAGCACGAGGTGATTCTGTATGAGTGCCCGACATTAATGACCGATTCTGTCAGAGCCGAGTATATACCATTGTGTGAACTGGCCACTGTTGCATTATCTCAGATAACCACGTTGATCATTCCGCCGGCTACTCGCCTGGTAGTGAATACAGAGGTGATGCAAAAACTCAGTAGACTAACGACGGAGCCGGTAGTTTGATCCAAAACAATATCGGCGCATAAAATTTAATCGATTGTTGTGGCAGTTCTCGGTAGGATAGAGAACAGTAATCTGATGTTAGGCTTTTAATAACGACGATAATAAGGTAACAGAATGACAGATGCAGATACTATTCATTTACTGGCTGAACTGGGGGAAAATCCGCAGGTCACTATCGCCAGCCTGACCCCGGCCCAGCATGCCGACATTAACCAGTTAAAAAGTCAGGCCGCTGCGATTAACGCCATGCTGACTGTCGCGGAACCGACTGACCCGAATGAACCTCAGCGACAACCAGACCCGGTTGACCCACCACAGAAAAATCCACAGTAAAGCGATAGTATTCAGATGTACCAATACTTTCTGGCAGCTTTTCTGGTTGTATTCAGTATGCCCTTACTGGCACATCCAAAGCTTGACAAAGCGGATAAATTCCGACTTGCAGACCCGCAACTATCTGCCTCTTTGTTAGCACAGATAGACACCGGGGACTTAGACGCGCAGGAACAATTCAGGTATCGGTACATTGAAACCTATCTCAGTACCTTTGAAGGGGATCTTAAAGCCACTCTGGCCCAGTATCTGCGGTTACTGGATGACATGCCGGTATCACCGTTACGGGTGAGGGTGCTGCAGTCGACACTAGCTATTGCCTCCTATGCTAAAGAGTGGCGCACCAGCTTTGAGCTGGCCGATCAGCTGGACAATCTCCTTGATCAAATCAACGATCCGACTGTTGAGCCTGAAGCCTATAAAGGATTATTACTGTTTTACATAAATGTAAAGCAAACCGATATTGCATTGGTCTATGCTGCGCGCATTCTGAACCACAAAGACGCCGGACTGGCCGTCAAATGTTTTGCCCGCACCTTGCGCAATGAAATCAATCTTGAAAGAGGAACAGCGGATGACAATGCATTTCACTCTGCCATAAATTTGTGCCGTGATGCTGATGAACCTTTCTTTGTCAGCTCTAACACCGTGCACCTGTTTAAGTACTACCTGCAGGAAAAAGAGTTACGTAAAGCCAGTGTGATTGCCAAAGATGCGCTTAAAAAGGTGGATGATGTTGATTTTATCTATCTTCGAAGCAGTTTTCTGGTCGCGTATGCCAGACTCAAGGCCGCGCAGCAGAATACCGAAGAAGCCGAACAGTTAGCCCGCCAGGTGGTCTCTTTAGATCCTGAAGAGCAGTACAAAGACTCTCTTATCAGAGCGTATAAGTTACTGTCTGAAATCGCCGTCGATCAAAACGCTTTCGAAGCCGCTTACGAATATACCGTCAGTCAGAATCGGCTGGAGAGCTCTTTTCATAATGAGCAGGTGGCTCAGTCACTGGCAATACAGCAGGCACGTTTTGATTTACGTAATAAAGAAAACCAGATAGAGCTGCTGGACAAACGCAATGCTTTGCTGACAACAGAATCCAAGTTAGTCAGGGAGCAGGTTCAGAGTATGGTCATGGCACTGATTATAGCGGTGATAGCCGTGGTATCTTTGCTGTACTGGTCATTTCGTACACGCCGGTTGCAGACTCGATTGCGTACTCTGGCAACCACCGACGCACTGACCGGCGTTTATAACCGGGGCTTTTTTGCCGATAAGGGACGTGAGCTGCTTAAAAATGCCAGTAGCTCTGGCAAACCGGTTGCGCTTATCTTTTTTGATCTGGACCATTTTAAACGTATCAATGATACCCACGGGCATCAGGTGGGAGACTGGGTACTGCGCGAAGTTGTCAATACGGTTAGTGCATTATGTATCGTTAATAAACACTATCTGGGCCGTATCGGAGGCGAGGAATTTGGTGTATTGCTGGACAATTCTAACGTGGATGCCGCGATGGTATTTGCTGAAAAGTGTCGTAAGGCGATTCACGATATAGACACTCATATTTCGGGCTATCACTTCTCAGTTTCCGCCAGCTTTGGCGTCAGCGACTCCGGACAAGTCGGCCATAATCTTGATAACTTATTTGCCGCCTCTGACTTGGCACTGTATCAGTCTAAAAAATATGGTCGAAATCAGGTCTGCCCCTACGAAGCAAACGAACCCGCTTAACATCCTTTTATCCACTACACAGTAAAGCATAACCAAATAAAGTGACTGTCTGCGTTATTACGCTGGTGACGGTTACTTTAGAGGTGCTGAATAAAAGTGACTGGCTGCGTTATTACGCTGGTGAAGGTTACTTTGGGTGCGCTGTATAAAAGTGACTGTCTGCGTTATTACGCTGGTGACGGTTACTTTAGAGGTGCTGAATAAAAGTGACTGGCTGCGTTATTACGCTGGTGAAGGTTACTTTGGGTGCGCTGTATAAAAGTGACTGTCTGCGTTATTACGCTGGTGAAGGTTACTTTAGGTGCGCTGTATAAAAGTGACTGTCTGCGTTATTACGCTGGTGACGGTAACTTTGGGTGGGGTGGATAAAAGTGACTGTCTGCGTTATTTCGCTGGCGGTGGTTACTTTGGGTGGGATGAATAAAAGTGACTGTCTGTGTTGTTGCGCTGGTGGTGGTTACTTTAGGGGTGCTGAATAAAAGTGACTGTCTGTGTTGTTGCGCTGGCGGTGGTTACTTTAGGTGCGCTGTATAAAAGTGACTGTCTGCGTTATTACGCTGGCAGTGATTGCTTTAGGTGTGCTGAATAAAAGTGACTGTCTGTGTTGTCGTGAAGATGATGCTCTCAGGTCATTGCCTGCAGTTTCATCCAGCCAAAAAAAAGCCCGCACTTCGGCGGGCTTAGACGTTAACTCTGTAAATCAGGCGACAGCAGAGGATTTCTGTGAATCCTGATTTTGTACGCCAGCAACCAGTTCTTCATGTGCGAAGTCATCTACGTTGATCGTGCGTAAACGTCCTGCTTCTGTTTCCTTCAGCAGTTTTGCTTCGGCAGCGTCAATAATGCCTTCTTCCAGTGCGCTATCTGCAAGTTTGTCCAGGTTAGTGAACGGCAATTTAGCTTCACGCGCCTTACAGATACGTTCAAAAATTGGCTCACATGCCAGAACATTTTCCAGTGTCTGCTCAAGGTCAGCAAACAAATTACCTTCTTCACGAGTCAGATACTGACCGTCGCCAAGGCGGGTACGCGCTGATGAAGGTTTTTGCAGCATAGCAGCAATCGCATGTTCAAGACGATCAGACGGCTTGGCACAGCGACGGCCCAATGGCATTACCATTACTTTCAACATGGCGGCAACCGGACGTGAAGGGAAGTTTGCCAAAAAGTCCACAATGGCTGTTTCAATATCATACAAACATTGTTGTACAGCCCAGTGCATCATAGGAGCATCTTCCTGCAAGCGGCCTTCCTCGTCGTAGCGCTTCAAGGTTGCACTGGCAAGGAAAATACCACTTAAGATATCGCCCAGACGCGCTGACAAGCGTTCACGACGTTTCAAATCACCACCAAGCACACCCATTGACACATCGGCCATGAATGCCAGGTTTGAACTGTAACCTTGCAGCAGCTTGTAATAGCGGGCAGTATCGTCGCTAAACGGTGCTTTACTGAATGCGTTAGCGGTCAGACCAAACCAGAAACTGCGCACCTGATTCGATATAGCAAAGCCAATATGACCAAACACGGCTTTATCAAATGCTTCAAGCTGTTCACTGCGATCATCAAGGTTGGCGGCAGCAATTTCTTTAAGCACGTAAGGGTGACAACGCATTGCGCCCTGACCAAAAATCATCATGTTGCGGGTCAGGATATTCGCACCTTCTACGGTAATCGAGATAGGCGCCCCCTGATAAGCCCGGCCGAGGTAGTTATTTGGCCCAAGCATGATGCCTTTACCGCCGTGAACGTCCATGGAATCGCTTACTGCCTGGCGCATTTTTTCGGTCAGGTGATATTTACTGATGGCAGAGATAACCGATGGCTTTTCACCTAAATCCACACCCACAGTGGAGAAGCGAGTGACTGCGTCCATCAGATAAGCATTACCACCGATCCGGCCAAGCATTTCCTCAACGCCTTCCATTGCGCCTACCGGAATCCGGAACTGACGACGAATACGCGCATAGGCACCTGTAGCAAGCGCCAGTGTTTTTGCCCCACCGGCAGCTGTTGACGGCAGCGTGATACAACGACCCACTGATAAACACTCAACCAGCATGCGCCAGCCCTGACCAGCCATTTTCTGACCACCGATAATGTAATCTAGCGGCACAAAAATATCTTCGCCACGAATCGGGCCATTCTGGAATGGAGTATTCAGCGGGAAGTGGCGTCGGCCGATATCCAGACCTTTGGTGTCCCGTGGAATCAGCGCACAGGTAATGCCCAGATCTTGGTTATCACCTAATAAACCGTCCGGATCCTGCAGTTTGAACGCCAAACCAATAACAGTGGCTACTGGCGCCAGCGTAATGTAGCGCTTGCTGAAAGTCAGACGCATGCCGATAACTTCCTCGCCTTCCCACTGTCCTTTACAGACCACGCCCACATCAGGAATTGCACCTGCATCTGAGCCAGCCTCTGGGCCGGTCAGGGCAAAACAGGGAACTTCTTTACCTTCGGCCAGGCGCGGCAGGTAGTGGTCCTGCTGTTCTTTTGTTCCATAGTGTTGCAGCAACTCGCCCGGGCCCAGTGAATTGGGAACGCCAACGGTACTGGAAAGCACCGCACTGACACCAGCCAGTTTTTGTAACACACGAGACTGAGCATAGGCAGAAAACTCAAGGCCACCGTACTGCTTTTTGATAATCATGGCGAAGAACTTGTGTTCTTTCAGGTAGTCCCAGATCTCAGGCGGTAAATCGGCGCGGTTATGATTAATGTCCCACTCGTCCACCATTTGACAGACCCGGTCTACAGGGCCATCCAGAAACGCCTGTTCCTCGGCAGTCAGTCGCCCTTTCGGGATGCCGTGAAGTTTATCCCAGTCAGGCTTACCACTGAAGATGTCGCCATCCCACCAGACTGTACCTGCATCGATGGCTTCCTGCTCTGTGCGGGACATCTCCGGCATGACCTTTTTATAAAAAGCCAGTAGTTTGCGCGTGATATAGGGTTTACGAATATCGGCAACACCAAAAGGAATTGCCAGCAGCAGATATATCAGCCAGCCGAGCCAGCCAATATCACCGAACAGAGTGCCAATCACCATCACGGCACCAGACAGGGCAATGGTATTCACCAAGCCAATTTGTTTGTAGCTGGCAACACCAAGTGCCGCTACGACAATTAAAAACCAGACAAAATCTGCCATTTTTACACTCCTGAAAAATTTGGCGGTGAGCAGTCTTTTGTTACGATCCTGTAAATAACTACAGATTCGAGGTCAGACCAGCTTGATGTAAAACTATCTATTTGAGGCCAAAAAATCAAGTAAAAGCGGTAGTTTTAGGTAAGGAAAAGAAGAATCACAGAGGCGAGGAGGTGACGGGCCCCTGTGATAAAATATTTTACAAATGACGATAAGTGTTTAACTTAATATCGCCCTGTTCGTCACCGTCTTTGAACTGACGTAACCGAACAAGGTTGAAGTCGAGCTTCGGAGCAAACCAGGCATAAGTTTCACGGGTATTGTTATCCCGTACCAGCTTCACTTTAATCGTCTCAAGTTTGCCGTAGGGAAGGGACAAGGTCTCCGGCCCCATGACTTTGATACCGTACTCCCGTTTCTCACCACGGTAATTGATAAACTGATAGCTGAGTTTTTCATTACCAGCGGCAAGCTGCCGGGCGATATCAATGCGATAAAGCTGGTTATCCAGCTCACCCTGCCAGCTCAGGTTGTCTTTCTGGCTAATTTGCACTTCTGGCTTCGGTTCTTTGGAGAACTGAATATCCAGCTCATCATCCGGACCCGTACCGGTTCGTTTATAATGATACTCGTAAGGCTCGAGTTCATGGCCCCGGACAAAAAATATCGAATGCTCAAACCGTTCATCAGACAAAAAGAACTTCGACACGTCTGAAGAGTAGGTGAGAGAATACTGATTTTCGGCCAGCGCTTCGAGCTTCATGCTGGCGCCACCAATATCATCATCCCATTTGTAAGCAGTATAGCTGGCTTCAAACGGCACCAAATCCGGCAGAGATTCAGCGTCCTCAGCCAGTACTGATGTACTGACTGCTGCGATACAAATGGCAGCAGTACTGTGTTTAATCGCTTGCGTAACCCGATGTGGGAATAAATTCATTGTCTAACGTCGCCTTATTTTCCTGCATGCCCAAGCGGCCGTCACAGAACCACCTGATTACCAGTGGGTAAATCCGTAACTCCTGCTCACGGACCCGCTCAGACAAATCTTCTGCGGTATCTTCTTCAAATACTGGCACCCGGCTCTGAATGATCACCGGTCCACCGTCAAGTTCCGGTGTAACAAAGTGAACACTGACACCATGCTCGCTATCTTTGTTATCAATTGCCCGCTGATGCGTATTCAGCCCTTTGTACTTGGGCAACAAGGAAGGATGAATGTTCAATAGCCGCCCGGCAAAATGTTCAACAAATGCAGGTGTGAGAATTCGCATAAAACCGGCCAGAGCAACGCACTGGGCATCAGCCTCCTCAATTTCAGCCTGTAATGCAGCGTCGTAGTCTTCACGGCTGGCATAATCTTTATGATTAATCACGCTGAACGCAATACCGGCCTGCTCAGCCCGGGCCAGACCATAGGCCCCCGGGACGTTTGAAATAACCCGGGTAATCTGGCCATTCACTGAACCGGCAGCGCAGGCATCAATAATTGCCTGCAGATTGCTGCCATTACCCGATATCAGTACACAAATATTCATCGGTTGGGTCATGATTATTGAATTTCTACCTGCGCTTCGTCATTACGATCTTCAATATGGCCAATCAGCCATGCTTTTTCACCTTGTTCCTGCAGCAGAGCCAATGCACCATCCACATCCTGCTCGTCAACAACCAGCACCAGGCCTACACCACAGTTAAAGGTGCGATACATTTCGTGGGTGGTGATATTGCCCTGTTGCTGCAACCAGTCAAACACCTGTGGCCATTGCCAGCTATTTTCTTCAATAATCACTTTGGCAGTATCGGGCAGGACCCGTGGAATATTTTCCCAGAAGCCGCCGCCCGTAATATGTGAAATGGCTTTTACATCGTATTTTTCAAGCAGCGCCAGCACCGATTTGACATAAATTCGGGTAGGTGCCAGAAGGTGATCCTTCAGCGACTTATCACCAAGTTGCTCGTCCAGACTGGCACCACTGACTTCCAGTACTTTTCTGACCAGTGAATATCCATTGGAGTGAGGACCAGAAGAACCCAGTGCGATCAGTTTCTGACCAGCCTGTACCTTGGTGCCGTCAATCACATCATCCGCTTCAACAACACCAACGCAAAACCCTGCAATGTCATAGTCGCCGCCATGATACATGCCAGGCATCTCCGCAGTTTCACCGCCAATCAGCGCGCAACCGGCTTGCTCGCAACCTTCGCCGATACCGGTAACCACGGTTGCTGCTACATCAACATCCAGCTTGCCGGTGGCATAATAATCCAGGAAAAACAGCGGCTCTGCGCCCTGTACAATCAGGTCGTTCACACACATGGCGACCAAATCAATACCCACGCCCTGATGCTCACCGGCATCCATCGCCAGACGCAGTTTTGTGCCTACCCCGTCAGTACCTGAAACCAGTAACGGCCGTTTGTATTTTGCCGGCAGCTCACACAGGGCACCGAAGCCACCCAGTCCACCTTTGACTTCCGGACGATGCGTCCGCTTGGTTACAGATTTAATTCGATCAACCAGCTGGTTTCCGGCATCAATATCAACGCCTGCGTCTTTGTAGCTTAAGGATGTTTTGTTGTCGCTCACTGTTCTGCCCTGAAAGGAAGGATGGAAAAACGCGGATTCTACCAGCTAGCCAGACTAAGTCCAATTATCCTGGGACTGACCACCTGCCCATATTTTGCTAAATACCGGAAAACTCGGGGGGTAAGGGTAATTTGTTAGTGAAAAAAAACGCTAAATGCCCCACAATAGCCCCAACATCGAGGCGACGTTCATCGAACCTGGAGTACAGAGTCCTATTCATGTTCCCATCAAAATCTAATCTTATATCAGGCATTGCCCTGACATGCTGTTTGCTGGTTGCGCCGGCGCTATTTAACGCTGCGCCGGCACAGGCCAGTGCATTGATTGAAACAAATAAAGCGGGAGTGAAAGTAGACAGTCAGGCGGCCAGCGCCCGCAAGGGGGCGCAGACACAAGCACTGCAACGGGTATTTATCAAGATGACCGGCGATAAATCTGTACTGGATAACGCCGGGGTGAAAACAGCGCTACGCTCGCCTTCTCAGTATTTGGTGTCTTATGAATATCAGACCCGTGATGGCCAGCTTTACTATGTAGCAGAATTTTCAAGACAGTCACTTGTACGTATTTTGCAGCGTGAGTCGCTTTCATTATGGGGGCAACGCCGACCCGATACGTTATTATGGCTGGCAGGTCAGGACGATAGCGGACAACGCTGGATTTTGCGTGAAGAACAACAGGATGACACCACCCGGCAGCTTCGTCAGGTCAGTCAGGCGAGGGGGGTGCCGGTTAGCTTACCCCTGATGGACCTGACGGATGCCGGTGCGATCAGTGTGACTGATGTCTGGGGTCAGTTTACCGGCGTGCTGCGCCGCGCATCCGAGCGCTATCAGCCTGATTTGATTCTGGGCGTCCGGTTACATCCCCGGCAGGCAGACAATGCCGGCCAATTTCTGACAACCGAAGAACGTCTGGAGCAGGCGCTGTCTAACAGCAATCTGGCGTTTGCCTATGAACAAGGACAGCCGTCCGGGGACGAGCAGGCTGAAGCAGCGTCTGACCTGAATGAACAGGATGTGTTGAGCGAGTCTGAGGATATGATTGCTGACACCCCCGTTGAGCCTGCACCTAAGATCGTATCTATGGCGGCAAACGCCGGGCAGGGCGATATCGCGGCAGACTGGGTATTGCTGGATGGTAAGCGAACGCAGTTTGGCACATATTATGGAAGTACCGGTCCAGAAGCGGTGGCCAATCTGATGGATGCCTATGCCGATTATCTGGGGCAGCGTTTTGCCGTCGGGTTAGGCAGCAACGGGGCAAATGCCGGAACACTGCGTATTTCAGTGGCGAATCTGGATTCATTGCGTAAATATGTTCACGCCCAGCGCTTTTTGTCAGAGCTCAGTGTCATCAAGAGTGCCGCCATGGTCTCTCAGGATGGGCCGGTTGCCCAGTTTGATATTGCCCTGACCGGCAGTGTTGATGATTTTAACAATGCCTTGTCATTAGAGTCTCGCCTGCGCCCGGTCACCGATGCGCTGGGCCGGCCACTTGAGGGATTTAATTTTTACTGGAACGAATAGTATGCAGTTGCCGTTGCCTGTCACGCTTCCGGCAGACGAAACATTCAGTAGTTTTATCGCGACCTGTAATGAACAACTGGTGACTATGCTCTCATCGCTGGCTGCAAGCGTGCCGCACTGGCAAGCCCAGACCGCGCTGTCTGCCTTTGCCAATCAGCGCTTGCCCTTGTGTATAGTTACCGGGCCTTCAGGGCGGGGTAAAAGTCATCTGCTGTATGCCTGCTGTCACCATATTGCCCATCGTCAGGTAGACCACATCTACCTGAACCTGAGCGATACTGCGCAGTGGTCGCCTGGCGTATTTGACGGGCTGGAGAACCTGGCGTTTATTGCGCTGGATAATGTTCACGCCATTGCTGGTGATCCGCAATGGGAAGAAGCGCTGTTTGATTTACTCAACCGGGTGATGGAACAACGAGCCTGTGTTATTTTGTGCTCCTCTGCTATCGGCCCGGCAAATCCTGCCTTCTTGTTACCTGATCTTCGCTCTCGCCTGCAGTGGGGCATGGCCTATCAGTTGCAGAGTCTGGATGATGACAGTCGTAAGCTGGCGTTGCAGTATCGCGCTGAGCAAAAGGGGCTGAATTTTTCCGCTACCGCCCTGCAGTTTCTGCTCACCCATTATGACCGTAACCTCACCAGTTTGATGCAGATGCTCGACCGGCTGGATACCCGCTCACTACAGGAACAAAGAAAAATCACCGTGGCATTGGTGAAACGGGAACTGGGCTTGTAAACACGGTGGTGGTGAGGTAATAACAAAAACAACCCGGCATTTCAGGTTACGCGTAACCTCTGCAGACTAACAATGGCAATGCCTGCAGTAGTGAGTGCCTACCTGCCGGTATGTTACTCGCCGCTATCCTCAAACAACTGTTTTTCCCGGGCCATGGCATCTTTGAGCTTACCGGGGCTCAGTCCCAGTTCACGACCCCGACACCGGGCAAAGCCACTGCAACTGATAAACATCAGTACCGCGATCGCAATTTCAATCAGTGCCAGTCCTCGTTCCTCCGGTTCTGCATAGGCAATGGTGATGCCGTGAATCAGATAGATGAGAGTCACAAAGTTTGCCCAGGCATGGGTATATGCCGAGCCTTTAAGTAGTCCGCGCAGTGGTAGTAACAAAGGCGCCACATACACTACAAACACAAACACCGCAGAATAACGACTCTGACCCAGCAGGCTGTGCCACGCCACCACCCAGCTTAACAGCGCAAAATAGCTGCATAGTGAGGCATAACGAAGGAGGCGGGTGGCAGGCTTCATAGTGATCTCCTAACGCAATTTGGTGGCTATCTGAGCCAGTCGTTTACCCATAGCCGCGGCCAGTTGCTGTTCATGGGAAGATAATCCCTGATTGTTCTGCACATGTGTTACACCATAAGGGGTGCCACCGGTGCGGGTGTCATGCAGGGCCGGTTCGCTGTAGGGCAAACCGCAGTAAATCATTCCCTGGTGCAGCAATGGGATTGCCATGGTTAACAGGGTGCTCTCCTGACCGCCGTGTAGGCTGCTGGTAGAGGTAAACACACAAAAGGGTTTATCAATCAACTCACCTTTTAGCCAAATATCGCTGGTACTGTCGATAAAGTGTTTCAGTGGCGCGGCCATGTTCCCAAAGCGGGTCGGACTTCCCAGGGCCAGGCCGGCACATTCTTTTAAATCCTGCTTGGACACAAAAGGTGGTCCGTTGTCGGGTACCGCGGTCACTTCACTGCTTTGATATTCACGGATAGGCGCCACTGTACGAATACGTGCACTGCAGCCCGCAGATTCAATGCCTGCTGCAATTGCCTGGGCCAGCCGTGCAGTGCTGCCATGACGGCTATAGTAGAGCACCAGAATTTCCGTCATTACAGAATCTCCAGCACCGCTTCTGGTGGCCGGCCGATGCGCGCCTGATTATTGAAAATTACAACCGGGCGTTCCAGTAGTTTGGGGTAGTCCACAATGGCGGCAAACGCCTGTTCTTTAGTGATCGTTGTCTTATCCAGTCCGGCCTGTTTAAACTCAGCCTCTTTAGGCCGCATCATATCCAGAACAGTGTCCAGCCCGAGCTGAGTATATAATTCAGCCAGTTGAGCCTGGTTGAGCGGTGTTTTCAGGTATTCAGTAACCTCCACGCTATAACCCTTATCCTCGAGCAGTTGTAATGTCTGTCGTGACTTAGAGCAGCGCGGGTTATGCAATATCTGAATACGTTCCATAAATCTTTACCTTTTAACGGTTTACTGTGGACGGGCCATCAGGCCCAAGATAAGCTTAACAGGATTCTAACAAGGTTGAAGGGAAAAAGCCTGTCATGACAAATGAAAAAAAAGTCACCGGTCTTTTTGGCGGTAAGCGTTTGTTATACATTGCTATTGCGCTGATTGCTTTAACCGGTGGCTGGCTAAGCCAGTCACTTGTAAACCCGCCATCGTCATCCGGCTTTACCACCAGTGACGGACAAACTCATACCTGGGATGAATTACAGGGACGCTGGGTGATCATCAATTATTTTGCCCCCTGGTGTGCACCCTGTCTGCGCGAAGTTCCGCAGCTGAATGCTTTTTTCCGGCAAAACGATGGGCGGGTAACGTTATTTGCCATCAATTATGACCCGGCTACCAGGCAGGAAGTGGCGGCACTTAAACAGCAGCACAATATGCAGTTTCCGGTTATCGTGGCTACGCCCGATACCCGTTTGCCGGTGTCAGCGCCACCGGCATTACCTGCCACCTATATTATTAATCCACAAGGGCAGGTCAGCCAGCGGTTACTGGGCGAGGTGACGGTAGAGCGCCTTAACCAGGCATTGAACGCCGGCTTACAAACGCTTTAAGCGCTCTTCATCTTCACGAATTTGCTTGATTCTGGCCCGTATCTTTTGTTTCTCAAGATGATTGTCGCCGGTGTAGTTATAGGCAAACTGAAGCTCATCGATAGCGCGCTGGTGTGCACCATTTAACATGAACACTTCAGCTTTAGCCTGGTGCATATCCTTGCGATCATCACTGCGCTGATAGGCACTGGTCAGCAGTTGCCAAGCCACTTCGTATTCTTTGTCCACCAACAGATAGTCGCGCAGAATCTTGATGGCTTTTTGCTGTTCACCGGCTTCAATCAATGCATTAGCCTGATTCAGGGCCAGCACTTTGTTGCGTGGCGTTCTGGACAAATGCGGAGCCAGCCGGGCCGTCGCTTGTGCATAGTTGGACTGGGCCAGAGAAATATCTGTGGCGGCATCCAGATAAAACAGGTTTTCCGGACGCTGGGCTAACAACTCATTAATAATCGGCTCTGCCTTATCGGCCTGTTCATTGCGCAGATAGGCAAGGGCAAGACCATAAAGCGCGGCTTCACGCACAACATATTTTTTGTTTTTCACCGCATTACTGTAGTAATCCAGGCTGTACCGTTTATCAAAGGTGTACCGGCTCATAATACGGGACTTGGCCAGATGAAATGACAAGCTCGGTGCCAACGATACGCTGGGGAAGTTAGCAGCTCGGGCTCTGGCATCGGCAACCCGGGTTTCGGTTAGCGGATGCGAGAGCAAACGGGCAGGGGGCTGCGAAACCAGCCGGTATTTTTCATTCAGGGTGGAGAAAAACGAAGCAGCGGCATTCGGGTCAAATCCTGCATGAGCCAGCATGGTAATACCAATCCGGTCAGCTTCTTCTTCGTTGGAACGGGTGTAGTCTATCTGCATCTGGGCATTGGCAGCCTGGCTACCAGCCAGCGCCGCCATGCCGGCTTCAGGGCTGGCAATGGCCAGCAATACACCACCGAGCATGGAAGCCAGTGCCAGCGGTGCCGTTTTTTGCTGCGACTCTATTTTACGCGCCAGATGGCGCTGGGTGACGTGGGAGATTTCATGCGCCAGTACCGAGGCCAGTTCGCTTTCACTTTTGGCGTGGTGAATAAGCCCGGAGTGCACACCAATATTGCCGCCAAAAAAGGCAAAAGCATTGATGGCGTCATTATTCACCCAGAAAAAATGAAACGGAAACTTGGCACTGTCTGCGTAGCGAACCAGACGATTGCCCAGGTCCTGTAAATACTCATCGAGTACCGGGTCCATGACCAAAGGTGCCTGTCCACGCATTTGCTTCATAACCGCATCGCCGATAATTTTTTCTTTACTTAGCGGCAGGGCGCTAGAGGCCACCACACCAATTTCAGGCAAGGCGTTTTTATCACTGTATACATCCTGTGCAACGGCCGTCAGGCTCATGGTGAAAAACACCAGGCCGGCCTGAATACTTCTTTTCACAATTGATTTCATCATGCCCTTTTTTAACTGCAATCCGGCGTAATGCTACTTAGAACGCCTGAGCAGCCGAACAGTTTCATTTTTATTTTATTCCATCGCTATTGTGCCCAAGCTAACGTGGCTTTGCTATACACAAATGAACAAAATCAATGTTATTCCGTCAGTATCAATTCTAGTAAAAATGAGTGGCAAGCCGGAGCTGCTAAACCATGGGTTAAAAAGCAGTTTTTGTCGGTTGCTCTGGACCTGTGCATACCCTATGATGCGCTTTTGCGCACAAAAATTTGAGACTTTTTAATGAGTTTGTTTAATGTGTTCGGTCGCTGGTACCGACGCAAGTTTTCAGATCCCGATGCAGCGATGCTGCTCATTTTGATTTTGCTGACCGCGGCGGTGTTGCTGGTGTGGGGCGAACTCATTATGCCAGTATTGGTGGCTGCCGTGATCGCATATTTGCTCGACTGGCCGGTGACCCGACTGGTCAGAATAGGGCTGGGTCGTACTCTGGCCTGTTCTATGGTGCTGCTCGGCTTTGTGGCGGTCAGTATCGGTATTCTGGTGGGGCTGGTTCCGATTATCTCACGTCAAAGTATTAATCTTATTCAGGAGACGCCGCTTATTTGGCAAAATGCCCAGGACTGGGTGCTGACCTTGCCGGAAAAATACCCCGATTACGTACAGGTTTATCATATTCATCAGATGATGGAAGGACTGAATGATAAACTGGTGGAAGTGGGTGAGCAGCTGATTTCAGTCTCTGTTCACTCTATCGGTAATGTGGCTGCGCTGCTGGTGTACCTCATTCTGGTGCCGTTGATGGTGTTTTTTATGCTCAAAGACAAACGGTTTTTTGTGCAGAGTATCTCTGGTGTGTTGCCGCAGGAACGGCGGCTTATCACTCAGGTGGGACATGAAATGAATACTCAGATCGCCAATTATATTCGCGGCAAGGTGATTGAAATTATCATTGTGGGTGCGGTGTCGTGTATTACATTTGTGCTGATGGACCTGAGATATGCCATTTTGCTCGGTGTGCTGGTTGGGCTATCGGTACTGATTCCCTATATTGGCGCAGCCGTAGTCACGATTCCGGTTGCGGTGGTTGCTATGTTTCAGTGGGGGATTACTCCGCAGTTCTGGTACCTGATGGTAGCTTACGGCATTATCCAGGCGCTTGACGGTAATTTACTGGTGCCGGTACTATTTTCAGAAGCTGTCAGTCTGCACCCTTTGTATATCATCATCGCCGTGCTGTTTTTTGGCGGACTGTGGGGCTTTTGGGGCGTGTTCTTTGCCATTCCGCTGGCTACCCTGGTTAAGGCCCTTATCACCGCCTGGAGTAGCGATGTGGGCGGTAGTAGTCTTATATCCTGATAAGTACATAGCGAAAGGCCCGCAGTAAGCGGGCCTTTTTTGTGTTCATTACCTATTCGGCACTGCCTTGCAGATAATCCAGCACCACCTGATGGTGGTCCTTGGTTTTGAATTTATTAAAGACATGTTCGATGTTGCCACTTTCATCAACTAAAAAGCTGATACGGTGAATGCCATCGTATTCCTTGCCCATGAATTTCTTAAGGCCCCACACGCCAAATTCCTCGGCCACGGCATGATCTTCATCAGACAGCAAAGTAAAGTTCAGTTCGTGCTTTTCAATAAATTTAGGCAGACGTTTGACCGGATCTGGGCTGATGCCCAGCACGACCACATTATGCTCATCCAGCGCGCTTTTTGAATCGCGCAGGCTCTGCGCCTGAGTGGTACAGCCCGGCGTCATGGCTTTAGGATAAAAATATACCAGCACCTTTTTACCCTGCAACGCAGACAATGAAACAGTGTCACCATTTTGGTCCGGTAGTGAAAACTGAGGGGCTTTATCACCAGCCTGAAGTGTGTTCATGAGACTCCTTAGTGTGTTTGTCGACAACTTTTCCGGTTACATTTAACTGGTCAAATAAGGCCATTAATTCAGATTGCAACTGCTCAAGGTCAATGCTGTCAGGTACATTAATAACAAATTTACACCGCATGTGCTCTTCGTTCTGATGCTCATCGCGAAACACTTTTTGCCGGAAGGCACTGATAGAGGTTTGCCGCTCGGCAAAAAATCCGGTTACCGCCTTGATAAGTCCCGATGCATCTTTACCACTGAATTCCACATCGAACAGGTGCTCAAGATTCTGTTTTTCATGATGACTCGTGCGCTTCATCATCGACAGCAAATTAAGCCGCTGACATAAGTGGGGTAGTGAGCATTCAGCGCGGGTAATCGCCTGGTGCGATCCTTCCAATATCATCGTTAGTGAAAATTCGCGGCCGTAAATGCCTTGTCTGCTGTCCAGGATATTACAGTGCAGCTCTGAAACCAGCGTGGCTATTTCACTTAAAATGCCGCTGTTATCTGTGCCCAGGATGGTCACAATGAGTTGGTGTTTCATAAAGGCTCGCTGTAATTAAAATTGATAAAGATGGTAGCACAGAGTTTTTTTGCTATTCCAGCGCCTTAGGTGCGCTAAATAATCGAAAATTAGCTGGCAGGGCGCTTGTTTTTGCCGGGGTGAGTATTTAACATGTGCGCTCACTAAATGCGGAGAGACTATGTTTAAAGGCAGTTACGTTGCACTTATCACGCCGATGCTGGACAGCGGTGAGATAGACTATCCAGCACTGGAGAAACTGGTCGATTTTCATATCGAACAGGGCACTCACGGCATCGTTGCCGTAGGTACTACCGGTGAATCAGCCACTTTACCCTTTGATGAGCACGTAGAAGTTGTGCGAAAGACCGTAAAGATGGTTAATAAACGCATTCCAGTGATTGCAGGTGCCGGTGCTAACTCCACTTCTGAAGCCATTTTTCTGAGTGAGCAGATGGCCGCACTGGACGTCGATGGTTTTCTCAGCGTAGTGCCTTACTACAACAAACCACAACAAAAAGGCATTATCGCGCATTTTAACGCGATTGCCGATGCCACTGATCTGCCGGTTATTCTATATAATGTGCCAGGCCGCACTGTAGCCGATATGCAGCCGGAAACCGTGGCTGAACTGGCAAAGCATAAAAATATTGTTGGACTGAAAGATGCTACCGGCGATATTGAACGCCTTAAAGCCACACAGGCGCTGGTGGATGAAGATTTTGTGATGCTTAGCGGCGATGACGGCACTAGTTGTGATTTTCTTTGCGCCGGTGGTCACGGGGTCATTTCTGTTACCGCCAATGTTGTGCCTAATGCCATGTCTCGCATGTGCGAAGCGGCACTGGCTGACGATATGCTGGCGTGTCGTGAGATCAATGAATCGATTATTAAATTGCATAGCGGGTTGTTCATTGAACCAAATCCGGTGATGCCAAAGTGGGCATTACACCGCATGGGTCTGACTAACAGTGCATATTTACGTCTTCCGATGGTTTTACCGGAACTTGCCAGCCAAAAAGAACTCGAAGCAATACTAAAACAATATGCCCTGATTTCAGGTTAAGAAGGAATACCGATGAATAAATCCCTGGCTTTGGTAAGTGGAATCGTCATGATGTCACTTGCAGGTTGTTCAAGCCAACTGGAAAAGCAAACAGCATCCGGTAGCTATGATTATCTGGATGCCAAACAAAGCAAGCCGGTTGATACACCAGCTGATCTGGATAAACCTAATTTTACCCGTGATTATGCTTTGCCCGAAGTGGGGCAGGGAGCCAACGACAAACTGGTCGGCCGCAACGTCCCGGTGACCTCTCCTGCACTTGTTCATCCGCTGGTGACTGGCTCTCATGTTGAAGAGGGCTCGCGGGATGCTGCTGTTGTATTTGACCAGGTAGATGATCGTCAGCCTTTATCAGACGCCGTCTGGGCCACCTTGCAAGGTTATCTTGAAAAAGAAAATGTGACTGTTGCCAGTTTTGATAAGCAAAGCGGCAAGCTGGTCACTGAATGGTTCACCCTGACCCGTGAAATCGAAGATGAGGATAGCCCATGGTATGCCTTATCTGATGACGTTGAAGTTGAACGTAAGCGCAAATTTGCTTTTACGTTGAATGTTAAGCCGCATGGACGCACCGCAGAACTGAAAGCTGAACTGCTGGATTTTCAGGAAACTCAGGGCAAGCAGGTTAAAGATTCTGTTAATGAGCTGGAAAAGCGCCGCGAAGAGGTTGCTGTGCTCAATCAGGTTATTGCGCATTATGAGTATCAGATTCAGTTAGATAATACCCGTCGTATGGCGCAGATTCGTCGTGGCCTGAGTACCGAAATGGGCTTTAACAGTAAAGACGATTCAGCCATTGTAGTAGATGGGAAATATGACGTGGTATGGCCACGTATGCTGCTGGTTTTGCGTAAACTGGGCTTTGATGTAAAAGATTTGGATAAATCAACCGGGCTGTTATTTGTTACCTATAACGGTGCAGATGACGGCTGGTGGGGTAACCTGTTCTCCGGTGACGACGAAATTCTTGAACAGGGGGATTATCGTCTGAAGGTAGAGCCTCGTCAGGAACGTACCGTGGTGACATTTATGAACGATGAAAGTCAGCCATTCAGCCCCAAAGAAGTGACCGATATTTTTGAGCCTTTCTCCAGTGTCATGTCGCAAGACGATCTGGATATTTAACATTGAGACCAACAATGGAAAAACGCGAAGAACTTTACCGCGGTAAAGCAAAAACAGTGTATCTGACCGATGATAGCGAGCGCTTGATTCTGGAATTTCGAAACGACACCTCTGCTTTTGACGGTGAAAAAATTGAACAGTTAGAGCGCAAAGGTGAAGTGAATAACAAGTTTAACCACTTCATTATGACAAAGCTTGAGGAAGCAGGTATTGCGACTCAGGTTGAAGCTTTACTGTCTGATAATGATTCACTGGTCAAAAAACTGGATATGATTCCGGTTGAGTGTGTTGTACGAAATGTTTCAGCAGGCTCACTGGTTCGTCGGTTAGGTGTTGAAGAAGGGCAACTGCTTGAGCCACCTGTGTTTGAGTTTTTCCTGAAAAACGATGCGCTGCACGATCCTATGGTTAATGATTACCATATTGTATCTTTTGGCTGGGCGTCAGAAGAACAGATAGCCAAAATGAAGTCACTGACATTTGCAGTGAATGCGGTACTGAAAAAGCTGTTTGATGATGCCGGCATGATGCTGGTGGATTACAAGCTTGAATTTGGTGTGGATCAAGCGGGTAACATTGTACTGGGCGACGAATTTACGCCAGATGGCTGCCGCTTATGGGATAAAGAAACCCGTAAGAAGATGGATAAAGATCGTTTCCGTCAGGGCTTAGGCTCTGTGGTAGAAACATACATTGAGGTAGCAGACCGACTGGGTCTGAAGCTGTAGTTAATGTACTTGCACAAAAGGGCCGTAAGGCCCTTTTTAATGTGGACAGGCACATGTTTAATGCCGGGATATCGCAGACAAGTATCTTAGACAGTCACCTCAAAATTTTACAGACTAAGCTTGTACAGACAGTCACCTTGGTATTGCCATGAAACTGACTGTCATTGATCGTTAATGCGTATCACATCACGTTTTGCCAAAGAGCCAATTTTGACTAACTTAAAAAATAACAGCCTGATACTGGTGGCCATGCTGGCATTTGCAGCCAATTCTATGTTGTGTCGGATGGCAATGAGTGTTGCTGATATGGAGCCTGGTGACTTTACCGTTGTCAGGCTGTTGAGTGGCACACTCATGTTAATATTGCTCGGTAGCGTCAAGCAAAAGAGTTGGCGAAATAAGGAAGGGTCCTGGCTCGGAGCGTTTTGTCTGTTCATCTATGCCGCGGCATTCTCTTTTGCGTACCAGGGAATGACAACCGGCACGGGGGCTTTGCTCCTGTTTGGTGCGGTTCAGATTACGATGTTACTGGTCAGTTATTTTCGCGGTGAACGGTTTAATAAGCCACAGTTACTCGGCTTTAATCTGGCTGTGGGAGGGCTTTTAATACTGCTATTGCCAGGGGCCAGTTCACCGGATCCACTCTCTGCAGCATTAATGGTATCAGCAGGTGTCGCCTGGGGGGCGTATACGCTATTAGGTAAAGGAACGAGCAAACCACTGCAGCTTAGCGCAGGAAACTTTCTTCGTAGCCTCATATTTGTTCTACCTCTCTTTTTTATACTGGATACCGGGCTGTCTATCGATTTTGCTGATAGCGGCTTTGTTTATGCTGTTCTGTCCGGGGCTATTGCTTCAGGAGCAGGCTATGCCATCTGGTATAGTGTACTACCGTCACTAAGTGGGCCTCAGGCTGCGACAATTCAGTTAAGTGTACCGGTTTTAGCAATGGTAATGGGCTGGCTTGCGTTGTCAGAAGCGATTACCATGCAAATGGTTGCTGCTGGCGGTATTACAATGGGTGGGATATTTCTTGTGATCAGAGCCCGGTAATTGCGTCAATTGGTTAGACAAAATGTGCCTTTAATTTGTCGTCGATTGTGTTTATGTGCGTATTGTTGCATTGAATGAACATTGCCAGCAATCTGGGAAAAGCTGGTTTCAAAGCTGCTTGATGCATTAAGAAACTGAGCGCTTTCTACCTGAAGCCTATCCATAATCGGCAGTAAGTCCGTCTTTATGGCGCTTTTACCCTTTATGATATATCTGGCTGCTTCATCGATTAACAGTACATATTGCTCAAAGGTGACAGAAACGAGGTTATTCGCATTACCTGTAGTGTTAAATATGTTGTAGATGTTGTTAGTACACTTTGCGTAATTATTTTTGAGCCTGTAGTTTAAGCTGGTAAAGTCTGAAGATTCAGGCGTATTGGCAAGGCCAGCGCGCACTGGATTCAGATCGATATAGAGCATACAGGCCAGCAGTGCAGTCTCGTCCAGAATGGCCTGAGACTTAAAACGGCCCTCCCAGAAATGACCGGTACAGTCATCTTCCTTGTTGGCTTTTTTAGCTATATATTCGTTTAAAGATTTCATAAACCAGCTCACCGATGTGAGTCTCTGTCGCCAGACAGCCACCGTCGCTTTGACAGATTCCTTTTCGATATCTGACAGATCATGATTCGCTGAGATAAATTTGTGAGTGAGCAGCGTTCCCCGGAATAGTGTATGCCAGCGGTGAATCACTTCTGCGTCCGAGTATTGCTCTGCCGTTTTAACATCAATATGTAACAACAAGTGGGTATGATTGGGCATGACAGCATATGCTAAAATTTCGAGCGAAAAAACGGTTTGCAGTAGATGAAGCCGTTTTTCAACCCAGTGTCGCCGGTATTCATAATCTTTGCCAGTTAAGGGGTCTTTTCCACATAAGCGGGCTCGCCTTACACACCGGGTGATGCAGTGATAAACAGAAGTGTCAGCACAGTTGATAAGCTTTTTCCTGGCTGTAGCCATGATATCGCACCCATTAAATAACGAGCGCTTACTGTATCGCTAATCTCGATTTGCGAAACCTGTACGAAAGGTAGGTTTAACTGTGACAGTCACATTTTTAACAATCTAATATGACTGTCAGCGTTATTGAATCGATGCCAGAAAATGCCTTCGTGATTAGTTAAAGTGACTGTCTGAGTTGTTTGAAAGGAGATGAGTGTAAGTTCAAGTGAACATAATTACCCGGTTTACCGGGGGACATCAATTTTAAGGTTGGAGCGCGGAATACAGCAGCAAGGGAGTATTTCATCATCATCAATGAATGCGAGAGGATCAGTGGTATATTCAACCTGACCTTCATGCAGTTTAGTTCTGCAGGCGCCGCAGAAGCCTTCACGACAATGAAAGTGGACATCTATATTGTGAGCTTCTAAGGATTCAAGAAGTGATTTATCGCTGTTTACGCCGACACACCCCACATCGACAACGTCGATGTGGAATGCTGGATCAGGTTTATCCATACAGCAGGTTTACAGTTCAAAGTCTGAAAAGTCTTCTTCACTGACTGACGAGTCAATCTGACCCACCAGATATGAGCTGATTTCTGCTTCCTGAGGCGCGACCTGCACATTATCTGAGTTCAGATAGTTATTCATCCACGGCAGAGGATTGCTCTTCACAGAAAACGGTGCATCAAGGCCTATAGCAGTCATACGCTGATTAGCAATATATTCAACATACTCACACAGAATCTGCTTGTTCAGGCCAATCATCGAACCGTTCTGGAACAGGTAGTCAGCCCATTCTTTTTCCTGTTCAACCGCGCTCATGAAAATTTCGCGAGCCTGATCTTTACACTCTTCGGCAATCTCAGCCATTTCCGGATCATCTTTGCTTCTAGCCCAGATATTCAGAATATGCTGTGTAGATGTCAGGTGAAGATTCTCGTCGCGAGCAATCAGGCGAATGATCTTAGAATTACCTTCCATCAACTTCCGCTCTGCAAAAGCGAAGGTACAGGCAAAAGACACATAGAAACGAATAGCTTCCAGCGCATTCACCGAATTCATGCACAGGAACAGCTTCTTTTTAAGCTCGCGCTGAGTGATAACGTGTGTCTCACCATTGAGTGTATGAGTACCTTCGCCCAGCGTTTGCCACAATTGTGTAGCAAAAATCAGATCGTCATAATAACGGGAAATATCCGACGCACGGCGCTTAATTTCATCGTTGACGACAATATCTTCGAATATATCACTGGGATCTGAAAACAGATTTCTCAGAATATGCGTGTAAGAGCGCGAATGAATCGTTTCAAAAAACGACCAGGTTTCGACCCAGGTCTCTAATTCAGGAAGAGAGATAATAGGTAAAAATGCAATGTTCGGGCTTCGGCCCTGCACAGAGTCAAGCAGTGTTTGATATTTCAGGTTAGAAATAAATATATGCTTTTCAGGGTCTGTAAGCTTCGCAAAATCAACCCTATCCCGGCTCACGTCAACTTCTTCCGGTCGCCAGAAAAAACTGATTTGCTTTTCGATCAGCTTTTCAAAGATAGAATGCTTTTGTTGATCATAACGGGCAACGTTAACCGGATTACCAAAAAACATTGGTTCCATTAATGGATTAACGCTGTCCTGATTAAAAGTCGTGTATTTCATAATGACTGAATAAACCCAAGTCTGTCTGTTAAATGAATCAGAATGTCAGTGCGTGTTAGATTTTACACGCACCACCTGCACAATCATCATCTTCCGGCACTACTGCTGTTTGTGCCTGTTTACTTTGTTGCTCTTTGGCATCCAGTGAACTGGCGTCGGACGCACCATCACGGGTATTGTGATAATACATGGTTTTAACGCCCAGTTTGTAAGCAGTCAGCAAATCTTTTAGTAGTACTTTCATCGGAACCTTGCCGCTGTCATAACGGCTGGGGTCATAGTTGGTATTGGCAGAGATCGTCTGGTCGATGAACTTCTGCATAATACCAACCAGCTGCAGGTACCCGTCGTTAGAAGGGATATCCCACAACAGTTCATACTTGTCTTTGAGTGTTTCGTATTCAGGTACCACCTGCTTCAAAATGCCGTCTTTACTTGATTTGATGCTGATATGACCACGCGGCGGTTCAATGCCGTTAGTCGCATTAGAAATTTGCGAAGATGTCTCAGACGGCATCAGCGCAGACAGCGTCGAGTTACGCAGGCCGTGCTCCATAATGTCACTACGCAGCGCTTCCCAGTCCATCTGTAGTGGTTCATTACAGACTTTATCCAAGTCCTTTTTGTAACTGTCGATTGGCAGCACACCCTGCGAATAGGTGGTTTCGTTGAATTTAGGACAGGCACCTTTTTCTTTCGCCAGATTGTTAGAGGCTTTAAGTAGGTGATACTGCATCGCTTCAAACGTGCGGTGAACCAGGCCATTGGCACTGTGATCAGAATACTTAACACCATTTTTGGCCAGGAAGTAAGCAAAGTTAATCACCCCAATACCCAGCGTGCGGCGGTTCATTGTTGCATTGTAGGCTGCCGGAACCGGGTAGTCCTGGTAATCAAGCAGGCTATCCAGAGCGCGAACCGCCAGGTCTGATAATTCTTCAAATTCACTGACCGACTCAATGGCACCCAGGTTGAAAGCTGACAACGTACACAGCGCAATCTCACCTTCTTCATCATTTACGTGCTGTAGAGGTTTGGTTGGCAGTGCAATTTCCAGACACAGGTTGCTTTGGCGCACTGGCGCGACTTTCGGATTGAAAGGGCTGTGCGTATTACAGTGATCCACGTTTTGCAGATAGATACGACCGGTGGAAGCACGTTCCTGCATAAACAGGCTAAATAATTCCATCGCTTTGATTTGTTTTTTACGAATTGAGTCATCGTTTTCATATTTCACGTATAACTCTTCAAACTTTGCCTGATCAGCAAAGAAGGCATCGTACAAACCAGGTACATCAGACGGGCTGAACAATGTGATATAGCCGTCTTTCATCATGCGCTGATACATCAGCTTGTTAAACTGCACGCCGTAATCCAGATGGCGCACACGGTTTTCCTCAACACCACGGTTATTCTTTAACACCAGCAGAGATTCAACTTCCATATGCCACAGAGGATAGAACAAAGTGGCTGCGCCGCCACGTACACCGCCCTGCGAGCAGCTTTTCACTGCGGTCTGGAAATACTTGTAAAACGGGATACAACCCGTGTGAAAAGCTTCACCGCCACGAATCGGACTACCCAGTGCGCGAATTCGGCCGGCGTTCACACCGATACCAGCCCGTTGGCTGACATACTTTACAATGGCAGAGGCTGTTGCATTGATTGAATCAAGGCTGTCACCGGTCTCAATCAGTACACATGAAGAAAACTGACGGGTAGGGGTACGCACACCGGACATGATCGGAGTAGGCAGTGACAGTTTGAATGTCGAAGTAGCGTTGTAAAAACGACGGATGTAATCCAGTCGGGTAGCCTGCGGATAATTAGCAAATAAGCACGCTGCTACCAGAATATACAAAAACTGCGCGCTTTCATAAATGTCGCCGGTTACCCGGTTCTGTACCAGATATTTACCTTCCAGTTGTTTAACCGCAGCATAACTGAAGTTCATATCACGCCAGTGGTCAATAAAACTGTCCATCTCGGCGAATTCTTCAGCAGTATAATCGGCTAACAGATGATGGTCGTACTTACCGGCCTCAACCATTTTCACCACATGGTCATGTAGCTTTGGTGGCTCAAACTGGCCGTAGGCTTTTTTGCGCAAATGGAAGATGGCCAGGCGAGCTGCCAGATATTGATAATCCGGTGCATCCGTTGAGATCAGGTCGGCGGCTGATTTGATCAGCGTCTCGTGAATTTCACCGGTTTTGATGCCATCATAAAACTGGATCTGAGCCTTAATCTCTACCTGAGACACAGATACATTTTCAAGTCCTTCTGCAGCCCAGGTGATTACCTTATGGATTTTCTCGAGATCGATGGACTCTTTTTCACCATTACGTTTGGTGACAAGTAGATCATTATTCATTATTACTGGCCGTTAGTCTGTTAGCGCGTGAAGCGTGGGTTTTACCCGTTTATGAATTTTCGTTTTCTGACACTATGTGATCGTAGCACGATCCTGTGCCTGATCTCATGCGATCGTCTGCTATCCGTTGAAAAACTAACCTGAATAAGGTTTAGGCTTCAATGGCTTGTCGTCGGCATGGGAATAGGCACAAGATAGTGAGGTTTGCGGTTTAATGCAACCCAATATCTGGTGGTTAATTCAGCGATCAAACACGGTTTATTTTAATGTTAGTAAAGACTAACCTAACAGGAATTTACGAGCGTTATTTTTCAGGAATGCAAGCTTTTTAACCGGGCCTGAAGAATTAAAAAATTTAATATGCGAAAAACTTACATAAACCAAAAATTACGACATATAGTGCTCAAATTTTAGCTTGAGCACTATATCTAGTGTTAAGCAGGTAATTGTCCGTGCAACATATAATTGACATCGAGATTTTTGTCGGAGGTATAAAAGCTCTGGGTCAGCGGGTTCATGTGCAATCCTGTAGCATGCCGGATGAGCATGCCACTATTGTCCATCATCCGAATCAGTTCTGAAGGTTTGATAAACCGATCATACTGATGCGTCCCCTTAGGGACCATATTAAGCAGGTATTCAGCTCCTACAATCCCCATCAGGTAGGATTTGGGATTACGGTTAAGTGTTGAAAAATAAACATGACCACCAGGCTTAACCAGCTTTGCACAGGCAGCAATGATCGACTGCGGATCAGGAACGTGCTCAAGCATTTCCATACAGGTAACCACGTCAAATGAGCCTGCATGCTGTTCAGCGTACTGTTCTGCAGTGATACATTCGTAATTGACGGATACACCACTTTCCAGACCATGCAGGCGGGCAACCTCTAAAGAAGCTTCGGCCATATCGATACCGGTTACCTGCGCGCCCATTCTGGCCATGGATTCAGCCAGTATTCCGCCGCCACAGCCAATATCCAGTACCTGTTTTTCAAACAAGCCGTCGGCGTGCTGCGCAATAAAGTCCAGGCGTAACGGGTTAATGGCATGAAGAGGCTTAAACTCGCCTTCGGTATCCCACCAGCGGGACGCCAGTTCACCAAATTTTGAGATTTCCTGTTCATCAACATTTGTCATGGCATTGCATCCAATCATATAAAGGTGACAGTCACTTTTATACACATTTGCTGTGGCGCTCTCAACAGGATGCGGGCAAACAGATAAAGTGACTGTCTGAGTTAGTTAAAGTGCCTGTCACAATAGCGTAAAAGCGGCGGAATTGGGATGATTTGTTGTGAACACACCGATGACTGAACGAAAAATGTGCACTTGGAAAAGGCCTGAGCAAATGCTTGGATTAACCGCTACATTAATTGTGTTTGCAGTGGTACACTCAAGGATTGATCACTGACCCCAATAATAACAATGTGCGCACCAGCCTGATGCTGTTTGGGGGGTTATCCAAATCAAGCGCACGTTAAACCAAAGTTAAGGGAAAAAGCAGTTTATGACTGATAACGCTAAAGAAATTCTCCCCGTAAACATAGAGGAGGAGTTGAAAACCTCTTACCTCGATTATGCGATGAGCGTTATTGTAGGCCGCGCGTTACCCGATGTACGCGATGGGCTGAAGCCGGTACACCGCCGTGTTCTGTTCGCCATGAACGAACTGAAAAATGACTTTAATAAACCATATAAAAAGTCGGCGCGTGTGGTCGGTGACGTAATTGGTAAATACCACCCTCATGGTGACTCTGCAGTCTATGATACGATTGTGCGTATGGCGCAGCCGTTCTCACTACGCTACATGCTGGTAGACGGGCAGGGTAACTTTGGTTCGGTAGACGGTGACTCGGCAGCCGCTATGCGTTATACCGAGGTGCGTATGGCAAAAATTGCGCACGAGTTACTGGCCGATCTGGATAAAGAAACCGTCGATTTTGTTCAAAACTACGATGGTACCGAACAAATCCCGGAAGTCCTTCCAACAAAAGTACCTAACCTGCTGGTTAACGGCTCATCAGGTATTGCCGTTGGTATGGCCACCAATATTCCTCCGCACAACCTGACCGAAGTCATCAATGGTTGTATTGCGCTAATTGAAGATCCTGAGATTTCTATTGACGGGCTGATGACCCACATCCCAGGTCCGGACTTCCCGACCGCAGCGATGATCAGCGGCCGCAAAGGTATTGAAGATGCGTACCGCACCGGTCGCGGCAAAATATATTTGCGTGCAAAAGCAGAAATAGAAACCGAAGATAATGGTAAAGAAACCATTATTATCAATGAAATTCCTTATCAGGTGAACAAAGCGCGCCTGATTGAGAAAATCGCTGATCTGGTAAAAGAAAAGCGGATTGAGGGTATTTCTGCGCTGCGCGATGAGTCAGATAAAGACGGCATGCGCATTGTTATTGAAGTTAAGCGTAACGAGTCCGCCGAGGTTCTGCTTAACCATCTGTACGCCAACACCCAGTTACAAACGGTGTTTGGTATCAATATGGTGGCACTGGATAACAACCAGCCAAAAGTTTTCAATCTGAAAGAAATTCTTGAAAGCTTTGTGCTACACCGCCGCGAAGTGGTAACCCGCCGTACTGTATACGAATTACGCAAAGCCCGTGATCGCGCGCATATTCTTGAAGGCCTGGCCATCGCCCTGGTCAACATCGACCCGATCATTGAACTGATTAAAGCCTCACCAAGCCCGGCTGATGCGAAAAAAGCCCTGGTGGCACAAGGCTGGAATCTGGGTGATGTGGCCGACATGCTGGAGCGTGCCGGTGATGATGCAGCACGTCCTGACTGGCTGGATGATGAGTTTGGTATTCGCGATGGCAAATATTTCCTGACCGAACAGCAGGCTCAGGCGATTCTTGATCTACGTCTGCATAAGCTGACGGGTCTGGAACACGAAAAGATTCTGGGCGAATACAAAGAATTGCTGGAAGTGATTGCTGAGCTGCTGCATATTCTGAACAGCCCAGAGCGTCTGATGGAAGTTATCCGTGAAGAGCTGGAAAAAGTGCGTGATGAGTTTGGCGATGCCCGCCGTACTGAAATCACGGCAGCCAGCCACGATATCGACATTGAAGATCTGATTGAGCAGGAAGATGTGGTGGTTACCCTGTCTCGCGAAGGTTATGTGAAATACCAGAAACTGTCAGACTATGAAGCTCAGCGTCGTGGTGGTAAGGGTAAGTCTGCCACTAAGATGAAAAATGAAGATATCATCGAGCGTCTGCTGGTTGCCAATACCCACGACCATATTCTGTGTTTCTCTACCCGGGGCCGTCTGTACTGGCTGAAAGTGTATCAGTTACCCTTTGCCAGCCGTAATGCCCGCGGTCGTCCTATTGTTAATATTCTGCCGCTAGAGGCCAATGAGCGGATCACCGCCATTCTGCCTATCAAAGAGTTTGAAGAAGGCAAGTTTGTACTGATGGCCACCGCCAACGGTACGGTGAAAAAGACGGACCTGAGCCTGTATTCACGTCCTCGTTCCAGCGGTATCATCGCAGTGAACTTAAACGAAGGCGATGAACTGATAGGTGTGGCTATCACCCACGGTGATGACGACATCATGCTGTTCAGCGACGAAGGTAAAGTCGTGCGCTTTAATGAAAAGCTGCGCGACTCAGAAACCGGCGAAGTGAAGCGTGATCCTGAAACCGGCGAGGAACTGATGGCGCTGCGCCCAATGGGCCGGACTGCCACCGGGGTACGTGGTATTCGTATGCAGGAAGGGCAGCGTGTGGTGTCTCTGATTGTTCCGCGTGGTGATGGTGCTATTTTGACTGCTACCGAGAATGGTTTTGGTAAGCGTACGCCACTGGAAGATTATCCGGCCAAGAGCCGGGCTACTCAGGGCGTGGTATCGATTAAGGTATCAGAGCGTAACGGTAAGGTTATTGGCGCGGTTCAGGTTGATGACAGTGACGAGATCATGCTTATCAGTAACCAGGGCACGCTGGTTCGTACCCGGGTTGATGAAGTGTCTGTGGTCGGACGTAACACTCAGGGGGTTCGCCTGATTCGTACCGCCGCGGATGAAACCGTCGTGGGCCTGCAGCGCATTGAAGAAGTTGAGGACGACATCGTTTTAGAAGAAGACGGGGATAACACCGTTAGTGCCGAAGCCGGTGATACGGCGGCGGCAGACAATGACGATAAGCCGACGACAGAAGAGTAATCGCAATGCGCCTGCGGGCGCTATTGTAATTCTTTAAATCGCAAGCGGCATCTGGCCGCTTGTTTTGTTTACAGGTGTGAAAAAAAATCCATGAGTAGCGTGTTTAATTTCAGCGCAGGGCCGGCAATGCTGCCAGAAGCAGTCATGGCGCAGGCTCAACAAGAATTTACTAACTGGCGTGATAGTGGGACTTCGGTCATGGAAGTCAGCCATCGTGGTGCAGACTTCATTGAGGTTGCCGCCCAGGCCGAACAGGATTTGCGGGATCTGCTCAACGTACCAGACAACTATAAAGTGCTGTTTATGCACGGCGGGGGGCGTGGTCAGTTTGCTGCGGTGCCGCTTAATCTGTCATCTGCGCAGGACACATCACTGCATTTGGTATCGGGCTCATGGTCAAAAGGCGCGGTTAGCGAAGCCAGCAAGTACAATCAGGCCAAAATCATCGGTGAAAGCACGGTGGTGGACGGACTTACCCAGTTGGCGCAGCCATCAGCACAATCGATTGACCAGAGTGCGGCCTACCTGCATTTTTGCCCGAATGAGACGGTTGATGGCGTAGCCTATGACTGGCTGCCAGAAAGCGGTAAAGTGCCGCTGGTTGCTGATATGTCATCGACCATTTTATCCCAGCCTCTGGATGTCAGTCGATATGGTGTGATTTACGCCGGAGCCCAGAAAAATATCGGGCCGTCGGGCTTGTCAGTGGTGATTGTGGATGAAGCTCTGCTGGGTAAGGCGCAATCAGTCACACCGTCTATTTTTGACTATAAACTGGCCGCTGATTCTGACTCAATGTATAACACGCCACCCACCTTTTCCTGGTATCTGGCCGGACTGGTCTTTAAATGGCTTAAAGAGCAGGGCGGACTGTCGGCCATGGCACAGCGCAATAATGCCAAAGCCAGCCTGCTTTACACGGCCATTGATCAGTCAGATTTTTATCGCAACACCATTCACCCTGATTATCGCTCGAAGATGAATGTTCCGTTTCAGCTGGCTGATGCCAGTCTCGATAAAACCTTTGTGGCCGAAGCGGATGCCGCTGGCCTCAAAGCCCTCAAAGGACACCGCTCAGTGGGAGGCATGCGAGCGAGCATTTATAACGCCATGCCACTGGGCGGGGTAGAAGCATTAGTGGGCTTTATGGCCGAGTTTGAACGTAAGTACGGATAAGCAGTATGGAACAACTTACATTACAGCCTGTGAGCAGTGTCGCAGGCGAAGTTAACGTGCCGGGCTCTAAAAGCCTGTCTAACCGGGCGCTGTTATTAGCTGCCCTGGCCAGCGGTGAAACCACCCTGACCAACCTGCTCGATAGTGATGATATTCGTCATATGCTAAAGGCATTAAGTCAGTTGGGTGTCTCTTATGCGCTAAGCGATGATAACACCCGCTGTACGGTTCAGGGGCTGGGCGGGGCATTTGCCCATGAGGCGCCTTTATCCTTATTTCTGGGCAATGCCGGTACAGCCATGCGCCCGTTATGCGCAGCCCTGGCTGCCAGTGGCGTCAATGTGGAGCTTACCGGTGAACCTCGAATGGAAGAGCGCCCAATCGGCGATTTGGTAGACAGCCTGCGCCAGGCCGGCGCTGACATTACTTATCTGAAAAACGATGGATACCCGCCGCTGCAAATCAAAGGCAGCGCACTAAACGGTGGTAAGATTGAAGTAGACGGCAGTGTGTCTAGTCAGTTTTTAACCGCACTGCTGATGGCAGCACCTTTATTTACCCAGGACAGTCACATCAATATTAAGGGTGAGCTGGTTTCCAAGCCCTATATTGATATCACCCTGGACACGATGGCGCGCTTTGGTATTACCGTTGAGAACCATGACTATGCCAGTTTTGTGGTCAGAGGCAATCAGACCTATCAGTCACCGGGTCAGTTTATGGTGGAAGGCGATGCGTCTTCTGCGTCTTATTTTCTGGCGGCTGGCGCTATTAAAGGCGGCACGGTAAAAGTGACCGGTATTGGTAAAAACAGTATTCAGGGCGATATCCGCTTTGCTGAGGTGCTTGAAGCGATGGGCGCTTCGGTTAACTGGCAGGATGAATATATTGAAGTCACCGGCGCGCCGTTAAAAGGCGTGGATATGGACATGAACCATATTCCGGATGCTGCCATGACGATTGCTACCACCGCGTTATTTGCGCAGGGCCCAACCGTTATTCGCAATATCTATAACTGGCGGGTAAAAGAAACGGATCGCTTGTTTGCCATGGCCACCGAACTGAGAAAGCTGGGTGCCACCGTAGAGGAAGGTGAAGATTATATTCATGTCACGCCGCCGGCCAGTCTGACGCACGCTGCCATTGATACTTATAATGACCACCGCGTCGCGATGTGTTTTTCACTGGTTGCACTGAGCAACACGCCGGTAACGATTAATGATCCGGGCTGCACCGCAAAAACATTTCCTGACTACTTTGAGCGTTTCGCTACTATCTGTCAGTAAAAACCGGCCGGGGCGGCAGCCCTTTTGTGCGTAGCAGTCGGCTTGCAGCGGGTTTGATTAAATCTGTTGGTAGCATTGCTAAAGCTGACTGAGCGAGTATAATTGCCGCCGATTTTTAATCTTTTGTTAATAAAGCTGGAGCAGGTATGCATCCGATACCCGTAGTCACGGTTGACGGCCCGAGTGGGGCAGGTAAGGGGACGCTGAGTAGTCTGCTTGCGGAAAAGCTGGGCTGGCATTTTCTAGATAGCGGTGCTATATACCGCGTACTGGCAGTGGCATCGCTGCATCATGATCTGCCTGTGGATGACGAGGAATCGATTGTTCCTCTGGCCACCGGCCTGGACGTGAGTTTTGAAACGAATGGTGAGAAAACCCGCATCATTTTAGAAGGCGAAGATGTCACTGATGATATCCGCACCGAACAGGTTGGCGCGGTGGCCTCTCAAGTCGCTGCACTGCCACGGGTTCGCGAAGCATTACTACGTCGTCAGCGGGCATTTGAGCAGGCTCCTGGCCTGGTCGCAGATGGTCGCGACATGGGCACGGTGGTGTTTCCTGAGGCAAAAGTGAAACTTTTCCTTACAGCCAGTGCCGAAGCACGGGCTGAACGACGCTATGCACAGTTGAAAGACAAGGGCATGGATGTTAATATTGCGCGCCTTTTAACCGATATCAAAGCGCGGGACGAACGTGATACACAACGTACCGTTGCGCCACTGGTGCCGGCAAAAGACGCTGTAGTAATTGATTCGACTGACCTGAACATTGATCAGGTATTCGAACAAGCGATGGACGTTATCTCCTCCCGCCTTTAGACGCGAGCCGTATAGCACCAGAGCAACCTGCCGTAACAGGGAGTGACGGCATTTGTTAATAACCCCACATTCGCCGGAATGCATTGTGGATTTCAACGTTAGTATTTAATAAGACCTTATGACTGAAAATTTTGCACAACTTTTTGAAGAAAGCCTACAGGAACTGGAAACTCGTCCGGGTTCTATTGTAAAAGGTACTGTTGTTTCTATCGATAAAGACATCGTACTGGTAGACGCAGGCTTAAAATCAGAAAGTGCTATCCCAGCAGACCAATTTAAAAACGCTGAAGGCGAGCTAGAAATCGAAATCGGCGATTCTGTTGATGTTGCACTTGACGCTGTAGAAGACGGCTTCGGTGAAACTATCCTTTCTCGTGAAAAAGCCAAACGCCATGAAGCGTGGGTTGAGCTTGAAAAAGCGTACGAAGAGAAAGAGACCATCAAAGGTGTTATCAACGGTAAAGTTAAAGGCGGTTTCACTGTTGAAGTTAACAGTGTACGCGCGTTCCTGCCAGGCTCTCTGGTAGACGTACGCCCAGTTCGTGATACTACTCACCTTGAAGGCAAAGAGCTTGAATTTAAAGTTATCAAGCTGGATGCGAAGCGTAACAACGTTGTTGTTTCTCGTCGTGCTGTTATCGAAGCTGAAAACAGTGCTGAGCGTGAGTCTCTGCTGGCTAACCTTGAAGAAGGTCATGAAATCAAAGGTATCGTTAAGAACCTGACAGACTACGGTGCGTTCGTAGATCTGGGCGGTGTTGACGGCCTGCTGCACATCACTGACATGGCTTGGAAGCGCGTTAAGCACCCAAGCGAAATCGTAAATGTTGGTGACGAGATCAACGTTAAAGTTCTGAAGTTCGACAAAGAGAAGCAGCGCGTTTCTCTTGGTATGAAGCAGATGGGCAACGATCCATGGCAGGACATTTCACAACGTTACCCAGAAGGCACTAAGATCTCTGGTCAGGTAACTAACCTGACTGACTACGGTTGTTTCGTAGAGATCGAAGACGGTGTTGAAGGTCTGGTACACGTATCTGAAATGGACTGGACTAACAAGAACATCCACCCATCTAAGGTTGTTAACCTGGGTGACACTGTTGAAGTTATGGTTCTGGAAATTGACGAAGAGCGTCGTCGTATTTCTCTGGGTCTTAAGCAGTGCATCGCTAACCCTTGGGAAGAGTTCGCTAAGTCACACGAGAAAGGCGACAAGGTTACTGGTAAGATCAAGTCAATCACTGACTTCGGTATCTTCATCGGTCTTGACGGCGGCATCGACGGCCTGGTTCACCTGTCTGACATCAGCTGGAACAAATCTGGCGAAGACGCAGTTCGTGACTACAAGAAAGGTGACGAGATCTCTGCAGTAGTACTGCAGGTCGACCCAGAGCGTGAGCGTATTTCTCTTGGCGTTAAGCAAATTGAAGAAGACCCGTTCAACAAATACCTGGCAGACAACAAGAAAGGTACTATTGTTGTAGGTACAGTGACTGCTGTTGATGCGAAAGGCGTTACAGTTAACCTGGCTGAAGAAGTTGACGGTTACATCCGCGTTGCAGACCTGTCTCGCGACCGTGTAGAAGATGCTTCAGAAGTTGTTAACGTTGGCGAGTCTATCGAAGCCAAGTTCATGGGCGTTGATCGTAAGAACCGCGCTGTGAACCTGTCTGTTAAAGCGAAAGATCAGGCAGACGAGAAAGAAGCTATCGATAAAGTTAACCAGCAAGAAGATGGTGGCTTTGCCAACGCGATGGCCGAAGCATTTAAAGCCGCTAAAGGCGAATAATGCAAAAGAAGGTGCGCCAGATTTAAAAATCTGGCGTATTATTGATGTGTAGTAGCTGTTTAGACTTTATTTGACAAAGAGGTTTCTATGACCAAGTCGGAACTAATTGAACGGCTGGCAGATCAATATCGTCACCTTCCTGCAAAAGATCTTGAGTTGGCGATAAAAGAACTGCTAGAGCAAATGGCGCAAACCCTGCAGAAGGGTGAGCGTATAGAGATTCGCGGATTTGGCAGCTTTTCTCTCCATTACCGGGCACCAAGAACAGGCCGCAACCCTAAAACAGGGGAGACCGTCGAACTGGACGGAAAATACGTGCCTCACTTTAAACCGGGCAAAGAATTGCGGGAGCGGGTCGACGCTTCAATCGCTTAAACAAAAGCCGTAGTTTACACTACGGCTTTTTTGTATCTGCTGAAGTGCATTCAGATATTAATGGCAGTCTATTGCTGTTTAACTGTTGACCAGCAAAATCAAACAGATATATATTACTCAGGCTTTGGCGAGAACAACAATAACATCCCAATGTCTGTAAATAATGACGCTGTACTAAAACAATACCAACCCCTGATCCGGGCACTCATTCCCTATGAGCAGGAAAATCGCCTGTTGGAAGGACTTAACCGGTTTTCCGGTCGCTTGCCCTCCCATATCCGACGCCTTGTTCGCGATGAGGTCATCCGGCTTACGTCTTTAACTGATGCGCCGGCGGATAATTCAGCTTTTGCTCAGTTTCCGGTGTTCAAATTCAAGCATTTCGGGGTAGATATGCGCCTGGACAAAGTAGGCGCGCAGATCCTGAAAAAAGAAACGTCTCTTTATCAGGAGCGTTACACCGTAGGGGTGTTTGAATCGCTGACAAATTCGGCGTTTTACCAGGCCCATATTAAAGAAGCGCAGCATAAAAAAATTGTCGATGCCTTTTCGGTACAGCAGCAATCCCAGACGGATATTGATTTTGGTAACGATATCGCGCTGGCGCCCAATTTTCAGCTTGCCAGTCCTGAGTTTGATAAAGGCCGGCATTGCGTGGTTGGTTCGCTGGCGTTTAATCGCTTAAGCCTTGAAACCAAACGGCCTCCCAAAGCGCAAAATGGTGAGAAATACACCTTTGCCATGCCTGAAGTGTTTGGTCAGTATGCCAAGCACGACACGATGACCTATCGCCTGCAACAAATCACTTTCAATAAACAGACCGAGCGCTATGAGAGTCATTTTGTGCTTGACGGGGAGCAAAGTGGCAAGCAACAGCAGCAGCTACAGCGTTATATTAAGGGGGCACGCTATCAGCAGCCGCTGCAGCGGGAACTTGAGCTGGAGCGGGCGATGCAGGATCTTGAAAGAGACCGGGTTTTATTACACAGTGCATGGACATCATTGCTGATTGATACTATCGCAGGAATCCCAAGACCGGTGGCAGCACTGCTGACCAGAGAAAATAATCGGCAGAACCAGCATCGCCTGGCTTTACCGGCATTGAGCGGCAAAGACCATTTTGCCCGTCTTTTTCAGGAACTTGACGCCTACGGTGAAGCGTTTGTGCTGACCGGTACGATCAGCACTCGCCGTGGCCAGATAGACATTGTGGTCACACACCGCCAACTGCTGGCGTTAAATCAGTTTACACCGTTATATTATCTGTTGAGTAAGGCGGATAACTTTTCCTGTATCCAGTGCCGCCTGGCGGGAGTCAGCAAACAAGACCGACAAACCGCATATGCAATTCATGATATTAACGCCGATGAGCAACAGGTACTCAGTCATGCCTCACATCTGATTTATTATACTGATATCACACACCGGCTGGGTGCCGTGTCGCTAACCAAACCCTGTCAGTTAGGGCCTGTACATGCGGAGTGTCTGGCAGAAAGCCACTGCTGGCCGGTACAGTTGATTATGGACAATGATTTGGAGCGACGTCAGGAAGACCGCTATGCCCTGGATAAACCCGCTACTGTGAAAACCGGTTTACTCAGCGCGCTGAATGCACAGGTAGCGGACATCTCAGCCAAAGGTATTCGCCTGATTTTCAATGCTCCGCCAGACAGCGCAGCGGGGGCAATTGTGAAAGTCAGTGTGCCGGCGCTCAAAATCAAAAGCGAAAAGTACCAGCTGATTGATTTTTGTCACGATACACTCACCGGACGGTTTCGTCACGCCGGCAGGCGTTCACCGGCTGCATTGATTGTTCAGGCAGTAGAAGCCAGTCAGGCTTATTACCGGGCACGAAACCTGAATCTGCAAAGTCGCCAGCGCCATCACTTTGTGTGGGAACTGGCGGTCAGGGCCCATCCGTGTGCTGCCGTGTTATGTATTAATAACCGCTACCTGCTGGACCGGCTTAAAACGCTTTATCAGCCTGATGCCTGTGCAGATTTATATCCGTTTGCGGTAGAAAATAATATTGCGCCGCTACATGGCTTTCTGGCTGACCGGGATGCGGATAAGCCTCGTTCTGCCCTGCTAATGTCGCTGTTTAATAATCAAACCAACCACGTCGGAGTTGTGCATTGTGTGAGAAATGCTGATGCCAAGCTTGTCTATGTCAGCGAACAGGATTTTTTGTATAAAGCGATCAGAGCTAATATCAGGGCACACCTGGCAGACGACAAAACTCAGTTATGCGTAACCCGTATGCACATGTCGGTCTGCCGGTTTGAGTCTACTGTCTTATCGCGTAAGCGGCTGGCTCAGCTGTCTAAAGTTGATAAGTCCTTGTACGAGAAGCTACTGGCAATGCAACAGGGTTATACCCATGTGTTATATCTTTCCAGTGAATCAACCATTCATACGGCGCTGGTCAGGGCAGGTCTCAAACCCGTAGCGCCGTTGAACCATCAGCAATCCGAGCGTGCTCGTCATACCGCCTGACATGTTGGCGAGCACTTGTCGCTGTCTGTAGGCAACCTCACCGCTTTTTACTAACAATTGATATGAACCCTGCGAGCAATTTGCTATGCTCAGTAAAGGTTTAAGTCACATTAAATAAAAATAAAGGCGTAAGCATTGAAAGGCATCATTTCCTTACTCGTTATTGTTGTGTTACTGGCATTTGCATTTGCGATAGGCTCGCAGAACGATGCAGTTATTCCGGTTAATTATCTGATTGCTCAGGCCGAGCTACGAATCTCTACCCTGATTGCCGTGGCGTTATCACTGGGTGTGGTTATCGGATTTTTGCTTATGTTTGCCAGCTGGGTGTCGGTCAGGGTACAACTGACTTCAACCCGCGCACGTCTCAAAAAGGCCCTTAAAGAACATTAATATGCTTGAGCTGCTGTTTTTACTCTTACCGGTTGCTGCTGGATATGGCTGGGTCATGGGCCGTAACAGCGTGCGCCAGGCGCAGCGAGAACAATCCAGCATCCTCTCCCGACATTACTTTCGCGGTCTGAACTTTCTGTTGTCTGATCAACCGGACAAAGCCGTAGATACCCTGATCAAAATGATTGATCTGAATAGTGATACCGTGGAGACGCATATTGCGATGGGCAACTTTTTTCGCCATCGCGGGGAAATAGACCGCGCCATTAAGGTCCACCAGAACCTGGTGTCCCGGGAAGAAATTCAGGCCACTCAACGGGAAAACGCGCTCAAGGAACTGGGGCTGGACTATGTTCAGGCGGGGTTTCTTGAGCGTGCTGAAAATGCGTTTTTGCAATTGCTCAATAGTGACAAACATTATGTTATTGCCCAGCAGCAGTTATTTAATATTTACCAGACCACCAAAGAGTGGCATCGGGCGATAGAGCTGGCTGAACGCATGGTGGGTTGCCACGGCGATAATGATGATGTGGCTGAGCGACTGGCGCATTTTTATTGCGAACAGTCGATCAAAGAGCAGCGTAACGAACAGTTAGGTGAAGCCCTGACCCTGCTGCAAAAAGCCGTAAATGCAGATGAGCGGGCAGTACGCCCCTGGTTGCTACTGGGCCACATTGCTAAAGAGCAGGGTAAGTACGAAGATGCGATTGCGTATTATCTTCAGGTAGCAGAGCGGGACATTAACTGGTTTAGCGAGGCGGTTCCCAGTCTGGAGGATATTGCCGAAAAAACCGGTGAATGGGAACGCTTTGCAGCAGAGCTGGAGTCGCACTGGCAGGAGTGTGCCACGTCGTACCTGGCAATGGTGGATGTACTGCTGCGGCGGGGCGAAACCGGTCAGGCCGCAGACTATCTGCTTGAGCAGTTACGCAAACGCCCGACCATGAAAGGCTTTAAAACATTAATGGGTCTGTATATCGATCAGATTCAGGATAAATCATCTACCGATAGTTTAATTCTGCTTAAAGAGCTGGTTGAGAACCAGATTGAACAGCGTCCGAAATATCGTTGTGTCAGCTGTGGGTTCTCCGGGCGCAAGCTATACTGGCTGTGTCCCTCATGTAAAAAGTGGAATGTTGTTAAACCCATCAAAGGCCTAGACGGAGAATAAATTGCAAAGCCCCGATCCCAAAGTGATTATTGCCCTGGATTATGACGACAAAGCGAACGCGCTGGCATTAATTGACCAGCTTGATCCGGCTACCTGCCGGTTAAAAGTCGGCAAGGAAATGTTCACCTTGTTTGGTCCGGAATTTGTCAAAACCCTGGTACAGCGCAAATTTGATGTATTTCTGGATCTGAAATTTCACGATATTCCTAATACCGTGGCCAAAGCCTGTAAAGCGGCAGCAGAGCTGGGCGTATGGATGGTAAATGTCCATGCGTCAGGCGGTAAGCCGATGATGGAAGCGGCAAAAGCCGCGATTGAAAACAGTGCGCACCCGCACACCAAACTGATTGCCGTAACTGTACTGACCAGCATGGATGACGAACAGCTGGCGCAGGTAGTACCGGATACCTCGCCGGCTCAGCAGGTGGAGAAACTGGCGCGGCTGACTTATGATGCAGGCCTTGACGGTGTGGTATGTTCAGCCCGCGAAGCGGTGATGCTGCGTGAACATTTCAACGATCAATTCTTACTGGTGACGCCAGGCATTCGTCCGGCTGGCGCAGAGGTTGGCGACCAAAAACGGGTAATGACCCCTGTGGATGCCATGAATGCCGGCGTCAGTTATCTGGTCATGGGCCGCCCGGTTACCCAGGCGCAGTCACCCTGTGAAGTGCTTGATGCGGTGAATCAGAGCCTGGCTGACAGATAAGCCGCACCGAACACAAAAAAGGCCATCAATATGATGGCCTTTTTTATTTTAATCGGATGATCAAATGCATCCGGTACATTTTCAGGACTGATTATGCCTGAGCCTTCAGTGCCTCTTCGGCAGGTACATAGGTCAGGTCAAGCTCTTTACCCAGCGCATCAACTACCGCTTTGTAAGTTGCTTTACCTTCATGGGTATTTAAACCAGCACGCAGATGTTCATCATCCAGCATAGCCTGTACCGGGCCTTTATTAGCCAGCGCCAGACCAAACGGCAGCGTGGCATTGTTAAGCGCCATAGTGGACGTACGTGCGACACCGCCTGGCATGTTGGCGACGCAGTAATGTACGACATCGTCAATCACATAAACCGGATCCTGGTGCGTGGTCGCTTTTGATGTTTCAAAGCAACCGCCCTGGTCAATGGCTACGTCAACCAGCACAGAGCCTGGCTTCATGGCCTTGATTTGTTCGCGGTTTAGCAGCTTAGGTGCTGCGGCGCCCGGAATTAATACGGCACCCACAACCAAATCGGCTTTCGATGAATAATGTTCGATGGCATCCACCGTAGAAAAAACAGTTTTTACCTGGCCGTTGAAAATATCATCCAGCTGACGCAGACGCGGCAGTGAACGATCTAAAATGGTGACATCCGCGCCCAGGCCCAGCGCCATTTTTGCCGCGTTGGTGCCAACTACACCGCCACCGATAACCAGTACTTTGCCTGGTGCTACACCCGGTACGCCACCAAGCAGTGTGCCTGAGCCACCGTGGGCTTTTTCCAGGTAGTGAGCGCCGGCCTGAACGGCCATGCGTCCGGCAACTTCACTCATCGGTGCCAGCAGGGGCAATCCGCCGTTGCGATCAGTGACTGTCTCATAAGCGATGCTGGTCACACCTGAGTCAACTAACAGTTGAGTCTGCACCGGGTCTGGTGCCAGGTGAAGGTAAGTGTACAGAGTCTGACCCTTGCGCAACATTTTGCACTCATTCGGCTGTGGCTCTTTTACCTTTACGATCATCTCTGCCTCAGCAAAAATTTCTTCAGGTGTCGCAGCGATAGTCGCACCGGCTTCCTGATACATCGCGTCAGTAAAACCAATGGCGTCACCGGCCAGCGTCTGCACCACCACACTGTGGCCGTGCGTCACAAATTCTTTTACCGCGGCAGGTGTCAGACCGACACGGTACTCGTGATTCTTAATTTCCTTCGGTACACCAATAAGCATACATAACCCTCTGTTGTTGGTTTTGTTTATTTTTGCGAAGTATATCCGGCTTTACAGAAAAGTATGTGCTGAATACACGGTCTAACCCGTGTTATATTCTGTTAAAATGTAAAATGTCAGAATTTCCTATGCTGGTAAAAACACCGAAAGACCTTGATCGTATTGACCGTAATATACTTACCGTACTGCAGCGTGATGGCCGGATTTCTAACGTTGAACTGGCCCGACAAGTCGGCCTGAGCGCCAGCCCCTGTCTGGAGCGGGTCAGGCGTCTGGAAACCCAGGGCTATATTACCGGGTATCATGCAACGTTAAACCCAGAAAAGCTGGGTGCGGCGATGCTGGTTTTTGTAGAGATTACGCTGACCAAAACCTCGGTGGATATCTTTGCCGAATTTTCTTCTGCCGTGCAGGAACATGAGGATATCCAGGAATGTCATTTGGTGAGCGGCGATTTTGACTTTTTACTGAAGGCCAGAGTGGCGGATATGTCCAGTTACCGGAAGCTGCTGGGCGATACTTTGTTACGTTTGCCCGGGGTCAGTGAATCGCGCACTTATGTGGTGATGGAGGAGGTCAAAAGTACCACCCGTTTACGAATTAACCTGAAATAAAGAATCTGTGTTTTTGTACAGTTTTCCAATAGGTGCTCTGTCTATTCTTGTGTTAATCTTTGAATAACAATAAAAGACCGTAGCCAGTTTCCGGCCGGATGTGCCAAGGATTCATGGATGCTGAAGTTTCAATATACAGTGCGTAGCTGCACATGAACGGTTATTAAAGAATTGAGGGTTATGGCGCGACTTTCAGGATTCCAGCGTGTGCTGGAGGCAGGCATGATCATCGCCTGCGTATTTGCATTTTATCTTTTATTAGCTCTGGCTTCTTTTCATCCCGGTGACCCGGGCTGGAGTCAGGCTGGCCTGCAGCTGAATGTTCACAACTGGGTGGGAGCCACCGGTGCCTGGACAGCAGATTTGCTGCTGTTCAGTTTTGGCTGGCTAGCCTATCTGCTTCCTTTTGGCTGTGCCTTTCTGGGCTACTTTTTGTTTCAGCATGTCAAACACCTCGACGAACTGGATTACCTGACCATTGGCTTACGTATCATTGGCGGGCTCCTGGTGGGGCTGGGGGTCAGTGGCATCGCCAGCGTTAATTTTAACGACCTGTTTAACTTTTCTGCTGGCGGGTTTGTGGGTGATGTTATCAGCTCCGCTCTGATCCCTTACTTCAATACCCCAGGTACGATTTTACTGCTGCTGTGTTTCTTTTGTACCGGTTTTACCCTGATGACCGGCATTAGCTGGCTGACCATTATTGATGGGGTAGGGCAGTGTGTGTTGTGGTCAGGACGCAAGGTGGTAGAAGGCCCTCAGCAGTTGCTTGACCTGCGGATGCCCAGCCTGAGTCTGCCGGATGTGGGGCGTAAAAAAGCGTCTGCATCAGATGAGCTGGAAGTGACCAGCATGCGTGCAGAGCCACCGGCAACCCGGCAAGCGCCGGCACCGGTAACCAACAATGCACAGCGTAGTCGCGAAGAACCTTCATTTGGGATTCCCGATGAAATTTTTGCCGATGATGATCTGCCGCCGTTTGATATGTACGATGAGCCGCACAATGACTCGCGTTCTGCTGAGCCTGCCAGCAAACCGGTGCAGACCGGACAGGCCTCAGCACCGGAAACACAGCATTTTGCTGAAGATAACGCTCGAACATCGTCTGCCGCTGAACCGTCTGAACCAGCCTCACCGTCTGAACCTGCTGCGCAGAAGTCCCGTTTTTCGGTCTCGGCTTTAAAAGAAAAAATCGCTCCGGCCAAACCGGCAACTGCCCCAGCCCCAGCCAGTGCAGCATCGTCTGCCAGCAGCGCTGAGGCAGATGAAGAGCCGGTTACGCTCATGCCCTCATTTGATTTACTTGAGCGGCCAGACAAACACGAAAATCCCATCACTCAGGAAGAACTTGATGCGGTGTCACGCCTGGTAGAAGAAAAACTGGCCGACTTTAACATTGAAGCCAGTGTGGTGGGGGTATATCCCGGCCCCGTGATTACCCGCTTTGAGCTGGACCTGGCACCGGGAGTCAAGGTCAGCAAGATTACCGGCTTATCCAAAGATTTGGCCCGGGCGATGTCTGCTATCTCGGTGCGGGTGGTTGAAGTGATACCCGGCAAATCAGTGATCGGACTGGAATTGCCAAATAAGAAGCGGGAAATGGTCAGACTGAGCGAAGTCATCAGCTGCGATACTTTTCAAAGTAACAGTTCAGCCCTGACCATGGTGCTGGGCTCCGATATCAGCGGTAAACCTGTGGTGGTGGATCTGGCCAAGATGCCGCACGTGCTGGTGGCCGGTACCACAGGCTCAGGGAAGTCTGTGGGGGTGAATGTCATGATCCTGAGCTTGTTATACAAGTCGACGCCTGAAGATGTGCGTATGATCATGATTGACCCCAAGATGCTTGAATTGTCAGTTTACGAAGGGATTCCCCATTTGCTGGCCGAAGTCGTTACTGATATGAAAGAAGCGGCCAATGCACTGCGCTGGTGTGTAGGCGAGATGGAGCGTCGGTATAAACTGATGTCGGCACTGGGAGTGCGTAATCTGAAAGGTTACAACACCAAGGTGATGAAAGCGATTGAAGAAGGCCAGCCGATTAAGGATCCGCTGTGGCGAGCTGAAGAAAGCATGGACACCGAACCACCTGATCTGGGCAAGTTACCCAGTATTGTGGTAGTGGTGGATGAATTTGCCGATATGATGATGATCGTGGGCAAAAAAGTAGAAGAGCTGATTGCCCGGATTGCACAAAAAGCACGGGCTGCTGGTATCCATCTGGTACTGGCTACCCAGCGTCCATCGGTGGATGTGATTACCGGTCTGATTAAAGCCAATATTCCGACCCGTATTGCCTTTCAGGTTTCCAGCAAAATTGACTCACGGACCATTTTAGACCAGCAGGGCGCCGAAGCGCTGCTGGGAATGGGTGATATGCTGTACCTGCCGCCGGGCAGTCCGGTGCCAACCCGGGTTCACGGTGCGTTTGTGGATGATCATGAAGTGCATGCCGTGGTGGCAGACTGGCAGAAACGGGGTGAGCCTGAATACATTGATGAAATTCTTAATGGCGATGCCAGCGCTGAGGTGCTGCTGCCTGGTGAACAGCCGGAGGGCGGTGACCAGGAATTTGATGAATTTTATGATGAAGCAGTGGCGTTTGTGACTGAGAGCCGGCGGGCCAGTGTATCCGGCGTGCAGCGAAAATTCAGAATTGGTTACAACCGGGCTGCCCGATTAGTTGAACAAATGGAGCAAAGTGGCGTCGTAAGTACACCAGGGCATAACGGTAACCGTGAGGTTATTGCGCCCCCACCACCTAAGGATTAACCATGAAAAAGTTCGATAAAACATGGCTGGCGGTATCATTGGTATCACTTGCCGCTGCGGCCCCGGCATGGGCAGAAGACGCTCAGGCCCGCGCCCAGTTACAGCAAAAGCTGGCCGGGATGCAGCAGTATCAGGCAAACTTTACCCAGACGGTAAAAGACACCGAAGGGGATATTGTGCATGAAGCCAGTGGTCAGCTGACCATGGCCCGTCCGGACAAATTACGCTGGGAAACCGCACAGCCGGATGAAACGCTGTTAATTGCTGATGGCCGCAGCGTCTGGAATATGGACACCTTTGTGGAGCAGGTAACGATTGTTGACCAGCAGCGCGCGGTTCAGGATAACCCGGTGATTCTGCTGACCACCAGTGACAGCAATGAGTGGAAAAAGTTTGCTATCGACAGAACCACAGATGGTGCCTATGCCATTAGCCCGGTGGACGGGCAAGGCCAGATTCAGCAGTTAAATCTGTATTTTGATGGTGATACGCTTAACCGGCTGACCATGACAGATGCGCAAGAGCAGCGCAGCACACTTGAATTTTCCGACATCGATACCCAGTTTACGCCGTCTGTTTCACTGTTTGAGGTAACCGTGCCGGATACCTACACCATCGACGACCAGCGTTAATGTTGTTTGAAGACGACGAACCTTTTGCACCACTAGCGGCCCGGATGCGGCCGCAGAATTTGTCAGAATACACCGGCCAGGGGCACCTGGTGGGTGATGGCAAACCCCTGCGTAAAATGCTTGAGGCGGGCCACTGTCACTCCATGATCCTCTGGGGCCCGCCGGGAACCGGCAAAACCACCCTGGCCGAGCTGATTGGCAGTTATACCAATGCTAATGTTATCCGTTTGTCTGCGGTCACCGCCGGGGTCAAGGAAATACGCGCCGCTATGGAAAAAGCTCAGCAGGATGTGCGTTACAATCAGCGCACCTTGCTGTTTGTTGATGAAGTGCATCGGTTTAATAAAAGTCAGCAGGATGCATTTTTACCTTATGTGGAGTCAGGCACCGTCACTTTTGTAGGGGCCACTACCGAAAACCCATCTTTTGAGCTTAACAAAGCCCTGTTATCACGAGCCCGTGTTTATGTACTAAAGGCTCTGGAAGATGATGATCTGAACGGTTTGCTGAACCGCGCCCTGACAGACACGGAGCGCGGCCTGGGCGAGCGTTCTCTGACCATTGAGGATGACGCCCGGCGGGCTCTTATTGGGCTATGTGGTGGTGATGCCCGACGGTTACTGACGTATCTGGAGCTGGCGGCCGATTTTACCGATGCGGCGGCGATCAGTCTGGCGGATATTGAACAGGCCGTGGGCGAGAAAGTGGCCAGCTATGATAAGCAGGGCGATGCGTTTTACGATCTTATTTCTGCCTTTCATAAGTCGGTACGTGGCTCTGACCCGGACGCAGCACTTTACTGGTATGCGCGAATCCTGAACGGCGGAGGCGACCCGCTGTATGTGGCCAGAAGACTGCTGGCCATCGCGTCTGAGGATATTGGCAATGCTGATACCAGAGCGCTCGAACTGAGCCTCAATGCCTGGGACACCTTTCATCGGGTAGGCCCGGCTGAAGGTGAACGGGCTATTGCCCAGGCCGCGGTGTACTGCGCCCTGGCGCCCAAAAGCAATGCAGTTTATGCGGCGTTTAATAAAGCTAAAGCGCTGGTACGCGAAACACCGGATTATCCTGTTCCTAACCATCTGCGCAATGCGCCAACCAAGCTGATGAAAGAACTGGGGCATGGTGAGGGGTACCGTTATGCTCACGATGAGCCCAACGCGTTTGCAGCCGGTGAAATATATCTGCCCCCCGAACTGGCCGGCCAGCGATTGTATGTGCCTAATGAGCGGGGCATGGAAAAAACCCTGAAAGCCAAGCGGGCCTGGCTTGATGAATTAAATCAGCTCAGTAACAGGAAACGTTAAATGCCTACAGGGGTGGTTTTATACTGTTATATTGCTGCAGGTGGTGCCGTCGGCGCCTGCTTGCGCTATTTTCTGACCAGCCAGTTCGATTCGTGGTTTGGAAAAGCGCTGCCCTTTGGTACACTTGGCGTTAATGTTATCGGGTCGTTTTGCCTGGCGCTACTGTACGGGCTGATAGAACGACACGAACTGACCGATTCGCCTTACCGGGCTTTGCTGGGAGTAGGGCTGTTGGGCGCACTTACCACGTTTTCAACGTTTTCTATAGAGACACTGGCACTGCTGGAGAACGGCCTGTGGATGAAAGCGGCAGCCAATATTGTATTGAATGTTGCGGTTTGTTTACTGGCTGGCTGGTTGGCCATACAGATAATGAAAGGATAATGAGAAGCACATGTTAGATCCAAAGTGTTTGCGAAGCGATATCGAACAGACTGCAGAGCGCCTGAAAACCCGCGGGTTTGAGCTGGACGTGGCAGCGTTCAGTGAACTGGAAGAACAGCGTAAAGCGCTTCAGATTGAAATGCAGGATTTGCAAAACGAACGTAATGTGCGCAGTAAATCGATTGGTAAAGCCAAAGCGCAGGGGCAGGATATTGCGCCTCTGCTGGCCGAAGTAGGCGAGCTGGGTGACAAACTGGATGCTACCAAGGCTGAGTTTGCTAAAATCCAGGAGCAGGTCACTGCAATGACTCAGGGGATTCCAAACCTGCCTCATGAGTCAGTACCCGTAGGCAAAGACGAAGATGATAACGTTGAAGTTAGCCGCTGGGGCACGCCCCGTTCTTTTGATTTTGATGTTAAAGATCATGTAGATGTGGCTGAAGGGCTGAACCGTGGCGCTGATTTTGAACTGGCCGCCAAACTGACTGGTAGCCGCTTTGTGGTAATGCGTGGTCAGATTGCCAGACTACACCGGGCTCTGGCTCAGTTTATGCTGGATGTGCACACAGGCGAGCATGGCTATGAAGAAACGTATGTGCCGTATCTGGTTAACCACGACAGCCTGTATGGTACCGGACAGCTGCCTAAATTTGGTGAGGATCTGTTTCATACTCAGCCGGCAACCGAAGAAGGCCAGGGTCTGTCTTTGATTCCGACCGCGGAGGTCCCACTGACCAATATTGGTCGTGATGAGATTTTTGAAGCCAAGCATTTGCCGCTTAAAATGACAGCCCACACACCGTGTTTTCGCTCTGAAGCGGGGTCTTACGGACGTGATACCCGCGGGCTGATTCGTCAGCATCAGTTCGAAAAAGTGGAGCTGGTACAGCTGGTGAAGCCTGAAGACAGCTTTGATGCACTGGAGTCGTTAACGGGTCATGCCGAAACAATTTTGCAACGGCTGGAACTGCCTTACCGTAAAATGGTGCTGTGTACCGGTGATATGGGCTTTGGTGCCTGTAAAACCTATGATCTGGAAGTGTGGTTACCGGCTCAGGATACGTATCGCGAGATTTCTTCATGTTCTAACATGCTGGACTTCCAGGCCCGCCGCATGCAGGCTCGCTACAGAAATCCTGAAACCAATAAGCCAGAATTACTGCATACCCTCAATGGTTCAGGCCTGGCTGTAGGTCGGACACTGGTTGCGGTGCTGGAAAATTATCAGCAGGCTGATGGCAGTGTAACGGTGCCAGAAGCACTGGTAAGCTACATGGGCGGTGTGACAAGCCTGACCGCTTAAAAAGTTCTTAAAAAAGCGCCATACGGCGCTTTTTTATTATTGATTACAGGCATTTTGCCGGTTTAGGTAAGCCAGCCAGTTTGGTTGCCTGCTTGGCCGGGCCTTTAGGGAATAATCGCTGCAAATAACGGCTATTACCTTTGTCCGGTCCGTAGGTTTGTTTCATAGCATTGACCAGTGCCCGGATTGCCGGACTGGTGTCATACTCCATATAAAACTCACGGACAAAGCGCACAACTTCCCAGTGTGCTTCCGTCAGGCTAATGCCTTCCTGTGCGGCCAGCGCCGGTACCATGTCTTCATGCCAGTCACTAACATTAAGCAGATAGCCGTTTTTATCTACGGGAACAGCCTGCCCGTTTACTTCAAATGTATATTCGCTCATTTGCTACCATTTTATCCAGGGCGAATACTGTGCAGACAACTCACACAGCTGCTCCACAGTAATTGTATTACGTTGTTGCACATCAATGCCGCGCAATGCAGCATCCGGCGCGTACCAGACACATTGTGCCTGTCCGGTTTGCAGGGTGTCAGGAGCAAGCATACAGGCATCTCCCATCACCACTACCACAGCGCTAACTGGCAAACGTGCCAGTAAATCTTCATCAGCACTTGAAAGCTGGCTTTTCGTGAATTGTATCAGCATCAGAAGGTTACCACATGGTCTGCATTTTTCAGCAGCGTTATCAGCGTGTTGCTATCAGCTGCCTGAAACGCCTGTGAAAACGGTGTCACCGGATAAGTATTAAGTGATGGCTGACAGATATAACAATCCTCAATATCGAATAAGGGCAATGACTTCAAACGTTTGGTCATATTTTTTACGCCATCGGGAGGTTGTTGATTTGCCTGCCACATCCACACTGCCAGGCCTTCAAATACCACAGTCACATGATGACCATAATTAGTAGCGGCCAGCGCAAAGTCCAGGCCGTCACTGGCGCTAGACGTAGAATAGGGGGCTGAGGTGAATCTTACCAGTATCGACGCCATCAGAACTGTACCAGGTGCTGAGATTGATGCAGGGCGGTAAAAAACTCACCAAGCCCGGCCTGAATGAACGGCGGATGCAAATTACTGGCAGACAGTGAATGCTCGGTTGCCTCAGCACCACTGACCACACCACGCTTTACCGCGGCCGTGATGCACACCAACAGTTCGCATCCTGTTGTTTTTTGTATATCGCACCAGTTTGCATAGAACTGGTATTCATCAGAAGGTGGCGCGGACAGACTGTTGGTATGATGAATGCCTTCGCCATAGAAGAAAATTGTACTGAGCGTATGCCCTTGTCCGGACAGCGCACGGGCAAATTGGTGCGCCGCAATAGTTGCTTCGGTAGACGAGGGGGCCGAAGTAATAAGTAGAGAGTAATGTGCCATACAAACAAAAACACCCCGACTAGGCGGGGTGTTTCCTTACAAAATCGTTATTAGTCGTCGCTGCCGAACGCGCCCAGCAGGTGCAGAATCGACGTGAACAGGTTATAGATGTTCAGGTACAGAGAAACTGTTGCACGAATGTAGTTAGTTTCTCCACCATTGATGATCCGGCTGGTATCAAACAGAATCAGACCAGACATAATGAACACAATCGCAGCATTCAGTGCCAGACTCACGGCGGGTACCTGGAAGAAAATGTTAGCAATACCTGCAACAATCACGACAACCAGACCAACCATTAAAAAGCCGCCCAGAAAAGAAAAATCTTTCTTGGTTGTCAGCGCATATCCGGACAGTGCAAAGAACACCAGTGCCGTCGCGCCCAGCGCCTGCATAATAATGCCAGGGCCAGCAAAGTTAAGATAATAAGCCAGCGTATAACCTAATGAGCCGCCCATTAATCCGGTAAAAGCAAATACCCAGTAGATACCTGACGCTGATTCAGCTTTCTTTTGCACAACAAACAGGGTAATAAAAGCACCGATTGTCATACCTAAAGAAGCCATAGGACCAATACCCACAGCCATAGCAACACCAGCACAGACCGCACTAAACGCCAATGTCATGGCCAGCAACATGTAGGTATTACGTAATACCTTGTTTGTCTCCAGCACTGACTGCCTGGACGCACCAGCATACATCGAAGAACGGTTATCCATCATTTTCCTCCAACAGGATTTAAAACAAACCAAAAATGGTTCAAAATATCTGACCTATTTGTATGGGTTTTAGTTCCCAAATTCAAGTGGTTGCTTAATAAAAATATACGCTGTTTTTACTATTTTGAATGAAAAAACAACGATTTCACTCATAATTGTATAGTACGCGATCGCTTAAAACATTTTTTCAAATTAACACTTTACAGCTCAACAAATATCATTAAGATACGCATCACTTCTCGGAGAGATGGCAGAGTCCGGTTGAATGCACCTGATTTGAAATCAGACGAAGGGTTAAACCTTCCGGGGGTTCGAATCCCTCTCTCTCCGCCATATTATACGCTGATGGGCAATCATTAGCTTCAATATAAAACGAGTTTAATGTTTTATATTTGTCACAAAATGTGACATAACAAGTTGTTCTGGAGAGTTGGCAGAGTCCGGTTGAATGCACCTGACTTGAAATCAGACGAAGGGTCAAACCTTCCGGGGGTTCGAATCCCTCACTCTCCGCCATTTTCATATTGGTGGTTAATCATCAATATCGCCGCAAGGCACACAATCAGTTCTGGAGAGTTGGCAGAGTCCGGTTGAATGCACCTGACTTGAAATCAGACGAAGGGTCAAACCTTCCGGGGGTTCGAATCCCTCACTCTCCGCCATTTTCATATTGGTGGTTAATCATCAATACCGCCGCAAGGCACACAATCAGTTCTGGAGAGTTGGCAGAGTCCGGTTGAATGCACCTGACTTGAAATCAGACGAAGGGTCAAACCTTCCGGGGGTTCGAATCCCTCACTCTCCGCCAAATAAGAAACCCGCCTCGTGCGGGTTTTTTTATATCAGTTACACACCGCCTGCTTCATCATCGCCCGGCGCAGCAAAGTGATTTCATAACATGGACAGGCACATTTAAAACCATCTCATCCGGTCTTAGTACTAACTTAGTGCTTGTCCAGGAAAAAGTATTGTCAGGTAAAGTCTTGCAGGCAAAGCATGGACAGGCACATTCCGTTTTATTTATGACTGTCACTTTTCGGATTAATTGGTATAGGCACTCTGCTGCGCGCACTTGTGACATATTACGGGTACTGTGTTCAGTAGTCGTGCGTGACCGATGTAGCAGCTTCATCCGATCTTGAATTCAAACAGTTGCACATTCATTAATACATTTGGCTTTCAGAATGTTTTAGAAAAAGTGCCTGTCCACATTGTGCAGTTACGTTGTGCAGTTCGTTTTCAACAATTCTTTTTTGTCCTCACGCACTCTAAATAGGACAGGCACATTGATCTTGCACAGTAATAAAAAAGGTCATGAGCTGTGTTTTACACATGTGCCTGTCCATGTTGTGGGATGTGCCTGTCTTTTTGTTGTGAAGTTTCAGAATCAGTGCCTGTCCAGCCAGCTCCCAGCCTATTTTGGTTGTTTAATCTGCAACTGCTAAGGTTACAGAGAGTTAAGTAATCTTTAGTCATTACTTAAGCGTAATGCCTTTACCTGCCTGTAAAAAAATAACGCATCATCACCATCGCGTTTTGTCGTGTCACTGATGAGCAGTAAAACGCTAGAGGACGTTATATGGAATTCTTGCACACCCCGAATCTGCGGGAGGGGACGATCGAGCAAAAGCGTGCTGAGATCCTCGCCTGGTTTGAAGACTCTTTTGAATGCTACGAAAGCCTGTTCAGTAATTTGAAAAACGATGAGGCCTTTTACCAGCGGCCTGAAAAATTGCGCCACCCCCTGATTTTTTATTATGGTCATACGGCAACCTTCTTTATCAATAAACTGGTGTTAGCCAAGCTTATCAATGACCGGGTCAATCCTGATTTTGAATCACTGTTTGCCATCGGTGTTGATGAAATGAGCTGGGATGACTTGAATGAGGAAAACTATAACTGGCCGACTGTTAGTGAGGTAAGAGCCTACCGGGCTCAGGTGCGTCAACTGGTGCGCGACCTGATTCAGAATATATCGTTCACACTGCCGGTAGACTGGCAAAGTCAGGTTTGGCCGGTTGTGATGGGGATAGAGCACGAGCGCATTCATCTTGAGACATCCTCTGTGCTGATGCGTCAGCTGGACCTGCAATTTATCAGCGAGCAGCCACAATGGGCGCCATCTGAGGTACATCATGAGCCGGTCGCCAATGAGCTGGTCAGTGTTGCTGCCGGAGATGTGCAATGGAGCAAAACTCAGGATGCGCCGTTTTATGGCTGGGATAACGAATATGGCCATGCCAGTGAGTCTGTTGCCGGCTTTAAAGCCGCCCGTTATCTGGTCAGTAATGCTGAGTACCTGAGCTTTGTTAAGCAAAACGGCTACCTGGATGAAAGTTTATGGGACAATGAAGGATGGCAGTGGCGATGTTATACACAGGCACAGCATCCGGTATTCTGGCGTAAGCAGGGGCAAGACTATGTATATCGCGCCATGACCCGTGAAATGCCGCTGCCCCTGTCATGGCCGGTGGATGTGAACTATCATGAAGCCAAGGCGTTTTGTCACTGGAAGGCCAGACAAACCGGCAAATCCATTCGATTACCAACTGAGAATGAATGGGTGCGTATACGTGATGAGGCGGGGCTGACGCAGGCCCGGTATTACGACAATATGAATATCCATTTACGCAAAGCGGCTTCCAGTGAACCGGTGGATGTGAATCAGCATGGTGAATTTTTTGATGTGGCCGGGAATATCTGGCAATGGACCGAAACCCCGATTTATCCGTTTGAAGGTTTTGAAGTTCATCCGCTGTATGATGATTTCACCACACCGACGTTTGATAACAAACATAACCTTATCAAGGGTGGCTCATGGATATCGACGGGCAACGAAGCCACCAGAGACAGTCGTTATGCGTTTCGCCGGCATTTTTTCCAGCACGCCGGTTTTCGTTATATAGAATCGGACATCAGTATTACCGTGAATGATTTTGATTATGAAAGTGACACGCAGGTGTCGCAGTACAGTGAATTTCACTATGGCGATAATTATTTTGGCGTAGCGAATTTTGCTCAGCAGTCAGCTGAGCTGTGCCTGAAAGTTTCTCAGGGCAGACCACAGCGCAAAGCGCTTGACCTTGGTTGCGCGGTAGGCCGGTGTTCTTTTGAACTGGCGACCCGGTTTGACCATGTGGATGGCATTGACTTTTCAGCCCGCTTTATCAAAACCGCGTTTGCCATGCAGGAGCGTAAAGAGATTCGCTATCATCTGATTGATGAAGGTGAACTGACCAGCTTTAAAGCCAGAAAACTGGCCGATATGGGTCTGGAAAAGGTTGCTGATAAGGTCAGCTTTGCTCAGGGAGATGCCTGTAATCTTAAGCCTCAGTACACCGGCTATGATTTAATATTCCTGGGTAACCTGATTGACCGGGTTTATTCACCGGCAAAACTGCTAAAAGATATTCAGCAGCGCCTTAATATAGGCGGCATTTTAGTGGTGGCGTCGCCGTTTACCTGGCTGACCGAATACACCGAGCGGGACGAATGGCTGGGCGGGTTCAAAGAGTCTACCGGCGAAACACTTACTACCACCGATGCACTCGATCAGGTATTAGATCAGTGTGAACGGGTAATGGCGCCGCAGGATATTGAGTTTGTGATTCGCGAAACCAGGCGCAAATTTCAGCATACTATTTCCGAGTTTAATGTCTTTGAGCGCACCCGTTGAGTCTGTTTGTTAACCGCAGTCAACACAACACCTTAAAATATGATGGCGTTAAACAGAAGTTTGGCGTCGATCATCCCGATATGGTGTCGATGTGGATTGCTGACATGGATGTGTCGCTGCCACCCGTTGTCGGTCAGGCGTTATCTGAACATGCCAATACCGGTGCCAGTGGCTACCAGCACTGTGATATCAGTGAGGCAGTGCAGCACTGGTATCGCCTGTCAGGCTATACCCTTTGCACGCACCACATTTTGCCTGCTGCGGGCGTGGTGCAGTCGCTGTTTGCCTGTGTCGATGCGCTGACCCGACCGGGTAACAAGGTCATGGTGTGCCCGCCGGTTTACGGGCCTTTTTATTCGGCGGTACAGCACCAGCAGCGAGAGCTTGTCACTATTGGGTTAATGCAGCGCGATGGTCAATACAGGATTGATTTTGAGGCGCTGGATCCCAGCGCCAGTATGCTGTTGCTGTGTAATCCGAATAACCCAACTGGTGATGTCTGGGATGAGCCGACGCTTCGTCGGCTATCTGCCTTTTGCCGTAAACACCATATTGTACTGGTGTGCGATGAGGTTCACCGGGACTTTATATTTGATACCGTTCCGGTCTCTGCGGTTTGTCTGTTTGATGAGCCTGATAACCAGATGGTGGTCCTTAACAGCGCGGCAAAAAGTTTTAATCTGGCCGGGCTTGGCCCGGCATCCTATGTGTTAGCACAACACCAGGATGTGCGCCAAACACTGTTTGAGTACTTTACTGCTCGACACCTGGCGCCAGCATTGCCTGGTGCTATTGCGTTGCGCGCTGCTTATCTGCACGGTTACCCATGGTTTTCACAGGTGCTCAGCGACATTAAAACCAACCGTCAGTTAGTGCGCAGTCTGCAAGGAGCGCTTCCCGCCACATTGGCAATATACCTGGGGCAGGGGACTTATTTTGCCTGGCTGGATGCCCGACAGCTTGGCGCAAATGTAAAAGATTTGCTGCTGCATGAATATCATCTGGCTCTGGGAGATGGCGCACAGTTTGGCCAGCCGGGCTGGTTCAGGCTGAATCTTGCCACCCATCCGGATGTGATTGAAACGGTCATGACGCGCTTGTGCCGTCCAGCGCGTGTATAAATTCAGGCTGTATATATTCCATTTTATAGAACGATGGGCATGAATAATTGAAATTTTATCAGCTCCATCAGAACGGTAAACTGTCTCCATTGTAATGAGCAGGAACCAGTTATGGAATATATCAGACAAGCTTCGCAGCGTGGCAAAGCAGATTTTGGCTGGCTTAACAGCCATCACAGTTTTTCCTTCGGGCGATACTATGATCCGGCGCACATGGGGTTTTCTGTGTTACGGGTTATCAACGATGATATCGTTAAGCCTGGGTACGGGTTTGAAACTCACGGACACCGCGACATGGAAATTATCTCGTATGTGATAAGCGGTGAGCTGGAACATAAAGACAGTCAGGGCAACCAGTCGGTCATTCCGGCGGGTGATATACAGCGGATGAGCGCCGGCAGTGGTATTCTGCATTCGGAGTTTAATCCGTCGGACGAAAACCCGGTTAACTTTTTGCAAATCTGGATTCAACCAGCAGTAGAAGGGATCATGCCATCTTATGCTCAAAAGCAGATAATACAGGATGAAGCGGTGACGCCCATCGTCAGCCCGACTGGCAGCAACACCGCTATTTCCGTTAACCAGGATATGGTCTTATACCGGGTGGTACTGAAAGAGGGCGAATCAGCCCGCTTACCGGTAGGACAAAGGGCCGGATATCTGCACGTTATTAAAGGACAGGCACAGGTTGGCAGCCATACGTTTACGCCTGGCGACGGTTACGGCATTACCGAACAGGACGCCATTGAGGTTACCGCCAGCGAAACAACCGAAGCACTGTGGTTTGATTTGCCCCCAATGATCTGATGAGTCGCCCTGGGCGGTCCGGTAAATCCGGGCCGCTTAACCGCTTTTTTTCACCCAGTGTCCTTTCTCATTTTTCTCGTAACTTTGCTTTACCGCCGCCCAGGCCACTTTAAACGCAACCTCTTCGCGCGAATCATTCCCGTCTCTGTCATCCGGATCTTTATATTCGTCCCAGGCGCTGTTGTAGGCCTCTTTAAAAATTTCCTGCGCGTGAGTGGGCAGGTTATCGGTTACCGCATCCGGTAGTGACTGTCTGTTCTCGTAGGGCATAAAGATGATCCTTTTATTGGTGGTGGGTTTAACGAATATGTACATTTTAGTTTGCTACGGTGAAACAGACGGCTTTGCTTTGCTGGTGGTCAATATACCGTCAAACAGCCGGCAACCACTTCACTACTAAGGGAAAGGTGGTATGATAAAACCATCACAGTCAATGACTGTCCCCAATGAGCAACGATGATCGGTGAGCAATAACGTGATAAAGATTATCCTGGCAGATGACCACCCGCTGGTAAGAAGCGGAATCAGACGTATTCTTGATGACGTTCAGGATTTTACAGTGATAGCAGAAGCTAAAAACGGGGAAGAGGCTATCAGTCTGTGCCGGCGCAACGCGCCGGATGTGGTACTGATGGATGTGAACATGCCCGGCATGGGCGGCCTGGAAGCCACCAAAAAAGTGTTGCGACTGGCAGAAAATATCCGGGTTATCGGACTTTCTGCCTATAAAGAACACCCCATTCCTGCCCAGGTCATGCAAGCCGGGGCATTTGGTTTTCTGACTAAAGATGCCGAACCGGACGAAGTTACCCGGGCGATTTATAAAGTCGCTTCAGGTCAAAAGTACTTGCCTGCGGATATTGCCGAAAGCATTGCGTTTGGCAAAGTTGGCGCCGATGCTGAAAACCCTTTCGAGTCTTTGTCTACCCGGGAACTGAGCATTGCCCAGCGCCTGACAATCGGCAAACGGGTGCCTGAAATTGCCGAAGAGCTATGCATCAGTGCCAAAACTGTCAACACCTATCGTTATCGCATGTTTGAGAAACTGGGCGTCACCACAGACGTTGAACTGACTCATCTGGCGTTACGGCACAAACTTATCGAACCAAACACATTTTAATGGCCACATTCGACTCTGCTGAGTTTTTAAAACATCTGACTAATCAGCCTGGCGTGTACCGTATGTACAACGAGCAGGAAGAAGTTATTTATGTTGGTAAAGCAAAAAATCTGAAAAAGCGGGTATCCAGTTATTTCCGCCTGCAGGTGGATAACGCGAAAACCCGTTCGCTGGTAAGCCAGATTGCTAATATGGATGTGACGGTGGTAAACAGCGAAACAGAAGCGTTTCTGCTGGAAAACAACTTCATCAAAAAATACAAGCCACGCTACAACGTGGTGCTGCGTGATGATAAATCCTACCCGTTTATTTTTCTGTCTGCCCATCAGCATCCCAGACTTTCGTTCCACCGCGGGCCACAAAAGGCTAAGGGAGAGTATTTTGGGCCGTACCCGAGCGCCTGGTCGGTGCGTGAAAGCCTGCGCTCAATGCAAAAAATATTTCCGGTTCGCCAGTGCGAGGACAGTTATTACCGCGCGCGCAGTCGCCCGTGCCTGCAATATCAGATGCAACGCTGTAGTGCGCCATGTGTAAAAGGGTATGTGAGCGACGAGGAGTATGCCGAGCAGGTCGATTTTGCCAGGCTGTTTTTAAAAGGCAAAAACCAGCAGGTCATTGGTAGCCTGGTGGAAAAAATGGAACAGGCTTCGGTGGATCTGAATTTTGAAGCGGCTGCCCGCTACCGGGATCAGATCTCAGCGCTGCGTAAAGTACAGGAGCGCCAGTGGGTAGCCGGTACACAGGATGAAATGGATGTGTTCGGGTTTGCTATTCGTGGCAATATGGCCTGTATACAGGTTATGTTTATTCGTGAACGGCAGTTACTGGGCAGCAAAGCCTTCTTTCCCAAGGTGCCGCCCACCGCCAGCGAAGAAGAAGTGTTCGAAGCGTTTTTCTTGCAATTTTACTTAGCTGGCAACAAGGTTATCCCTAAGCAGGTTGTGTTACCGGTGGCGTTATCCGATGAACCAGCCATTGCGGATTTGCTCAGTGGTGAGGCAAATCACAAAGTGTCTTTTTTTAAAGGGGCGCGAGATGAAAAACGACGGTACCTTGAGCTGGCCCAGAATAATGCCAAAAGTGCACTCGATGCCCGGTATGTGGAACAAAAGTCAGTGCATGCCCGGTATATCGATTTAGAAGAAATCCTTGAACGAGATATGCCTGTACAGCGTATGGAATGTTTTGATATCAGCCATACCTCCGGCCAGCAAACCGTGGCATCCTGTGTGGTTTTTAATCGTGAAGGGCCGCTTAAAACAGATTATCGCCGTTACAACATAGAAGGGATCACCCCGGGCGATGATTATGCTGCAATGGCGCAGGCACTTAAACGTCGGTATAAAACAGTGGAAGAGGTTAGCAAAATTCCGGATATCCTGTTTATTGATGGGGGGAAGGGGCAACTTGCACAGGCCGAAACATTTTTTGCGCAGTGGCCGGAAGATGTGAAGCCACTGCTGATTGGTGTGGCTAAGGGCACCACCCGTAAACCTGGGCTGGAAACCCTGATTATGGCTGATACCCATGAAACCATACCGATGGACAGCCATTCTCCGGCACTGCATCTGATTCAGCATATTCGTGATGAATCTCACCGGTTTGCCATTGCCGGACACCGGAACCGGCGCCAGAAAGTAAAAAATACCTCCACCCTGGAAGGCATCCCCGGTGTGGGCGCAAAACGCCGGCAGTCGCTGCTTAAATTTATGGGCGGGCTGCAAGGTCTTAAGAAGGCCAGCAAACACGAAATTGCCAGTGTTCCGGGCATCAGCCAGGATCTGGCAGAAACAATATACGACCACCTGCATCACTGATTAAGCGAATAAAGGTGGCACCGTCATTCCATTGCGCGTGGCGAACAACAACAGAGAAGTTATTATGTGGAATGCACCCAATATTATCACCCTGTTCAGAGTCGCTCTGATCCCTGTTTTTGTGGTGATTTACTTTCTGGACTGGCGCTGGGCTCATGAGCTGGGCGCGTTTATTTTCTGGCTGGCAGCCATTACCGACTGGTTTGACGGTTATCTGGCCAGAAAGCTAAAGCAAAGCACGCCGTTTGGTGCATTTTTAGATCCGGTAGCCGATAAGCTGATTGTGGCAGCGGCGCTGATTATGATCACGCATACTTATGCAACCTTGTGGGTCACGGTACCGGCGATTGTGTTACTCATCCGGGAAATTTATGTATCGGCTTTACGTGAATGGATGGGCAGTCAGGGTGTGCGTGACGAGGTCAAGGTGTCTTTTGTCGGTAAGGCCAAAACCACCGCACAAATGCTGGCACTGATTGGGTTATTATCCGGTTTGCAAACCTTTATGGGCTTTCCAATTTACTGGGTCAGCCTGGGCTACATTTTATTGTATATTGCTGCGGTGTTGTCGCTGTGGTCGATGATTGTGTACACCGGCGCCGCATGGAAACACCTGGGCGGAAGCAATTGATTTAAAAGAATTGTTTGTCATATAAACAATTTGAATAAAAAACTGTCAAACGATGCAATAAATGCAGAATTACCTGAAAAATCGCACGATTTTATATTGACAGTTTGGCCGGGGTAGGTAGAATGCACCCCACGTTCAAGGCAGCAAGCCAACGAACAGAATTAAATTGAAATGCGGGAATAGCTCAGCTGGTAGAGCACAACCTTGCCAAGGTTGGGGTCGCGAGTTCGAATCTCGTTTCCCGCTCCAATTTAATTGATGGATAAAGTGGCGGAATGGCAGAATGGCTATGCAGCGGATTGCAAATCCGTCTATCTCGGTTCGACTCCGGGTTCCGCCTCCACTTCCTTGCTTTTATAGCAACAGGCTTACCGGCCTGCATCAGGTCCACGTGACCAACCCAATGCCCGGGTGGTGAAATTGGTAGACACAAGGGATTTAAAATCCCTCGCTGGTAACAGCGTGCCGGTTCAAGTCCGGCCCCGGGCACCATTTGTTGGGTTCTTTGTTTGGGGTCATTGCCCGAAACATCATTACATTACAATGCGGGAATAGCTCAGCTGGTAGAGCACAACCTTGCCAAGGTTGGGGTCGCGAGTTCGAATCTCGTTTCCCGCTCCAATGTAATATTAGGGTCGAGTCCCAGATTACACTGCTAACGATGTCCTCGCGACACGCCGCGACAACGTGGTTGCCAGTTACAAATCTGTTTCCCGCTCCAATGTAATATTAGGGTCGAGTCCCAGATTACACTGCTAATGATGTTCTCGCGACACGCCGCGACAACGTGGTTGCCAGTTACAAATCTGTTTCCCGCTCCAATGTAATATTAGGGCCGAGTCCCAGATTTACACTGCTAATGATGTCCTCGCGACACGCCGCGACAACGTGGTTGCCAGTTACAAATCTGTTTCCCGCTCCAATGTAATATTAGGTTAGAGTCTCATTTAATCAACCTGATTGAACTCCAACCATTGCCCTGTAAGAATGTCCACAGTTCTACGCAATACAGCGGCGGAATGGCAGAATGGCTATGCAGCGGATTGCAAATCCGTCTATCTCGGTTCGACTCCGGGTTCCGCCTCCATTAGCTTTATCGCTCCAGGCATACCAGCCTGCACCAGGTCTGTTCGACCAACCCAATGCCCGGGTGGTGAAATTGGTAGACACAAGGGATTTAAAATCCCTCGCTGGTAACAGCGTGCCGGTTCAAGTCCGGCCCCGGGCACCATTTAATACACCTCACAATGATTACTTTACCGGTCAAATGCCCTTTCAGGAATACTGCTGCCTGCTGTTTAGTCGCAAGCAGGAATGGTAAGGATAACGGCATGAATCATACAGCCTATAGTCGGATTACACGCACTCTTGTCATACTACGCGACACTTATGCCGATATGCCTGCGCCAACGATGCTGGTGCTGCTGGAAGTGGCTCAGAGCGGTCAGAACGGACTCAATGTGACTCAGGTCATGAAACGACTGGGGTTGTCACAAAGCTCAGCCAGCAGACACTGCCGTATGCTGTCTCAAGGCGGGCCGAACTTGTGTGACTTGTCACTTGATCCTAACGATCCGCGCAGCAGGCTACTTAGACTGAATGACAATGGCCGGGCGCTGGTGGCCCGGCTGGAACAGTCGCTGACAGGGTAAGATTTTTATGGAGGCCGGGATACCGGCCTGGTTAATCTGATGCCTGCTGTTGAGTGGGCTTGCGGTCTATCGGCTCAAGTTCGGTATAGCCTTTGTTAAACAGATGTGTGAGCAGACGGTGGCCGAAAACTTCTTCACCCTGGGTGGTGATATGACGATGGTCCGAATACGTGATTTTACCGTCAATAACCAGATCCCGGGGTAGCTGCAACTCAAATCCATCAATTTTACTGTAGTAATCCACCCCATGCTCTGCCAGACGACTGGCCAGACGCTTATCCAGTGCGTGACTGACCTCAATGGTATTGTCAGAAACATAGTCAGGTAACTGGCTGTCAAATTCCCGGGTGTAATCCCAGTCAACCGGATCGGTGGTAATGGGCGGCAACATGCCTATCATCAACACCGGCAGGCTAAACTGCTGATGAACCTGGCTCAGATACGCCACTACATCATCGACATACTGCTGATTAATATCCCTGGCTCTGGCGGTAAACATGTCATTGTTGCTAAACAGACGGTCCGGGGTCTGGGTGTAGATCACCAGCTCAATGTTGTCACTGTGCGTCTTGGCAAAGCTGATAAAGTCTTCATACTGGCACTGCGGCACATCATTCGGGTTACCGTTGTACCCGTGCGCCCGGCAGGAGCCCCGCGACACGCTGACCACAAACGGGTTTTTACTGTTAAAGGCGACCGCGTTATACATATCCATGCCATGGCTGCCGCCAAGAATGAATACTGCTTTGTTATGTTTAGCCGCGCACTGTTCAAAGCGTGCTGTAAACGCCTCATCAAGCAGCGGTGACCAGATTTTACAGGGCTCGTCCGCCATTTTTTGATGAAGATGCGATTCATAGGCGGTGTCCAGCATGGTGAAGCGGACCATATTCTCAGGCTCCCATAAACTTCGTACGGCGACATTCTGTGTTTGTACACAGCCAGCCAGAATAACCGCTGCCAGACCGGCTGCTGAGAGTTTAAAAATACGCGGGCGGGTAAATTTACTGCGATTACGCAGCGGGGTTTCTACAAAGTGCCAGGAGATGACTGCCAGTACCACGCTGAGGACCAGCCCGGCGATGGCCGCAATAACCGGTAAATGTTCACCAAAATAAATACGCAGGCCTGCCAGAATAGGCTGATGCCACAAATACAGGCTGTAACTGATAAGGCCGGTCAGCGTCAGCAGGCGGGTGGAGAGCAAACGACCTGTAAGATTAGTACTGCTGGCAAATAAAATAATGCCGACTGCGCCGGCTACTGGCGCCAGCGTCAATAACGACGGATGGGCCGTATCCGGGGTAAACCACATGTAACTGACAACAACGATGACCACAGACATGATGGCCAGCAGTGACTTAGCCAGCTCGGGGATACGCTTAAACGCGCGGGTTTGAATGAACAGGCTGGCCAGGCCGCCGGCCATCAGTTCCCAGGCCCGGGTATGTAACAAATAAAAATTGCCGATGGGATCCACGGTGTGCTGCCACTGCGCCAGCCCCAGGGAAATAATAAAAATGCCTAGCATGAGTGAGATAAATAAGGCTTTACCCCGAGGCAGGGCCCACAGTGCAATCAGCGGAAAGAAGATATAGTACTGTTCCTCTACTGCCAGGCTCCAGGTATGCAGCATGGGGGTCAGTTCTGATGTGCTGCCAAAATAGCCGGATGTCTGCCAGAAATAAAAGTTTGATACAAAGGTCGCGACACTGAGCAAACTGGCGCCGTAATCTGCAAAAATACGTGGCGAGTCACCGGCAAGGGGGAGTAGCAGGGTCGTAACGGCAATGACCAGAAAGAGTGCCGGCAGAATACGGCGAGCCCGGCGTTCGTAAAAATTGATGATTGAGAAGGTGCCTTTGGCTATTTCCCGGGTAATGATACCAGTGATTAAAAAGCCACTGATAACAAAAAACACATCTACACCCAGAAAGCCCCCGCTCAGACCGGGAAAACCGGCGTGAAGCCAGAGAACCGGTATGATTGCCAGTGCCCTGAGTCCGTCTATTTCTGTTCTGTACTGCATAATCACCACTTTTCACTCACCGGCCGGTGTCGATGAGAAGGTTAAAAAGAAGGTATTAAACAATTATCAGGCCATCTGTGTGTTTTTGTACGAAGAGGGATGGAATGCGGTGGGTCAGGCTATAAAAATAGAGGGCTGGCGCTTGTACAATGGCAGTTAACTCGGGGCTTTCGCGCGTACTCAAACCGGCATGCTATGAATAAATGACTGACAGTGTTGCCATTTATTCACAGTATGCCGGCACGCTGAACGTTAGGTAGTCGTTGTTCAGGCAGTAAGTATCTGACTAACCTGCTGCGTGGCGTTTTTATTACGCGGAGCAACATTATTGTCAGGCTCAGGGCTGTTCACATGCTCAGGGCTGTTCATATGCTCAACGCTGCCCGTGCCATCGTTATCAGCTAAGGGCCTGTTGTATGGCTGGGCGTCGTCGGTAATGTCATGAACGCCCTGCAATGCGGCATAAATTTCGTCCTCAGAAGGCATCCGGCGAATTGCCAGCCCTTGGGTTTCAAAATCTGCATTCACATACCCATGTGCTACAAACTCACCTAACCATTCGGTAGCCGGGAAGTAGCCCCATTTACGTTTAAACAGGTTGGCGTTAGTCACAATGTCCAGCAAATGATTTATCGGAAAATCATAATTGGCCCGGTGTTGGATAAAGGTGGAAATATCCAGCCGGCGCAACTTAATGCCCGCCGCATGGCAACGGGTGGCAAAATCTATATCACCAATGCCAAATCCGTGATACTGCTCATCAAACCCGCCTATATCTTCAAAAACCTGCTTAGATAACCCGAAAACAGATGACTGAAAACGGTTAATGTGCATATTGGACTTACCAGACGTAGTCACATGCAAATCCGGAGCAGAGGCAAGATGCTCAAATGTATCGCCATCTTCCAGTAACCGCACAGGAATTACATTGTCGGTTAAGATGGTATCGTCCTGCCAGTACTTCATCATGGCTTCAAACAACTGGGGGTGACACAAACAGTCTACATCCAGATGTATAACGCGATCATGGCTGGCCGAAGCAAAGCCTTTGTTGCGGGCCTGCGCAATGGGTAATTCTTCAGATGTGACAAAGCGATGCTGTATTGTAAACACCTCGCTTTGCATCAGGGATTTGTCTGATGGCGGTGCCATCCAGACAATAATAAGCTCAGCCGGAGGCTGTGAGGCGCGCTCCAGGTTGGCAATCAGGTTAGTCAGTTGGTGTGTCCGGTTTTTAACAATAGTTACCACACTAAATTGGGAATGCATAATTCATCTCCGTTGTGCCGGCGGTCCAGCTTCATAACGTCATCTCTGTCAGTAGTAGAGCAAAAACCAATCCATGCGAGCCACTTTTTATCTGGCTGATTAAAAAGGATTTTTTATCACGTACTGACGTACCGACCGCGCCAGCCTCGTGAAATTGTTACAACCGGGCATGTAGTTGTTTTCTACTATAAATGCATTAATAAACCCTTATAAAACAGTGCTATGTCATTTATTGCGGGTCTGCTGGCTGTGTAAAGCCGCTATATTTTTTACGCTGCGTCACTTATCATGCTGATAACCTGTATTTTTCTGAGATGGAGACCAGATGTCAGCTTATGTGTTATCAGCCAGCCAGTTATACCAGCGGCAGCAATATAAGCCGGTCAGGTTATTAAGGGCACTGATGAAAGACCCGACAACCGGCGAACAGGACAACCACGCAGGGGATATGATTGCCGGTACCCTGAATCTTGACCTGGATGATGAAGGCAGCGACCATCGTGGCGGTGGCGCTCATACGTTACCGGCGTTGCCGGCAATGGAGGCATTGCTGACACAGCTGGGAATCGCCAGAGATACAGAGCTGGTGGTGTATGATAACCGGGGAATATTTTGCGCACCCAGAGTGTGGTGGATGCTTAAATCTCTGGGACATTATAGCGCTCATGTGCTGGATGGCGGGCTGCCGGACTGGATCGCCCATGGTTTTGCGGTGGTACCGTCACCGGCCGATATTGTTTCACGACCTTCCTATATGGCTGTTCCGGCCGCTGACTGGTTTGTGAATGCTGATCAGGTAGCTGACGCGATACACTCCGATACCCAGATTATTGATGCCCGCGGGCCGGGACGCTTTTACGGGCGTGAGCCTGAACCGCGCGCTGGCGTGCGTCCCGGGCATATTCCCGGCTCATTTAACCTGCACTATCAACAGGTGTTACGGGCCGGTAAGTTTCGCCCGGTCAGTGAGCTTAGTGCGTTGTTCAGCCAGACCGGTATCGATCTCTCCAAACCTGTGATTTGCAGCTGTGGCTCTGGTATTACCGCCTGTATTATCGGTATGGCGGCGCTGATGTGCGGTGCAACAGCGGTCAGCGTGTATGATGGTAGCTGGGCCGAGTGGGGCAGCGATAAAAGCCGTCCGGTGGAGACAGACTGATGAATCAACGCAAGGTAGTTGTATTAACCGGGGCCGGTGTATCGGCCGAGTCGGGACTGAAAACATTTCGTGATAGCAACGGATTGTGGGAGCAGCATCGCGTAGAGGAGGTCGCCACCCCCGAAGCATTTCAGACAAACCCTGAGCTTGTGTATCGGTTTTATAATGCCCGGCGACAGCAGCTACAGGAGCCGGACGTTCAGCCTAATGCGGCTCACCAGGCACTGGCCAGGCTCGAACAGCATCTGGGCAGCAACCTGACTCTGGTGACTCAGAATGTGGACGATTTGCATGAGCGCGCAGGCAGCCAGCAGGTGCTGCACATGCATGGCCAGTTAATGTCAGCCCGCTGTGTTGCCAGCGGTATTCGCCGGCCGTTCACCCGGAGTTTTGATGCGACGACCGCCTGTACCTGTTGTCAGCCAGCAAATCAGTTACGACCGGATATTGTCTGGTTTGGTGAAACCCCGATGTTCATGGATAAAATCATCGTGGCGGTCACTCAGGCTGATCTGTTTATTGCCATTGGCACCTCCGGACAGGTGTATCCGGCCGCCGGCTTTGCTCAGCTGGCTCACGAAAGCGGAGTTCGCACGGTGGAACTTAATCTGGAGCCGGACATTCATCATCCTTATTTTGATGAACACCGGCAGGGGCCGGCAGGGCAGGTAGTTCCGCAATTTATTGACGAACTTATTCAAACTAACGCGTAACGTGTAAGACAAACTATGCAGGAATTTTTGACTATCGCCCTGATTCACCTGGTGGCCGTTGCCAGTCCGGGGCCGGATTTTGCCATTGTGGTGCGCCATAGCGTGAGCTTTGGCCGCCGTGCGGCTATGTACACCAGCATTGGTATTGGCCTTGGTATACTCATTCATGTGGCTTACTCGCTGGTGGGACTCAGTGTCATCATCCAGACCACCCCATGGCTGTTTAAGGCTATCAGCTATGTGGCCGCAGCTTATTTGATCTACCTGGCGGTAGGTGCGCTGCGCAGCGGCCCTGCGCCGGCGTCGAACCAGCCACTGACCGATGAACCGGTGCATAGCCAGGCTCATAAGATGCCGGCCCGCAAAGCCCTGTGGACTGGTTTTCTGACCAATGGGTTAAACCCAAAAGCAACCCTGTTTTTCCTGTCGCTGTTTACTGCGGTAATAGACGTAAATACTGCGTTCACCACCAAACTGGGTTACGGCATATATCTTAGTGTGGCGACCGGTATCTGGTTTTGTTTTTTGTCTTATTTACTCAGTACCAGCAAAGTGGCCCGGTTTATCGGCGATAAAGGTTACTGGCTCGACCGGACCATGGGCGTGCTGCTGATTGCCCTGGCAGTCAAACTGGTCTGGTCATAAATTGACTGGTTAAAAACGGTGGGTTTCATTTTGCATCGTACTTCAGGGTATACTGGCGTACGCGGAATATATATTTGAGGATCCTGTGGAAAACGACAGTAACCAAACGCCAGAGTCAAAGCCTGGCCGCATGCAACAAGCACTGGACGGGCAGTATCAGTTTTCGGTCAAAGCGGTGTTTACGCAGGCCAATAAGATGGTCAGGGAGAACTACGCTACACTGTTTGCCGGGGTCGCGGTTATTTTGGGCATTACGGTGCTTTTGATTACGTTGCTGGCCACCCAATTCAGTATTGAGCAGCTTCAGAATCTGTCGTCTGGTCAGCAGCTGCTGGTGGATGTCATTGTACTGTTTCTGATCGCGCCGGTGACCACAGGCTTTATTATGCTGGGCGCACAAATTGCCCAGACCGGTAAGGGCGAGCGCTCGACCCTGTTTCGTTATGTACCCCAGGTAATTTCCCTGGTACTGGCACAATTACTGATTTCAATTGTCACGCAGCTGGGTTTGTACCTGTTGATTCTGCCCGGTCTGTACGTCTTTATTGCAACTTCATTTACCCTGCCACTGGTGGCAGATAAACGGATGACAATTTTTGCTGCCATGCTGTTGTCGGTAAAAATGGTCAATACTTACCTGAGCGGTTTTATCGGATTGTTTTTACTGTTTGGTCTGTTATTTGTCCTGTCGGCGTTTACTTTCGGGCTGGCTTTGTTGTGGGTGATGCCGCTGTATTACGCTGCTATAGGACTATTGTATAATGATCTTTTCGGTTCGGGTATGGTAGAAACAACGGTTAAAACCAATAACAACGAGTCAACATTCGATGCATAAAAGGGAAACAACAAAAATTGTTCTGGTCACGGTCGGTATTCTGGCGGTGATTGTGATTAATGCTTGGATCCTGTCTTCCCGTGAACCTGATATTCTGGATGTGCCAGAGACCGAACAGGCCTCTGAGCCGGTGCCTGATTTTGCTTCTTATGATGATGTAAATGAGCGCAAACGGGCGTTTTTCAGTTATCTGCGTCCGGAAGTGGAAAAACAGAATGAGTATCTGTTGTCTTTACGGCATTACATTCAAACCCTGCAACGTAAACAGACCGCAGGTGAAGGGTTATCAGAAGATGACGAGAAGCGTCTGGCCTGGCTTCGTAAGGAATACAAGGTGAACCCTGATGTGTCTGCTGATACCGCGATTTCCCGATTGTTGGCGCGTGTCGATATTTTACCGGTAGAACTGGTTCTGGTGCAGGCAGCTAATGAGTCTGCCTGGGGGACCAGCCGGTTTGCTCAGGAAGGCTACAACTTCTTTGGGTTATGGTGTTTTCGTGAAGGCTGCGGCTTTGTCCCCCAGCGCCGCAGCTCAGGTGCCGACCACGAAGTGGCTAAATTTGATAACCTGTCCAGAGCCACTTACACCTATATGCGAAATATTAACCGGCACAAAGCCTACTCTGATTTGCGCACAATCCGAAGCCGGATGCGGGTAAATCAACTGCCGGTAACCGGGCAGGCACTCGCCGAAGGACTGATTAACTATTCTCAGCGTGGCGCCGCCTATGTTGAAGAACTACAGGCAATGATTCAGTTTAATAAGCGGTTCATGAAAAATGATTCGGCGGATTAGCGTGCTACTGCTGCTTGGCTCTCTGTGGGCCGGGCAGGCACAGGCCAGCGCGGCTGCAGACTCTGAGCTGAGTATTGATTACAGCCGCTTTTACAGTCATATCCGAAAACTCAGTGGTGAAGATACTCAGGCGCTGCAATTTGCGTTTGGTTTTGTCCATGTACAAAGCGGTCAGCTTTGCCATATCAGTAACGCCCGTGTCACAACCCCTAAACAGACCATGCCGGTGCCCATCAGCGCTGAACAGCGGTTTACCCTGCCATCTGAAAAAGCCCTGCAACTGGCTGACGCGGTGGTGGAGCTTTCGCTGGCAGAACCGCCAAATCAGTGTGATATGTCGGTACAGCTGGAAACCAAAGCAGCCTATCTGAAACAGGCCTACAGCAGTGAAGAACTGTCTGTGCTGGTGGAGCAGTACCGTGCCTTTTTTAACGAAATGGGCAGTTTTCTGTCTTTTATGATGCCGTCGGTCAAGGGGCTGACCCTGCAGTTTGCCGATGACAATCTGACGATGCCGCTGAAACACGGCCTGATGATACAGGGAGGTATGTTGCAGTTGCCGACAACGTGGATCAGCCAGCAAAAGTCACTATCTCTGCCGGCTGCTCCTGTCAGGATCACGGCTATTGCCAGTCGCGATTAGGGCTCTTCGTGCACCAGCTGATAGCGGATCTGCTCAGCCAGCCGATTCACCGTTGCCTGACCTTTTTCACACAGTTCACCGGCCCGGTGAAACTCCAGCAGCCCCACATCGTTGAGGTGAGGCTCAATCAGTACATCGGGCGGATCGCCTGCCAGTCGTGAGCGGGTCACCCTGGCCTGTAAAATCTCCAGTGAACTGCTCATAACACTTAAAATACCAGGGGGCGCTTCGTTATTGCCCGGGGTGCTGTCAGACGAAAACCACTGACGTACCATGCCAGAGCTTTTTTTGAGAAAACGCTCGGTTTTTTTCTCATTTTCTTCATGATTCTCTGCCGGTTTGTCCAGTCGCTGTGGCCTGAAATCTGCGTTAAGATTAACCGCGATAACAAAATCTGCTCCCAGCTGACGACACAGATTAACCGGCACGGGATTGACTACGGCACCATCTACCAGCCAGCGACCTTCATAGGGCACCGGACTGAACAGAGCAGGAATCGCACAGGATGCCTGAATGGCATCATCCAGCGGCCCTGAGCGAAACATCACCTCACGGCCAGAGTGCAGATCGGTGGCAACCACAGCAAATGGTTTATTCATTTCCTCAAAGCTGGGGGCACAAAAGTCATTTTTCAGTTTGCGAAAGACCTTCTGCCCGGTGGCCAGTCCGCCTTTGCGCAGGCCGATACCCATCAGGGACAGCACCTGCCACTCGGTCAGTGAACAGGCCCATTCTTCCAGTTCATCGAGCTTCCCACTGGCATAGGCAGCACCGACATAGGCACCAATCGAGCATCCTGCTACTACATCAATTTTAACCCCCAATGCTTCCAGGGCTTTAATAATTCCAATGTGTGTCCATCCGCGGGCGGCGCCGGCGCCAAGTGCTATACCTATTTTCATAACGGCCTTATTCAGTAAGGTTTACGATCTGTACAATGCCATGGTCTGTTTTGTTGCCAGGGGTGTCTGTAAAGCCAGGGGTATCAAACGCAGTATCGCCGTTCTCAACCGGGCCGTCGGTGCGGGTCACAGCATCAAAATCATGCAGTTCGCGGTCCAGCAGGTGTGACGGTGCCACATTCTGAATCGCGCGGAACATTGACTCAATTCGACCCGGAAAACGTTTATTCCAGTCCTGTAGCATATGTTTGATGTTCTGACGCTGAAGATTTTCCTGCGAGCCACACAGGTTACATGGAATAATCGGGAAACCCACTGCCGTGCTGTACTTTTCAATGTCATTTTCAGCGCAGTATGCCAGCGGACGAATCACGATATGTTTACCATCATCGCTGACCAGCTTGGGCGGCATAGATTTCAGCCTGCCACCGTGGAACATATTCAAAAACAAGGTCTCCAGCATGTCATCGCGATGATGGCCCAGTGCAATTTTGGTCGCCCCCAGTTCGGTGGCAGTGCGATACAGAATACCCCGGCGCAGTCGGGAGCACAGTGAACAGGTGGTCTTGCCTTCCGGTATTTTATCTTTCACGATGGAGTAGGTATCTTCTTCCACAATTTGATAATCCACACCCAGTGATTTCAGGTATTCAGGCAACACATGCTCGGGGAAACCTGGCTGTTTCTGGTCCAGATTTACCGCCACAATATCAAAGGTAATCGGGGCGATTTTTTGCAAAAACAACAAAATGTCGAGCATGGTATAGCTATCTTTACCACCTGACAGACACACCATTACTTTGTCCTGATCCTCAATCATGGAAAAATCAGCAATGGCTTTACCCACATTGCGGCGTAAGCGCTTTTGCAGCTTGTTAAAGCTGTATTTCTGTTTGCTCTGGGTCTCGGGACTCACGGCGTGTGTTGTGTTTTCTTGCTGGCTCATAATACGACTAGACTGAGTAAAACGGTAATTATACTAAAGCTGGGCAGGGTTCGTCACCCCAAGTTAGCGTGCAAATCGGCCTGTACTAAATTAAATCCGGTCTACGCCGGGCTTAGCGGGCAGACAAATCCGTCGGGTTTAACGGCCAGCACATCGCAATCCAGATTATCAATTACCTGTTCGGCCGTGTTGCCGATAAAGGCGGCTGACAATCCAACCCGGCCCACCGTGCCAATGACCACCAGTTCAGCATCAAGCTGGTCGGCCATACTAGCCACCACGGTTTCAGGCAGGCCTTCATGTACATGGCAATGGTCATCATCCAGCTGATAACGGCTACGATAAGCCTGCATTTCCTGCAAGTGATGCTCACGTACTGCATGATGATAGGCCTGGGTGTCAAATTCGGGGATTTCGATAGCAATACTGACCGGAGCAATCGGGTAGGCATTGACCAGATGCACACTGCCGGTAAGCAGGTCGGCGTAGTCTTTGGCGATATCGGTGATTTTTTCGTTAAGCTGGGCATGTTCACTGTCTTCCGTACCCACATTAACCGCCGCAATAATATTGCCTTGCGGCGGCCAGGCATGTTCCTTCACCATCAGTACCGGGGTAGGACACTTGCGCATCAGATGCCAGTCGGTCGGGGTAAAAATCACTGACGCCAAATCATCAGATTTGCGGCTGGCTTTAATAACTATATCAGCCTGCTGGCTGACCGCCGTGCGGATAATGGCTTCATAATTGCGGCTATGCCACTGCACAATCAGCTGTTCAGGCTCTATGTGGTAACTGGCTAGCAAGGCGTTTAACCAGCCGGTGCGTTCTTTAATCACCGCTGAACGCATAGCTTCGCGCTCATCGGCTGACAACATGGTTGTCATTTCATAGGAGAAGTCGTAAACCACCATCATCACAATGATACCAGCCTGCGTGTGAGCCGCCAGTTCAGCCGCCCGGGACAGGGCAGGCTGTGTATCACGCTCATCGTCAACCACAGCCAGTAGAGTGTTATAATTAATCATGCTTGCGGCCCATCCTGTTGTTATTGTTACCAATAAGTGTAATACGTATGCAGGATGATGCATTGCGGCCAATCAAATTTTTATTGCGTCCGCCTATCGACAGTGAGCAGAAAGTTCCACCCGACGGGTTCTGGCCTGCATCGCATCAAAGTCTATTATAGTGATCAGTTTGCCCGAAACTTCAATAATTTTATCTTTTTGGAACCGGGTCAGTAGCCGGCTGATAGTTTCTACGGTCAGCCCCAGATAATTGCCAATTTCATTTCGGGTCATCGATAAGTTGAACTGACGATGGGAAAATCCCCGTTCCTCAAAGCGCTTTGACAACTGCGCCAGAAAATAAATCAGCCGCTCTTCAGCGGTCCGCCGGTTAAGCAGCATCATCATATCCTGTTCCTGCTTTATCTCAGCGCTCATAAAGCTCATGATTTGCTGGCGTAACTTAGGAAACGTCACCGACATCTCATCGAGCGTGTTATAAGGCAGTTCACACACCATCGCGGTTTCCAGTGCCTGAGTATAACTGGCGTGACGGCCATCGCGTAACGCATCAAAGCCGATGATATCGCCGGGAAAATGAAACGAGATAATCTGCTCTTCGCCATCAGTGTCACTGATAAACGATTTAAATGAGCCAGAACGCACCGCGTACAAAGAGCGAAAGGTATCGCCGGCATGCAGCAGGGCATCGCCTTTATGTAACGGCTTTTTACGCTCAACAATATCATCCAGTGATTCAATCTCGGTTTTATTCAGCGCCACTGGCAGACACAAATGACTAAAACTGCAGTTTTGACAGTGAATAGAAAACTCTGACGTGGCCATACTCATCTTCCTTATTGTGTGGCTACCCACCTGAATAATATCGGGCAGCACGCGCCAGTAAGAGTACCGCAAAAATCGTCAGCAAAACAGCCGTGGCTTGTCGTACTACAGGATGTTTTATCGCATTGACCAGCCAGTGAGCGCCGACAGCCGTGGCCAGTAGCGCAGGCAGGGTACCCAGGCCAAAACACAGCATCAGCAGGGCGCCGTCAGCGGCGCTGGTGCTGGCCAGCGACCAGCTTAGTACCGAATAAACCAGCCCACAGGGCAGCCAGCCCCAGATAATGCCATAAGGCACAGCACTTAGCGGCCGGTTAAACGGAATAAAGCGTCGTGACAGCGGCTGAATATGCTGCCAAATCCGGTTACCGGCGCGCTCAAGATAGGTCAGGCCGTGCCACCAGTTGCCAATATACGCAGCCATCGCCAGCAGCAGTAACCCGCTGATAAGCGCCAGAATCGGGCCGGCCACGGGCACAAACTGTTTAATCACCTGCCCGACACCACCGGTGAGGGCGCCGGCCAGGGTATAACTGAACAGGCGACCGGCGTTGTAACTCAAGGTATAGGGCCAGTGACTGGTGCCTGCGGGGGCCGCCAGACGCAGGGCTGATGCAATGCCGCCACACATGCCAAAACAGTGCAGCCCGCCGGCCAGACCGATAAGTAACGCTGACCAGTAAGTCACATCATTCACGGCTTTTGATGCTCGCGTTCAATCAGTTTTCTGCGCTCATCAGCCAGCTTTTTTTCGTCCTCTGGCAAATCATCGTCATACAGAATGCTATGGCCCTGGCGTTCAAGATCATCAAACTGATTGGCTTTTACCGCCCAGAAAAAAACACCGATGGCAATGGCCACCAGGATTATCGCCAGCGGGATGAGAACATAGATAATACTCATAACGTTACCTTATCAATCTGGCTGAATTCAGTGCAACAATGATACTACTTAACGACATGCCCACCACTGCCATCCATGGCAACAGGATACCGCTGACGGCCAAAGGCAGAACCAGCAGATTATACCCCAGTGCCCAGGCCATGTTCTGCCGGATGATACGCCGGGTTTTATCGGCGGTGGTAAAAAGCAAAGGCAGGGCCGACAGCTGCTCAGACAACAGAATGACATCGGCTGAAGCGCGGGCGATATCAGTGGCATTACCCACCGTGACAGAAATATCTGCAGCGGCCAGTACCGGTGCATCATTAATACCGTCACCCAGCATCATGATGCGATGACCCTGCTGCTGCCAGTCTTTTATCCTGGCCAATTTGTCCTGTGGGGTCAGCCCGCCGGTGGCATCACTGATCCCCAGTTTATCAGCGATACGGGTCGCCGCATGGGGACTGTCACCACTGATAATAGCTTTTTGGGTAACCGGGCACTGACGAATGCTCTGGGCACTGTCAGCTTTAAGCGTATCGGTCACCTGCCAGGCGGCAATCACCTGATTGTTACGCGACAGCAACACATTGGCCTTAAAGGGCAGCGACAACGGCCCGGTTGCATGTAAAGCCGGTGCACCTATAACATAGTGGTGGGCATCAATCTGGCCCTGGATGCCCTGATGATGTACCGGCGACACCGCATTGACCGGCAATAATGTGTCGGTCTGGTGAGTTTTCAGATAATCTTTTGCCGGGTAAGAGGATGTAAACGCTCCGGCCACAGGATGATCAGAATATTGTTCCAGACTGGCGGCCAGTTGCCGGCAAATGGTGTCGCTGAAACCAGGCGCATACCAGTGTGCGGTAATACTGAAACAACCATTGGTCAGGGTGCCGGTTTTATCCATGGCCAGCAGCGTGGTAGAGCCCAGTTGCTCCAGTACATCCGTACGCCGGATCAGTACACCGCTGCGATTCAGCCGGGCCATGGCACAGGTCAGGGCAGTCGGTGTTGCCAGCCCCAGCGCACAGGGGCAGGTGGCCACCAGTACCGCCACGGTGATCCACAGTGCCCGGTCATTGTGTTGCTGCCACCAGTAAACAAAGGTGATAGTGGCTATAAGCAACACGGCAAAGACAAAATACCGGGCCAGTTTATCTGCCTGCAAGGCTTGTCTGGGCTTGTCGGCCATGGCGCTGGCCTGTAGATTAAGGATCTGATTAACCAGTGAATCTTTCAGGGTTTTAGTTACGCGTAACTGTAGAATGCCCGACTGGAGCACAGTTCCGCCATACACGCACTGACCTGTTGTGCGATAAACCGGTTCAAACTCCCCGGTCAGCATGGCTTCATTGATAATGCCGCTGCCCTCGCTGATAGTACCATCTGCAGGAAGGGTGTCGCCGGCTTTGACCAGAATACAATCATCGGGTCGCAGTTTTCTGGCCAGTACCGGTTGCCAGGTTTTTTGCGCCGTTAAACGGACGGCCGATACCGGCATATATTTGAGCATATTGGCTGAGATTTGCATGGCCTGATAGCGGCTTTTGTGCTCAACAAAGCGGCTGAGCAGCAGCAGAAAAATAAACATACAGATAGATTCAAAGTACACCTCACCGTGACCGCTCAGCGTGGCCTTAACACCCGCGCCAAAGGTAATGAATATGGCCAGGGTAACCGGCACATCCATATTGATACTGCCCATCTGCACAGCCTTAATGGCGCTGACATAAAAACGACTACCTGAATAGATCACCACCGGCGTGGTGAGCAGTAAGCCTGCCCAGTGAAAATACTGTTGCATCTGCGTACTCATATTCCCCAGCCAGTCAAAATACTGTGCGGCCATCAGCATCATTACCTGCATGGTCATCAGGCCGGCCAGCCCTAAGCGCTTTAAAAAGCCTTTGTGCTCCGTTTTATAGGCCTGTTCATGGGTGTCCGGGGCGAACGGGTAGGCGTGATAACCGGTTTTACGAAGCTGTTGTAAAATCTGACTAAGCCGAATCTGCTGTGGATCCCAGCGAACCCAGGCGCGCTTTTCATGAACATTAACGGCAATTTTCATAACACCTGTATATTTAGACAGTTGTCGCTCAATCAGCCATCCGCAGGCCGCACAGGTGATACCTTCGATGGTCAGTTGCAGTTCACTGGCGCCGGCCTGACTGGTAACAAAATCATCCTGTACTTCTTTTTCGTCAAACACAGCCAGTTTTTCAGCCAGGGCGTCTTCTGGTAAAGCGCCCGGTTCGGCGGGCTTGTCCCGAAACCGGTAGTAGTCCTGCAGGCCATGGCTCACAATCGCCTGCGCGACGGCGGCGCAGCCCGGGCAGCACATGGGGCGGGATTCATCCAATATGGTGGCAGAAAAATGCGTGTCCGGCGGGACCGGCCTGGCGCAGTGATAACACAGAATGTCTGAAGTGCCTGACATCAGGGCTCCAGAACCACCGGTGCTGAAACCGGCAGCACAACCTGTTGTTCCACCTTCCAGCTATTGTCCACCGGCTCCAGTGTGATGCGCCATTTACCCTGCGTCTTTTTTTCACTGTAGCCACGATAACGGCCGGTGGCATCCCGGGTCAGCAGCAGGCTGATATCGCGGGCTTGCAGGGTCGTATGGTAGAGCGTCAGGCGCAGCGCCTGACCATCCACTGCCTCAGAGGCATTGAGCCGGATTACAAAACTGCCGTCTGCAATCTGAAGCTGTGGCCGTAACCCCAGGTCCCGGGCGCGCTGCTGACGGGCCAGCGAGGCGTTGATCGCCTTGCCCTGTTTGTAGTAATCATCCACCACCAGACTATCCTGAGTGGAAATAGCCAGGTACAGCATGACACCGCCCATGGTAAAGGTGATAACCGGAACCATAATAAAGAACCATGGCCAGAATTGTTTATACCAGGGGGTCATCAGGCGGTAACATCCAGTGTACAGTGAAGAAGATCAACAGGTTAGCAAAACACAAAGTAAAACGCTGCAACAAAAAGAATGTGTGCGTGGGTCAACACACATTCTCTGTGTCAGTGCAGGGCAGGCTACTGAGACGGTTGCTGGTGGGACAGACTGTAAACATAGGCCGCAACCACATGGATTTTATCTTCACCCAGCGTTTTGCTGAATGAGGGCATGACGCCGTTACGTCCGTAGGTCAGGGTTTCAGTCACCGCCCGGTGACTGCCGCCATACAACCAGATATTATCGGTCAGGTTGGGTGCCCCCAGCATCTGATTACCTTTGCCGTCCATGCCGTGACAGGCGGCGCACACCGCAAACCGGGCCTGACCTTTATCTGCCAGTTGCTGGTCTACTTTGCGGCCACTGAGGCTTAAAACATAGGCCACTACTTCTTCAATTCCCTGTTCTCCCATAGCATCCAGCCAGGCGGGCATGGCCGCCATACGTCCGTTAATCAGTGTTTCTTTAATCTTGGCGCCACTGCCGCCATACAGCCAGTCATCGTCAGTCAGGTTCGGAAAACCGCCATTCTGACCCCGGGCATCAGAGCCATGGCATTGGGCGCAGTTTTGCAAAAACAACCGGCGGCCTATTTTCAATGCGCTGTCGTCGCGGGCCAAATCCTCTACCGCGACATTGGCGTACTGCTTAAAGATGGGGCCGAATCGTGCCTCAGCTTTGGCCAGCGCGGTATCGTATTCCACATATTCGCCTGCCGCTCTGGCATCTTCCACTGCCTGTTGTGACTCAGCCAGCGACTGTATGTTCTGATTAGAGCTTTTCCATTCCCACAGGCCTTTATAGGCTCCAAGTCCGGGGTAAAGAATGAGATAAATAATGCCAAATACAATCGTGACGTAAAACAGGATGGTCCACCATTTTGGTAGCGGGTTGTTCACCTCTTCGATGCCGTCGAACGTGTGCCCCATGCTTTCGCCTTCGCTGACCCCGGTAAAATTGGTCAGGCACCAGCGTAACAGCCAGAAACACCCGAAAATGGTGCCCAGCGTAATCACGGATATCCAGATGGTCCAAAACATGCTCATGGTTTAAGACTCCCGTCTGTTAGGTTCTTTTGTGGGCTGGTCGTTATCATCTGCAAAAGGCAGATTCGCTGCTTCATCAAATTTGTGTTTGTTGCGGCTGCTGAAAGCCCACCACACCACGCCAAAAAAACAGACTAAAACCACCACGGTAAAAATACTGCCAATAATTCCCTGATCCATACTATTTCAAATGCGTTCCCAGTGACTGTAAGTAAGCCACCAACGCCTCCATTTCTGTTTTACCTTTCACCGCAGCCTGAGCACCGGCGATATCCTCGTCGGTGTAGGGCACGCCAAAGCCACGAAACACTTCCATTTTTTTAGCGGTCAGCTCGCCTGTCAGGGTATTTTTTTCTAACCAGGGAAAGCCGGGCATATTAGACTCGGGCACCACATCTCTGGGGTTACGCAGGTGCACAATATGCCATGCATCGCTATAACGGCCGCCTACCCGGGCAAGATCTGGCCCGGTTCGTTTAGAGCCCCATAAAAACGGATGTTCCCACACCGATTCACCGGCCACAGAATAATGGCCATAGCGCTCGGTTTCGGCCCGAAACGGCCGAATCATCTGTGAATGACAACCCACACAACCTTCACGAATATAGATATCGCGGCCTTCCAGCTCCAGTGCCGTATAGGGACGTAAACCCTCAACCGGCTCCATGGTCTGTTGCTGGAACATCAGCGGTGTAATCTGTACCAGTGCGCCCAGACTGATTGCCACCAGAATCAGGATGGTCAGCAGACCAACATTTTTTTCAATTATCTCATGTGGATTTTTCATTATACGGCTCCCTGAGTCGCTGGCTGGGTGGCCGGGTCTGCGGCAATACTGCCACGTGGCGCGCGCACTGTTTTGTACGTGTTGTAAGCCATAATAAGCATGCCTGCAACCACAAAGCAGCCGCCAATAAAGCGCACCACGTAAAAGGGTTTGGAGGCTTCCAGCGATTCTACAAAGCTGTAGGTGAGGGTGCCATCGGCATTAACCGAGCGCCACATCAGACCCTGTAACACGCCGGAGAACCACATCGCAACGATGTACAGCACAACGCCAATGGTAGCAAACCAGAAGTGCATATTGACCAGGCGGGTACTGTACATAGCGCGCTGACCAAACAAAATGGGTATCAGGTGATAAACCGAGCCGATGGAAATCATCGCAACCCAGCCCAGCGCACCAGAATGCACATGTCCGATGGTCCAGTCGGTGTAATGGGACAAAGCGTTAACCGTTTTAATGGCCATCATCGGCCCTTCAAAGGTCGACATACCGTAAAATGTTAACGATACCACTAAAAATCGCAGTACCGGGTCTGTGCGCAGTTTATGCCAGGCACCGGATAAGGTCATGATGCCGTTGATCATGCCGCCCCAGGAGGGCACAAACAATATGATCGACATCACCATGCCCAGCGACTGGGTCCAGTCTGGCAGCGCAGTGTAATGAAGATGGTGAGGGCCGGCCCAGATATACAGTGAAATCAGCGCCCAGAAATGCACGATAGACAGACGATACGAATATACCGGGCGGCCTGCCTGTTTAGGCACAAAATAATACATCATGCCCAAAAATCCGGCGGTCAGGAAGAAGCCTACCGCATTGTGGCCGTACCACCATTGCATCATGGCATCGACCGCGCCGGCATACAGTGAGTAAGACTTGGTGAGTGACACCGGAATAGCCATGCTATTACCAATATGCAGAACCAGTACGGTGAGGATAAAAGCACCGAAAAACCAGTTGGCCACGTAGATATGCGATACCTTTCGGATGGCCATGGTACCAAAAAAATTAATACAGTAAGCCAGCCAGACCAGCGCAATCAGAATATCAATGGGCCACTCCAGCTCCGCATATTCTTTGGTTGATGTCAGGCCCAGCGGCAGTGAGATAATCGCCAGTACAATGACGGCCTGCCAGCCCCAGAACGTAAACGCGGCCAGTTTGTCGGAAAACAGTCGTACCTGAGATGTACGCTGCACCACATAATAAGACGTGGCAAACAGGGCGCAACCGCCAAAGGCAAAAATAACGGCATTGGTATGCAATGGCCTTAAGCGGGAAAATGTTAGCCAGGGGGTATCAAAGTTCAGCGCCGGAGCAAATAACTGTGCGGCAATAAAGACGCCAAGCCCCATGCCAATAATGCCCCACACGATAGTCATAATAGTAAATTGCCTGACAACTTTATAATTGTAGACAGGCTGTGCTTCGCTTGTTTCACTCATTGTATTGAATCTTCCACTTCAATCATGGGCTGGTTGCCGGCTAAGTTATTATTATTGTTTATTTATTAGGCGGATAATAGTGCTTATGTCTATGCAAAGATAGCATAAAGTGATCTGTTTTGATGTAAATCAACCCGGCCCTTATTTAAAATTAACCATTATTTTAGTTTACATTCTATTTTCAATTGTTTGTTACGCTGACCCGATATGCATACAGGCAACGTGACAGATCGTTCACGTTCGGTGCTACAGCAGAGAACCAGCCCGCTGGTATGAGGCTATGTTTTCACGATAATTCAGGGTGTTACAGTAGATGGACAGGTCAGGTAGTGTCACCGTGGTGGTGGTAAAGTCGCGCAATAGAGCAAAAAGAATACCTGGCAGAGAGGCAAAAAAAGAGAGGGGCCGGATGAGGGTAGGTAAGTGCTATGTTAACCTGGTCATAACAAGTACTCAGGCTGTCACTCTGGCGAGCGACAGCCTGAAAAAACGGTCATTACATCTGCGATTGCAGGTAATTGGGTAGTCCCAGCATTTTAATCAGGCGTAGTTGCTGTTCCAGCCAGCGGGCATGATCGTTTTCGGTGTCATCCAGCAGTACGACAAGCATATCCCGGGTGACAAAATCTTCTTCTGCTTCACACAAAGCGATGACTTCTTTTAGTTTTGCATCCACTTCATATTCAACCCGCAGGTCACTTTCCAGCATAGAAGCAACATCGCTGCCCACTTTAAAGCCAGTACGGGTTTGCATGTCTGGCGTGCCCTCCAGAAACAGCATCCGTTCAATCAGCTTAGTGGCATGACCGCGCTCATCATCAAACTCATGATCAATACGCTCGTACAGCTTCGTCAGTCCCCAGTCCAGATACATCTGAGAGTGAATGAAGTACTGGTCCATGGCGGCCAGTTCATAACCAAGCAGTTCGTTCAGCCCGGCAATTATTTTGGTATTACCTTTCATTATTTGTCTCCTGTAACCTGTGCCTGCAGATAATTTTCAATACCCATTGCACCAATCTGGTACTCCTGGGTTTCCAGCCAGTCCAGGTGCTCTTCTTCATATTCCAGAATTTCTTCAAGCAGGTCCCGGCTCACGTAATCCTGTTTTTCTTCGCACAGGGCAATGGCTTTTTTCAGCAGCGGAATCTGTTCAAGCTGGAATTTGGTATCGCATTCCAGCATTTCCGGTGTTTCTTCGCCGATATATAATTTACCCAGCGCCTGCAGGTTGGGCAGGCCCTCTAAAAATAAAATACGTTCTATCAGTTCATCTGCCTGTTTCATGTCCTTGATAGACTTTTTGTAGTTCTTTTCGTTAAGAACCGACAAACCCCAGTTTTTAAACATGCGGGCATGCAAAAAATACTGGTTGATGGACGTAAGTTCGCTGGTCAGCACCTCATTGAGGATGGCTATAACCTGTCTGTCGCCTTGCATGCTAAATACCCTTAATCAAAATATGAGCAAAGTATAATGAATACTTTGCTCTAAGTCAAAAAGTTCAATAAAAACAATTGGATATGAATAAGAATAGTTTTCAATACAACCACGATTCTTATTTTACCGGAACGATAACATCCTGATTTGCATGTACATATGCTAAAGACTCTTCGGCAAAGCCCAGACCGGCCTCGGTGAAAAAGTTAAATACCTTGTCGACATCGTTTTCCAGCAGGGTATTAATTTCATCTTCATAGCGGGCGATGGCGGCAATTTTGCCGTTGTAACCGGCAAACTTGAGCTGCCGGGTAATATTAATGGCGTCGCCGATAGACGGCAGTGCCAGCAGGATCAAACGGGCATTACTGATATCCAGGTTGTCCCACAGGTCGATATCCTCACCATCACCGCAGATAACGTGCATGCCCCCATCACACAGTTTGCGCACTTTCTGTCGATCGGCATCCATGCCTACTACCCGGCTGTCCACCAGTTTGCTTAAAGACTGATACGCGCCCATACCAACCCGACCCATACCAATCACTAAAAATTCAGCCTGATCAATGCGTGGATAGATATCCTCTTTAAGCCGGTTACCACGCTCAAAACGGGTCAGGTCATCTTTAATCCGTACATAGCGTGAATGGGAGTTTTTATACAGCAGGCTGGTTACTACAAAAGAGATGGACACCGCCATCGCCAGCACAACCAGCCATTGGTCTGACAACATGCCAAGCGATACCGCCAGAGAACCCACAATCAGACCAAATTCACTGTAATTGGATAGTACCAGGCTGGTTAAGTAACTGGTTCGCGCCCGCAAACGCAGACTGGCCAGCAGGCCGTAGAACAAAAACGCTTTAAAGGGCAGCAGCAGAGCGACCACCACAGCCAGAATCAGCATATTGGTATCTGGCAATGCTTTTAAGCCGATAGTCAGGAAAAAGCCAATCAGGAATAGATCCTTAAATGCCATCAGTGACTTTGACAACTCGGTGGCTTTTGGGTGCCGGGCCAGCAGAATACCCATAATCAGTGCGCCAAGGTCACCTTTTATATCAACCAGATCAAACAGGTTATAAGCACCCAGAGCCAGAATAAAGCCGGTAAGGGGTAATAACTCGCCGTGGCCAGAGCGATTGAGGATGCGGTAGAGCATCGGCAGTGCAGGTATCACCAGTAGCAAAGCCAGCGCCCAGGGCGAGGGCAGTTTTCCGGTTGCGGCAACCATAAAGATGACGGCAAACACATCCTGCATCACCAGCACACCGATAGCCAGCCGCCCGTGGCGGGTTTTACTCTCGCCACTTTCCTCCAGAATCTTGATTACACAAACGGTGCTGGAAAAACTCAGGGCAAAGGCGATCAGCGCTGCACTTTTTATATCAAGAGCCCCGGTAATTGACCCCATTAGCGCGCCAATACCAAACAATGCCCCGGACACCACCAGTGTCCATAACAGCATATGCGTGATACTGCCGGCCCAGACCTCACGTTTACTTAAGTCTTTCACATTGAGTTTCAGACCAATGGTGAACAGCATAATAGTGATACCCAGATCAGCAATATGCTGTAAGTCGTCAGTGAGATTGTATCCCATGGCGTTTAGAACAAAGCCTGCAGCCAGATAGCCCACCATAGGAGGAATGCCGATGACCTTTACGGTAAGGCCAAAAATGAAAGCAAAAAGAAGAAATGTATATTCCATGAATTAACTAAATATTCCGTAGGTAACAGCGTGCTTGTGCACAGAATGCGTGAATACGCGATGATTGTAAAACAGGGCGGAGATACAACAGGACAGGCAGACTCTGCTTTAAGTGCGCCTGCCCGCAATCAGGCAGCCTGGTCCTGCCGGGCCAGGTTTTTGACCTGAATAAAATTCACTATCCGCTGATAGGTGCGTCCGGGGGCTTCAAGCATGGGCATATGGCCCACATCATGAAACATTTCCCAGTCGCAGTGCAGCGTGTTGACCCAATTGTCCAGCGCTGAAGGATCGAGCAGTTCGTCTCTGCCTCCCCAGATAGTCAGCACCGGCACCTGTATTTTGACCAGTTCATCCGGGTCAAAATAACCCGCCGCGATAAAATCAGTAAACACCCGCTGGTATTGGTTGACCCGTTTAATATGGCGGTCAGCCAGTACATCTTTCACCATTTTAGGGACATACGGCCCGGAGGCCATCGACATATCCACGAGCCGGTACCAGGCGCGCCGACGGGTGACGAAAAATGGGTTCTGACCACGGTCGAGCATGTCATCCAGCTGACTTTTCTGATTTGCCGGTAATCCGGCCGGTGCCAGTAAAATGCACGCTTCAATAGCATTGCTCTGATACCGCGCCATGTAGGCAGCAATATACCCGCCCATAGAATTGCCAATCAGTGTGGCCCGCTGGTAACCCATGCGCCAGATAAGTGCATTAAGCAATTTGGCCTGGGCCGAAATACTATACTGCCAGTCGGGCGAAAAACCAGTCTGACCGTGACCGGGTAAGTCAGGGACCACAACGTGATAGTCATCCTTGAACTGGGCAGCCAGAGCCAGCCATACCGTATTGTCACCGGTAAAGCCGTGAATCATCATCAGAAGTGGTTTATTGCGATCGCGACGGCCTTCGGTTTCCAGTACACTGACACTGATGCCGTTAATGTCATAGCGCCGACGAACCAGATTGGCCCGTTGCATCGCCTGTTGTTCCCATCCGCTAAGTACAACTTCTCCCAGTCTGGGATAGGTATACCAGTATATAAACACTAACAGGCCTACGAGGCTTAACGCTATCCACATAACTTTGAATCAGACTCCGTTGTTCAGTGATGGAGGCACAGGTCATAAACAAACGCGTTGACGCTGTTTTTCAGTGCGAATCACGCCTGCTCGCCTGATTATACGTTTTACCATACTGGCAGTAGGGAAAAAAGCGGATGGCGGGGAATATTTGCAGGTTCGCGCCCGCTGAACCAAATTTGCCGCATACTTTGGCGCATCAGGCTGATCCTCTGGCGGCAAGTTGACATAGGTAACCCTTAAGCAGATATACAAGGACACTTCATGCGAAACCGGATCATCTTTACTGTTATTGCCCTGTTTTTTATCAATGTTGCTGTAGCCTGGCTCTGGTGGCCGGCAGCGGGACTGATTCTGCTCACCGGCCTGTTATTAACGGTTACGATTCATGATGCTATGCAAAAGCATCATTCTATCTTGCGAAATTATCCGCTCATCGGGCGGACCCGCTGGCAGGTTGAAATGATGCGACCTTACATTCAGCAATATCTGCTTGAAGGTGACACTGAAGGCACGCCGGTTAACCGTATGTTTCGCTCTATTGTTTATCAGCGGGCAAAAAGTTCACTGGATACCTCTCCTTTTGGCACCAAAATGGACACCTACGCACCAGGCTATGAATGGATAGGCCATTCTTTGTCAGCCCGGGCAGTTCAGGAAATGGATTGCGACCCCAAAGTAAAAATTGGCGGGCCCGACTGCAAGTATCCGTACTTTGCCAGTGTGTTGAATATCTCTGCCATGAGTTTTGGCAGCCTGAGCGCTAATGCAATAAAAGCCCTGAACGCGGGGGCGGCCAAAGGCGGTTTTTATCACAACACCGGCGAAGGCGGACTCACGCCTTATCATCTGGAAAATGGCGGTGATATTGTCTGGCAAATCGGTACTGGCTATTTTGGCTGCCGGGATAAAGATGGCCATTTCAATGAACTGGAGTTTGAAAGCAAAGCCAGGCACGACAACGTGAAGATGATTGAGATAAAGCTGAGTCAGGGCGCTAAACCGGGTCATGGCGGTATATTGCCGGCGCATAAGAACACTGAAGAAATTGCCCGGATAAGGGGTGTTGAGCCCCATACTCAGGTGGACTCTCCGCCCCGGCACACCGCGTTTAGCACGCCTGTGGGCATGCTTGAGTTTATCGACCGGCTGCGCAAACTCAGTGGCGGCAAACCCGTGGGGTTCAAGCTTGCGCTGGGCAGAAAAAGTGAGTTTATCGCGATGTGTAAGGCAATGATTCAAACTGGCATTAAGCCAGACTTCATTACCGTGGATGGTGGCGAGGGGGGGACCGGGGCTGCGCCGCTGGAATACACCAACTCCATTGGTTTTCCACTTCGTGAGGCGCTGGCCTATGTCGATGACGTGCTGGTGGGATTTGATCTGCGTAAAGATATACGGGTGATAGCATCAGGCAAGGTTTTCACCGCTTTTCATCTGGTCAAAAACCTGTCGCTGGGGGCGGACTTATGCAACAGCGCCCGGGGCATGATGATGGCCCTGGGCTGTGTACAGTCGCTGTCATGCCACACTAACCGGTGCCCTACCGGTGTCGCTACTCAGGACCCGGCACTGGCGCAGGGCCTGGATCCGTATGATAAAGCTAGCCGTGTGTTCAGTTATCATCAGAAAACGGTACATGCACTGGTGGATATTCTCTCATCAACCGGTCATGGCAGCCCGCAAGAGCTCAACCGTACGCATATTTTCAGACGGGTCGATCAACAGCAGGTAAAACGCTATGATGAAATTTATCCGCTGGTGAAGCGCAGCTGTCTGCTTGAGGGAAACATTCCTGAGCGGCTGCGTCTGCATTACTGGGAAGCCTGTGCCAAGAGTTTTATGCCGGTGAGTCAGTTAGCGGATATTGAAGAAGAAACAAAATCTGTCAGTAACGGATGAGGAAATTAGCGTGTATCAGCGAATACTTGTTGCTATTGATGTATTTAATCACCCCGGCCTGCTTATTAACCGGGCCCTGAATCTGGCGGCAGATACGGCTGTAGTGGATTTGCTTTATGTGGTTCAGCCCCAAACCACCGTTGACCCTTACGGCTGTTTTCTGGAGCGGGATTTCTCACAGGATGTTAAACAACACGCTACTGAAAGAATGAATGCGGTGGCCAGTGAATATCCGGGCCGTATTCATCAGGCTCAGGTGATATACGGTAGTGTGGTAGAGGAAATTGTATACATGGCAACCCATGATGACTATCAGGTGGTCATTGTAGGGGCGCGTGCTGCCAGTGGTATTCCACGTATTCTGGGCTCAACCGCCACCACACTGGTTCACAACGTCAGCTGTGATGTGCTGGCTATCCATACCGATAATCCTGAACAACAGTAAACTGGCAGAGCCTTGTCTGATGAAAGCAAAAGTTACCGGCATCATGCGTCTTTATTACGCCACACGGTATTCATTACTGGGCCTTAAAGCAGCCATCACCAGTGAACCGGCGGTGCGTCAGGAAATGGCAGCTATGGTCATTCTGATCCCGGTGGCCTGTTATGTGGATGTGACTGTGACAGAGCGGCTGCTGATGATCATGACTCTGTTTATAGTGCTTATCACTGAGCTACTCAATTCAGCTATTGAGGCGCTGGCCGATCGCGTTAGTACTGAGATACATATACTTATTGGCAAAGCGAAGGATATTGGCTCAGCGGCGGTGTTTGTTGCGCTGGTTCTGTGCGCAATTGTGTGGGCCAGTATTTTAGTTTAGCGCTTCACCAAATACGTCCCGTTGAAATGTGCACATACCCGTTGGCCTGAATAAGATAAGGGGCGGTATAGGTCAATAAGCTATAGCCTGTTGAAAAGCCCGGCGTAGGATATACCGGGCAGGTAATTATTTAAAATGGCGCGACTTTTTTACCTTCCGGTAAACGTTCATTCAACATCTCTGTTACGGTGCTGCCAATCAGTTTCAGGTGAGAGGAGTGAACCTTCTTTTCCAGCGGCTGTTCAAAACTAACATTCGTGAAGACCACATGCTCACCACTGGAAGTCACTTTTACCGTCAGATGCTCGTCTTCACCGGCGACCGGCACCAGAATGCATAATGGCTCGTTGTGTGTTTCTACATATTCATTCGCCTTTTCCACACTGCTAAAAGGTGACTGTTTTTCGGGTTGCAGTTTCCAGCGAGAAGACTGATCTAGAACCTGAATCAGGGTTTTTGCATGCTGTTCACTGATTTCATACGCCATATAGCACTCCTTTTTAATTTATCTGTCATTGCTTACGCAGCCTGCTGCGGATTAGTTTTCGCATTGAACGATGAAATTTTCACATTCACCGTTAACGTAGGCCGGTGCTCGACGGCTAACGGAGACGAGCAAACAGGCAGGATCAGAATGATCTTCTTAGGTGACTGATTAACTTATATATAATGTGGCGATCAAAAAATGATCAACGAGGCGGGCGGGCGCAATTAAATCAATCTGGTTGATTTAAGTCGTATGGGATCCGGGATCAAAAAAGCACGGGCTTGCCGTGCCAGGAGGAATTTGAATGAAATGGCCTGATGGTGCACGGCTATCGTAATGCGGTTTTGTTCAGGACAACGTCTAAGGTAATTTTGTTGCCACTTCACCGTTTGCGGTGATTGTCTTGTCTTTAAGCTCGATACGGGAGATATACCGGGCGTCCTTATGCTCAAACCAACGCTGTAAAAAGGGTTGCAGCATAGGATAAACCGGCAGCGAAGAAACAGTATCGCCCAGTGTCAGGGTGGCAGAGGCCTGTAATGCGGGATGGGTGGCCAGAGTCTGCATCTGCCCTGGCTTGAAGGCCGGAATAAAAACCTCACCGCTAAAGGTAAGCGGCACATTGTTGTAGGTAAAATCCAGGCTCGAAATGGTCATGGTATGTGGCTGGCTACCAAAGGCTTTTTCAAACTCTGCCAGTTGCTGTTCGGTTTGAGCATACGTGTTGCCCGGGGAGTTGATATACTGAACCACTTCAGGTGTCAGCCCGTCGATAGTCATCTCGCTGGTTAATGCTGTCAGGCTTTGCTCTGACAGGCCCATAGTCAGCAGGCTGATCCCTGCCTTATCTGTGGTTAGCGACTGACTGACCGTATAAAGATCTCGCTCCTTCTGCGTAGTGGTACGATAAACAATATTGCTGGCATAAGCGCTCTCGCCGGTACTGCCACGTGTAAAATCCATCTTCTGCATTGAAAAACGGGTATCACCGGTGAAGACTTTATCCTGATTTTGTTGCATATCGGCAGTCAGGCTCAGCGAATCAACATTTATCGTCAGGTCCTGTGCAGTGTCTGACGTTAACACCATGCCATCCCAGTCAGCGTTAATCGTAAACTTATCACCTGACAGATTACTGCTGGTGGTAATATCCATAGGCAACAGTTCTAGCGCGCCGTCTGGATAGTCCCGGTCTAAGCTGCCGGTAGTCAGCCAGGCGCTCACTGAACTAAACAACAGATTCGCCGACCATCCGCTGTCATATTCCAGTTCACTGAATGCTTCAGCAAGCTCTCTGGTTGTCTCATCATTGGCCGCGAACCGGTTATCACAGGTCAGATAAAAGGGAAAAAACGAACAATTGTTGTCAACAACGACAGACAATGGCGATGAGGCAGGCAAACCTAAGCTGGCTGTTTGAGAGGGTGACAGGGTCACGATAAGTTTATCTGAGGCTGAAAACATACCGGCACTGACCGGTTTATATTCCAGCGAAACACTGTCGGTTAAAGGTGGCGTATTAAGCTGTTGGATTTGTCCTTCAATCTGTTGGTTATAAGCTGAACTGGTATAAATTTGCCCGCCCACCAGAATAACAGCCGCACCAATGCCTGCGATAAGGATTTTAGCCATGTTTTCTCCCTGTGGCTTAATGTAATGATTGGTTAATCGTAGAAATATAAGGGACTTACCTTACCGGAACAGGAGGGTATAACAAGCCGGATTGTTGGTTTTCTGTTCCTGCTGGTTATTCACTAGCCGGTTGATTGTCATATTTTTTTCATACTTGTTGGTCTTTTCGTCGTATCAGTAAAGACACGTAACCGTGTGTTATGCCGTAATTTATCGCTAATGGCGGTTTGATAAAAGACGCAAAGTGAAGGATTACAACCCGTCGTGCAGACTAAAAAGCCCGTAGCTCAATGGATGCGGGTCGTGATAGGCTGCGCAACCAGTTAACATCACACTAACAGGGAGAGACGATGTCCGCTAACCGTTATGGTTTTATTGCTTTTTTGCTGGCCATCGCTGTTGCATTCTATATTCAGGGCTGGCAGGAACCCGTCTGGAAGGAGCAACGCTTTTTATATGAAACCGTGACCGATGAATCAGGGAATCATTTTTATCTCGAAGATGGTGAAAAACATCAGATAAATACGCTGGTGGACTATGCCGATTCACCACTTAATCAGGCGTCGCTGGATAATAACCCAGAATCACGTCCCGAGTCACAATGGGTAAAAGACGGCGATAAAATTGTTCAGCTCAAGCCTGGCTTTCATTTTGGTATCTGGTCATTATTGCCGGCATTGATTGCCATCATTCTTTGTTTAACCACCCGCGAGCCGATTGCCGCCCTGTTGGGCGGTGTTATAGTGGCCGGTGTTATGCTGGGTCGCTTTGATATTACCGATGATATCCTGCTTAATAGCCTGGCCTCCGACAGCGCTGCCTACATTGTGTTGTTATATCTGTGGTTATTGGGCGGCTTGCTGGGAGTCTGGTCTAAAACCGGTGCCGCGCAAGCGTTTGCCAGCTTTATGACCGAGCATTTTGTACGCGGGCCAAAATCAGCTAAATTTGTCACCTGGCTGCTCGGCGTGGTGTTCTTTCAGGGTGGGACGGTCAGTACTGTGCTGGTGGGCACAACGGTAAAGCCGCTGGCTGACAAAGCCGGCGTGAGCCATGAAGAACTCAGCTATATTGTTGATTCCACGGCTTCGCCAATCGCCCTGGTACTGGCGTTCAATGCCTGGCCTGCTTATGTGCAGGCGCTGATATTTGTGCCTGGCGTTGCTTTTCTGGCGACTGACGAAGCCCGTATCAACTTCTTTTTCAGCAGCATTCCGTTTAGCTTTTACGGCGTGCTGGCCGTGATCGGAACCTTGCTGTTGTGTTTTAACATTACCTGGCACACTGGCGGGCATATGCGTAAAGCCCATCGCCGGGCAGCAGAAACAGGTCAGCTCGATGAACCGGGCGCCAAACCTATGAGTGCCAAAGAGCTGCATGAGCCAAAAATTCCCAAAGGCTTTAGCCCCAGCGCTCTGGAATTTGTGGTTCCGATGATTCTGCTTATTGCCATTGCGGTGCTGACGTTTGTGTTTTTGGGCACACCCAAAGTAAACTGGGCGTTTGGCGTGGCGCTGGTAGTGGCTTCGGCCATGGCAATGTGGCGAGGACTGACCCTGGATGATCTGATGGATGGTCTTGGCAATGGTTTTAAAGGCGTGGTTGTGGCGTCGGTGGTACTGGTGCTGGCAGTTACCTTGGGAAGCCTGAGTAAACAAACCGGTGGCGGCCTGTACCTGGTCGAGCTGCTGGGCGAGCGCATCCCGTTCTGGGTATTACCGGTTTGCCTGCAACTGATCACCATGGTAATTGCGTTTTCCACGGGGACCAGCTGGGGGACTTACGCCATCGCTTTTCCACTGGCCATGCCTCTGGCCTGGGTCGTCGCCGATCATAACGCGCTGCAGGGCGCAGAAGTGTTTATGATGATATGTTTTGCCGCGGTGTTAAATGGCAGTGTGTACGGCGATCAGTGCTCACCGATTTCTGATACCACGATATTAAGCTCCATGACCACCGGATGTGACATGATGGATCATGTTAAAACCCAGATAGTACCAGCCACTATGACCGCCGCACTAGCCGGTGTGCTATGGACATTATGTGCGTTAATGTTTACCTGAGGAAGCCAGTCTGATGCGTCTGCGTCACATTGAAGTGTTTCATGCTGTTTATACGACCGGGTCTATTACCAGCGCTGCGCGCATGTTGTATGTGTCGCAGCCGTCGGTAAGCAAAGTGCTGGCGCACGCAGAAAGCCAGCTGGGCTTTGCGCTGTTTGAACGTAACCGGGGCAAGTTAACCCCAACCGCTGAAGCCGACATGCTGTTTGATGAGGTGGACAAAATCTACCGGCAGCTTTTCACCGTCCGGCGCAAAGCAGAAAATATTCGTCAGCACCGCGCCGGTGTGGTGGATATCGCCGTAACACCGGCGCTGGGTTTTGAGCAGGTGCCAGACTCTATTGCCCGGTTTCGCCAGACTCATCCTGACGTTCAGTTTAAACTGCAGACTCTGCACAATGAAGCTGCCTTACAGTCATTGCTGGAAAGTCGCTGTTCGTTACTGATGCTGTATTCGTCACCGTCTATGCCCGGTGTAGCGGAAATTGATCTGGGCGAAAGCGAAATGGTGCTGCTATATCCGCGCAGTCAGTATCCGGGTATGCCACAGCGGATCCCATTGTCCGCTCTGGCCAGTATGGAGCTGATTGATATCTGGGACAGCGGTCCGCTGGGCGCGCTTATCTGGCAACAACTGGCAGAAGCGGGCATAGAGGTAACCAGCAGTTTACAGGTCGACACCTATTACATTGCGGCCAATCTGGTACGCAAGGGAATGGGCTGCTGTACCATTGATAAATACACCGCCAGTGCGCATTTATCGCCAGACCTGGCTATGGCAGCCTTTGACCCGCCGCTGACATTCACCATTAAAGGCCTGCATTTGCAAGATACGCCACTGCCAAGAGTTTGTCAGGATTTTATCGCCTTTTTTCAGCGCGAAACCGGGCGGATCGTCGGGGATCATCAGCCATAACCTTGGGTTATGGCCTTCCAACACTTTGATTCTTTAACAATATATAATGCCCAGTAGGATAGGGGGTATCTTTAATCGCAACACATGGATACTGCTATGGCTATTCAGGGACCCTATCTTCTTTTTGTCGGTGATGCGACCGATCCACTCAGCATTAAAATGGCGCAAAGCGCGGCCTACTGGACGCCACAAAACTGTGTTGGCGAATTTCGGTTGCCGGGCAATACCGCCTCTACCGGACTGTCGGCGCTAAGCATTGCCGAGGCGGCCAGTCAGGGGGCAAAAAGTTTTGTGCTGGGCTTTGCCAATAGCGGCGGGAATCTGGACGCAAGCTGGCATCCGTATATTGTGGCCGCACTGGAAGCCGGCATGGATGTGGTCAGTGGTTTACATGATCGTCTTACCGACATTCCGGATATCCGGCAAAAGGCTGACGAACTGGGGCGCCGCCTGATAGATATCCGTCATCCCACCACCCGGTTTAAAACCGGCAAAGGTATTAAGCGTAAGGGCAAGCGCCTGCTGACTGTGGGCACCGACTGCTCGGTAGGCAAAATGTTTACCTCTCTGGCAATTAGCCGGGAGCTGGCGGCTCGCGATGTTCCCTGTGATTTTCGGGCAACCGGCCAGTCAGGGATTCTGGTCAGTGGTGCCGGTGTTGCCGTAGACTGCGTAATATCAGATTTTATTTCAGGCGCGGTGGAAACCCTGTCACCCGATGCGGCTGATAACCACTGGGATATTATTGAAGGACAAGGCTCCTTATCTCATCCGGCCTTCGCCGGAGTCAGTCTTGGGCTTTTGCATGGCTCGCAGCCTGACGCCCTGGTGATATGTCATGCGATGGGCCGGGAGCATATGCGGGCACTGCCGCATCAACCGCAGCCTACCATTGCCCAGACCATTGAGCTAAACCTGTTACATGCCCGCCTGACGAACCCGGATGTAGTGGTTGCCGGTATTTCAGTGAATACTTCATCGGTGGATGAAGCTACCGCAAAAGAATATTGCGCCAGCCTGAGCGAACAGTTTGGCTTACCCTGTGTCGATCCTCATCGTCATGGTGTCAGTGCGATTGTGGATGCGCTGGTATGAGTGTAACGCTGAAGGTGTATCTGGAGCGCTTTGACCTGGCCAAAGTATTTCGTATATCCAGAGGCGCTAAAACCAGTGCACAGGTGGTGACTCTGGTATTGTGTGATGGTGAACATGCAGGCTGGGGAGAAGCTGTGCCATACGGGCGCTACGGTGAAACGCTGGACAGTGTCAGCGAGTCATTATGGGAATTGCAGGGGCAGATTAGCAGTATGGCGTCGGTACATCAGTTACTGGCTAAGCTACCTGCCGGTTCTGCCCGCAACGCACTGGATTGTGCTTTGTGGGATTTACAGGCAAAACAACAGCAAACCAGCGTTGCTGACATGCTGGCACTGCCTCAGGCAAAATCAGTGATCACAGCGCAAACCCTGAGTATTGATACACCACAGAATATGGCTGCCGCTGCCACAGAGCTGACGACCGCACCGCTGATAAAAATAAAGCTGGATGCTGAGCTGATTGTTGAGCGCATTGCTGCGGTTCATGAGGTCTGTCCGCATTCACAGTTTATTGTTGATGCCAACGAAGCATGGAATTTTCGCTTACTGGAATCGGTTACCGAATCGCTGGCCGGGATGAATGTGGTGCTGATTGAACAACCACTGCCAGCCGGTGAAGATGACGGGCTGATTGATATTGTGTCTGCGGTGCCATTATGTGCCGATGAGTCCTGCCATACCAGTGATAACCTCGAGTGGCTGGCTGAGCGGTATCAAGCGGTGAACATTAAACTGGATAAAACCGGTGGCCTGAGTGAAGCGGTGGCGCTGGCTAATAAGGCAAAATCACTGAACCTGCAAATTATGCTGGGATGTATGGTGGGCAGTTCACTGGCCATGGCACCGTCTTATTTACTCGGCCATATGGCGGACTATGTTGATTTGGACGGCCCACTACTGGTTGCACAGGATCGGGAGCAGGGCTTTAAGTTTGATAACGGTACAATGCTGTCCCACCCATCTCTGTTGTGGGGGCTGCCACAACCGGCCAATGCACTTGCCCGTTATCGCTGAATTTGACCAGGCACAAGGCGTCACGAAATAGCCGGTTAGCCGGCTATTTCAGCTTTTGATACAAATGCATGCGAGGTACTACCAGTTGCCAGTTGGCAGTGTGAGTCTGAGGTGGTTTACGCACATAATCCTTTAGCGTCGTGACCCTTGGCTTTTCGGTAAAACCGGTAAGGATAAAAGGAAGTCCTGCGCTATAACCGAGCATTTTGTTTTCTTTATCTCTTACCGAGCACTCAGGCCGCAGTTTAATCGGGCGGCGAACGCTGAGTTTTGGTTGCATGACCTCGCTCACTTTTTGAATATCCGCATCAAGCAGGGCGTACCATGACTCCCGGGTATGGTTGGCTGGAATCGTAGCGCGGGCCCGTTCCAGTTTGTCCAGCCAGTTCTGGCGCGTATCGGATTCTACTCTGGGGCGGCGCGACCAGTTAAAATAAAAGGCTTTGTAGTCACCGTTAAAATGATAGATTTTACGATAGGCCATGGTGGTGATGAGGTAGTTAAACCTGTCGTGCACCTCGAAAAATTTTTCATCCGGCCCGTCAAATTTCTGTACTTCCTGTTTAAATGCCTGTTTTGCCTGGTTCAGTGCTGTCAGCGTTGGCTCTACAATAGTAGCTGGACAGGACAGGGGAAGAATACCGGGATATTTCTGCACGAACCGTCGGCTCAGATCATTATTAAACACATACATATCCTGAAAAGCCTCGATACCGGTTTCAACCGCCTCTTCTCCCGTCAGTGTAGTCACTGGAATAACATCGTAATCGTCATCAATGATTTCCTGTTCTTCTTCTTTACTGATGCGGGGCAATGAATAAACCACCGCCTGGTCAGTCATCACATACTGACGAACCAGCTTAGTCAGGGCCTGAGTGTGGCTTTCTATTTCATTCATGTAGTAACGGAGTAGATTCATAACAATGTATTGATGTATACTGTTTGCATATACAGTACACCTAAACATACTGCTTTTCGACTTTTTCGCGACAAAAAGCCTGACAATACGGCGACTTATCACTTCTAAAATAATACCCAGCATTTATTACGGCACCATACCCTATAATGTAATTCAAGTTACGCCGCTACGCGGCGGGGTAGTCAGGAGCATCCGGCTAAAAGTTATCCAGCGCAGCTGTGCATTTTCCTCACTATGTGTTTGTTTTATAAACATAAGGTTCTCGCACGCTGGCTATTTGTCTCGCCGCATTGACGCTTTGCCGAAAACACAGCCCCTGACTCATGGGCTATATTGTAATGCCGCAGGATTATTGAGAATCTTGCCGGATTATTCATGCAATAGGACCAAAGGCGAGTGGAACAGCAATCAGATTTCGTAGGCACTGAAGAACTGTCAGCCACCAATAAGGGGCTAAACTGGTTACAGAAAAGCGCGACCCGTTATGACCTTATGTTTGATCAGGATGTGCTGGCTGTCGTTATGCCGACCTGGGAGGGTCGCTGGTTCTGGTACTGTCGTGGTGATCGCAGTAAAAAGATTCGGCAGGTAACCACACACGATGCACCGCAGGAAACTGTCGAAGAGGCTATGCAGGCGGCTGAGATGTATATTCGAAAAGCGCTGAAGCTAAAACCACCCAAAAGCACCAAACGTTAGTATTTATAAGATAAGTTATATTAACGCCAAATTAGCATTTTGATTAGCCTGAATCAGGTATGCTTTGAACTGGATTAACAGCAAAGAGGTGATGTGTGCACCTGACTAATACTGATTTTAATTATGGCTTTGTAGCCAAATGTTTTCACTGGCTCACAGCAGCGTTGTTTATAGGCTCTTACGTTACCGTTTATTTAAAAGACTGGCTGGCGGATACTTTTGGTGTAGAAGGTGGCCCGGTCATTCACATACATTTTGCCATTGGTGTGACAGTGGGTGGTCTGGTTTTGTTGCGAATTTTGTGGCGTCTGACTAACACGACGCCCAGAGAAGAGCCGGGTAATAAATTGATGCACCTGGCCGCTCACCTTGGGCATCTTGCTTTGTATGGCATAATGATTATCATGCCATTGACCGGGTATATGGGTACTGGTGCTGACACTCAATTTTTTGGCTTTTTTACTGTTCCAAAATTTGAAGATACCTGGCTGTTTGAAGTGCTTGTCAGCAATGGTATGGGCCTGACATTCAAAGAATTTGAAGCACCAGTAGATTTCATCCATAAACAAATTATGGGGGAATGGCTGGTATGGATGCTAATTGCAGGCCACGTTGCTGCTGCGCTCTATCATCACTTTATTCAAAAAGATCGTACATTGAAAAAAATGACCAGCGGCAAGCCATAAAAACCAGCAGGGTTAGTTAAACAAGGTTCTTATATAAGTATATTCGCGCTGCTGCAGAGCACCGGCAAATGTCAGATCGGTTTATGTATCGAGCTTGCTTTCGAGTCATAATATTTTTGTGTTGGCACTTGCGTCCAGATGATAGGGTTTGTGGGCCATATAATGTCAAAAAGTGACGTGCCTGTCTTTGATTGGGGAGTGTCAGTGTTCTGTCGTTGCCGCGCATTTAACTACATCACCGGTATTGAATATAACCGCACCTTTTCCTCTTTCCTGACAACAGGCCTGACCGTCTATAATGATCAGAACCTGCACGGTCGAATGCTTATCGCAGAGTCGGAAGCCTTCGTACCTTCTTTATGAAAGTAAGACACATTATAGTCTGCGCATTGGACAAGTACTGTCAGCAGGATTAAAAACAGAGTGAAAACCAACACTTGCATGTTATGCCTTGTTAATCTTTCACGACGATATCTACAATAACGCTGCTTTAACGATGAACAAGCGACATGTCGAAAGTGCCGGTAATGAGCCGACAGTTAAGACAGGGTAAAGCCGGGAAGTTATTTTGGACTAACAGAAAATTTAAACGGCCTCTGTTCAAGCTTAATTTACGTTTTAAATGTGCTCTTGCAAAAAGCTACTTTGTATCAGTACTCCGCACGTGCAGCGGAAAAGTGTCAAAGGTCACGCCATCATGGCCACCAACCATAAAATTTCGGATGTTCGCATGATCGTTACCTTGCGGATTCTCAAGCACATCGCGAGTGTAAAAACGGCCGAATAAAGCCAGAGTTTGGGATTTATCCAGCGCCAGATGACGGCCCAGTGCCAGTAACTTACATGAGCCATGGTTCTGGTCAGCATCATTAATCACGCTGCCATTCGTAAAGCGCGTCGGTGTAAACAAAAACTGAGTGTCAATCAGCGCTATTACATCATTAAATTCTATGTTCTGTGAGTTGCTTTTTATATCTTCAAGCAGTTCAGTGGTGTCACGGTAGCGCATTAAATTAACTCTCTTTTCTGATTAACTGGTTGCACACGTTCTGCCATAAAATCATCACTGACTTGCCTTTCGCTATTAAAAAAGGAATCCCACCCAGAGTAGGTCGAGCGCAAAAGAGCAGGGGAGAACGATAGATTGCTGTCTTTATGAAGCCCTTTTTGTTGTTTAATAATTTTCTTCATCGGGATACCTGTTTAAAAAATTGAACAAAATAAATCTAACGATTTCTGTTTTTGGCCAGCTTAGCCATTCCACCATGGCCCACATTGGCCTGTTGACTATAATGCCCTGGCATTTCAGGAGAATTCCAACCACCGGCCAACTGCATCTCGGGCAGTGTAGCACCATTTTCTGCCAACGACACGGCGCCGCCAACCCGACCACTGTGCGGTGTAATATTTTCTTTAATCCCGGCAAGATCGGCAATTCGTCGCCAAACCCTGTATATAGAAGAGTATTCCAGAATCGGTGAATGCTTGCCTTGCAAGCTTTCGTCATAAGGGAGCAGGGCATGTCCACGATTCGAAACCCGCCTGAATAGTATGCCATTATTCAACCGGCGGGGATCCGTGGTCTCACGTTCAGTTTGTCTGGCACGATTAAAATTAGCTTCACTGATATATTCATCAATCATCGCAACCGTACTGTTGGAGATATAGCGATAAGAACCCTTACCGGCTTGGTCAGCTTTAGAGGTAATAATAAGAAGTGCATTGTTGCGTTTGTTTATATGCTCCAGGCGTATTCGTACTAGTTCATCGGCACGTAGCAACGCATCAAACATCAGGTTGATAATAGCAAGATCTCGCATTTCCAGTAAGGTATCAGGAATTACGGCATCATTGATTTTTTCCAGAATATCCAGTGTCAGCGGTACTGCCTGGTGGCTGCTCAGCTGATACTTTTCATTTTCTGCCAAACTCAGCTTTATAAAATCTTTCAGATACACCGACTGCACAATCGGATTAGGCAACTGAGCAATTCCCAGAAACTTACTTAATGCGCTGAGCCTGCGTTTTATGGTTCTGTAGGCAAGGGGACTTTGACAAAGCACTTCCACATAGCGCTTTACGCAATGCTCATTATCCTGCATCGAATCAGTGAAACCAGGCAGATTTTCCTGGTCGCAGAATATCGCAAATTCATTGAAATCACTCACATAAGCACGCTGCGTATTGCGGGGTAACTTTGTAAATATATCGTTAAAATAGCGGCTGACCGCTTCTTTATATACGGTTACAAAGCCATGCTGAGAGGAGATTAAAGCGCTGGTCATAAACTCTATAAAACTTGTATCTTATTGATTAATAATAACATTATAAGGGTTTTGGCGCATCGTAAATCTATCTCTTTATTCATCACGCATGATAATTCCAGTTATCTTGCGTGATGAATAAAACCGACTAATAGCGTCCTTTTTGACCATTATTTACGATCGTCTTTTCCACTTTACGGTTCTTTAAGAACACCGAAGTGCCCTTTTTACCAAGACTGTATAAGTATACAGTATATGGTGATTTACTCAATTTATGTCGATACTGTTGAATACAAAACAAGCGGGAAGGCGTATTAACTGTGATTATTGGCCCATCACCACAGCATCATTTTGCCTTTGCAGCTGACTAAATTTCATAAGAATGAGCAAAAATAGCGCTATTATCACAGCGCGCTACGTAAAATATTCAGGCCTGTGACCCGAAATCTTTATCAGATTTCACGTAGCGTTGCCTGAAATTCAAACAGAAAGATGCCAAAGTCAGCAAGCAATTTCTAAACGAGTGTTGATGAAACCTGAATTGGCTAAGCGTACTCTGACTGAACCGTCATTTGGGAGTTTCACTGGTGGATTTGAATCAGCAATTTGTCCGGCGACTTGCGATATATTTAATCCAATATTGCGACTACCATATCAATAACCAAATCTGAGATTTCGCGAGCTAATTATCTTTGTTGTTAACCATGCTTTATAAGCAGAGATAACCTGATTAGGAATACGATTTATATTTTTGACTATGACTCTTTGCGAATATTGTTCAGCTTCTGTCGTCATTTGATTTCACGAGCATCGTTAAACTAAACCAACAACCAGTTAGTTTATCAGGCATGGCTGATGACACTTTTTGCACAAAAGACGGTAACTTTTCAGCGCGGCTCTACGTAAAATCTGACTAGCCATACCTCGCAAAACTCCTCAGATTTTACGTACGACACGATTTTAAATTGGTAATATTTGTCTATTTTTAACGCAAATTTGCCAGCCAGCTTATATATGTAATAAACAACTGAGTAGCTTAATTCTGAGGTCGATGACAAAACCTAAGTGACTGGGTTATCTCATACCGGTTGCCGAACACGACCAATACCAGCAACGCTTTATATTACTATTTATCTGCGGCTGTTTATGGACAGGCACAACTTTGCTTCGTTAGCCGGCCTGGCTAGTGAGCAACTTGCGGTGCGTTAACACGTGGATTGCCAATGCGGACAGGCACGCTGTAAAAGCGTTAATCTGCAGATATTGCTATAGAGTCGGGAAGCAGCCCTGACTAACATGATATAATACATAAATACTCTATTTAACATAATATACATTATGCGCAATTATATATGTTGCGATATCAGATAGTTACACGCGTCACTTTTGGCGGCCTGATTTTATGGCTTTACGCACTGGTATCTGGCGGCCTGCGCTCCCGTTGGTGCTCGCCGCCAGATACCGTGCTTTTAATCGTTCAGATGACTGAGCACCCGGTCGATTTGGTGTTGGCATAAGTCTGGCGATACCCGTTCATCATCGGGCATCATGTCTGGCAGTAAGTTATGCTGTATATACAGATGGTTTTAGTTACAGCGCCTTTAGTACCATACTCATACATAAAATTTGATGACCTTAGTTAATTACTTTAAAACCTGAAAATACCAGACGGCTACTGGAACTTCAGATTTTATTTTCTATGTTGACTGCATGCTAAAATCAGGCTCATCTTTTTACCAATTATTCTTTTACTTTTTCAACTTGATAAGTCGACGCATAAATATCAGCAAGTTTTCTTTTCATTTTCTCATCTCTGAAGTCTTTAATAAAAACATCAGATTTTCCGAGGTTACAAATGTTGCAAAGAATCTGTAGATTATAAAATTCCAGCTCAAGTTCAGGATATTTGCTGACAGGATAAATATGATCAACTTCCAGCTTAACGCCATCTAAGAAACCTGCACCGCAACATGAACAAGCATTTCCGTACTTATCGAAAACTTTAAATCTGAGCCGTTGCCAGCTTTTAGAATCGGCAATCCTTTGTTTGGTTTTTGGGACAGTGATTTCATTGGCGTCTGTGAAGGTTTGCACTTGCCTGCCTGGAGATATCAGCGTGACCAGCTTCAAGTTATCTTGATCATAGTCTGACAGAAATGAATAAATGGCCCTTAACGCACTATTTTCTCTTTTGTATTTTTTAAACCGTTTTACGCCGGTTGCTCTCATCGTTGCAATATAAATAACCGTTCTCCTTTTTAAAGCTCACTGACATCAGTGTGAGGCTTCCATTTCCTGTATTCCTGCTTATTTATCACCAATTGGAAAAAAGTTTCCAATTATCTTATCTCTATTTATCACCATAAAGCATGATTTACTGGCGTCGGTCGATCTTTTTAGCGTGTTGCGGTTATATATTTCATGTGCAAATTTTAAGGATCAACGTGATGCTTCATCTGAGAACCAAAGATAAAAGTCTGGCCGGAAAAATTGTTGGCCGGTTTGTTAAGTCGAAAGCAGAGAAAAACAAACAGGCTCTGCTGGAATCTAAGTACTTAAGTGCATTGACCAAGCCTGTGGCAGTGACCGCTATCACTGCATCTGCCTATGCGGCAACCACGTTGGTGGATGCGCCCAAGACCCAGAAATTTTTAAAGCGTGCGGCACTCAGTGCTGCTTTGGCTGGCGGTGCCAATGCTATTTTAAAACGGCTGATTGGTAAAAAACGGCCCCGAGCGATTCGTGGCCCTGACTTTAAAGGCCCAACGCTGAAAGACAAATTCAATGCAATGCCGTCTGGCCATGCGGCCGCCATGGCTGCAGTAGCAGGCAGTATTCCGAAAAGCTCAGGCCCCTTAGTGCTTGCATCAGCAGCTGGATATGCCGCCACCGCGTTAATAGGAAAAAGCCGGACTGACCGGGATGCTCATTACAAATCGGATGTTATGGTGGGCAGTTGTCTGGGGTTTGCCGCGGCCTATCTGGTTTCTAAAGTCAGCTCCCCTGCTCCGCCCTATAAAAAATAGCCTGAGGCTATTTCAGGTCAGCCTGCACATTTATCTACTGGCATATTGGCCGGGCTGACCATTTTAGTTTCCGAATTATGGACCGGCACATCTACTTTGCCACTGGCAATCACATCCCCCTGTTGCCAGAGTTTCCATTCCCCGCGCTCATAAATATCCCACTGCTCATCGTTGGTCAGGGGTTCTGTGGCTATAATACTGACCACGTCATTAGGTGTGGTTTCGCTGGCAAAGTCTATTTCCACCTCAACATCTTTCAGGCAGGCCGGACCAAATGGCGCACGCCGTGTAATACTGGCCAGTTTGGTACTACAAAACGTGAACAGCCAGTCGCCGTTACTTAATAAGCAGTTAAATACGCCTTGCTGCGCATACTCCTGACTCAGGGTGACCAGAGTCTGGGCCAGCTGTTGTGGCATGGCATCACGAGGCAGATTTTGTCTTAGCTGGTTGAGTAAGTCGCAAAACAGTTCCTCGCTGTCGGTATCACCGATAGCTTCATAAATCCCTGTGCGACGCGTAAACCCCGGAATCTGACCATTATGAGCAAATACCCAGTTACGTCCCCATAATTCACGGGTAAAAGGATGCGTATTCGACAGATTGATGTTACCTACATTAGCCTGGCGTATATGGCAGATTGCGGTTTTACTCTTGATCGGCAGGCGGGCGACAAATTCTGCTATCTTTGAAGTGGAACAAGGCTCTGGATCATGAAACTGACGTACGCCCTTCCCTTCATAAAATGCGACGCCCCAGCCATCTTTGTGCGGCCCGGTTTCACCACCACGGCGGGTCAGGCCAGTAAAACTGAAACATAAATCGGTGGGTGTGTTGGCACTCATGCCTAATAATTCACACACGATGCGGCTCCTTGTACTGCAGGTCTGTTAGCAGAATACCCAAGGCTCGCATCGGGTTCAACAAGACATCAAAAAAGAACTGATACCAAATGTTATCAGCCCCTGGAGTTGCAGATTTACTGAGGCAAGGCGACTTTATAAACTTCAAATGACATTTTACTGACATCGGCACCGGCATCCTGAATTTTACTATTGGTATAGTAAAGCTCGCCATTATGGATACTGAAAGTATCTGCCCAGCTAACCGCCTGGCCACTCACCAGCGTGCGCAAGTCCATGCTTGGTGTGAGATACTGCACCAGCTGTTTTTCAAGATCGGCCAGATATACGTTGCCTTCATGATAAATCATACCGTCAGGTGCGCCGGTTTTCGCAACTTTACGCACCGATTTGGCAATGCTGTCATTAGCACCAGGCTGAATATCTGCGGTGTTGATGGCATACAGGCTGTAACCAGATAAAGCGTGAAAATACAGCGTATTATTTACAGTATCCAGGGCGATGCCGTCTGACTGAACCTGCATGGTAAACGGCTTACCTTCAATGCTTAATTGATCAACTTCGGCTTTGGTATAAACATGGTTATCCAGAATACGGTAGCTGGAGTCGTCATCCAGGTTGTATACCACTAAGCCGGCATGGGCAGAATCAGTCATATAAATGCGATTGGTTTTATCATCAACCCGTAAATCATTGATGTATGAATCGCTATGATAAGCCTGTTCGCTGAGTTTAAGGACCTTTTCAATCTGATTTGAGTTAAGGTCAATTACGAACAACCGTGGTGCATCCTGCACTTTTTGAAAACGGGGATTGCGGGTATCCAGCACGTACAGTTTGTCGGCGTGAGCAACTACCGACTGCACGGCTAAAAAGCAGTCGTCTTTAACCTGTGCGCTGGCCACACAGGCATTTACCTGCGTGTTAGGATAAGGTTCAAACTTGCCATCTTTAGTGACTTTAGCCACAGCAAACGGCACATTTTCACGCCAGTTAGGCGCATTAACAAAAACATCACCATTACCGCTGACGGTGACGCCGGTAATTTGTGTCCCATCTATCTGGGCTACTTTGTACGGTTCTGCTGCGTGTATTGTCGTTGCTACTGTGGCTGTCATTAGCGCAGCCAGGGCTTTTTCTTTTAATGTCATCAAAGGTTCACGTTCACTGATTAATGAAGCTGTTACGCAGTATCGTGACCACTGGTTTAATGCTGTGGTGACGATTTGTTACGATTTCCGGCGCAACGTTTTGAGCAGTAACGGACATTTTCCCAGTCACGCGCCCATTTTTTGCGCCAGGTAAAAGGCCGGCCGCACACCACACAGGTTTTTTGTGGCAGCTCAGACTTCTTCATTATTAGTGATCTTTGTTAAAAATTTTTGACCGTCGGAGCGCATTGTCTCAATTTTTTGTGCATCCATCCGGTCGTAACTTTTATAAACCAGCCCCATGCGCGGATTCTTTCTTAATTTATCCTGATGGGCATCTAAAAAGCGCCAGTACAAATAGTTAAACGGGCAGGCTTTTTCGCCAGTTTTCTTACTTACGCTATAGCCACAATTCTTGCAGTAATCCGACATTTTATTGATGTAACTGCCGCTCGCTACATAGGGCTTGCTGGCCAGATTACCGCCATCGGCAAACAGAATCATGCCTGCTACATTGGGTAGCTCCACCCACTCATACGCATCGGCATACACCAGCAGATACCATTGCTGTACCTGTTCGGGCGACAATTCACACAGTAGCGAGAAATTTCCCAGTACCATCAGGCGCTGGATGTGATGAGCATAAGCATGATTCTTGGTATCGGTAATGCACTGACGCATACAGTTCATATTGGTATAACCATCCCAGAAGAATTCCGGCAGGTTACGGGTTGCGCCGAAGTAATTGTCAGATTGCAGGCCGGGCATGTAGTGCCAGTAAAAACCGCGCACAAATTCGCGCCAGCCAAGTATTTGGCGGATAAACCCTTCGACCGAATTTAACGGCGCGCTACCGCTGTGGTAGGCCAACTCTGCCTGTTCCACCACTTCCTGTGGGCTGAGTAGCCCGCAGTTGATGTAAAACGACAAGTGAGAATGAAACAACCAGGGCGCATTGTTGCGCATGGCATCCTGATAACGTCCAAAGTCCGGCAAGCGCTCGTCAATAAATGTGTTGAGGACTTCCAGAGCCTGCTGCCGTGTCACCGCATAATGAAACTCGTCAATATCACCAAAATGATCAGAAAATTCTGTTTTTACCAACTCAATCACCTCAAGGGTGATGTCGTCAGGCTCAAACATACTGGGTGATGGTGGCTGAACAGACGCCGGTAACGACTCCCGGTTTTTCGCGTCAAAATTCCACTGCCCGCCTATCGGACCACCGTCCTGCATCAGTATGCCAGTTTTTTTACGCATTTCCCGGTAGAAAAACTCCATGCGCAGGGATTTTCTGCCTTCGGCCCATTCACTGAATTCTGTCGGTGTGGCATAAAACCGTGTGTCCTGGTTGATTGTAACGGGCTTACCCAGCTGATGCTCCCATTGCTGCATGCTTTTCATCAGCCGGTACTCACCAGGCGCCGTGGTAACCACGTTATCCAGTTTAAGCTCATCGAGCGCCCGCTTCACCTCGCCCAGTAAGCTCCCCTGGTTGTCTTTGTCGTCGTAATACCGGTAGCGTACCGTGTAGCCCTGCGACTGCAACTCCTGCGCAAAGTGGCGCATGGCCGAAAACAAAAAGGCGATCTTCTTTTTATGGTGCTTTACGTAAGTGGCCTCTTCGCGCACTTCGGCCAGTAAAATAATATCGCGGGATTTAACCGCATCGGTGATAGCTGGCAGGTCATCGGTTAGCTGGTCACCCAGAATCAGTCGCAGAGTACCTGACATTGGTTATTTTCCTTTTATCTGGTCAAACGCATCAAGCGCACGGCGCCGGCTTTCTTTCAGGTCTACCAGTGGCTCTGGATACTCTTGCCCCAGCGTAATACCGGCTTTGCTGAGTTCATCTTTTGACGCTTCCCAGGGTTTATGCAGGTATTTGTTGCCCAGCTTAGCCAGCTCCGGACACCAGGCCTTTACGTAATGTCCCTGCTTATCAAACTTTTCGCCCTGCAAAACAGGATTAAATACCCGAAAATATGGCGCAGCATCAGCGCCGGAGCCGGCCACCCACTGCCAGCTGGCACTGTTACTGGCCATATCGGCATCCACCAGAGTATCCCAGAACCAGGCTTCACCATGATGCCAGTGCATAAGCAGGTTTTTGACCAGAAATGAGCCGACAATCATACGCACACGGTTGTGCATCCAGCCGGTTTGCCACAGTTGCCGCATCCCCGCATCCACAATCGGGATCCCGGTCTGGCCTTTTTGCCACGCCTTCAGATCCTGTTCGCTGTAGCGCCAGTTGAAGTGGTTAAACTTATCATTAAAGTTTTCATCTACAATCTGCGGAAAGTGATACAGCAAATGATAACTGAACTCGCGCCAGCCCAGCTCACTCAAAAAGGTATCAACGCCCTCGTTTTCGGTGTCGCCGAACTTGCCTTTTACCGCGTACCAAATCTGATTCGGTGATATTTCGCCCCAGTGCAGGTGCGGTGAAAGCTTAGACGTACCGTGAACACCGGGAATATCCCGCTCTGATTTATATTCGGTTGCCGCATCATTTAAAAAGGCACTGAGACGATCCGCTGCACCGTCTTCTCCTGGTGTCCACTCCTTGGCAATGGTCTCGTACCAGTTAATATCTGGCATCAGATTCAAATCATCTACAGACAGGTCGCTTTGGGGAACATCCGCATAGGTGATGCGATCTGGAGCGGCTTCCGGATAACGGGGTGGCGCGGCCTGCAAACATCCTTTTTTGTAAAAGGAAGTGAACACTTTGTAGGGTCCGCCATCGCCTTTACTGATAGTCCAGGGTTCCCATAACAGGCTGCCATTTATGCTGTGCGCGTTATATGACGACTCCTTAAGAATCTCCTTAAGTTGTTTGTCCCGCTCAATGGTGGCCGGTTCATAGCAGCGGTTCCAGATAACGGTGTCAGCGCTGAATTTTTCCATCAGGTCCGGAATTATTACTTTGGGGTCGCCACGGTAAATCTGTAAATGGTCATTAAGCCGTTTATTCAGCGCATGCAGTGACTGATGTAACCACCATTGACTGGCCCCGCCGGGGCGATGATTGTCCGGTGCTTCGCTGTCGTAGATAAATACCGGAATAATTTTACCTTCGTTACAGGCAGCGATAAGCGCAGGGTTGTCCTTTACGCGCAGGTCCTTTCTGAACCACATGATGGTGACAGGTACGGTCACGATTACCTCTTTTTAACTGGTCTTGGTATTGCTGGTATACGTACTATGGCTGCTTTTGATCGAAACGGGATATTCGGATGTCTTCACAGCCACATGTTGGATTGTACTTATTCAACAAGGATTTGCGACTGGACGACCTGCCAGGTTTAATTAAACTTAATTTAGATGTCGACCAGCTGATTCTGGTGTATTTTGACGAGCCGTGGATTCTTGAGCCCAATGCTTTTGGTCTGGTTTCACAGGGGCAGCACCGGCGCCGGTTTGTTTATCAGGGGCTGCAGGACCTTAATCAGCAGCTTTCACAGCTAGGCCAGCGACTGATTGTAAAAAAGGCCAATATCGACACCGGGCTGCCTGATTTATGCAAACAATACGGGGTTTCCCGTATCGGCTACAGTCTGGATGTTGCGCCGTACGAAGCCCGTCATATTGAAGCAGCTTGCCAGGCGCTTCCTCAGGTGAGCTGGGAAACCGGTACCAGCAATCATTTATTTGATGAAGCACAGCTGCCGTCTGACCCACGCACCATGAAAAACACTTTTACGCCGTGGAGAAAGCAGATAGAAGCCAGCATTGAGCCAGTAAAACCGGCGGATAAACCCACTTCGCTTAAACCGCCCGTTCCCGGAATTCACTCAGATACTGAACTACAGACACCGACTGATGTTCGTTACTGGCAGGGCGGAGAAACCGCCGGGCTTGAACAGCTTCAGTATTATCTTTGGAAAACCCAACATGTTAGTCAGTATAAGGAAACCCGAAATGGCATGGTGGGCTGGGATTATTCGTCAAAATTTTCTGCCTGGCTGGCCAGTGGCATGCTATCCCCGCGGCGGGTAGCTGATGAACTGTTTACCTACGAACAGAAGATTGAAAAAAATGATTCTACCTACTGGTTGTATTTTGAACTGCTGTGGCGGGAATTTTTTCACTGGCAGCTGGTAAAGCATCAGCATGTGCTGTTTGCTGCTGAAGGCTTTAAAGGTCAGCAGGCATTTGGTGAGTTCGACACGCAGCGCTTCACCCGCTGGTGTGAGGGTAAAACGGGATGTGATATTGTCGATGCGGGCATGCGTGAACTGCAACAGACCGGGTTTATGTCAAACCGTGCCCGCCAGCTCTGCGCCAGCTATTTAATTCATGAGCTGAATTTACACTGGCGCTACGGAGCAGCCTGGTTTGAACAGCAGCTGATTGACTATGATGTAGCCAGCAACTGGGGCAACTGGCTGTATCTGGCTGGCGGTGGCAGCGACCCGCGAGGCCAGCGTAAGTTTAATATGCAAAAGCAGACCGACATGTATGACAGTGACGGACAGTTCCGGCGCGCATGGCTTTAAAGCAATACAGCAATCACACAGATAGCGTCAATATTGTCTGGCTTAAGCGCGATTTGCGCCTGCGGGATCATGCGCCGTTACGGCAGGCCGCCGAAACAGGCCACCCGGTGCTGCTCCTTTATATTTTTGAACCTATGCTGCTCAGCGACCCGCATTATAGTGAGCGTCACTGGCGTTTTGTACAACAAAGTCTGGATGATCTGGACAGTCAGCTGTCATCATACCACTGCCGCGTTATGGTCGCCTGCGGTAACGCCCGTGCGGTGTTTCAACAGCTCTGCCATCAGGTTCGCATACATGGGGTCTATTCCTATCAGGAAATCGGGCTGGCTAATACCTTTGCCCGCGATAAACAGATAGCCCGCTGGTTTGCCGCGCATGATATTCATTGGTATGAGTCGCCTTACGGTGCTGTTCAGCGAGGCCTGTCGCATCGTAAACAGTGGGTTAAGCACTGGCATCGCAGTTACCATCAGTCCTGCGATGACGTAGCGCTGGCAGAGGTTAACTGGCTATCGGCTGACGGGTTCTTACGCCCGTGCTATCTGCGCGCCGGGTATTGTCATAATACGCTCAGGCTGCCGGCATCATCAAAAATGCAGGAGCAGGCCCTGCTGGCCAGGTCAGTGGAAGACCGCCCCACTACTTTCTTTGTATGCGGAATCTTGAATACTTCCCGGCCTGCCAGTATTCGCTACTTTGAGCATGCGGGGCATGCAGCAACGACCGAAGACGACCTCGACACGCTATGTATAACCACACAAAACCTGCTGCCGGGGCTTAACCTGCAACACGCTGTTTCTGAGCCTGACAGCGCGCTGGGCATTTCACCGGTTTTAGATTATCGCTACACCGCAACGCCCCAGCCTTGTTTTCAGCATGGCGGTGAAAAACGTGCCTGGCATACCCTCAAACACTTTCTGGCAGGACGCGGTATTGATTATCACACGTCCATCTCATCGCCTTCCAAAGCGCGTAAAGCCTGTACCCGGCTGAGCCCCTATCTGGCATTTGGGAATCTGTCGGTCCGTCAGGTATATCAGTACATTGAATATACCCGTGAGCGACAAAAAAACTGGCGCCGACCGTTACGGGCGCTGTCATCCCGGTTGTCATGGCATAATCATTTTGTACAGAAGTTTGAAAGCGAATGTGCCATGGAAGTGCGCCCGGTCAACGCCGGCTATGCGGCCTACCCCTATGAAACCGGCCCTAAAGACCAGTGGCTGTTTCATTTGTGGCACCAGGGGCAAACCGGTTTACCCCTGGTGGATGCCTGTATGCGAGCATTGCGCGCAACGGGTTATCTTAATTTCAGAATGCGGGCCATGGTCACCAGTGTGGCGTGTCACTGGCTCAACCTGCACTGGAAACGCCCGGCTGAATATCTGGCCAGTCAGTTTCTGGATTTTGAACCCGGGATTCACTATCCGCAGATTCAGATGCAGGCCGCCATTACCGGAACCAATACCATTCGGCTGTACAACCCGGTTAAACAATCCAAAGAACAGGACCCGGATGGCGTTTTTATTCGCCAGTGGGTACCGGAACTGGCCAGCTTGCCCAGCGAGTTTATCCATACGCCCTGGGCAATCGCACCATTGACGCTGCAGCTTGAGGCGCTGGAAGTGCCCTTACGCTACCGTTATCCGGTGGTTGATATTGATGCCATTGCTCCTCAGGTGCGTGACAGGTTGTGGCAATACCGGGACCGGGAAGAAGTGAAACAGGATGCCCGACGTATTATCCACAAACACACCACCCCGATCCGACAGCCCTAGCGGTCATGATTTTTCAGCCACTCATTTAGCAGTTTGATCTGGCCGCACTTGTAGGCGGCCAGCAAAATTCGCAGTGAGTTAGACAAGGTTTCGTTGTCGCTCCACCCAGTTTTTTGCCTAATTTCTTCATAACACTGCATAGCCTGAGGACTGACATACCCTCGTACCAGCTTTTTGCCTGCCGCTTTTTGCTTTTCCCTGTAGCGCTTTTGCTTTTCTGCATTGGCCTGCAGTAAAGATTTTTTCTTTTCAGCCATGCATTTTCTTCCGTCTGTCATCAAAATGTCAGTCTAGCATGGCAAAAAATTAACAATAAATCACTGTTCAGAGTTGTTTAGCGTACAAGTGTTCGCTAAATTAAGTGCCTGAATTCATAAGTAGAAGAGAGTTTATGTCCGACAGACAACAAAGCTTTGACCGCGAAGACCTGCTTAAATGCAGCATTGGCGAGATGTTTGGCCCAGGAAACGCCCAGTTACCGGCCCCGAATATGTTAATGATGGACCGGATTGTGTCTATTACTGAGGATGGCGGTTCTCACGGCAAAGGTGAAATCATTGCAGAGCTGGATATCAATCCTGACTTATGGTTTTTTGAATGCCATTTTCCCGGTGATCCGGTCATGCCGGGCTGTCTGGGTCTGGATGCCATGTGGCAGCTGGTCGGTTTCTTCCTTGGCTGGAGCGGTGGCCCGGGCAAAGGTCGGGCGCTCGGCGTGGGTGAAGTAAAATTCACCGGACAAATTCTGCCTACCGCCAAAAAAGTAACCTATCGCATCGATATGAAGCGGGTGATTAAACGAAAATTGTTTATGGGCCAGGCAGACGGTATCGTTGAGGTAGATGGCCGTGAGATTTATGTTGCCAAAGATCTTAAAGTCGGTTTGTTTCAGGATACATCAACATTCTGATTATCAGCCTTGCGCTTTAAACGAAAAAGCCCCGCTTTGAGCGGGGCTTACATCAATAAACTTTAAAGAGATGATTATCTGACTGAAAAACCGAGATGACGGTCTTCCACAGCTTCTCGCCACCCTCCTAACCACTGTGATCTCGTGTCAAAAGACTGGAACGGGCAGTTTTCTTTAGAGCGACCGCTGATTCCAGCCTGATACCCTTTTGCATGGGCGCGAGTCAATTTGTCTCTTTTTTGTCGTTTCATTGATTAGCCTCTTTTGTCAGTTAAAGTACGAAAAAGTACAGTCGCTCCTAAGCTGCTTTGGTCGACAAGCGCTGCGTTCTTTGTCGTACAGTACTTTGATAGTCAATTTGACAAGAAGGTTCAAGCAATTTTAATAAAAAATTCTCTTGACATATAGCAAGATAATGAATGTAAGCATTATTTTATGTTACATTTTTTTTGCATATTCATTTCATTTTTTAGACGCTTTTATTCCACCTGTACTAAGCGGTTAAAAAATACTCTGTGCGCATGACCCCGCCTGACTTTTAAGCCAACCAGCAAAACTTGCTTTTAGCTACAAAAGAACAAAAAAAGAGCGCCTTTAGTGGCGCTCTTTTTATACGGTTAATGCAATTTATGACCGGCGAAACCGGCGGAATCCGACCAGACCGGCCAGTAATGCGATCCACCACGGCCCGGTAGCCGCTCCGCTGCGCTCAAAGCCTTCATCTTCGTCGCTGCCCACATCGTCAGCATCGCACTGTTCAATCTGGCCATTGGCGTTAGGGGTCAGTTTTACCGCGACCACCACTTCATCCTGCTCTTCTTCACCAGCGTCATTCATTGCTGTTGTGCCATCAATGTTGCGTACGGCTTTTTCGATAATTGCATTGGCAATGATTTCGCCATTGTCATTGATATCAATAGCATCAACAATTTCGTACGGGCTGTCACAGCTTGTCAGCGTGTTCAGGTCAATAACGCTGTCGTCTTCGCCCACGGTATACATAAAGCCATGTGTTTTGGTCACAGAGCTCTGCGTGGCCTGTACCTGCGAGTTACCTACAATAGTATTATTGTTATTAATCGCCTGACCAATCGTTTCTGCATTAGAGAAGAAACCTTCAGGGTACACTGTTTCACCGGTTTCCAGATTGTGCGCAAACAGGAATTCACGGGCAATGCTGTTAGGCGAACGGGTTACTGTACCTGTGACCCAGCCATTATTATTGATGGCACTGGCCTGGCTCAGCTGGTTTTCATCCCGGTCCAGCAGTTCCGTTGTTTCTCCGTCAATAAACGAAGTGGCGACGGTCCGGGCCGGACGGGTGGTCGTGGTGCTGCTACCGGTGGCTGTTCGTGATGTCAGCAAAACCTGCTCTTCGATGGCTGAATAGCCTACGCCTACCCCGGCATCATTAATATCCTGAACACGACCACGCTTGAAAAACGGATTGGTGTCATCGTCGGCTTCAAATACCAGCGGATATACTATGGTATTGACAACTTCACCCGACGCATTTAACTGCCACACCACGGGGTTCAGTGTGGCGTTATTTAACTGCGTAGACGAAAACGAGGATGTTGTGCTGCTGTAAGCCAGCGTTGCCAGACAGCGCTCTTCCGGTTCAATGGCCCGGTTTTCGTCATCCTGACATTCTGCCACGCTATCCATGAAGTCGTCGGTATAGGCAGTAGAGGCATAGCCTGCTACTTCAAAATTACTGTTAACTGCATAGGCAGCCGCATAGCCATTCAACGTATCATCCGGCGATGGCAGGCGCACAGCAGTGCCGTTTACATAGGCAAAGGCCTGTTGAATACCGGCTGATAAAATGTAAGTGGTATCATCGCCATCATCGTTGGTATATACCAGGGGTAAAAATGGCAGTTCACCATCTCCCACGATAAAATCGCGGCTCAGGCTATCACGGGCTATGCCACGTACTGACCAGGTGTAATCATCATCACCTTCGGGTATGACATCGAGCGCCGGGACCAGCTCAGCATCGGTCAAATCCGATACATAGCTTCTGAAATCAGTCAGCTGCACATTGGTTTTGCTGCGCGTGCTTCGTACTGTCGACAGATTGGCCACAATGGTATTGTAATCATTGGTGGTAAAGACGCCGGCGCGAGCATCGTCCGGTGCTTCCAGTGCGCTTTCAATGGCAGTGAAAAAGCCGGTTTCTTCCAGTAACTCAACATCCAGACGGGGGGAGAACTCTTCGCCCACTGTAGTCAGCATTGCACCGGTGTTATCTATTGCGCTTGCAAAGTTATTCTGGCCGATATCTTCAACCGGCAAAGGCGTTATTTCATAGGTTGCGGCAAGCGCTGATGCACTGCCTGTAGCCAGTAGTACGGCTGCGGCTAGCTGTGTTTTTTTCATCAAAATTCCTATTTACTGCTGAGCGTCTTCCAACATGCTCTCAAGTTCATCCCAGCGCGCGTATTTTTCATTCAGCGCTGTTTCGGTATCGTTCAATTCTGCCAGCAAGGCTGCAGTGGTGTCACTGTCTTGTTTAAAGAAGTCCGGGTCGTTTACCGATGTCTGAAGCGTATCCAGTTTTTCTTCTAAGATCTCGATTTCTTTGGGCAAAGAGTCCAGTTCCCGCTGATCTTTGTATGATAGCTTTTTCGTCTTACGTACAGAAGACTTAGGCTTAGGACTGTCAGTTTCTGATTTAGTTTCATAGCCCGCCTGCGCAGCGGCCTTTTTTGCCTGTTGCTGTTGTTTTTCCTGACTCTTGTACCATTCCTGCACATCAGAAAAACCACCCACAAATTCTTTGAGCGAGCCTTCACCCTCGAATACCAGACAGCTGTTTGCCACATTATCCACAAATTCACGGTCATGGCTGACCAGTAGTACCGTGCCCTCATACTGAGACAACAACGTCTCCAGCATTTCCAGTGTTTCCACATCCAGATCATTGGTCGGCTCATCGAGCACCAGCAAGTTACTGGGTTTGAGCATCAGTTTGGCCAGCATCAGGCGGTTTTTCTCACCACCGGATAGTGATTTAACCGGGGCATTGACCCGTTCCGGGGAAAACAGATAATCCTGCAGATAACTGATCACATGGCGGGGATGGCCATTAACCATCAAGTCACGTTTACCATCGGCAACCGCATCAATCACGGTTTTTTCCAGGTCCAGACCAAACCGGTGCTGGTCGAAATACGCCACCTCCAGATTTGTGCCCTGCTTTACAGCGCCGGTCTGCGGATTAAGCTGGCCTAACAGTAGTTTTATCAGGGTACTTTTACCACAGCCATTAGGGCCGACCAGGGCCAGTTTATCACCGCGCAGCACGTTCAGATTCAGGTGCGACACGATAGTTTTGGACTCAATAGCATAACTTAAGTCGTTAACTTCAAATACCATTTTGCCAGAGCGGACGCCCTGATGCTGGGCCGCCACCACATTACCCTGTAAATCACGCCGGGCCTTGCGCTCATCGCGCAGCTTTTTCAATGCCCTGACGCGACCTTCATTACGGGTGCGGCGCGCTTTAATGCCCTGCCGAATCCAGACTTCTTCCTGGGCCAGCTTTTTGTCAAATTCAGCATTGTGCGCAGCTTCAACTTCCAGGTCCTGCTGTTTTTTCTCCAGATAACTTTCATAGTTACCCGGATAGCTGGCCAGGCTGCCACGGTCAAGATCGACAATACGGGTGGCCAGATTACGAATAAAAGCCCGGTCGTGGCTGACAAAAACAATGGCCCCGTTATAGGCTTTCAGGCTTTGTTCCAGCCAGCGGATCATTTCAATATCCAGGTGGTTGGTTGGTTCGTCCAGCAGTAACAGATCTGGCTGACGAACCAGTGCGCGGGCCAGGGCTGCCTTACGGCGCCAGCCTCCGGACAGGGTCGATAATGACACATCCGGATCAAGCTTAAGCATGGTCAGGGTTTGGGAGATTTGCTGTTCAAATTGCCAGGCATCCCGTGCTTCCAGTTCAGATTGCAGTACTTCCATCCGCGCCAGATTTTTATCAGTGGGCTCTTCAGCAACCAGCCGGGTCTGATGATAATAATTCTTGATGATATTGCCCACATCAGCCAGTCCTTCTGCGACGTAGTCGTACAGGGTCACATCGGTAGTTTGTGGCGGGTCCTGCTCCAATCGGGCCACAATGGTCTGATTATCAATAATACGCTGGCCGTCATCAGCAATCACATCCCCTGAAATCACTTTCATCAGGGTGGATTTACCACTGCCGTTACGACCAACCAGACACACCCGCTCGCCCGGCTGAACAATCAGTTCAACGCCGTCCAGCAGCGGTGGGTTACCGTAAATAACCGTAATGTTTTTTAACTGCAAAATACTCATTGTAAAAATAACTCCAGCTCTGCCAGCGCAAACGGCCAGGCCAGTTCTGCGTTGGTATCAGTGCGTAAAAGTACCGGAATGCGGGCGCCATAGCGATGATATAGCGCAGGTGAAGTGCGCACATTGATGGTTTCCAGCATCCAGTGACCGGCCGCAGAGGATTGCAAAAATATCGCTTGTGCTTTGTTACACAGCTGGCAACCCGGACCGGTATACAAAATCAGGTTCAACGACGAAATACCCAGCACTTGTGAATATTTTTATTGCGGGAGAAATCCTGCGGTATCGTCTGGGCGGAAATATCTTCAACACTGAAACCCAGGGCCTCTACCGCGGCCTTGTCCAGTTTAAAACCACGCTTGTTGTTGGAAAATATGATTGTGCCAGTGTCATTCAAACACTTGGCAGCATTGGTCAGCAGCGCCATGTGATCACGTTGCACATCCCAGGTTTCGTTCATCCGTTTTGAATTGGAAAACGACGGCGGATCGATAAATATCAGATCGTATTTACCTGTATGCTCGGCCAGCCACTTTGTACAGTCAGCCTGAATAAATGCATAAGGACCAGCCAGTTTGTTCAGTTTGAAGTTATCTTTAGCCCAGTCCAGATAGGTTTTTGACATATCTACGGTACATACTGAGCGAGCGCCACCGAGCGCGGCCGCCACTGACACACTACCGGTGTAGGAAAACAGGTTCAGTACATCTTTATTACGTGCTTCTTTACGCACAATCTGACGGGTGTCACGATGGTCCAGAAATAAACCGGTATCCAGGTAATCAGTCAGATTAACCAGCAGTCGGGCACCATTTTCCCAGACCTGCATTTTGTCGCCTTTCTTATCGAACTTCTCGTACTGTGCAGTGCCTTTTTGTTTGGTACGTACTTTCAGTGCGATTTTGCTGGCCGGAACACCGGTCACCACCGGCAGGTGCAGCAATACTTCCTGCAAGCGGCGGCGGGCTTTATCTTCGCTGACATCTTTAGGTGGCGCGTATTCTTGTACAACCAGCCAGTCATCGTAGTGATCAATCGCCACGTTATAATCGGGCAGATCAGCATCATAGATACGGTAACAGTTAGTATCCTGCTGTTTTATCCAGCTTTTGAGCTTTTTCAGATTTTTACGCAGACGATTGGCAAATTCATGGTTTTGCGCATCTTCACTGAATTGCTCACAGTTTGCGGCATTCATTTCGTAGTTAACCAGACGACATTCCAGCTTACCGTTATTCATGGCGTAGTCTTTACTGGCCCGCAATTTCAGCACCCGCAGTAAATCGCGATTACTGGATAACAGCGTGATATTCCAGCCTTTCCACGCGGTTTTTAAATGCTTACCCCAGTCAGCAAACAGCGGTACCAGGCTGGTCAGTTCACCCAAACGCTCCCCGTAAGGCGGGTTAGACACCATAAAGCCTTTTTCTTTGACTGGTGGCGCTGCTTTGGTGGCATCGGTGACGGCAAACTGAATATCGTTATAAACGCCGGCTTCATCAGCATTGCTTTTCGCAATACTGACCATTTTACGGCTCATATCACTGGCATGTATCACCGCCCCGGCAGGTTGCTGGGCGTCAATGGCCGCATCTACCAGGTTATCCCACATCTCGCCGTTATGCTGCTGCCAGTGGGTAAAGCCCCAGTAGGCCCGCTTGATACCGGGCGCAATGTTACGGGCAATATAGGCGGCTTCAATGGCAATAGTACCCGAACCGCACATGATATCTGCCAATGGCTGGTTGGTATGACGAGTCCAGCCGGAGCGCATCAGCATGGCGCAGGCAATATGTTCTTTAAGAGGAGCATCGCCGGTCTGGGTACGATACGCCCGCTGATGCAGACTGTTACCACTTAAATCTACCCCAATTGTCACGTTTTCACGCTGACAACGTGCATACACCGGTAAGTCGGGCTGTCGGCGTTCCACCGATGGACGCTGGCTACCTTCAGCCACAAACTGATCCACAATGGCATCTTTTATCTTGACCGCACCAAATTGAGTATTGTTAATAGCCCGGTTGGTCCCCACAAACTGAACGCTCAGGGTCTGGGTGGGCTTGAGGTGCTGCGGCCAGTCAACACTGTCGGCGACCTGATATAGCTGCTCGGCCGAGTCGCACTTACCGCTGGCCAGTTGCCAGATGACCCGGTTGGCAAGGCGTGACCATAAGCACAAGGTGTAAGCTTGCTCCAGTGTGCCGTCAAAAATCACGGCGCCCGGACTCAGGCGGGTTTCCACGCCCGGGCACAAGGTTTCAATTTCCTGCTTGAGCAGTTCGTCCAGACCACGACTGGTGGTGACGAGAATAGTATTCATAAACAATCATTACTCAGCCGGCGCAGGCCGGCATTAGTTAAATAGCTTTAGCGATCTGGCGGATAAGCGCCGGACCCTGATAAATAAAGGCAGAATATACCTGCACCAGTGATGCACCGGCGTCCAGCCGATCTCTGGCCGCCTGGGCCGAATCAATGCCGCCAACACCGATAATCGGAATGGCGCGATCCAGTGCCGCCGACAGCTTGCGGGTAACATCCAGCGACACCTGCGTCATCACCGCGCCGCTCAGACCACCGGCCTCATCTGCATGTGGCAAGCCACTCACCGCATCCCGGCTTAAGGTGGTATTGGTGGCAATGACACCATCCATTTTGCTGGTAATCAGCGACTGAGCGATGGAGGTAATTTCTTCGTCCGACAAATCTGGTGCAATCTTAATAAACAGCGGAACATACTTTCCGTGAGTCTGACAGAGTTTTTCCTGTGCCTCTTTCAGGCCAGTCAGCAGTGCATCCAGAGCAGCGCCGTATTGCAGGTTACGTAATCCCGGTGTGTTGGGTGACGAGATATTCACTGTGACATAACTGGCATAAGGATACACCTTGTTCAGACATAGCAGATAATCTTCTAGTGCGCGGTTTTCTTCAGTGTCTTTGTTTTTACCGATATTTATACCGATAGTGCCTTTAAACTGGCTGTTTTTCACATTTTCAACCAGATAATCCACGCCCTTATTGTTAAACCCCATGCGATTGATAATCGCTTGTTTTTCCGGAATGCGGAACAGGCGGGGTTTGGGGTTCCCCGGCTGAGGGCGTGGGGTGACCGTGCCCACCTCGATAAAGCCAAAGCCCATCGCAGCAAACGCATCAATACACTCACCATTTTTATCCAGGCCAGCCGCCAGTCCGACCGGATTGGCAAAGTGGATGCCTGCCACGGTGACCGGTTTTTCGATGGTGGAATGACTATAGATCTTTTTTAGCGGTGTGTGCTGGGTGCGCTTTAACCAGTTCATGGCAAAGTCATGGCTGGTTTCAGGTTCACATTGTAAAAGTAGTTTCTGTACGATGGATTGCATATCGGGCGTTATCTATAAAAAAGCCCTGTCAGTCACAGGGCTTTGATTCGACGAATAACGCTATTCTAATGGTTAGACTTCACGCTTAAAAGCATCAATTCACGTAAAGCGACGGAAAACTTCGCAAAATCGTGTGCAGAGCTGGTTTTAAACTCTGACATCATGTGATACCAGCGTTTTAACAGCGCCTGATTATTGTCCATCCAGCTGTTAAGCACTTCGTCCGCATCGGTGGCATCCGGACGGCTGGCCAGCAGATTCGCGGTAATAGAGCGCTGCTGCCAGTCCAGTTCTTCACGATACGAAGCCCGGGCCAGTGCCTGCCAGTGGTTGCTGACTGCCTGGTTGTTAATCTGGTCAAGGAACCAGTGCAGCTCAAGCTTGTTACCCAGCTGGAAGTACAGATTAGAAATTATCGCTGTGGAATGCGGGTCATTTTCATCAATCTGAGCAATATCCAGTGCCGAGAACATATTAGAGAAACTGGCGACCTTGTACGCCAGCTCTTCCGGCACACCATTATCAACCAGTTTTTTGGTAGCTTTTTCAAGCGCGGTATACTCATCTTTAACCAGATAGCTTTGCAGGTTCTGGCTCAGATGATCAAACGTACTGCGATAGGCATCAATGGCTTCCTGAATTCCCATGTTCAGATTACCGTGGCGGATATACCAGCGCGCGGTACGGCGCATGATCCGACGGGCGTTTTCCAGCATCCGCAGTTGCAGATCAGCATCAATTCTGTTGTCCAGCGCTTCAATGTCTTTCCACAGTGAGCCGATATTGAAAATGCCTTTAACAATTGAGTAAGCATTCGCAATCTCATCTACCGTTGCACCGGTTTCTTCCTGCATGCGAAAAACAAAGTTCAGCCCCATATCGTTAATCATGTTATTGGTTAACTTAGTGGCAATAATTTCACCGCGCAGCGGATGCTGCTGCATTTGCTCGGCAAACTTATCCCGCAGCACAGCAGGGAAAGCCTCTACCAGTAAGCGGCCGTGATACGCATTGTCAGTAATTGCCGGAATATTCAGCTCATCTTTTAATACCATTTTGCCATAGGCAATCAGCACGCTAAGCTCCGGACGGGTCAGTCCGCGATCGGCGGCAACCCGGTCTGAAATTTCATCGTCGGTCGGAATAAATTCCAGTTCGCGATTCAGCTTGCCATCACGTTCAAGACCGTGAATAAAGCGCAGCTGTTCTTTAAGCGTAGAGACACCGGCACGTTCAGTAATGGAAATAGACTGGGTTTGACGATAGCAGTCCTGAATCACCAGTTTAGCCACATCATCGGTCATGTCGTACAGCAGGTTATTGCGCTGCTTGACGGTCAGGTCGCCGCTATTCACCAGACTGTTAAGCAGAATCTTAATGTTAACTTCGTTATCCGAGCAATCTACCCCGCCAACATTGTCGATAAAGTCGGTGTTAACCCGGCCGCCGTTGGCGGCGTATTCCACCCGACCAAGCTGGGTTAAGCCCAGGTTACCGCCCTCACCCACAATTTTGGCCTGTACATCCCGGCCATTGACCCGCAGATCATCATTGGCCCGGTCGCCCACTTCAGCGTGCGACTCTTTCTTGCTCTTAATGTACGTACCGATACCGCCGTTCCAGATGAGGTCTACCGGCATTTTCAGAATGTTGTGAATCAGCTCGTTCGGGGTCATTGTCATCTGACGGGTACCCAGCAGCTTTTTCATCTCTGGTGTCAGTTTGATTGACTTGGCCGAACGGGAGAACACACCACCGCCTTTGGAGATAAGCTCTTTATTGTAGTCATCCCAGGTCAGACGAGGATTTTCAAATAACCGTTTGCGCTCAGCATAGCTGGTGGCGGCATCCGGATCAGGGTCAAAGAAGATATGCAGGTGGTTAAACGCTGAAATCAAACGGGTGTGCTCAGATAACAGCATACCATTACCAAACACATCGCCGGCCATATCACCGATACCCACCGCAGTAAAATCGGTGGTCTGGCAGTCAATGCCAACTTCACGGAAATGGCGTTTCACAGACTCCCAGGCACCTCGGGCGGTAATGGCCATCTTCTTGTGGTCATAACCAATACTGCCGCCAGAAGCAAATGCATCGCCCATCCAGAAATTATATTCATTGGAAATACCGTTGGCGATATCCGAGAATGTGGCAGTGCCTTTATCGGCCGCTACCACCAGATACGGGTCATCGTCGTCCAGACGAACCACATCTTTAGGCGGTACAATTTCACCATTGACAATATTGTCGGTAATATCCAACAAACTGCGGATAAAGGTGCGATAGCATGCCTGACCTTCAGCCTGCATGGCTTCGCGGCCTTCTGCCACCGGCAGCTGTTTACATACAAAGCCACCTTTGGCACCTACCGGTACAATCACCGTATTTTTAACCTGCTGAGCTTTTACCAGCCCCAGAATCTCGGTGCGGAAGTCTTCCTGACGATCAGACCAGCGCAGACCACCACGGGCCACTTTTCCGCCGCGCAGATGCACGCCTTCCACCTTCGGTGAGTAAACAAAAATCTCAAACTTAGGCAGTGGCAGCGGCATTTCGGGGATCATGTCCGGTGACAGCTTAAACGAGACATAAGGTTTCTCATTACCCTCGTCATCATTCTGATAGAAGTTAGTCCGCAGTGTTGCCTGCATCATGTCCAGATAACGACGAATAATACGGTCATCATCCAGGTTACTGACGTTGTCCAGCTGTGACTTGATTTCGTCAAAGGTGGTTTCTTCTTTTTTCTTAGTCCGCTTTTTCGCCGGATTAAACCGCAGGTCAAAATAAGTGACCAGCAATTTGGCAATCTTAGGATAGTTAGACAGTGTATTGGCGATATAGTCACGGCTAAAGGAGCTGCCGGTCTGACGCATATATTTTGCATACGCACGCAGGACGGTGACCTTACGGCCCGTCATGCCTGCGCCCAGAATCAGACGGTTAAATGCGTCATCTTCCAGCGTGTTATTCCATACTTTGGCAAACGCATCCTGAAACAAGGTCTGGGCGGTTTCCATTTCCAGCTTTTCGCTGGCTTTGTGCAGCATGGTAAAGTCCATCACCCAGTTTAACGCACCTTCAGCACAGGTAATTTTAAACGGACTTTCATCAATAACCCGTAAGCCGAAGTTTTCCAGCATGGGCAGGACGTCTGACAGGTGAATTGGCTCTGCTTTGTGGAACAGTTTCAGCTTAACAATGTCGCTGTTTTTGCCTTCTTCCTGTGGACGATAGAACAGCATATCCAGTTTGTGGTCCGGATTCAGCGCTTCCAGCTTATCAATATCAATCAGTGCTGCAGTAGGCAGGTTTTGTTCTTTGTAGCTGCGGCTGAAAGCATTGTTGTATTTACGCTCAATGGCCTTACCGCCCGCTTCGCCGTAGGCCTGGGTGATCGCGTTTGCCAGCCGGTCATTCCATGTCTTGGTCAGCTCAATAATATTCTGTTCAATTTCTTTCACATCGTATTCCGCGTTGTTGTCCTCGACCCGGGCAATATAATGGGTACGGGCATACACAGATTCAGAAAAGAAAGTGGTAAATTCCACTTCTTCAACTGCGCCCAGTGATGACTTAAGTAATGCCTGTGTTTCTTTACGCAACTCTGTGTTGTAGCGTTCCCGCGGTACATACACCATACAGGAAAAGAATCGTCCGAATACATCTTTGCGGATAAACAGACGTGTAATACCACGCTCCTGCATCTGGAAAATGCCCATCACAATCTGGCTGAGTTCATCGGCCGGTGTTTGCAACAGTTCATCCCGTGGATAGGTTTCTACAATATTAACAAATGCCTTAAACGCATGAGTGCCTTTGTCAAATCCGCTAAGCTCGGTAATTTTGCTGATTTTTTCACGCAAGATAGGCAGCTGGGTCACGCTGGAGTTGTAGAAAGAAGCTGAATACAAGCCCAGGAAACGGTGTTCACCAATGACCTGCCCTTGCTTGTTAAATACCTTGACCCCCACATAATCCATAAATGCCGGGCGATGGACCCGTGATCGGCTGTTGGTTTTGGTCAGCATCAGCGGATGTTCGCTCAGAGCTTCTTCTCTGGCTGAGGCTGGCAGTTTAGATAGCAGGCGCTCACGTTCGCTGATGGAGTTTTTCATCAGGCCCAGGCTGGTATCGTTATTAGGAATCCAGCGGTGATCACCTTCAATCGCCTTCACGTCATAATAGCGGTATCCCATCATGGTGAAGTTGTGGTCGGCCAGCCAGGTTAAAAAAGAAAGTGCCTGATCAGTATTATGTTTATCAACCGGCCAGTTTAGCTTTTTCACGTTGTCTTTAACGTCAGCCAGCTTGTCGGCCATTGGTTGCCAGTCGCTGACAGCCAGCGACACTTCAGACACTAGCGAGTGCAGTTCTTTGGTCAGCGCGTCCAGATCCTTTTTGTTGGTCTGGCGGTCAACTTCTATAAACAGGACGGTTTCTTTCTCCTGGCCTGTCTTGGCGTGACCTGAATCAACAAAAGCAGCGATATGGTTATCTTTGTTCCGCTCAAGTGCAATTGGACTGTGCAGAAAAAGGTGAGCAGTAATATTCAGTCGATTCAGTGCCATACGCACAGAATCAACCAGAAATGGCATATCCTTAACGATAATCTCTACAATGGTGTGGCCAGAGTGCCAGCCATGTTTTGAGATTTCCGGATTAAACACCCGAATGTACGGGCTTTGTTTATCAAAATTGTAGAGTACATTCCAAAGGCTGAGGGTTGCACCATATAAATCGCTATCATTGCGATGTTCGAGATCTTCATTCGATATGTTCTTATACAGAAGTTGCCCGAACTGTTTTACCAACGGCTTTTGCTTTGCATCCACCTTCTTATCTATGAGCGAGAATACATTATCTAATAGTACAGAGTGCCGCTTAGAGGTGACTGTCATGTATAAACCTTAAATTTTTTCTTAAGTGCGGAAAAACCTTAGTCATTTTCGCTAAATATCTGGCCCTTTTAAAGCCCTTGTTTAACGAAATATTAACAGCATAGATAACTATGCAAAAAACGCCTATAAAAAAGGGCCTCACGGCCCTTTTTTCTGCTTACCTATGCAAAATTATTTTTGCACAATTAAGTGGTCAGTCCTCATTCTGGCGAAACCAGAGTACCCGGGCCAGGGCCGGCAGTACAATGATTGCACCAAGCATGTTCACCACAAACATAAAGGTAAGCAGAATGCCCATGTCCATCTGGAACTTCAGTGAAGAAAATACCCAGGTACTGACGCCTATTGCCAGCGTAATACCGGTAAACAGCACCGCACTGCCGCGCTCTTTGAGTGCCTGCAAATACGCTTGCTGAACCGTGTCTCCGGCTTTTATGCGTGCATTCATGGTAGACAGGATATAAATACCATAATCTACCCCGATCCCCACACCCAGAGCGATAACCGGTAAGGTAGAAACGGTTAACCCTATTTGCAGGTAGGTCATCAGTGCCTGCGCCAGAATCGACACTACATAAAGTGGAATAACCACTGACAGTGTCGCCCGCAAAGAACGGAAACTCAGCAAACACAACAAAATAACAGCACCAAATACATAGGCCATCATTGGTAACTGCGCTTCACTCACCGCCTCATTGGTGGCTGCCATAACCCCTACAGGGCCAGAAGCCAGACTGAATTTCAGATCATCAGTTGCATATTCAGCGCGGAATTCCTTTACGGCATCCACGACTCTTGAGATCGTTTCGGCTTTATGGTCTTCCATAAACAGGATAACCGGCATCACAGAACAGTCACCATTTAACAGGCCCGATGAGGTAGGGATTCGCGAAATGGCCTGTACCAGTGTTTGTTGGTTACGCGGTAAAACCTGCCAGTTCGCGTTACCTTCGTTGTAACCGGCATTCACCACCTTAGCCACGGAGGCCAGTGATACACCAGACTGAACACCCTCGACGTTTTCCATCTTCCACTGAAAATCATCAATGGCCCGCATGACATCATAGGAGGTACAGGCATCACCGGTGGTTTCAACCAGAACAGACAGATAGTCAACGGTAACCTCGTATTTGTCGGTGATAAGAAAGGTATCCTGGTTGTAGCGAGAATCTTCATGCAGTGCTGGAGCACCGGCATGTAAATCCCCTATCTTCATTTTTTGTGATTGCACCAGGCCAAAGCCAAATAACAACGCGGTGACAATAAGAATCACATAAGCCGGCTTTTTATCAGCGCAGCTGGCAATCATCTTCCAGAAACCCGAGGTATGCGCTTCTTTAGCTTCAAAATCTTCCATGTACTTATGATCAAGATTCAGGAAACTCATTAGCACCGGCAGCAATACCAGGTTAGTCAGAATAATGACCGCAACTCCCATACTGGCGGTAATAGCCAGTTCACGAATAATACCGATATCAATGACCAGCAGGGTCATAAATCCCACGGTATCAGACAGCAGCGCGATGCCGCCGGGGATCAACAAAGTACGAAATGCATGGGTTGATGCCTGTAAAGCAGTTTCACCGGCAACAGCACGCTTTTCGACGGCATTGATCATCTGTACGCCGTGAGACACACCAATAGCGAAAACCAGAAACGGTACGAGAATTGACATGGGATCCAGACCAAAGCCCATCACAGTCAGTAAGCCCAGTTGCCAGATAACCGCAATCACTGAACACAATAGTGGTAGCAGCGTGAGCATGATGCTGCGGGAGAAGAAGTACACCATGACAGCGGTGATAGCCAGGGCCACAGCAAAAAACAGAACAACATCTTTGGCACCATCAGCTACATCACCAATCATCTTGGCAAAGCCGATGACATGCACCGTGATACGGTCGTTTTCAAACTGGTTACGCAGGTCGGTTTCCAGTTGCTGGGCTATCGCGAGCGTATCCAGCGGTTCACCGGTTTCCGGGTCCAGTTCAAGTAACTGGGCGGTGACCATCGCACAGCTATAGTCATTGGAGACCTGTCGGCCAACAATATTGGCTTTTTCGACATTGTCTGCCACTTTATCCAGCGCTTTTTGGTTCTGGGAATTAAAATCTGCCGGAATGACAGGCCCCCCGGAGAAGCCCCCTTCTACAATTTCGGTAAACCGGGTAGATGGCGCAAACAGAGATACAACCAGAGAGCGATCAACGCCATTAATAAAAAATAACTGGTCGTGCACGTTTTTCAGCGTGTCAAAAAACTCCGTATTGTAGATATTGCCGCTGGTGTCACATACCGAGACATAAATGCCATTGGCGCCACCAAAATCTTTACGGTGCTCCATATAGGTTTGCATGTAGTCGTGGTTAAGCGGAATATTTTTTTCAAAGCCGGCATCCAGACGCATTTGGGATGCCTGAAACAATAAGAATGCAGTGGCCAGAATAAACAGGCCGACAACAATCTTTCGGTTGGCGAATACCAGCCTTTCAAGAAAATGGGTAATACCAGACATAATTCATTCTTATTCTACGTTAAGTTGGTGAATACCATTTGCGGTGACGGCCAGCGTATGACCCTTAAACATCACTGCATTGACAATGGCGGCTTTGTCTTTGATTTGAGAAACACTAATGCCCTGCGCAGGCTTGCAATTAGCCGGATTCGCGTAGGGCTCAGGCGTACTGACTGGTAACGGACGCTGCATAGTGACAATCATGCCGTTGTTACCTAACGCCGCAATTTTCTTCTCATTGATGACCAGAATGGAATTCAGCGTGCTGGTTGAGCAGGTTTTTACATACTCCCATGCCCCCTCCTCACGCATAACAAAAATGTTGCCGCGTAGCCCTACGGCCAGCATTGTGCTGTCATCAAGAGGTTGAATATCAAAAAATGAACCGGTGTAGTCAACCTGATAACGATTCCAGGACTCACCGTTATCATCACTGTAGGCCAGAGCGCCGGCCTCACCAGCCAGGTAAAGTCGTTCACCCACTTGAGTAACCCGGTTCAGGTGGGGAAGTATAGAGCCCAGCTCCTGTTCATAGAAAGCTTCATCTTCTGCGCGAATTTCTTCCAGGTATTCGCGATCATAAGGGTCAAGCAGGGAGGCATGTAACTCTGGTTTCCAGTTTTGTCCGCCATCGCGGGTGCGCAGGAATAAACCGTAAGCGCCTATCGCAATACCGTGCTGTGAATTAAAAAAGTGGACATCCAGAAACGGACGTTCCAGTTTTGGTTTCTCAAATTGTATTTCCCAGGTTTTTCCCTGATCTGCAGAATGGATGATGGTAGCGTCATGGCCGACCGCCCAGACATGCTCACCCACCATGGTTGTGGCGGTCAGTGTTGCAGTAGTCGGAACGTCTGCCTGATTGAATTTCTCGCCATCAGCGGACAGTAAAATATGACCACGCTCACCCACCATAACAACCTGCTTATCAGCGGCAACATCAAGGAGCAAAGACTGCTTAACCAACGGGGCCTGATAGGCGCTTTGTGCGCTGACAGACGCACTTAACACCAGGGCAGCCAGTGCTGTCAGTGGTTTTTTCATAAGACTATCCTGAAAATAAAGAACACGAGGTGAAGATGGCGGGCTCACCAGCCATCTTCCAAGGAGTAGAAATTTAACGCTTACCTTCGCGACGAAGAGCCTGTGGTGTAAATTCAACTTCCCGTGGACGTACGGAGAAATCGTACATGTCTTCTTCGTTGTCCAGACCCAGAGCCAGGTAACGGCGAGAGTTCAGATCATGATAGACATCCAGCGTTGACCAGTAAGTCGGCACCTCATAGTAATTTATACCGTAAGACAGACTGACACGATATAGCTCACCACGGTTGTCATACATATCGGCAACCTGGATCTGCCAGCTATCTTCGTCAATGAAGAAGACCCGCTTTTGATAAACATGGCGGAATTCGTCTTTAAGCGTCGCTTCAACCACCCATACCCGGTGCTTTTCCCAGCGGGTCAGGTCCGGATTAACATGGTTCGGTGTCAAAATCTCATCATAAGTCACCTTGTCGCTATGCAGTTTGTAGTTGTTATAGGCAACATACATTTCTTTTTTGCCTTTCAACTCCCAGTTATAGCGGTTAGGCGACCCGGAGAACATATCAAAATCATCCGTGGTACGCAGACCATCAGCGGCGGTTCCCGGTGTGTCATAAGCAATATTAGGGGCTGCACGAACCCGGCGCTGACCGGTGTTGTATGTCCATGCACGACGCGGCTGCTTGATCTGATCCACGGTTTCGTGAACCAGCAGTGCAGTACCCGCTAATCGAGCTGGTTTGGTCACTTTTTGCTTAAACATAAACAGGATATTTTCTTCATACAGCTCTTCAGGCGTAATGCCTTCTGCTGCATATTTAGTGAGTAGTTGTTCTTCAAAACCAATTACATTGTAATCACCGGATGACGTGACCGCCGCCTGTCCTGCATAACGCTCAACCGCCTCACCACGGTAGCGCACGATATGATTCCAGATAGCTTCCATCCCGTTTTGCGGAATAGGAAACGGAACGCCTTTCACTGCGCCCTTAATACCGTTACCACCTTCAATCAGCTCAGCACGGGTTGCGTTAGCTTTTGAGGCATCGTAAGCATCCTGTGGGTTTGACGCACTGCGGCGGGTTGGATACACCGGCATGGTGAAGGTATCCGGATAGGCTTCGAATAACTTCATCTGACCTTCGGATAAAAACTCCGCGTAGTCTTTATAATTGCTACCAGTAATGGTGAATTCGACTTTGTCATTTGCGTACGGATCGATATGGTGGTCACCAACACTGAATCCTTCCGGTGCTTTGGTAATACCGCCGTCCCAGGCAGGGATGCTTCCATCAGCATTCGCAGCCATCTCGCCACCTAGTGGTGTCAGGCTGTCGCCTAACTTTTTGGCTTCATCTTCCGACACTTTGGCCAGCGAACTTCCCGCTGCCAGCGATAACGACACGGCAGCAGCAATAATTCCAATTTTTCTCATCATATTATTAACTCCTTAAATCGAGTACTTGATGTTGAAAGACACAAAATCGCGGTCAGACAGCGCGTTGGTGTTACCAATGCCACCCCAAAATGTGTTGTAAGATGCCGTCGCCGACCAGCGGTTCAGGTAGTCAAACGTCAATGACAGATTGGCAGATTTAGTATCTTCAAGGAACAAAAATAACGGATCAGGCGTAGTACCGTTGACATCGTGCGAGAAAGTGCCACGAACTCGCAGATTCACGCCTGCCATAATATTGTTGTAATCTGCCACTGCCAGCAGGCGATAGCCCCAGGCACTCTCTGTGGCAAACGGATTAGTTTCCGGCCCGTTCGACAAACCAATGTGCAACCCCTGGCGACGATTGCCATCCGGTGTCGGCTCTAAAGAAGGTGTACGGGTCGTATTAGGTGCATTCAAACGAATAACATTGGGATCCGGCATATCCAGAATATTGACATAGCCGGCTTCACCCAACAGGACAAAATTATCAGTACCAAACTTGGGTCCGAATACATGAGACACACTAAACTGAGCCTGAACAGTATCCGTTAACAGAAATCCATCGGCATATTCGCCCGGTGCAGTACTCCGACCGATGTTGCCGAGCTGGGAGATACCGTCCAGATCCGGACGCAGACCTGCATTAGCCAGCTGCTGTGGCATGGCTTCGTAAAGCAGTTCAACATCGTCAATCTGTACCGGCTCATCCACACGGTAAGCTATTTCACCGGCAAGCGCTGTGGTACCAATATTGGTGTTAAAGCTGATGCCGTAGAGTTTGATATCTTCAGGATAAATAAATTGTGTTTTACTGAACGCCTGTAGGTCTGTGATATTGTCGCGGGTTAGGGTATTGGTGGCCAGATAGTTGAGGTCGGCACCAATCGCTTCTGCTGAGAAGTCAGACGTAATCCCTGACGACAGCGGGCGCTGGCTATGATAGTTGATATGATAGAAACTGAACTCAGTTTCATTAAAGTCCTCTGCAAACCAGGTCAGGCGCAAACCAAACTGTCCCTGATCATCAGCATCAATATGCGCTTCATCAGAGTAACCACGCACCGTAACTTTTGTTGGGTATGCCAGATAGGCTGCTGAAATCTGCGCAGGATCTGCACCATTACCCAAAGCAGCGCCCAGTTGATTCAGCTGGGTGAGTAAAACATCCAGATTGATGTCCGGGTTGCCGCCAAAACCTAGCTGTACATTATTGCGCTGACCGCCCTCACCGGCAAAATCATTGGTCGCAAAGTAACTACCAGCCACAGGCAACCAGCTGGCTTCCCATTCATACTGATAATAACCTGAAACGCTGACCGTGTCGGTTAAGCCTAGTGAGGCATAGACCATACCCACCGGTATAAATACTTCTTTTAACTCTGCACCTGGCGCCCGGGCACGGGTTACATCCACCGGGTTAGTGGTATTGATACCATGCTGGATAAAGGTACTTTCGCCCCAGCTGATAACCTGACGCCCTACCCGAACTGTGAGCGGCTTGTCGCCTACCCACCAGTCACCGTAGAAGAACGCATCCAGCAGGCGAATATCAGCACATAGCAGATCTTTGGCTTCAGAGTCTGCACACAAGTCATAATGTTCACCGGTAATCGGGTTGGCATAGGCCGTGGTTCCATTTTCCTGTTCAAAATCATAGAACCAGAATCCCCGGAAAAAGAAACCGTAATCACCAAAATTCACATCAAGTTCATGGTTACCGGCAACCTGAGAAGAAAACGCTTCGCCTGGATCGTGCGCCAGATTTCCTAAGTCCCCGTTGGTCGAGTAGGACCCACCCTGCGCCAGTGCCCACACATCGGCACTGGGATAGATCACATTGGTTGCTGCGTTGTAACCGGTCCAGTCAAACTGGGGAAAGTTACTTTGCCCTATCAGATCATAATCCCGGCTTTCAGTACGAATACTGGTTGCCAGCGTAAAAGTTGAGTCCAAAGTGACACTTGCGTCACCGATTTGCCAATTGGCCGCATTGGCGGATTGTGTCGCGACACCCAGTAAGGCAATTACACCAGCTGCAACGGGTGACTTTTTAAATGCGCGAAGCCTTGTTGTCATGTTTTTATTCTCCCAAGTTGACGTTTTGGTGATGCAGGTCTTTGGACCAACCATAACGATTAACTAAATATTTACATCATTTTTAAACTTTCGCAAGAACAAATCCTACCAGTTAACATCTTGAATAACGCAAAGCGATTCAATTAGTTAATGGACTACTATAAAAATGGTTGATGATTTGCGTTTTTGCTAATGCAAACGTTCAAATAGAAGAATTTTATTCTGTGGGGAGATAGTAAGACGAAAGTAGCCTTTCAGGCCCAGGGAAGTGACAAAAGGACGCAGACGAGAGGTGGGGATCTGCACGCGATGACCGCTGTCTGCGGTCATGATCACGTTTTTCAAAGATGGCTGGTACAGTGCCTCACACTCGGTGTAAGACACTGACAGCTGAAAATAGTAAACCTTGTTATTGTTCACTGTTGGATTGGTACGCCAGACTTTTACTGACTTTTTCAAACAAGTCGCTGCTCAGCTCCTTCACTCCCAGCAAACGATTCAGTTGCGTTTTCATGAGCTGCTGATGCGCCGGACTAAAGTTGTGCCATTGCGTCAGCGGCGTCACGATACGGGCTGCAACCTGAGGATTGACCTTATCAAGTTCCATCAGGTAATCCGTCACAAACTTATAGCCTGAACCATCCAGGTTATGAAAACCTGCGGTATTGAAAAAAGCAAAGCTGCCCACCACGGCGCGCACCCGGTTCGGATTTCCAATGGTAAATTGGGGATGCTGCTGAAGCAGGGTCAGCTGACTAAGAATATCGTCGCGCTCCGTGGTAGCGTGCAAGCCAAACCACTTATCCAGCACCAGGGGATCCTGATTCCAGCGCTGCTCAAATTCTTCCATCAGGGTTTCAAATACCTGGCGTTGCCCAGCCTGCGCGGCTTTTAGTGCGCCCAGTGTATCTGTCATGTTATCGGCCTGGGCAAACTGCGTTTTAATCGCGCCTTGCTGATCGTCAAGTCGGGCCAGATGCACCAATACCTGGTTGCGACAACGCCGGGCATTCACTGCCTGCTGTGAATAGGTATAAGCGGATGTACTGATACTGTTAAAAATGGCTTTAAGTGGTTCGGCCAGTCTGACTGAAAAGGCCTGGCAGAACGCGTCGCGGGCACTATTCAGCGCGGCAACATCGACCTGGGAACGGGTCTGGCATAATGTTTCAAAGCTGGGAATAACCAGGCATTCACCCAGCAGCTCATGGTTATCCGCCTCACCAGTCAGCACCGCCTCAAGCCCCTGCCAGATTGTGTCATCTACCGCTTCTGGCGTACCCTGCTCGTAGCAGTTAATGCACCAACTATATAATGATTGCAACGCGTCCCAGCGGTTGAAACTGTCATGGGCATACTGAAAAACATTCAGCAACTGCGCAGCATTCAAATCATTGTGCACTTTTGCCGGCGCAGAGAAATTACCCAGAATCACCGGGATCAGGGGTTCTTCAACATCGCTGAACGTCAGCGTTAATTCTGATTTGTCCAGAATCACCATGCCGTCTTTAACCAAACCATCATCATCACTATAGTGATTGCCCTGACTATCGATACAGTCAAAGGTTACCGGCATGAACAGGGCAGCTTTGGTGCGCTGATCGGCAGTGGGCGCCGTACGCTGCGATAAGGTCACGGTCATTTTGCCGGTGCTGTCATCAAAAACTGATGATACGGTAATAACCGGGGTGCCCGATTGCGAGTACCATAAAGCAAAATGAGATAAGTCCAGGTCGGTTGCTGTTTGCATCGCCGCGACAAAGTCGTCGCAGGTTACCGCCTGACCATCGTGACGGCGGAAATACTCGTCCATACCTTTGCGGAAACCTTGCGGCCCCAGTAATGTATGGAACATACGAATAACTTCAGCGCCTTTGTCATACACTGTCACCGTATAGAAGTTATTCATTTCAATGACTTCTTCAGGACGAATAGGATGACTCATCGCGCTGGCATCTTCGGCAAACTGGTGTTCGCGCATGACTCTGACATGCTTAATACGATTGCTCAGCGGTGATGTCATATCAGCACTGAACTGCTGATCACGAAAAACCGTCAGGCCCTCTTTCAGGCTCAGCTGAAACCAGTCACGACAAGTGACCCGGTTACCCGTCCAGTTATGGAAATATTCATGAGCAATCACTGACTCGACATTAAAAAAGTCTTCGTCGGTGGCGCTATCCTGGTCAGCCAGCACAAATTTGCTGTTAAAGACGTTCAGGCCTTTATTTTCCATCGCGCCCATATTGAAGAAGTCAACAGCCACAATCATGTAGATGTCCAGGTCATATTCCAGCCCAAAAGTATCTTCATCCCATTTCATGGCACGCTTTAATGACGCCAGCGCAAAATGACCACGCTCACGTTTACCTTTATCTACATACAGCTCTAGCTTAACTGGCTTACCACTGCTGGTGGTGTAAGTATCTTCCAGCAAATCAAAATCACCGGCTACCATTGCAAATAAATAGCTTGGCTTGGGATGCGGGTCCTGCCAGGTTACCCAGTGGGTGCCATCATCGTTATCTCCCCGGGCAATCGGATTACCGTTGGCCAGCAGTGTCGGATACTGCTGCTTATCACCGTGCAGGGTGACTTCAAACGTCGCCAGTACGTCCGGGCGGTCCAGATAATAGGTAATACGGCGAAAGCCCTCGGCCTCACACTGGGTACAGTATGTACCGGCAGATAAATACAGGCCTTCAAGCGCCCGGTTATTCTGTGGGTCGATGGTGTTAACGATGGTCAGTGTGAATTGTTCGGGCACATTGCTAATAAGCAACTGGCCGTCAACGACCTGATAGTCAGAATGGGGCTGGTCGTTGATGACCACACTATCAAGCTGAATTTTATCGCCGTCCAAAGCCAGGGCGTTACCTTCACTGGCAAGACGTTTTACCTGACTTGTGGTTTCCACCCGGGTGGTAGTCGGATGCAGGCGAACATCCATTTTTACATCGGTAATGGTAAAAACAGGCGGCTGATAATCCGCCCGTTTTTTAGCTTGCATACTCATTCATCCTCCTTGGGATTAGGCTTCAGTCTCCTTTGTTTCAAAAGGAGGTTTTATTCTGAGAATCTTAATACCTACATAGGCGTAAATTACTGCCAATACAGGATTTATCACGTTGAAGAACGCGTAGAAAATATATTCAAACGGGTGTACACCCAGCACGCCATGCATGTAAGCACCACAGGTATTCCATGGGATCAGTGGAGACGTCAGCGTACCGCCGTCTTCAAGACTGCGCGACAGATTCAGCTGGTGCAGGCCACGTTTTTCGTATTCTTTTTTGTACATCCGGCCAGGCATTACAATGGCAATATACTGGTCAGCGGTAACCAGGTTAGTTCCCAGGCACGTTAAAATTGTGCGGCTAATCATGTCACCGGCTGACTTAGCTCCTTTAAGAATGGTGCTCACCGCGCGTTTTAACAAGCCTACTTTTTCTAAAACCGCACCAAATGACATGGCAGAGATAATCAGCCAGATCGTGTTCAGCATAGATGACATACCGCCCCGGCTTAACAGACTGTTCAGGTTTTCATCCGGCGTGGAGAAACTCACTCCGTCAAACAATGCCGTCCACACAACTTTTAAGGTACCGACCGCCGAAGAGTCAGATGCATCAGCCATCGACAGTACCACATCCTGCTGAAACAACACTGCCCATAAGGCACCAACCAGGGCACCAATAGATACCGCCGGAAATGCCGGCATTTTTTTGATTGCCAGGGTGAGTAGCAATACCAGCGGAACTAGCAAATACCAGCCTAAATCAAACGACTCCGCCAACAAAACCTGCATGGATTCAATACGTTCAACACTGGCGCCTGAAGACTGGCTGAAACCAAGAATAACAAACAGAATCAGGGTTATCACATAGCTGGGGATGGTAGTCCACAACATATAGCGAATGTGTTCAAATAAGTCAGTTCCTGCCACAGCCGGGGCCAGATTGGTGGTTTCTGATAAAGGTGAAATCTTATCGCCAAAATAAGAGCCAGAAACAACCGCACCGGCAGCAATAGCCGGCGACATATCCATCCCGGCTGCTACACCCATCAGGGCCACACCGACTGTCGCGGCGGTTGTCCAGGAGCTACCAATACTCATCGCTACCACGCCACAAATCAAGCAGCTGGCTGCGTAAAAGAAAGACGGATTCAGCAGTTCAAGACCGTAGTAAATCAACGTCGGGACGGTGCCTGCCAGCATCCACGTGCCAATCAGTGAGCCAACAGCCAGCAGGATCAGACATGCCCCCAGAGACATGGAAATTCCATTGACGATTCCCTGTTCGATGTCAGCCCATTTATGGCCGTTTTTCATGCCTATAATAGCCGCCATACCGGTGGCCAGTAGCAGCGCTATCTGGTTAGGCCCGAAAGAAGAGTTATCACCAAAAAGGTATACCGCTGAGCCCATCATGATTACCAGCGCAATAACAGGTAACAAGGCATCTAACAGGGAGGGTTCTTTGATTTTATCAGTCATTATTATAGGTCTTCTAATTAGATCACAGAACGGACAAACATAACGGCAATGATGACCGGACAAACAAAACGTACGTACCAGGGCCAGATTTTCCAGAACAGGCTGTGTTCTGCGGCTTCATCGCCCTGTTTAAGCTCAGCCAGAATAGCATCTCGGCGCCAGACCCAGCCGGCAAATATACACAATACCAGTCCCAGTAATGGCTGGCTCCACTCGGTGGTTAGCTTGACAACCATTCCGAAGAGCTGGTCGAAATTCAGCATGATGATGCAACTGGCAGCAAAAATGATAGCGGTCATCAGCCACACGGCTTTTTTGCGTTGCATCCCTTTGCTCTCAACCAGATATGAAACCGGTACTTCCAGCATCGAAATCGACGAAGTGACAGACGCGATGCCCATGAGTGCAAAGAATGCCATCGACACAACAATACCCATAGTGCCGATAGAACCGAACAACGCCGGCAATACGGTAAATATGAGCTTATCACCATCAATCAGTACACCGTCAGCATTGAAAATCTCAACACCGTTGTACAGAGCAACATACATGGCGGGAATAATCAGCATACCCGCAATAATCGCAACGCCGATATCGACCAACGCAACCGAAGCACCAATGCGCGGCAGGTTTTCCTGTTTGCTAACGTAAGAACCATATACCAGCATAGTACCGACACCCAATGACATTGAGAAAAATGCCTGTCCCATTGCGCTGATCAACAACTCGGCCTCAAACACGCGGCTAAAATCGGGTACCAGATAAGCACTCCAGCCTTCGGCAGCGCCCGGCTGCATACTGACATAGCCAATCAATAACAAGATGATAATCACCAGGGTTGGCATCAGACGTACGGACCATTTTTCAATACCGGCTTTCACACCGCCCAGCACAATCAGTGACGTCAACACCATAAAGATGGCGCAGAAAATGATATTACGCGGCGTAGAAAAGGATACCAGCCACTGAGAGGCAGCGTCTGCACCAACCAGCGATACCGCCCCGTCGGCCAGATAAGCCAGCATCCAGCCACCTACAATGGCATAAAAAGCCAGAATCATGGAAACGGTGACAAACCCCCATGCACCGGTAGCCCGGCCAATAGCAGATCCATTTGAAATACTGCCCAGCGCATCGATCATATTGGAACGGGTTGCCCGGCCAATAATTAATTCGGCCATCAGAACCGGGTAAGAAAGAACAAAGGCCAGTAACAGATATACCAGCACAAATGCCGCACCACCATTAGTGGCAACTTGTGTCGGAAAACCCCAAATATTTCCCAACCCGACGGCAGATCCCGCAGCGGCTAATATAAAGCCGATACGCGACGAGAATTCACCTCGCATAGCCATGTGTATGTTCCCAATTATTATTGTTGTCGTTTGTGTGCTACATATACAAAAAGGGCTGGCTTTTTAGCACCAGCCCTTTGTATTTGCTTTATTATTTTTGATGAATTGCGTACTTTCCAGTGTTCAGCATATCGTATGTGATGTTGGCGGCTTCATCCAGAAACGGGTCCAGCTCTTCCAGATCATCGGGCAGATCATCCATCGACTCAACCGGCTCTTTGCCCATGCGCGCTAAGCGTTCATTGGCACGTCTAAGCTCCAGTTTTTCGTCTTCGTCTTTTTCTGCCAGGCGTTCAGATTCCACTAAAGAAACATAATCGCGCTCTTTTTTCTCTTTGTAATCCTTGATGTCTTCCTGCAGATAACCAAACTCAGGATCCTGCATAATGCGCTTATTATGCTTGGCTGTCAGCACATCCAGGGCATTCTGCGCATCACCGAAAGTGGCATAATTTGCCCGGTCAATGCTATCCCATGGCAAAGCTGATTCTTCCTGGCTTTCGCCCCACTCGGCCGGGTCAATCGGTGACGGATAAGTGATATCCGGTACCACGCCTTTGTGCTGTGTACTACCGCCATTGATACGGTAGAACTTAGCAATGGTGAACTGCACACTGCCCAGCGGATTTTCATACAAATCATAAATCCGGCCAAGACCACGATGCTGTTGTACGGTGCCCTTTCCAAAGGTTTGTTCACCCACAATCAGTGCACGGTTGTAATCCTGCATGGCCGCGGCAAAAATTTCGGAGGCGGATGCACTGTACCGGTCAACCAGCACGGTTAGCGGGCCATCATAAGACACGCTGCCGTCAGTATCGCGGTTAACACTGATTTTACCTTCACCATAGCGAATCTGTACCACCGGGCCTTTTTCAATAAACAGGCCGGTTAGCAAAGTGGCTTCGGTCAGTGAACCACCACCGTTACCTCGCAGATCAACGATAATGCCTTTAACATCCTGCGCGTTCAGTTTTTCAATTTCTTTTTCAACGTCTGCATGCAGGTTGTTGTAGAAGCTTGGAATGGTAATGACGCCCAGCTTTTCGTCCTTATGCGGACCACTGTCAGGCGTATACACTTCAGATTTTGCGGCGCGGTCTTCCAGTTTAATCTTATCCCGGGTCAGGCTGACCACAGACATCGATTTACTTTCACTGGCCCCTTTTTGAACCTGCAGACGAACGGTTGAGCCTTTTGGCCCTTTGATCAGGTCTACCACTTCATCCAGACGCCAACCTACTACATCAACAAAATCTTCTTCATCCTGAGCCACGCCGATGATTTTATCTTCCGGCTTCAGCGCATTGGACTTATCGGCAGGGCCGCCCGCCACAATGCTTTTAATAATGGTGAAATCATCTTCACTTTGTAACACAGCACCAATGCCCTCAAATGACAAGTTCATGTCCATCTGGAAGCGTTCTGCATTACGGGGAGACAGGTAACTGGTGTGTGCCTCGATGGTTCGGGCAAACGAATTCATTACGCTTTGAAACACGTCTTCGCTTTGTGTTTGTTTCAAACGTTTAATAGCACGGTTATAACGCTTGGTCAGAAGATCTTTTGCTTCTTCCCAGGTTTTGCCAGCTAGAATCAGGTTCAGCGCGTCGTATTTAACCCGCTGGCGCCAGATTTCATCAAGCTCTTTTTCCGACGTGGGCCACTGGGCATCTTCACGGTCGTAATAAAACTTGTCACCGGCTTTTTCAAAGTCAAACTTTTCATCAAGCAGGCTTAATGCATATTCAAAACGCTGCAAACGGCGCTCTGAAGTAACATTAAACATATCGTAGGCAACTTTCATGTTACCGCGTGAAAGTGCCTCGTCAAAGTCGTCCTGATATTCGCGAAACGCGTCAATGTCTTCTTTCAGCAGAACCTGCTTATTGCTGTCCAGTGATTTTAGAAAACGGTCAAAGACCTGCTCTGACAAGGCGTTATCCAACGTAATTTCTTTGTAGTGAGCGCGGGTAAACAAAGCACTTACCCGCTTGGCAGCTACACTGTGCTGTGATTCCTGCTGCAATATCGGCAGGCCATCAACATCAGGTGTGCTGGTCACCGCGCCTGCGCCCACTCCCATAGTCAGGAATGCACCGGCGATAGAAATACGAAGGATATCTTTCATTTTACGACCTCTTGGAACTTGCCAAACGCAGCGCGTCTGCGTTCACTTTGACAACCATACCGGTATCAAGCTGAACGTGAATGCCATCTTTAGCAACTTCGGTAATGACGGCAGGCATTGGTGCCTTACCCAGTTTAACAGTAACCTTAGTCCCAGCCTGCAGATCACCGTCTGTTAATTTAGCAGGTGGTGTCTTGATTGGTCTGCTGGTTTTAGGTTTAGTTCCTTTTTTCGCATCGGCCGGACGCTGACGTGGTGTACCGGCAGAATCAGCACGTTTTGCCGGACGTTTGTCGCCTGCTTCACGCTGCTTTGCTTTACGCTTCTCTGCGGCCTTAGCTTTACTTTCTTCAAGCTGCTGGCGCGCGTGATCCGCATGTTCCTTTTCAATCTGCGCATCCTGATTACCGTCCAGGTCTACCCGATGGGCGCCTTCACGGATGCTATGCAGATAACGCCAGCTATTAGTATAGTGACGCAGTGTGGAACGCAGTAATGTTTTGCTGACTCTTTCGTCGTCATCAAGACGCTCTGCCAATTCCTGAAAAATGCCAATTTTTAGAGGGCGGGCTTCGCCTTCTGTGGAGAAACAGTGCGGAAAACGCTCGGCAAGATAGGCGATGACTTCTTTACTGTTTGAAAACTTCTCTGTTGCTTCCATTAAATTTAACGCTAGTTAGTAAAATTCCGAATTATCCGCATCATCCCAAGTTGCCAGCGTATGGTCAACCCAATCCAGCAATTCATCATCCTCGATGTCTAATAAACTGTCATTTCGGGCCCATTGCTCCCATGCGTAGTGCAATATTTGCTCAAGACGGCCTGTTTCAATGTCATCCTCTGCCCGATCGTAAACCGCGTGCAGAATAAAATTTAAACGCTCGGATGCCTCTTCGGGATCGTCAAACCGGTCATCCATGTCATTAATGGTCGCCAGCACCACATGAATATCGACATTATCTTTCATTGTTGCGACTCAACCAGAATGGCCGCAATGGCTTCCAGACCCGCTTTATCCTGTTCAGTAAAGCGCGAAAACTCAGGACTGTCGATATCCAGTACGCCTATCAGGGTATCGTTTACGATAAGTGGTATCACAATCTCTGAATTGGACGCGGCATCACAGGCAATATGTCCATCAAACTGGTGAACATCCTCAATCATCTGGGTAGTGCGGGTCTGGGCTGCGGTACCGCAAACGCCTTTGCCCATCGGAATGCGAATACAGGCAGGCTGGCCCTGAAATGGCCCCAGCACCAACTGGTCTTCTTTATACAGATAAAACCCTGCCCAGTTGACGGCCTCCAGATTATTAAACAATAGCGCACTGATATTGGCCATGTTGGCAATCAGGTCATGCTCACCGGAAACCAGTGCCTGCGCCTGCTGTTGCAGGCGTGAATAAAGTTGTTCAGTCAAAAGCTGCTCCACTCATTAATGTTATTACTGCAGGGCAAATGTCACGCTGACACTTGCCTTAATGTACTGTTGACCGGGCATCGCGCCAGTCGCGCTGTCAGCCATCATCATTTTAGCCCGGCTTTCCATTCTTACTGCCCCGCGGTTTCCTTCGCTCAGCGACTGGACCTGCCCAACCGTGACACCCAGTTCACGGGCCAGCAAACTGGCTCTTGATTTGGCGTCGCTAACGGCATTTATCAAGGCTTGCTGATACGCTTTATCCTGGTCTGCGGCAGTCAGTTCAAAATGGCTGATGCGGGTGACTCCCCGTTTCAGGGCACCGTCAATCAGCGCATCGTACTGATTTAGATTACCGTGCACAACTGTGACTTCACGACTCAGCACAAAGCCTTTTTCTTCGCGCCCCTGCGAGGTGGACTGATACCAGGGGTTTAGCTGAATCTGCATAGACTGAATATGCCGTTCAGCCACGCCCTGCTCTAGCAAAAAGTCACTTAGCTGGCGCATATCCTGTTGCATCCGGGTGTTCATCTTGGTCAGTGATTCGCCTTTTTGCTCCAGGATGAACGTCACAGAAAAGGTGTCTGGTACGATGACCGCAGAGCCTGTACCACTGACATGAATTTGCGGAACCGGCATTGCTACCGCAGTACTCTGAGCGAGTACCGGCGTTGTCAGTGAATTCATTAATAAGGCAGTGGCTATAAGCGCAATGGTTTTTCTTACTGGCATAGGTCATATCCTTTTATTGTGTAAGTTAAGAGTGTGTCGCCCAGACACTGAACCGTGAGTGAACAGCTTAACCAAAGAACCAGTAGCTGACACCAATGGCAGCCATCAGGCCTGCCACATCGGCTGCCAGACAACAGACTACGGCATACCGGGCATGTTTTATGCCCACGGCGCCCAGATAAACAGCCAGCACATAAAAAGTAGTTTCGGTGGAGCCTTGCATGACAGAGGCCAGTCTGCCGGCAAACGAGTCGGCGCCATGATGCTGCATGGTTTCTATCATCAGTGCCCGGGCCCCACTGCCGGATAAAGGTTTCATCAGCGCGGTTGGCAATGCTTCCACAAAGCGGGTGTCCATGCCCAGTGCGCCTACGACCGTAGCGATACCGGTTGCCAGTGCTTCCAGTAAACCACTGGCGCGTAACATGCCAATGGCAATCAGCATGGCCAGTAAAAACGGAATAAGCGAAATAGCGATTTCAAAACCTTTTTTCGCCCCATCAATAAACAACTCGTAGGTATTGAGCCCGCGCCGGTAACCGGTGACCAGGACCAGTACCACAAACGATAATAACAGGCAGTTGGCCAGCACTGACGACTGACCGGCCAGCTGTTCTGCCGCCAGGTTAGAAAAGTACAGTACCACCGCAGCCAACATGGCAAAGCCGCCGGCCAGATAAAGCAAAATAACCCGGTTAAACAGGTTAATACGCTGTACCATCGATGTCACAATCAGGCCGGCCAGTGTGGAGGCACTGGTTGCCAGCAAAATAGGTACAAACACATCTGTAGGCTGAGTAGCCCCCTGCTCGGCGCGATACAAAAATACCGCAATCGGAAACAGGGTGACCGAGGATGTATTTAAGACCAAAAATAAAATCTGGCTGTTGGTGATACGATCTTTGGTCCGGGTCAGCGTTTGCATATCCTGCATGGCTTTAATACCAAATGGTGTAGCGGCATTGTCCAGTCCCAGCATATTGGCAGACATATTCATGGTAATACTGCCTAGTGCCGGATGATTGGCCGGAATATCAGGCATCAGACGCCGCAACAACGGTGACAGCACCCTGGCCAGCTGATTGATCAGACCGGATTGTTCAGCCACCTGAAAAATTCCCATCCAGAACGCCAGTACCCCAATCAATCCCAGTGCAATCTCTACACTGAGCTGAGCCATATCGTTAATTGCGGTCATCACCGCTTCAAAACCGCCCGCCCCCTGGCCGAATATGGCACTCATGCAGGTGGCCAGAAATGCTGAAATGATAAAAAACAGCCAGATTCTGTGAATCATAACTACCTGTGTTATAAATTGTTCTTTGCCGCAGTGTAGCAAAGCAATCATCATTTTACTGCTTTTGAATGGCAAGGCTATGCACTTTCTTCCTACAATGCAAGCTCATAGGCTTGCCTAGTTTAAAGCAAGCTTATATACTTGCTACCAATGACATAACAGGATGTTTTATGATCGGTGTTCTTACCGCAGATCTGGTGGGGTCAACCCGGCTGGATACCAGTAGCTATCATTCAACCGTCAACGGGCTGGCAGATTATCTGGGCAGCTTGCAGAACCAGACTACACTGACCTTTTCGGTCTATCGTGGCGATGAATTCCAGATTGCTTTTGGTCAGCCTGAACAGGCATGTAAACTGACACTGCAGCTAAAAAGCTGGCTGGCGTCCGGTCACACCGTGCCGCCTTTACAGTGCACCATGAGCCTGGCGTTTGACAGTGGTGAAATGCAGGGCGCGGATCCTGGCCTAAACAATGGTCTGGCTTATATCAGGTCAGGCCGCAAACTGGAAACACTACGCAGTGCAGAACTGCTGATTCAGACCGCCGGTGATCAGCATGCCCCGGCCTTGCAAGTTATCTGTCAGCAGCTGGGTTATATTATGAATCGCCACAGTGCCCGACAGGCTGAACTGGTGCATCAGTATCTGGCATCAGACTTTGCGACTCACCAGAGCCTGGCGGAGCAGCTGGGGACGTCGAGACAAAATGTATCTGAACGCCTGCGGGCGGCGGGGGCAGACTTACTGCCCGAGACCATTACCTACATCAACAGCCTGTTACATAGCCCGACAACGGAGTAAGGATGACCCTGTTACTATTATTACTGACAGCCCATTTTATTGGTGACTTTTACCTGCAGCCCGACCGCTGGATTGCCGATAGAAATCAATCGGGGTGGCGCTCTGCTGCGCTGTATAAACACAGCGCTGTGCATCTTTTACTGTCTGTTGGCGCGCTTTATCTGGCCAGTGTGTCCGAGCCATCGCTCACCGCCATGCAAATCAGCAGTGCTGCGCTGGTTATTGCTGGCAGTCACTTGCTGATCGACTGGCTGAAAACCGGACACCACAGTACCACCGCCTTTATTGCCGACCAGCTCGCGCACGTAATTGTACTGGGCATGACCGCAGTCTGGCTGGGAAATATCAGTATGACAGTCGTCATGGCCTCGGCCATGACGCTACTGGCGCCAGACACCCTGGTGTGTCTGCTTGGCTATCTGATTGTACTGAATCCGGCCAGCATACTGATTGCCAAAATGCTGGCCCGACACACCGCTGTGCTTAACAGTATTGATAATCAGAGCCTGGGGACTGCCGGGCGATGGATTGGCTACGTGGAACGGGTACTGGCCCTGTCGTTTATTTTAGTTGATCAGTATACCGGGCTGGGCTTTCTGGTCGCGACTAAGACCGTGTTCCGGGTTGGAGATTTGTCTAAGGCAAAAGATATGCGCCTGACTGAGTATATGATGCTGGGCACACTGATGAGCTTTGCCACTGCCCTGATTGCCGGCTGGGCCATGGTCGCACTCATTAGCAAGTAGCGCCAATAAAAAAGCGGCTTTTATCAGCCGCTTTCAGTCAGTAACAAAACAGTGTTAAAGGTCTAGCGAATCACCCTGGCCAGACTGGCTACGCAATGATCAATATTGCGCGGTTTACAGGCATAGCCCATCAGCCCAATACGCCAGACTTTGCCTGCCAGGTCGCCCAGCCCGGCACCGATTTCCAGGTTATCGTTCTCCAGCAACTGTTTACGGGCAGCAGCATCATCCACGCCCGGTGGAATCGCCACAGCGTTAAGCTGAGGCAAACGGTAGTGGCTATCTACACTGAACTGCATTCCCAGCCCTTCCAGACCATCACGCAATGCTTCGTGGCCCTGCTGATGACGTTGCCAGCTTTGCTCAAGGCCTTCTTCTTTTAACATCAGCAGTGATTCATGCAGCGCATATAAGCTGTTTACCGGCGCGGTATGGTGATAAGCCCGCTTACCGCCTTGCCCCCAGTAACCCACAATAAGGTTCATATCAAGAAACCAGCTTTGTACCGGCGTTTTACGATTCTGAATAATCTCAACTGCGCGTGGGCTGAATGACACCGGTGATAAACCCGGCACACAGCTCAGGCATTTTTGCGAACCGGAATAAATGGCATCAATACCCCAGCCGTCCACATCCACTTCAATACCACCCAGCGATGTCACCGCATCAACCAGACTCAGACAATCGTATTGACGGGCCAGCGCGCACAGGGATTGAGCATCATTGCGCACCCCGGTGGATGTTTCGGCGTGAACAAAGGCCAGAATTTTAGCATCCGGATTGGCTTTCAGGGCATCCTCCACTTTTTGCAGGCTGGTTTGCTCTCCCCAGGCATCTTCTACCTTGATGGCCGTGCCGCCGCAGCGTGTGACATTTTCCACCATGCGGTTACCAAAGACACCGTTAATACACACCACCACCTTGTCGCCCGGCTCAACCAGATTGGCAAAACAGGCTTCCATTCCAGCCGATCCCGGCGCAGAAACCGGCATGGTCAGCGCATTGGTGGTCTTAAATGCATACTGAAGCAGCCCCTTGATGTCGTCCATCAGGTCAATAAACAGCGGGTCGAGATGACCCAGCGTTGGGCGCGCCATGGCATTTAATACTCTGGGGCTCACATCAGACGGACCAGGCCCCATTAAGGTGCGCTCTGGTGGGATAAATGTTTTAAAATTTTCCATAAACTAGCCCTTATTGAGAAATACCCCCTCATTGTTACAATATATTCACAAAACTACAATTGTCCATCATGAACATAAATAACATGAATACCAAACAGGAAGGAGGATAACGCGGGTAGATGAACATAGTCGGCAAGTCATGCCGGAAGAGTCAGACAAAAGCACCGAAAACAACTCATCGGACTGGTGAGCAAGACTATTGTTAAATAAAAGAAAATGGGCTATTTTTAAGCAATGAAAGTGAAGTTCACAAAAAATTCATAAATATTTGTTTATAAATTAGCCAGCAGTGATCTATTATTACTATTCGCTTTATTTGTTTGCATGAACTTCTCCCTTTGCAAAAGTTAGCGCACGGCTCAGCAATGAGCCATTCCCCTAGGCCCGGAATCACTTCCGGGCTTTTTTTATGCGTCGGGGCAACGTCTTACAGATAGGCAGAAGGATCAGATAAGACCGTCAGAGAGTCGGCAAAGGTGCGGCCATTTTCCACATAATGGTCGGCAGAGGCTTTAAGCATGTCTTCAGCGCGTGCATCGAGAGTCTTAATGACTTTACCGGGTGACCCCACCACCAGTGAATAGTCGGGGACTTCCATATTTTCAGTAATCAGAGCATTGGCCCCAATAACACAATACTTACCAATTTTTGCGCCATTGAGCACCACCGCATTGATGCCAATCAGGCTGTAATCATCAACCTGACATCCATGTAGCATGGCTTTGTGGCCCACCGTAACCCCCTGCCCCAGGCATAATCGTACCCCGTGGTCGGTATGCAGAATGCTGCCATCCTGAATATTGGTATCCGGGCCTATGTCAATGGTGTCACAGTCGCCGCGAATCACAGCGTTGAACCACACGCTGACATTACGGTTTAGGATCACATCACCAATCACATGCGCTCCCGGGGCAATATAGACCCCTTCGCTGATAGTCGGTTGCTTGTCTTTTAACTGATAAATCATGCGTTGTCAGTTGGCAGCAGGCGGATCATACCTTCCTGCATCGTACTTGCCACCAACTCTCCCTGTTGATTGAAAATCTGTCCCTTCACAATACCACGATTATTACCGGTAAAGGGGCTGTCCATCGTATACAGCAACCAGTCATTCAGGTTAACCGGACGGTGAAACCACATCGCATGGTCGATGGTGGCCATACGCAGATTGCTGTCAGATACCGCCAGGCCGTAATGCTGCAGCGCAGTACTTAAAAAGTGATAGTCAGAGGCATAGGCCAGCGTAGACTGATGCAGTTTAATATCATCATCCATCGGCTCACGCACTTTGAGCCATACATTGCGGGTAGGTTCCTGCTTTTTCGGCCTGAATGTACGGGTGGCATCCACCGTCCGGATATCAATCGGGCGATGGTAGCTCAGTGCTTCCTGCATGCCGGTAGACAGTTTTTCAAAGTTTTTCTCGTAAAAACTGATGTCAGACTCCAGTTCATCCGGGCCCGGGATATCCGGCATCTGGGCAAACTGGTGGTGGATGGCCTCTTCTTTCAGCTGAAACGAAGCGGTCATGTAAAAGATGTTTTTGCCATTTTGAACCGCTTTAACCCGGCGGGCTGAAAAGCTGCGACCATCTCGCACGACTTCGACATCGTAGACAACCGGCTTTTGGGCATCACCAGGCAACAGAAAATAAGTATGAAATGAGTGCACCACGCGATCGTCATCTACCGTGGCGTAGGCGGCTGCCAGCGCCTGGCCCAGTACCTGCCCGCCAAATAAGGCGCGAAAACCCAGATCCCAGCTCTGGCCACGAAACAGGCCTTTTTCGACGCTTTCAAGTTCAAACAACGAGGACATTTTAACCTCAGACATCTTGTTTACTCCACTGACGATGTTGCTCGCGGGTTACGGGGGTAATACCGCTCCGGTAACTGCGCTTTATGTTCAAAATAACGGGTGTCTTTGTACGGTAGCTTCATAAAGCCCGATATTCCCAGACCGTTGATTGCCGGTACGGCGGCCACAATCTGCTGTAAGATCTGTTCAAACCGGGACTGCTGGGAATGATCCAGCAGCATATAATAGCTATGTATCTTTAAATGGGTAGGTAATGACTCAAAAATAATACATCCGGTATGATGGATAGTATTTAGCTGTTGTAGCAAAGTCAGAATCTCACCGGGCAGCTGTAACAGCTCGTCAGGATCATCCCCGTCTTCAAAATACGAGTGTGTGCGGCTGTCATCTTTTACTACCTGGGTACGGGAAAGTTCAAACGGAATGCGCAGGCCGGCAGGCGGCACAAAGGCATCCTGTTCTGATTCACGCTCTATATGCAGGGTATCTTTTGCATTAAACATACAGCATTTAAATATACCGGTGCGATGAATAGCCCGGGCCAGTGAAATGACCGTGTTAACCGACTGCTCAAACGCCGCTTTGCGGGTCTGGTCATACAGGTTCAGGCTGGAGTCGACATAAATGCCGTCGGTTTCCCAGCGAATGGCCAGGCCCCCTACCACCGGATATTTACCCAACCGGCTGACCGCTGCAATAAAACCTTTTTCGGTCTCGCCCATGCCCATCAGATAGTTTTTATAATAGCGCTCAAACTGGGCGTCATTAATGTACCTGAGCTGCTCCTGGGCATCTGGCAGTTGCTGGCGCAGATAAGACTTTCGAGAACTGTACACCACGGTCTCAATTTCTTTATCGCGCTGACTGACCCAGGTAGGAATAAGCGGAGTGTAAGGTACCGGTTCATCCGGCCCGAAAACCATCCGGCTGAATACATGCAGGTGATTGAAAAAATAATCACCACCGGCCCGGCGTTCACCGGGATCATCGCTAAGCATGTATTCCAGTACACTGGCCAGCATTTTAGGCAAACCAAGGGCATGGGGGGTAACCACCTTGCGACCAAACCGGCTTGACTGTCCTGACGCCAGAGCATACAGGGTACTGGCCAGCCCCTGCTCATCAAAACGCGGTGAAGACAGCGCCCCGTTTAATTGATCATCGCCAATAAAGTAAACATCACCCAGCCTGGCGTTGGTCTGTTGCATATCTGAAGACATCAGATCCATCACATTACCGGCCACAAACTGTCCATCCACATCCAGCTGGGCAAATACCGAAGAGCCCCAGTCTATCAGCTGTACGGTTTCACTACGGGCATCCCAGACCAGGTTGGAGGGTTTAATATCCCCGTGCACCAGCGGCTTTTTTTCCTGATTGAGCCGGTTATCGCGCAGCGTCTGCAAAATGGTAGCAACCTGCACGGCAATTTTCACAATGATGCGCGGTGGCAATGCACCGTCACGCAGACTGACCTGCTCCAGATCATCGCCCACAGCACGCTGCATCGCTAAAATGGGCTGATTTCCGGCGCGCTGATATTCAATCAGTGGCGGCACATTAGGATGACTGACCTGCGATAGCATAAAGGCTTCGTCTTCAAGCCGATCCTGCACATGCTGAGGTAAGGTGATGCGGGAAAACTTAAATACATGGTTCAGCCCGCTGCCGGTTTTCCCGGCAAACACAAACCCAAACGCGCCTTTACCAATCAGAGCTATATCCTGATATCCCAGCGCAGCCAGCTGTTCAGTACACAGCCTGACCCAGTCACGCAGTTTTTTAGCATCGGCATGACTAAGCAGATAGACCGACTGCTCTTCAGGGATATAAAAGTGCTTAAGGGCGCGGGGCTGACTCATTTACATACTTTCTGTTTTCAGCCAGCGTAATGAAAATCCGGCCTGCGGACCAAGCTGTCCGGCCACTTCCTTCATCGCCTGAGTCAGTTGCTCATCCAGTTGCCAGGCCGGATTGATAACCAGAACGCCCGAGCCATACATGCCTGCATCATGGGTGTTTTCGGCCACGGTCAGCTCTGCACAAAAAGCGTTTTTACCCAGCTGACTGGCAGCGTCCAGCATGCTCTGACACGCCTGTGCTTTTTCTTCTGCCCGGCCGGAAAGTAACGGATACCAGATCACCATCTGGGCATTCTGCCAGCGCGAATACACTTTAGCGGCGGTGTCGGCCACCTGTTTGTATTCTTTCTTCTGCTCGTAAGGCGGGTCAATCAATACTGCGCCCCGGTTTGGGTTGGGCGGCGTAAGAGCAATCAGCCCTTCCAGTCCATCGCGATGATGAACATGGATAGCCTCATTGTGTAAGCGGCGCATAGAGCGCTGTAGATTATCAATCTCGGTGGGATGCAGTTCCATTACATGAGCATGGTCCTGCTCACGCAGCGCTCCGGCCATCAGACGCGGGGAGCCCGGATAAATCTGCTGCTGCCAGAATGGCCGGCTCAGCGTCAGGTAATCATCCAGCAGCGGACTGACAGCCTGCGTGTCGAGTAGCCGGGTCATACCGGTATCATACTCTTTGTTCTGGCTTGCAAAATCATCGTTCAGCGGATACTCACCGGCACCGGCATGGGTGTCGAAAAGGACAAAGGGTTTAGTTTTTTGTTTTAAATGCTGAATAACACCCAGCCAGCAAAGGTGTTTAAGAATATCGGCGTGATTACCGGCATGAAAAGCGTGTCGATAGCTAAGCACGTATAGGCCTGTGAATAAAAACGAATATCCGGCTATTCTACCTGTCTGCAGGCCGGATTAACAACAGGCAGACAGATGACTGCCTGTTATCATCGTTATGCTGTATCAGCGTAAGTGCATGAGCATCCGGGTCGGCTCGCTTAAATAGCTGCACCAGCAGTTATTAAAACGCACCATGGTGGCGCCATCAATAATGCGGTGATCGCCCGACCAGTTAACCTGCATCAGATGCTGTGCAGTCACCTGCCCGTTATCATCAAAGCGAGGAAGCTTCTGGGTTTTGCCCAGCGCCACAATGGCTGCTTCCGGTTTATTAATAACCGGCGTGGCGGTCATCCCGCCAATTGCGCCAATGTTGGATATGCTGATGGTTCCGCCTTTAAGCATATCGCCGCCCAGCTTACCCTCGCGGGCCTTGCCGATAATCTCCTGCATCTGACGGGCAATATCCAGCAGACTGAGATCCTGCACCCGTTTGATGTTGGGTACCAGTAAGCCAATTTTTGAGTCCACCGCAAAACCAATATTGTGGTCATCAAAATAGGTCAGCTCGGTAGCGTCATCATTGAGCTGACTGTTGATGATCGGAAAATCATGCAGCGCCAGCGACAGGGCTTTAACAAAAAACGGCATAAAGCTCAGCTTTACGTCCTGTTTTTCAAACTCAGGTTTTAGTGCGCTGCGCAATGTCATCAGAGCATCCATTTGCAGCTCATCACTGACCGTAAAGTGCGGAATGGTGTGTACTGATGCACTCATCTGTTTGGCCATTGCCGCCTGCACGCCACGTACAGCAACAGTGCGTACATTGCCACTGCCGGCGGGTGTGGCCTGCCTGGCAGGGGCTACTGATTCTGCTTTAGCGACAGTCTGTTGCGACTGAACATCCTGTTTCAGAATCCGGCCCTTTTTACCGCTTCCCTTGATGGTGGTCAGATCAATGTCGTTTTCCCGGGCGACCCGTCGCACAGCCGGGCTCGCCAGTACCTTGCCGGGAATCTCCACCGGTGGCTCAAATTCACCATCCGGCCATTTTTGCGCCGCAGCACCCTGTTCATTGTTACCTGCTGCTGATGAGGGAGCTGGTGTAGCCGGGGCCGGTGTCTGTTGCTCTGTATTGGTTGCCGGCGTGTCTGCACCGGCAACGGATAAACTAAACAGCGGTGAATGTACCCGAGCTATTTCACCCTGCTGGTAGTACAGCTCTTTCACCTGGCCGGCGTGTTTTGCCGGAATCTCTACCACGGCCTTGTCGGTCATCACCTCTACCACTGGCTGATCTTCTTCAATCTGATCGCCTTTGGCCACATGCCACTTTACAATTTCGCACTCAACGATGCCTTCACCGATATCCGGCAAAATGAAATCTTCGGTGGTTTCACCGGCTGCCTGTGGCAAGCTGGTGGGCTGTGCTTCAGCAGGCTGTTCTGACGCTGGCGGCGCTTCGGGGTCATCCGTCGCACTATCGCCGTCTTCGTCTTTGTCCATGGAAAATAGCGGCGCATGCACTTTGGCAATATCGCCGGTCTGATAATAAAGCTTTTTCACTGTACCTGAGTGCATGGCTGGGATCTGAACCGTCGCCTTGTCGGTCATGACCTCGGCTACGGGCTGATCTTCTTCTATATGATCACCTTCTGCAATCAGCCATTCCAGCAGCTCGCATTCCACAATCCCTTCACCAATGTCAGGGAGAATAAATTCTGTTGTCATACCACCCCCTGTTAATATTTCAGTGTACGTTTGATAGCTTCGTACGTTTTAAACTGATCCGGCATGTATTCTTTTTCATGAGCCAGAGGATATGGCGTATCCAGACCACACACCCGGGCTATTGGTGCTTCCAGGTATAAAAAGCATTTATCCTGAATAGTGGCAGCAATCTCACTGGCAAAGCCACCGGTCTGAGGCGCTTCGTGATTAATCAGTAAGCGGCCGGTTTTCATCACCGACTCCGCCACGGTATGGGCGTCCCACGGCATAATTGAGCGCAGGTCAATAATTTCACACGATACGCCGTCATCCAGCGCCATATCCGCTGCTTTTTGCAGAATTTCAATCTGTGCTCCCCAGCCCAGCAAGGTAATGTCTTTACCTTCCTGTACCAGGTCCGCTTTGCCCAGCTCCAGCTCATAATCTTCTTCAGGTACCTCTGACACCGAAGCCCGGTACAGCCGCTTAGGCTCCATGAATAACACCGGGTTATCATCACGAATAGAGGCCAGTAACAGGCCTTTGGCCTGATACGGGTTGCGTGGTACTACAATTTTAAGACCCGGACAGTGGGCAAAAAATGCTTCGGGTGACTGACTGTGGTACAAACCGCCGGCAATACCGCCACCATAAGGCGTACGAATGGTCAGGGTGCCACAGGAAAACTGACCACCGGAACGATAACGGAACTTTGCGGTTTCGTTCACAATCTGGTCAAACGCCGGAAAAATATAGTCCCCGAACTGAATTTCGGCTACCGGCACCGAACCCTGTGATGCCAGACCGTTGGCAAAGCCAATAATGCCCTGTTCTGTCAGCGGGGTATTGAAACACCGCGCCCGGCCAAATTTTTCCTGCAGATTGCTGGTGGCTCTGAAAACACCGCCGAAGTGGCCGACATCCTCACCAAACACCATCACGCGCTGGTCTTGCTCCATTACCGTGATCAGGGCACTGTTAATGGCCTGCAACAGATTCATCTTTGCCATTATTTTACTCTCCCTGAGGTTTTCGGATACTCACCAGGATACTTGCGAATATGCTGTTTGAGGTTATTAAGCTGTTCTTCCAGATGCCAGGGCACGTCGCTGTAAACATCACTGACGATGTCATCAATGGGATTAACCGGCACTTTCTCTGCTTCTTTTAAAGCTGCCAGTACCGCCTGACGGCTTTCCTCTATCAGTTGCTTGTTCGCCTTTTCGTCAAACCAGCCTTTTTGCTGAAGCCATTTAGCCATGCGCTGAATAGGATCTTTGGCCCGCCACTTGTCTTCTTCCTCTCGTGAACGGTAGCCGGTAGGATCATCTGAAGTAGAATGGGCAGCCAACCGGTACGTCATCGCCTCTATTAACACCGGACACTGCTCTTCCAGAGCAATTTTACGGGCCTGTTGGGTGGCCGCAAAAACCGCCAGCGGGTCGTTACCATCGACCCGGATAGTTTTAATACCGTAGCCCAGACCACGAGAAGCAATACCATCACCGGCAAACTGCTCATCGGCAGGGGTAGAAATGGCGTATCCATTATTGCGGCAGAAAAAGATTACCGGGCAGTTAAGCACCGCGGCCATGTTCAGACCGGCATGAAAATCACCTTCTGACGCCGCACCCTCACCAAAATAGCAAATAGTAATGGCTTCGTTTCCGGCCATTTTCTGACCATACGCGTAACCGGCAGCCTGCGGAATCTGTGTGCCCAGTGGTGAAGAAATGGTCATGAAGTTTAATGGTTTGTCGCCGTAATGAATGGGCATCTGACGCCCTTTGTTAGGATCTTTTTCATTACTGAACATCTGGTTCATAAACTGGGATGTGGTATAGCCACGATATGCCAGAGCACCCTGTTCGCGGTATTGCGACATGATCATATCGTGCTCACTCAGAGCAGCAGCACTGGCAACCGCGGCGGCTTCCTCGCCGGTTGAAGCCAGATAAAAGCTGATGCGTCCCTGACGCTGCGCGCCAATCATGCGCTCATCCAGAACCCGGATATATTCCATTGTGTCGTAAATCTTGCGGGCCGTGTCTTCGTTAAGCTCAGGCTCCCGGGCTTCGTTGTGCAGGGTGCCGTCCGGCTTAAGAATTTGCAGCATGGGTATATCGATCAGGCCATTTTCGATAATATGCACCTGATGCGTGGTGTTTACCCGTGCCAGATGATTTCTGTCTTGCACTTTGTATCCCTCTTGTTAAGTGAAGGTTAATTTTTACCACCATTTGTCTATGCTAGTTCAAAGCGCTTTGTGTTTTCTTGCTATTTTGCGGGTCTCAGTTCAGTCTGTCGAAATGGTCATCCTAGTCAGACAAGCCAAAACCATACAAACATCCTACATATTTAACGTTTTATTAAACTTACCTGCCAAAATGATTTTTCGTGTAGATATTTATACTTCCGACGCATTTATGTAACGGTAATTCTCACCAAGTTTTCATAAACTGTTCAGCTAAGTATTGCTAATATTAATAAAAAAGCGGTAGTTAAGCGTTAGCCGCACCAATTTAGTGGAGATTGTCGAGTGAATGCATCGGTTACCCGTATCAAAATGGGGGTTGTCAGCGCCCTGCTGCTAGGCAGCGTCAACGTGGCCGCCTCAACCCCGGCTGTTGTATCGGTAGACAAACAGGCAGCAACCAACTATCAGCGCATCACCTCGGCCCCAACGGCGCAACAATCCGGCTTGTATATTGTGCAGCTCGATGGTGAGCCGGTGTCTCGCCATGCCCGTCAGGTGAATGAAAAAAAGCAGCTGTCTTCAACCAGCGCACACCAGCGCAAACTTAATTTTGATGCTGAGCAAATAACCCAGTACCGCGATCAGCTCGATGCGCAGCAACAAACCATGACTGCCACTTTAACCCGCGAACTTGATGGGGTGCAAAGCGTTACGCGTTACCAGTATGCGGTGAACGCCCTGCTGGTGAAGGCCACCCCTGAACAGGCGGAGAAGATCGCCCGGATGCCCGGTGTCAAAAGGGTGCAGCCTGATTACAAGCGCTATCTGACGAGCGATACCGGTCCGGTACTTATTGGTGCACAAACTGCCTGGGACGGGGATACTGTCAACGCGCCACAAGGCGTGCTGGGTGAAGGTGTCACCGTGGCCGTGTTCGATACCGGTATCAACACTGATCATCCGTCGTTTGCTGATGTTGGCGATGATGGCTACAACCATACCAACCCGCTGGGCAGTGGTAACTATCTGGGAGACTGCGCTCGCGGCTTTGCCCAGTTATGTAATGACAAACTGATCGGTGTGGTCAGTTATTCTGATATTACCAGTTCCTATTCTGATGATGATGTATTTCCGGCCAACCTTGCCCGCAACGGTGAAGACTATAACGGCCATGGCTCACATGTCGCCGCTACCGCCGTCGGCAATATTTTATATGACGTAAAAGAAGTTTTCCCGGATGCAGAATCTGAGCAAAGTAGTGGCATTGAGTCCGGTTTTATCTATGACCGGATTTCCGGGGTGGCCCCGCACGCCAATATCGTGTCGTATCAGGTATGTTTACCCGGCGAGAGTGATGACACCTACAACGGCTGTTTTGATTCTGCGATTTTAAAAGCTATTGACGATGCTGTGGCCAGCGGTGTGGTGGATGTGATCAACTTTTCGGTGTCAGGGGGCGGCAACCCGTGGGAAGGCGCGGTCAATGATGCCTGGCTCAATGCCAACCAGGCTGGCATCTTCGTTGCCCACTCGGCCAGTAATGACGGCCCGCAGGCTTATACCACAGATAAACATGCGCCGTGGTTTACTGTGGTGGGCGCCAGCACCCATGGCCGTTTAATCGACTACGAAAAGCAACTGACTGATTTTAGCGGCGGGCTGACCTCACCGGGACCGATTACCGGTTCAAGTAACACCGGTGCAATTACTGCCGCTATTGTGTATGCCGGTGACTATGCCAACCCCAACAGCCCGGGAGACGATCCGGCGCAGTGTCTGGAACCCTATCCGGCCGGTACTTTTAATGGTCAGATTGTGGTCTGTGACCGGGGAGATATTGCCCGCATTCAGAAAGCCAAGAATGTGCAGGCCGGTGGTGCCGGCGGTTATGTCCTGGCCAATGTGGATGGCGGCGCCACCAACCTGGCTAACGATACGTACGTGATTCCCGGTATACACATCGAGGCCAGTGATGCGACCCGTCTGCGTAACTGGCTGGCGACCGGTAACGGACATACCGCCACAATCACTGCGGCTTCAGGTGGGGTGACCATTGATAATGACCAGGCTGATATCATGGCAGACTTCTCTGCCCGGGGGCCTAATTCCTCGGTCAGCACACTGACTCCGCATCTGACCGCTCCCGGCGTTGATATTTATGCAGCCTACGCTGATGAGCATTATGGCCATGACCAGACCGGCGCAGCGCCAGCAGATTATGCATACTTATCCGGTACCTCTATGGCCAGTCCTTTTGTGGCCGGTTCCGCGGCACTGGTTCTGGCCGCTCATCCTGACTGGACGCCTGATGAAGTGCGTTCAGCCCTGATGCTGACTGCCGTTACCGAAGTGCGCAAAGAAGATGAGCGCACCGCTGCAGACTGGTTCGATATGGGTGCCGGCAGAGTTCAGGTGGCCCAGGCTATTGATGCGGGCCTTATTATGAATGAGACCGCTGCCAATTACCGGGCAGCGAACCCACAGCTTGACGGCGAACCCCGCTCGCTGAATATGCCGGCGATTGTGGATGCCAACTGTTTTAATTCCTGTAGCTGGTCGCGCACCTTTACCGCCACCACCGCTGGCACTTTTACCACCTCAGCCAGCGCGCTGACCAGTGGCTTTGCCATTAGTGTCAGTCCGGCCAGCTTTACGCTGTCTGCCGGACAGCAGCAAACCGTGACGGTGACCATGGATGCCACCACTGTAGATAATGAACAATGGGGATTTGGCCAGCTGGATATTACCGGCCCAGGCAGCGATTTGCACATGCCACTGGCAGCTTATGCCAGCAATGGTACGGTACCCGGCACTTTGAATCTGGAAGCGCATCGTAACTACGACAGTTATCTGCTCCGCGATTTATTTTCAATCAGTGCGGCCGATCTGGTGTCTACCTCTTACGGTTTAACTGCCGCCACGGTCGCCGAGGGTACCCTGTTACAGGACAGCAGTAACAGCGATATTTTTGACGATACCAGCGATGGTATTTTCATCCAGCCTATTTCCGTCAGTGACGGTGATGTTCGCCTGGTGGCTGAGCTGACCGAGTCCAGTGCTGATGACATGGATTTATACCTGATGTATGACAGTAACGGTAACGGTGTAGCCGAAGAAAGCGAAGTGGTGGCCGAAAGTACGTCATTTAACTCATCTGAATACATCAGTCTGGATAAACCGCAGGCCGGACAATACTTTTTGTTTGTGCACAACTGGGCGGCTTCAGGCACCACCGCTGACCGTTTTGTACTTAACTATGCGGTGGTTGATAGTACCTCAGATGACTCAATGGTCATCAGCGGCTCTGATGCCACCAATTCTGGGGCTGATTTTAATCTGCGTATACAATGGGCCCTGCCAGATGCCCAGCGCGGCGATTACTACTACGGCGCATTTACATTAGGCAGTGATGGCGCCAGCCTGACCAAGGTGGATCTGGTACGGGCTCAGGATGATGTCTACCTGAGCTCGCCGTCACCGGGCCGGGTCGCCCCCGGCGATGACGCCACATTCAGTCTGAATGTCATCACCAATGACACTAACGAGGACAGGGTATATGCGATTGAGGCGGTGCTGCCAGATACCCTGACCCTGGATCGCAGCTCGGTGACCGGTGATGCGTTTGTCAGCGGCAATCAGATTAACTGGACGGTGTTACAGCCATCAGTCAAACAAACCAATGCGGGTTATGCCCTGACCACAGCAGCCACCGACACCACGTGTCGTGTCTATGCCAATAAACTGGATGGTAGTCAGCCGGGCGATTCTGCCTATTTACTGCCTGCCAGTGCGCATTACGCTACGGTGGGTATTGCTGCTCAGTACCTGGGCGATAGCTTCAGTCAGCTAACGCTCGCTAAAAATGGTTTTATCACATTTGGGGCTTCGCTCAATACCTCGACAGCGTCGGCCAGCCGCTTGTTATCACCGGCACAGCCTAACGGTGTGGCCGCGCCGTACTGGCAGACGCTGACAGCCACAGACACTAGTCAGGTATGGATTGAGCAGGCGACTTCGGGCGCTGTTGTGGCGGGTTGGGAAGATATGCGTACGGCTGATGCTGAGCCAGTAAGTGTGCGTATGTTGCTGCATGAAACAACCCGCACCGATATTCCGGCCATGGTATACAGTTACCAGCAGCTTCCACAAGCCAGTAAAGGCGCAGCCCTGGGCTATGAGTCGCTGCAGGGCGATGCCGGTGTGAGCCTGTCCGGGCACAGCCAGCCCCAGACGGGTGATGCGGTTTGCTATTACCTGCTTAATCAGACGCCGCAGGTGGTGGCAGATATCCAATTCACCGCTCAGGTGGCAGACAATGCCACACCGGGTACGTTTGATATAACCGTCACCTCACAGGTTACCAATATTGACGGCACCCGCGAAGAAACCGCTCAGCCATACACCGGATTGCAGATTGAGTCTGCCCCGAAGATTTCAATCGATGCCGGTGACAGTGCCACAGTAGGCAATGGTCAGCGGCAGATCTTCAGTGCCAGTGCCAGCGATGCCAACGGCGATACCTTACGGTATAGCTGGAGTGTCAGTGGTGGCAGCGGTGCCCGGCTGGAAAACGATGACACTACTTCGGTGACCTTTATTGCCCCGCAGGTCAGTGCAGCCACCCAATTCACGCTGACTGTAACCGTTACGGATGTTTATGGTAATACCGCTACAGACAGCATCATCGTGACGGTCAGCACCGAAACCAGTAGCGGTCTTGGCAGTAATCCTTCGGATGGCGGTGATTCTGGTGGCGGTGCTATAACATGGTGGGCTGTTGTTAGTCTGTTGTCTGTGGCCTGGTATCGCCGGCGCTACCGGATGAAGACTGGTTAATTCTGATCCGCCGGAATCCTGAATGACGGGCCTGCCGGCTGCCAGCTTGATGGCCGGTCGATGGGGGTGGCAGTAAAATGATGCCTCAGTGCCGGACGCAGCAACGCATGTAATGCTTGTGGCGCTGTGGTTGCGCGGTCAAGCCACAGTGCCAGGCTGCCGTCATGCTGGCTAAGCATCAAAGGGCTGGCTTTGGTATGAATTGAGCGCAGTGACGGATGGGGCGGCAGAGTGACGACCGAACAGGAATATTCAGTAAAAGGCCGGCCGGTTTCATCATATCCCTGCCACTGCCGGTAGAGCCCACCCATGGCCAGACTGTCATGCTCATCAACGGTCAGATCATGATAGATTTTTTGCTGTCCATTTTGCAGGGTTTCACCAAACCCCGCCGCCGGTATCACACAGCGCTGGTGACGATAGGCATGATACCCGGCGCTGCGCGGTGTGTTGAGTTTGTCATAACGGGTGTTAAATGAGGTGTACCGGGAGGGCCGAAAGCGACTGGCCTGTCCCTCGTTGTGTTTATCCAGCAGTAGCCACCAGATAGCGTTTTTCATCACCCGCTGCCCGTCGTCCTGTTCAAAAACAACAGACACCCGGTCAGTGGCCCGGATAAACCGGCTGAAACGCATGCCAGCCTGTGGCCACAGGTTAATGTCCAGCTGTTCACATAAAGCCTGCACACCGGGAGAATCAGTAACATTGAGTCGTCCGCACATCGCTTAAATTCTCCCGCTGGTTCAGGCTGTTATTGCCACATAATAGTTACTGCCCGCCTGACAACCGCTCCGGATTATCATCGCTGTTGCTATCATAATCCTGCGTGTCCATCTCATCACTATCTTCATCGCTATCATCTTCGAATCCAGCGTCATCATCGCGCAGGGCTTTACGGGTCAGATCGTCCGACAGACGTTTGCTGGGCTGAATACCCAGTTTACGAAACTGCTCTATCTGACGGATCAGATTGCCCCGACCGTTACTGAGTTTGCCCATGGCACCGTCAAAATGTTTCTGGGTCATATCCAGCGACTTACCGATTTTTTCCATATCAGCCACAAAACCGGCAAACTTGTCGTACAGGCGTGCAGCCTGAGTCGCAATATGCTGGGCATTCTGGTTTTGATACTCATACTGCCAGATATTATTAATAGTACGCAGAGCAACCAGCAAATTGGTTGGGCTGACCAGCATGATATTATGATTGAGCGCCAGTGATACCAGTTCTGGATCCTCTTCAATCGCCAGCAGGAAAGCTGGCTCAACCGGAATGAACATCAACACGTAATCCAGGGTTCTTAAGCCTTTTAAGTCCTGGTAATCCTTTGCGCCCAGCCCCTTAATGTGCCCGCGCAGAGAGTTGACATGCTCTTTGATCCAGCGCTCGCGCTCACTATCATCGGCGCTGTTAAAATAACGCTCGTAAGCGGCCAGACTAACCTTAGCATCAATCACCACATCTTTATCGTTCGGCAGGTGTACAACCACATCGGGCTGTTGCAGCTTACCGGCGTCAGAGCGCAGCGACACCTGGGTGTCGAATTCATGCCCTTCGCGCAGGCCAGACTCTTTTAAAATACGCTCGAGTATGACCTCACCCCAGTTGCCCTGGGTTTTATTATCGCCCTTTAGTGCCATGGTCAGGGCAGCAGCTTCCTGGGTAATTTTCTGGTTTAACTCTTTGAGCGACAGAATTTCGGTTTTCAGCGATGCCCGTTCCTGCCCTTCGCGGGTATACTGGTCGCTGACCTGACGCTTGAATCCCTCGATTTGTTCTTTCAGCGGGTTTAGCAGTGCATCCAGCCCGCTTTTGTTCATCTTGCTGAACGACTCGCTTTTTTCACTGAAGATTTTATTGGCCAGATTTTCGAACTGAGTTTGTAGCCGCTCTTCGGCGGAGGTCATCAGCTGGAGTTTTTCCTCGCTGGCTTTCTGCGCCTGTTCAAAGCTCGCCGCCTGTGACTGATGACGTGCGGTCAGGTTGGCGTATTCATTTTGTAAATCACGAAAATCGTCGCGCAACTCTTTATGGTCATCTTCCAGTCGTTGTAACTGCGCAGCCTGCTGTCCCAGCTCACCGATCTGAATCTGCGCCTGATACAAGCGCTCTTGCGCGGCCTGCAGGTCAGTATCACGCTCGCTGAGCTGACGCTCCAACAGTGCCGTGGTTGCTCGGGCCCGGCTGGCGGCTATGGCATAGCCAATCGCCCCTGCTACCGCAGCGGCGCCGCAGCTAATACCGGTAATAAGTGTGATGGTATCTGCCATAATCCGTATGTCGTTAGTGCATCAGCAGGTTATATTGCTTTTAAAACAACACACAACCTGCTGATAAATATGATTACAAACAAAAACGGGCGCCTCAGACGCCCGTTTTTCATCATGCCTTACAGCGATTATTTAGACAACTCGCTGTCCAGCTCTTCAATTTTGGCTTTCCAGATAGCCGGGCCGGTTTTATGAGCATTGGCGCCGGTGCTGTCCACCGCTACCGTTACGGGCATATCTTCGACTTCAAATTCGTAAATCGCTTCCATACCCAAATCCTCAAAAGCCACTACCCGTGACTTTTTAATGGCCTTGGATACCAGATATGCTGCGCCGCCCACAGCCATCAGATACACCGCTTTATGTTTGGCAATTGAGTCCACCGTGGCCGGGCCGCGTTCAGCTTTACCAATCATACCAATAAGACCGGTTTCCTCGAGCATCATGTCGGTAAATTTATCCATGCGGGTCGCTGTGGTCGGGCCAGCCGGGCCAACCACCTCATCACCGACCGCATCTACCGGACCAACGTAATAGATAAAGCGGTTGGTCAGGTCCACGCCTTCAGGCAGGCCTTCACCATTTTGCATCATCGTCTGAATACGTTTGTGCGCCGCATCACGACCGGTAAGCATCTTACCTGACAGCAATACGGTTTCACCCACTTTCCATTCCTGAATGTCTTCTTTAGTTACCTCATCCAGGTTTACACGACGGGTGTTTTCACTGACTTCCCAGGTGACTTCCGGCCATTCTTCCAGCTTCGGCGCTTTCAGTTCTGCCGGGCCGCTGCCATCCAGGTGGAAGTGGGCGTGACGGGTGGCCGCACAGTTTGGAATAAGCGCAATAGGCTTAGATGCCGCATGGGTCGGTACTGATTTGATTTTTACATCTACTACGGTGGTTAAACCACCCAGTCCCTGCGCACCAATACCCAGCTTATTGACCTTATCAAACAGCTCAAGACGCAGTTTTTCTTCGGTGGTCTCTGCGCCCCGCTCCATCAGCTCATGAATATCGACCGGGTCCATCAGACTTTCCTTGGCCAGCACGGCTGCTTTTTCTGCCGTACCGCCAATGCCTATACCCAGCATGCCGGGCGGACACCAGCCTGCCCCCATGGTTGGCAGGGTTTTTAATACCCATTCAACAATGTCATCGCTGGGGTTCAGCATCACCATTTTAGATTTGTTTTCAGAGCCGCCACCTTTGGCCGCGATCATCACTTCTACCTGCTCGCCCGGCACCATATCGATGTGAACCACAGCCGGAGAGTTGTCTTTGGTATTCTTACGGGCACCGGCAGGATCTGCTACAATCGATGCGCGTAAAGGGTTGTCTGAATTGGTGTAGGCGCGGCGTGTGCCTTCGTTGACCATTTCCTGAACGGTCATATCGGTTTTATCCCAGCTTACGCCCATACCGATTTTGACAAAACAGGTCACAATACCCGTGTCCTGACACAGCGGGCGTTTGCCTTCTGCTGACATCCGGGAATTAATCAGGATTTGCGCCATGGCGTCTTTGGCTGCCTGGCTCTGCTCTTTCTGGTAAGCTTTTTCTACAGCTTTTACATAATCCAGAGGGTGATAGTAAGAGATAAACTGTAAAGCATCTTCTATGCTATCAATAAAGTCTTGTTGACGGATAACGGTCATGGCGTCCTCTTTAAACTAGCCTTTACGTGGTGTGCTTGTTAAAAAAGCGTATACTAGCGCATCTGACGGGTACGCACCATCGAAAACCTCTGATATATCAGTGCGTTTTTTCAGCAGCGGCATACACTCGCAGGTGTCTTGCCAGTATAGCGAATTTAATTCATATGATGTGCCTTTTGCGGGCAATGATGACAGTATTACGATGACACAACAAACCACCTCCTGCCATATTCTTATTGAACCCCTGAGTCCTTCACAATGGGGCGACCTGTCTACCCTGTTTTCACAGATTGAATACCAGCCTTATGCCATGCTGTTTGACAGTGCCGGCAGTGCCGCAGGACGGTATCACATGATGATGTGGGCGCCCCGCTATGTCATTGAATCAAAAAGCGGACATACGCGGGTCACCGATACGCGTGATAATACCAGCCAGCAGCTTGCCCTGGCCCCGCTTAAAGCTGTTGAGCATTATGTTGACTTAACCTTTGCCGGCCATCGCTATTCGACAAGTCACCCGGAGCTGCTGGCGGAACTGCCGTTTATTGTAGGCGCCGCCGGGCTGTGTGGTTACGATTTGGGCCGCTACTATGAATCCCTGCCAGACACCAACAGCGATGCTTATGTGTGCCCGGATATGGCGATAGGTATTTTTACCCAGTCGGTCATTTATGACACCCGGACCAATGAGTTGTTTCATTGCCGGCTAGCCTCGCATGCACCGTTAAGCGAACAGTGGCCACAATTGGCCAGACCCGTGTCGGCAGCGCCATTCACTCTGACCAGCAGCTGGACATCCAATTTAAGTCAGCCGGCCTACAATCAGGCATTGTCACGCATTCACCAGTATATTGTCGCTGGCGACTGTTATCAGATTAATATGGCGCAGCGCTTCAGTGCCGGTTACAAGGGAAGTGAATGGCAGGCCTATCAGGCGCTGCGCAATGAAAACCAGACACCCTTTTCCGCCTTTATTCGTTTGCCGGACAGCTGCGTGCTGAGTATCTCCCCAGAACGGTTTTTATCGGTCAGGGAGGGCAAAGTACAGACTAAGCCAATTAAGGGCACCCGCCCCAGGCATCAGGATGAGGCCGCCGACCAGGCCAGTGCACAGGCCCTGCTGGCAGCAGAAAAAGATCGGGCAGAAAATCTGATGATTGTCGATCTGCTTCGAAATGATTTGAGTAAACACTGTAAACCACATAGTGTGGTAGTACCTTTTTTATTTGCGCTTGAGTCTTACGCGGCGGTACATCATCTGGTCAGCACGGTTGAAGGTGAGCTGGATGAGCATGCCTCACCGCTGGATTTACTGGCCGGCGCTTTTCCCGGTGGCTCCATTACCGGCACGCCAAAGATACGGGCCATGGAAATCATAGAAGAGCTTGAGCCTCACCGTCGCAATGTATATTGCGGCAGTATCATGTATTACGGCATCAAAAAGGACATGGATTCGAGTATCACAATCAGAACATTACTGGCTGAGAATCATACCCTGCACTGCTGGGCAGGCGGTGGTATCGTACTTGACTCGCAGGCGGCTGATGAGTACCAGGAAACGCTGGATAAAGTGTCCCGCATTTTGCCTTCGCTGGATAGGTTTCGTGAATAAAGCAGAATTTTTACGTCGATTTCAACATGTCAGAACGGTTACGCTGGAACCGGATTATCCGCTATCCCGGCGGGGCCGCGATGCGGCGGTACTCATTCCACTGGTAGAAAAGTCAGATGGCCTGCACGTTATGTTGACCGAGCGGGCCCATCACCTGCGGCATCATCCCGGACAGATCAGCTTTCCCGGTGGCGGCTTTGATGACACTGACGGAAACCTGCTGGAAACCGCTAAACGCGAAGCCCGCGAGGAAGTGGGCCTGCCTGACAAAAACATTCAGATTGTGGGCTCGCTGCCTTTATACCGCACTGTCAGTGGGTATCAAATTACACCGGTGGTCGGGTTTATCAATCCGGATTTTGATTATGCGCTGGATGCCAACGAAGTAGCCAGCGTATTTGATGCACCACTGGCCCATGTTGCCAACAAACAAAATCATATGGTGCACTACTCCCACCGTGCCGGGCGCACCTTCCCGATTTATTTTATACCCTGGCGCCAGCGTATGATCTGGGGCGCGACTGCGGCTATTTTACGCAATCTGTCTCATCATCTGGAATAACCGCATTATCAAGTATTGTTTACAGACCATTAGCTTTTCTTATTGTTGTATTAGCATTTCTGTATTGTAGTTATTCGGCGATACGGGCAATATCATTAACTAATAGTAATAATAATCAGCGGTTTTTATGATTAGTGTTTTTGATATGTTCAGCGTTGGCATCGGTCCTTCCAGTTCTCATACTGTTGGTCCTATGCGGGCGGCTGCCGAGTTTGTTACCGAGCTGGCCCACGACCAGCTGCTGGATAATGTCAGTGAGGTCTATATTGAGCTGTTTGGCTCACTGGGCCAGACGGGTAAAGGTCATGGTACCGGCAAAGCGGTCATCCTGGGCTTGCTGGGCGAAGTACCAGAGACCATTGATGTGGATACCATCGATTCCCACCTTGAGCGTATTCATGATATCCAGCGCATTGCATTAAACGGTACCCACGAGATACGGTTTTCCAACAAAAACGCCATTATGTTTCACCGGCGTAAAGCGCTGCCTAAACATGCAAACGCGATGACGTTATATGCCTATAAGGGCAAAGATGTCATACGTGAACAAACCTATTACAGCATAGGCGGTGGTTTTATCATCAAGCACGAAGAGTTTGATGATGCCAAAGCACATGCTGCGTCCGTTCAGGTGTCGGTGCCCTACCCGTTTAAAACAGCCACCCATCTGCTGGAACTGTGCAAAACTAATGGCTTGTGTATCAGTTCACTGATGCTGAAAAATGAAACCGTATTTCGCCCCACTCATGAAGTGAAAGCCCGGTTGTTTGAAATCTGGAAAGTCATGAAAGAGTGCGTGCAGCGCGGCATTGAAAGCGAGGGTATTTTACCCGGTGGCCTGAAAGTTGTGCGGCGCGCGCCCGGTCTGTACCGTCGTTTGCAAACCGAACACACTTCTGATCCCATGCAAACCATGGACTGGGTAAACCTGTTTGCGCTGGCCGTTAATGAAGAAAATGCCGCTGGCGGTCGTGTGGTAACGGCGCCCACTAATGGCGCGGCGGGAATCATTCCGGCGGTACTGCATTATTTTGACAAATTTATTCGTCCGGTAGACGAAGACACGGCCGCACGGTTTTTACTTACCGCCGGTGCGATTGGTATTTTGTACAAAGAAAACGCGTCTATTTCTGGTGCCGAGGTTGGCTGTCAGGGTGAAGTGGGCGTGGCCTGCTCGATGGCGGCCGGTGCACTGACCGAAATTATGGGCGGTACTGTGCTGGCGGTGGAAAACGCTGCTGAGATTGGCATGGAGCATAATCTGGGACTGACCTGCGACCCGGTGGGTGGTCTGGTTCAGGTTCCCTGCATTGAGCGTAATGCCATGGGTGCGATCAAAGCGATTAATGCGTCGCGCCTGGCCATGCGCGGCAGTGGTGAGCATAAGGTATCACTGGATAAAGTGATTAAGACCATGCGTGACACCGGCAACGATATGAAAACCAAATACAAAGAAACCGCCCGTGGCGGTTTAGCGGTGAATATTATCGAGTGCTGATGGCACGCGCCTGCACTGCCGGTTTATTTAACCGGCAGTGTGACGCCCTTAAACATTTTTTCCACTTCGTCGTTATTTTTCAGCATCATTGCTTTTTCGACTTTATCCTTGGTCAGATGCGGTGCAAAACGCTCAATAAAATCAAACATATAACTGCGCAGAAACGAGCCTTTTCTGAAGCCGATTTTCGTTGTGCTGTAATCAAACAAATGGCTGGCATCAATTTTTACCAGATCACTGTCCAGCTCCTCGCTCACCGCCATTGAAGCAATAACACCAATGCCTACACCCAGGCGCACATAGGTTTTAATAACATCAGCATCGGTAGCGGTAAACACAATCTTTGGCGTCAGGCCAGCACGCTCAAATGCCTGGTCCAGTTCGCTGCGACCCGTAAACCCGAAGACATAAGTCACCAGCGGATACTTAGCAATATCGCTGATTTCAATGGAGCCTTTTTCGGCCAGCGGATGGGCTTTGTTAACGATAACTGAGCGATTCCAGTGATAACACGGCAGCATAACTAGGTCGTTGTACAGATGCAGCGCTTCTGTTGCAATAGCAAAGTCCGCCTCACCTTTTGCCGCCAAATCAGAAATCTGGGACGGCGTTCCCTGATGCATGTGCAGCGACACCCGCGGGTATTTGGTCATGAACCCCTGAATCACGTCGGGTAACGCGTAACGAGCCTGAGTATGGGTTGTGGCGATATTCAGTTTGCCCTGGTCTGGCAGGGTATGCTCGCGGGCCACCGATTTTATGCTTTCCACCTTGGCCAGTATTTCCCGCGAGATATTAATCACATCATTACCGGCATCGGTAATGTGGGTTAAGTGTTTGCCACTACGGCCGAAAATCTGAACGCCGAGTTCATCTTCCAGCATGCGCACCTGCTTACTGATACCAGGTTGTGAGGTATACAGACTTTCTGCGGTAGCTGAGACATTTAAATTGTTATTCACGACTTCTACGATATACCGTAGCTGCTGTAATTTCATCCGGTGACCCTTTCGCTGCTGGCGCTTAGCATTCAGTGTGCTAGTGTTATAACCAAAACATACTAGCATTGCTACTGTCATTTTGGTTATTCATACGTTGTTATACCTAAAAAACAGGAAGTTTGACTGTTTTTGATTGATACTAGCATAAGCATTTAACGAAGTACGATGACATTTCTTTATGCCTCAATCTTTAACCGGCTCTTCTAAACAGATTGATTTTTCGTCTGTGCTGGCTGCTGCCGTGCACGATATGAAAAACTCACTTTGTCTGCTTATCCAGTCCATTGAAGAGCTTAGCCACAGCATTGATGCGTCGAATCAAAAAGCATCCCGTCAGGTTGCGGATGTACACTACGAAGCTACCCGTCTTAATACCAGTCTGGTTCAGTTATTGTCGCTGTATCGCGCCCAGCTGGATAATCTGCCAATTACGGTAGATGAATGTTTTGTGGCCGACTTACTGGCAGATGTGATGGACGCGGTAAGTATCTATCACCAGCAAAAAGCGTTTACGGTGACCATAGACTGTGACGAGAATCTGAGCTGGTATCTGGACAGCGAGCTGATTTATCTGCTGGTAAACGATGCCGTCATAAATGCCTTACGTTATGGACAGTCACGCATTCATATTGCAGCAAAGCAGGAAGATGACCGCTTATGTATCAGTGTTGAAGATGACGGTTCAGGCTACCCTGCTACTATGCTGGACAAATGTCAGACCAACCTGGCTGAGTTCACTTTAAGCGAGGGACGTACTGGTCTGGGGCTGTTTTTTGCCCGCATGATAGCCAGTGCGCACACCAGAGCAGCCGGAGGCAATGAAAGCCAGATCAAAGGAGAAATCAATCTGACTAATGGTGGTTTACTCGGCGGCAGTGTATTTATGGTAAAAATACCGTAAACTTTGCCGTTAACAATAGAATCAAATGTTTAGCATTAATTTGTAGTAAGTAACGCGGATAGACATCGCCAATGGAAAGCCAGACATGTTTACCATAATAATAATACTGATCGTCGTGCTCATCATCACTGCTATTTTTATCAGTGCCTGGCAGCAAAACAAGGCCCGGCAGGACGCCGAGCGCCGGGCCGAAGTAGCCAAACAGCGCGCGATTGTTGATGAAACTGAAAATGTTATCAGCGCGTGCAGTTCCATGCCGGTGTCCGCCAGCCTGATGAAAATTCTGTACGCCCGCATTCATGGTGCGCTCAAAGTGATGCAGCAATCTGGTGGCGGCAGTTCCGACATCAACCAGCGTATTAAAAGTGTTGAGCAGCAAATGCAGGCCGGTACGCTGGATAACCAGCTTAACGAGTTTAGCCTGCCAGAAAACGATAAACTGATCATTCAGTATATTCAGGCGGTAAAAAAGCTACGTATTATCTTACGCTCAGAACACAGCAAAGGACGGGTCGACTCCCGCGCCTTCACTGAAGAAGATAAGGCTCTGGAGCGTTTACAGTTAAAAGTGAATGTGGAAACCCTGATCCGTCGTGGCCGAGGGGCAATGCAAACCAATATGCTTGGCTCTGCTCGTCAGTATTTTGAAAAAGGCATTAAAGCGCTTGAGGCACAAAGCAATAAAGATGAATACATTGTCAGTCGTATCGCTACATTAAAAGAATGGCTGACCAACATTCAGGATGACCTGAAAAATGTAAACGCTGCTGATCGTGCCAGACGCAAAGAAGAAGAGCGGGATGAGCTGGACGAACTTTTTGCACCGAAAAAGAAATGGTAGCACTTCTTTACCACAAAGAAGTGCTCCGGCCATTAAGGTGCTGTGAGTTTATCCGATAACGACGAAGCCCTGCTCGCTGCGGCTATCACTTCCATTATAACCAGCCATTTTTCTTCCCGCCTGGTCGCCCTGCTACAGCTCACGATAGATGTCGATTTTGCAGTAATGCTGGGATACCGTGACGGCTAACGCCCGGTTTACCTGTTTGACTCTATTAAAGAGCAGCTTAAGGAATCTCTACGTATAACTGCTGTTTAAAATGGGGGGATTACAGTATGAAAGCTGTTGGAATGATTCCTCGCCGGCCAATAAACGCGGCCATTACGACTACTCAAGACACTGGTCCCACAATGCCTGTGCGGCAACGGATATGGTGGCCCTGCTCGCTTTTACCATTCCTACCTGTTTAACCAGCGGATTATTGTCTATCGGCAGGCAAATCAGGCCGTTGCGTTGCATCTGAGCCTGGCAAAGCTGCGGTACAATGGATACGCCCAGCCCCTGAGCGATAAGCTGACCGACAGAGCCTAACTGCCCGGACTCAGCAATAATGTTCACCGATGTGGTAGCCGCAGCAACCTGCTCGGTCCATTTGCGCACCGCCGAGCCCCGGTTCATTGCGACAAACGGTTGGGCCAACAGCGCCTCAAGGGAAACGGATTGTTGTTTACTTAGTGGATGATCCGAGGGCACTACGGCCATAAAGGCATCTTCAAACAATGGCTGAAAACACAGCCCTTCTGCTATTTCCGGCTCAAAAGTAAAGCCCACTTCGGCGCGGCCACTCAATACACTGTCGATAGTGGCTTCCATCACCACATCAAGAATGCGTAAACGAATATTGGGAAACGCCTGATGGTAGGTTTTAAGCATAGCCGGCAGTCTGGACTCAGCAAAAGACGGCATGGCGGCAATAGTGAGTTTACCCTGCTGTACCGCAAACAGGTTCTGCATCTCATCAAAGGTATCATCCCAGTCGTTAACCAGTCGCCGGGCACTGGGCAACAGCGTTTCGCCTTCTGGTGTCAGTTGTACCCGCCGGGTGCTGCGACTGAACAGTTTACCGCCCAGTTGTTCTTCCATCTTCTTAATGGCGGTAGACAGAGCCGGCTGTGTAAGGTGCAGTTTTTCTGCTGCCTCGGCAAATGTGGCAGATTCTGCGACCCGGATAAACGCCAGCATGTTTCGGTAAGATACGGCCATGATTGATAAAATAAATTTATTAATATTGATATAAAATTAATTTTACAAAATTTTATCCATTGCGGATACTCTGTTTTGTTCTTGATACAAAAACAGGAGTGTCAGATGTCAGGTTTCGATAAAGTCGTCACCAGTTACGAAGCAGCAATGGAAGGATTAACCAACGGCATGACCGTGATTGCCGGTGGTTTTGGTTTGTGTGGTATCCCTGAAGGCCTGATTGGTCAGATCAGAAAAATGGGCGTGTCAGACTTAACAGTAGTGTCTAATAACTGTGGCGTTGACGGCTTTGGTCTGGGTATTTTGCTAGAAGATAAACAGATCAAAAAAATGGTGTCATCCTATGTGGGCGAAAACGCCCTGTTTGAAAAGCAGCTGCTGGCCGGAGAGCTGGAAGTTGAATTGACTCCACAAGGTACACTGGCAGAAAAGATGCGTGCCGGTGGTGCCGGTATCCCTGCATTTTATACTGCGACCGGTTACGGCACACCAGTTGGTGAAGGTAAGGAAGTTAAAGAGTTTGATGGCCGCCCTTATATTCTTGAGCCATCCATTACCGGTGACTTTGCCATTGTGAAAGCCTGGAAAGCTGACCGTTACGGCAATTGTGTATATCGACACACCGCACAGAATTTTAACCCGATGGCCGCTACTGCCGGCAAAATTACGGTGGTTGAGGTAGAAGAAATTGTTGAGCCGGGCGAGCTGGATCCTGCCCAAATCCATACACCGGGAATTTATGTGAACCGTATTATTCAGGGCACATTTGAAAAACGTATTGAACGCCGGGTAACGACTCAGAAGGAGCAATAATATGGCACTGTCTCGTGAACAAATTGCAATGCGCGTAGCCCGTGAATTTAAAGATGGCAGCTATGTTAATCTGGGCATTGGTATTCCTACACTGGCGGCAAACTATGTGCCCGACGGTATCGATGTCATGCTGCAATCTGAAAATGGCTTGCTGGGCATGGGCCGCTATCCTACCGAGCAGGAAGTGGATGCCGACATGATTAATGCAGGCAAAGAAACCGTGACTGCTATACACGGTGCATCTATTTTCAACTCGGCAGAAAGTTTTGCCATGATCCGCGGCGGCCATGTTGATTTTACTGTACTGGGCGCGTTTGAAGTGGATGTCAGTGGTAATATTGCCAGCTGGATGATTCCCGGTAAGCTGGTAAAAGGCATGGGCGGCGCGATGGACCTGGTCGCCGGGGCAAAAAATATTATTGTTACCATGACCCATGCTGATAAATACGGCAACTCAAAGCTGCTTGAAAGCTGCAAACTCCCCCTGACCGGAGTGAACTGTATTACCCGTATCATTACTGACCTGGCGGTACTGGCCGTTAAAGACGGTGCATTTCATCTTGAAGAACGTGCCCCGGGTGTGTCAGTAGACGAAATTCGTGAAAAAACCGCTGGCAAGCTGGTCGTCGATGGCGATATTCCGGAAATGCAGGTTTAGCGTTAGCGCATAATTACCTTGCATGACACGGGCGGGCTCTGCCCGCCCTTTACTTTCTTGCCCTGTGACTTTTAATCTGCGCCGGCATAATGGATAATGCGCCCAACGTTATATAAGGGGTAAGACATTGCAAGTCACCGACATTCCGGTTCATCACAAAATCACTAATCGCCTGCAGGCCCGTGGGTTTGAAACACTGACCGACATTCAGCAGCAGACTATTTTGCCTGCGTTAAGCGGTAAGGACATTATTGCCTCATCGCAAACGGGTTCAGGTAAAACGCTGGCGTTTCTGATCCCCGCGGTAAACCGGTTGCTCACCACTAAGGCACTTAGCAAAAAAGATCCCCGGGTTCTGATTCTTGCCCCTACCCGCGAGCTGGCCAAACAGGTGTATGGAGAGGCTAAAAGCCTGACCCAACAGCTGAACCTGGAATGTGCATTGGTAGTAGGTGGCGAAAACTACAATACCCAAACCAAGATACTGCGCCGTAGCCCGGCTATTATTGTGGGCACCGCCGGGCGTATTGCCGACCATTTACAAGACAAAACCTTTTTCCTGAACGGGTTGGAACTGCTGATTTTTGATGAAGCAGACCGGATGCTGGATTTAGGCTTTGCGTCCCAGCTGAATATGATTAATCAATTTGCTGACCACCGTAAACGTCAGACCATGATGTTTTCGGCCACCCTGGACAATATTGAGCTGAATCATTTGAGCAAAAACCTGCTTAAAGCGCCGGTTCGCATTGCGGTTGGTCAGGCTACCGCCGCGCACGCAGATATCAGCCAGCACTGTTATTACGCCGATGATGTTGCCCATAAAGATAAGCTGCTGTCTTTGTGCCTTAAGGACGCTGAGTATAATCAGGCGATTATTTTTACTGCAACCCGTGAAGACACCGACCGCATCACGGCGATATTAAACGAGCAGAACCTGCATGCCATAGCCCTGCGTGGCGACTTACCGCAAAGCCAGCGGGCTCAGATCATGAGCGAATTCAGCCGTGGTCAGCATAGTATTCTGGTTACCACCGATGTGGCATCACGGGGGCTCGATTTATTAAAAGTAGGTTTGGTTATTAATTTCGACCTGCCTAAACAATCTGATGAGTACATTCACCGGATTGGCCGTACCGGCCGGGCTGGTAAAAAAGGTCATGCTGTATCACTGGTAGGCCCGCGTGACTGGCGTAGTTTTGAGTCAATTATTACGCATATTGACTATGCACTGGGCTGTACTGATCATGAACAGTCACCGGCAAAATTCAAGGGTTTAAAGGTGAAAAAAGCAGCCAGTAAACCGCAGCAGGATACTGGCAGCAAGCAGCAGGAAAAATCCAGAAAACCGGCCAAACCTAAAAAACGGGTAGACACAATCGCCGGCGAAGATGTAGGTATGAAACCGGTCATGCGTAAAAAGCGCAACACTGATTTAAGCGATGACGAAGACGAGTAAGTACAAACGCGCTTAAACACGCTGCGAGCCCCCGCCATCCAGGGAGGGGCTCGACATTATCAAACTTTCTCTTCACACTTCAGCTACGCCCATCTTCTCTCCCCTTTTGTCATAACCACGTATAAGTCTATAAGCGGATAAGATGGAATATCTCACTTATGCCGGGACTAACTATAGCTGCATGCCCAGCATTTTCCGCTGTAGCGGCAAAAGATATGTATCACCAGGTAATGAATGCAGGATATCTTCACACTCCTATCCCCCAAGTCGCCCATTAAGACAACAGCACACGCCGCTCTGGCTGGTGATATGGAGCATCAACGGTTTACTTTAAACACGAAGAAGTCATGCATGTCTGACTCAGGTCTAAAAATAATAGTTAGGATGTCACGTCAATACCCCGCCGCAACGCGGCGCAAATGATAATGCCTTAATTATGTATGGTGCCGTAATAGTGAAAGTTAGTTTTGCGATCTTCAACCTGTCTTCATCTTAATGATCATATTACCGGTTTTTATATTAAAAACCTTATTTGAACAGGTGGAATATATGAATCTATACATAGAATCTCTGGAAGGCGGCTACTACGTAGTGGCAACCGGCAACGATGAAACACAAAAACCGGTAATGGCAGATTCTGGCAGGCCGCAAACCTTCAATTCTGTTGACCAGATACGCGAATACTTTCATGGCAAACACTTTGATAAAGTCTGGCTGAAGCAGTGTACGCCTTATGACGAAATGGTCGGTCAGGCAGACAATACAGAAAAAACTCTGGATGTTGAAATAGCGTGGTAATGCCTGTGCGCTGATTCTTTACAGGTTCAGATCGCTTTAAACCAGGCTGCGTATGTAGCCTGAAATGCCATCGTATTCACCCACTGTTTGCTGTGAGTGAATACAGGTAATGAAATTACAGCGCCCTACTCTGCATCATTGGAGGCTAGCAGGTTAACCCAGCTTTCTGACTCACACAGGGTGAATTCATAGATATCATCATTGTTAAGTCGTAACAAAAAAGCTTCGGTATAAACAGGTTTTTCAGGTGTGCCTATATTTTTACGGCTGACCGATGTAACGTCTTGCCTGGCTAGCCGGTATGGGCCAAGTCCAAAATCTTTATTGTGGGGTTCCCAGTACACTTCATTGTCGAATATTGAGATACGGCCATCGGAGCGTGATGCGCCGCGTTGCAAGGTAGCAAAAGATGATTTGAGAGGCTGTAATAACATAATAATCCTTTATCTAAACAGTATTAATAACGACGTTCGGGCAATCCTCGCCCTGTTTTTTACCGACTACACTTTACGCTCTAATGATTAAATTACAAGCAAATTTATGCTCTTCTGCCATGTCTGAAACAACCTTGCTATTTTTATATCAAATATAGGTATGGTGCCGTAATTCAGAAGGCGGGCATTTGGTTTGTGATCAAATACACCAGGCCTAAGTTAACCACCAGCGTGCCCCAGAAAATGACTCTGAATGGCTGTTTACGCGACTTATGTCGCAAGTGATACCGGGCTAGCATCGCGCCTGGCCATCCACCAGCTACCGACAGCATGTGCAGGTTCCGCTCTTTAATGCGCCACTGATTACGCTGCGCTGCCCGTTTGTCTATGGCATAGGCTGTGTAGGTGATAACGCTCATCACAACATAAATGCCTGTCGTCACCAACGATAAAACCCGGGCCAGATAAAGGCTGGTCAGAATAGTCAGTAGCATAGTTAGCAGCAACCCAACCGGAAAGGACTTGCTGCCGGGCACCAATGCCTGTCTGATGCGCTGGTGATGAGAAAACTGCACGTTTGTTGCCCTGGGTTTAGCGCTTTGGTCAGGCCGGGTAAAAAATGTTACCCGCGCGCCTTTTCGCGGTCGTGCTTCCTGGCTGCTAAAGTCACTGATATGAAAAAACAAGCGCGCACCAGAATCATCATGAGTAATATAGCCAAAGCCTTTTTTATCGTTCCACTGACTTACTTTTCCCTGTTGTCTGTGTTCTTTACTTGCCAATCACGACCTCTTCATTTTTCCATTCATCCGCTTTTTACTGTCTTCACACTGTTGCAGTACGCTGATGGGCATCGGCGAGCCTCTTTTAAGAGATAAGTAGCATTATACACAACAAGACTTGGCAGTTTGCTCAGGGTGCGTATAAAAAACCGCATGAGTATAAGCAGAATAATTTACTACTTGAGCAGACTTACAAAAAATAATAGGCAACAGATAAACGCCATATTCTTCTGCCTGTCATGAAACGAGGCCGCACCGGACCAAACCCACCCGTTCAGTATTTTTCATCAGTAGCGTTTACACCGGGATATGTGGAAACATAAAAATAGCCCATGGCTTTTCTGGCAAAAAAACTAACCGCACTGACACAACAGAACTGGTAAATATCATCAATATATACCTACCTAGGCTTCTGACGTGATACCCGCTCCATCGATAACGCCACCACTTCGTATATAGGGTTTTTATATCCATACTACCACCAACAAACACCCTCAATATTTGTATTAATGGCAACCTGAGATAAATCGCAAGAGGGATCTATTTGATACCGTTTAATATCTTCTTCTATGAATGCTGAGATAGACACCGGCGTGGTTTGAATGCTCTGTCTGGTTCTACGTGTCACTTTTTTTGTTATTGCCATACATAGAAAGGTCGGATTGCTGTTTGTTTTATGCCTGGGCCTGTTATCTGGTCAGCGCTCCCTTTTCAAGCGTCTTTTTATAAAACCCATGATTCGTTACATAAAAGAATGCGTTTGAAATGACTGAATCTTTGATGAATGCAAGTCAGCGCAATGATATTGGCCGTTAACTCAAACCAAGGATGTCTTGTGGCATAGACTTACTTCAGGAGTGATGTTCAGACGCTACATCAATACAGGGTGCCTTTGTATATCGGTTAACAGCATAAGCCAGGGTACCGGCATAAACATCAAGCAAAATATGCAGAACAATGACCACAAGCAGGCTCTCAATATACAAAAACACGCCGCACAGTAATGCGCCCACCAGCATCGTTTTTATAACATGCTGCCACCCCAGGTACGCATGCCACAACCCAAAAGCCACACTGCTTAACACCAGCGCGAAAGACCAGTGAAAGTGCTCATTGATAACGCCATATAAATACCAGCGAAATATAAGCTCTTCACAAATCCCTGCACTGACTGAGACCACCAGCACAAATAGCGCATAGTCTTTACCCGACAGCGGCAGCATGGCGTGCATGGCCTCACCGCCCTGACTGAGCGCATGAGCAACATAACTGCGTACTGCCTCTGTACGCTTAATCACATGCACTATGTAACCGATATAGCCCATAAGGCCAATCAGAAGTGCCCCGGCCACAGCATAACAGCCGTTTTGATATATTCAGTCTGTTTTGTGCTTCGCCAGTATTTATCCAGCAGCCAGTCGGTAACAGGAAAGAGCGCAAGCATTATCAGTAACATCACTTCCATGTTTGTCATCAAATAGCCTCCATGCCAATAAAAGAGCACCCATGCATTACATGGCGCAAAACGGTTATCTGCGTTTTTCCACTTTCCAGGGTGGATTCAACCGGTTTTCTCCTGCCCAGTATAGTTTTATCTTATTGCCTGACGGGTCCTGTAAAATAGCTTCTTTCCACAGATACCGCTGAGCCACTGGCGGCTGGTCGAATATAACGCCTTTGCTGCACAAGGTTTCATACAGCACATCAAGCTGCTCATGTTCAAAATAAATGGTGGCATTGCCTGACGACGGTTCATCTACCAGAGCCAGTGAAAAAGTGGCCTCACCCTGCGGACAGGCAAATCTGGCATAATGCGGGGTATCTACAATCTGGGTGAACCCCAGTGTCAGATAAAAGTCGACTGCATCGGTCATGTTACTGACCGGCAAGGTAACCTGGTTAAGGTTCATAATATTAATTCCCTTGTGTTATCAGGGGTATGACTAAAACGCCACAAGACTCAAGTGAGTTAGATCGTGTTACACCGCGAACGGACGGCGCTGAAGATAATCTGACTCTACTTCCATCTCATACAAAATGCGGGTTGCCTCCAGGTTGAGACTGTCATGCATGTGCGCCCGGGCGGACTCATAGTCTTCACTCATGGTAATATCCGCCGCCGCCCGATAGGTTGCCTCATCGGGCCATTGGGCGTAGGCAATAAACCGGCCGCTGGCATCCTGGTGAAGACGCGAGCCAAGGCTGCCTTTGAACACATAAATTCCCTGCGTAGTACGCGGCCAGGACTCCAGAAACTGCGCCTCGAACCCCTCTTTTACTACAAATTCAAACATAACAATAAACACGCTCTGTATCTCCCTGTGGCGGTATTATTCAACGTAGTGTTATAAAAAATGACCTAAAACACGACAACTGTATATTTATACAGCCTCCGGTAAAAACAGCATTTATTGTGCTGTCGGTAACAGCATTAACCCTCCATAGGGCTTACATGAACATCGCTTGCATGCCTATGCGCAGCGGCGGGTAAAGGTTAGCACAGGTTGTCATTCAGGCTGTTGTACCATTTTTTATAGGGCGTGTTTTTGGCCAGATACCGGTTAAAGTCTTTCTGGTTATCGCTCCACCACACCGGCCCGCGCTCACCCAACGCTATTTTTGCTTTGTTGACCTGTTCCCGGGCCGCTTTCAGGAGTGCTTCGTCATCATCGGCCTTGGCCTGCTTAACCGCACGCCGGGCATCCATCAGATTTTTAACGTAGGTATTGCGCTCGGCTTCGCTTAAATTCGGATTGGTTGCACGCCATAGCTTGCCCTTAACCACAAAATACCGTCCGTCAGGGGTTACCGGATACTTCATTGCCGCTCCTGCATGTAATCTAAATGCTTAGATACGGCTTAAATGGCAGATTGCCCAGTATTAAAGATCACCAGATACAACGAATAGATGAACAGCCACAGGATCTGGCAACCGTAACTCAGGCGCTGATAAAGCCCGGGGCGAGATTTTTTCTTTAACGCTGTTGCTAACTGCCAAGAAAAATACAGACATCCCATAATACTCAATGCAGACATCAGTCTGAGCATCGCGGGGTAAAAGTCAGAAAAAGAGACAGCAGCCGGTGCAATGATAAAGGACAGAAGCATAACCAGGTGTGCACCAGACTCGCGGAGGTTGGTGTTTTGGTATAGGGATCGGCGTCCATCGGAAAATATCCACATACCCAGGTGCACACACCGTGCACAATAATCATAGCGCCTATGCACAAGGTTGGAAGGTGATCATTGAACGTGAATACCACATAGCAACCAAACAGAACAAACAGTATCCCCAGAGGATAGTTATTAATGGCAGGTGACAGCTTCTGTGTAGGGCAGCCAGACGCGCCCAACTCACTGCAAAACTGTTTGCTATGGCTGTATCCTGGATAAAACAAAGAGGCAATATAGATCCCCGTCACTAACCAGATACAGGCAAGCAGCCCTGAATAAGCAATAAAATCTAACATAGTCATTCTTCCTGAATCTGACTAAAACGTCCTGTTGCTAATGTTACAGGTACTAATGTTTCTAGTACTAGCCCTGTTTATCCGAGTGCTTCAGCCTGGATATAATGAGGCTGGCAAGCGAAAAAACACCAGTCCAAGGCAACACACGCCAATCAGTGCGCACGGTGCGGCAACAATCAGCATTTGCTTACTCCAGGCAAACACAGCCAGTACCGTGCAGACCACACCCAGTGAAAGCTCAATAAGAAACCTCTCCCAGTCAAGGGTGTACCCTGGCTGAATGGGTTTTAACAAGAAGTTGATGCGTGCTGACACCGGCCTCTCCTGCAAAATATGGCTATGAGTACTCAGATGTCGGCTTTTCAGCGCCACAAACCAGTGTTTCCTCGCCAAGGTGATAAACATTGTTTATGGCAACATACGTACCAGACACCACACCGGATATAGGTAACAGAACCAGACCGCTGACAGAATAAAAGGTGTTGGTATCCTCGAAACCATTGATGATCTTCAGCGTTTTACGATCTGAGGATATTTCGCATTTATTCACTTTTGCCGTATCGGTTTGTGGCACAACAATACAGCCGGTAAGCACGGGCACTACCCAAAGCAGAGAAAACAGATACTTCACCATTAAGTCCTTTTATTGTTAAACATCAGCTAATGCTTTTGTGCGCATCATCCAGCCTGGGGCTCTGGTTTTAAATCGGTGCAAGGCAGAGCCTCCTGACACGTGCAGATAAAAACGCTATGAACAATCTTTGGTGGTATTTACCCAGCCTCGTACTGTTATAACCACGTCAGCGTTTGTTTATTTTTACACCAAAACAGCGATAAAAACATCCTGACAGAAAAACAAAGCACAATAAGCTGTGAAGGCCACAGGCAACATGCAGAACAAGAAGTACAAAGAAAACAGATGAAAAGTGCCGCCGCATGATCCGGCAAAGCCCAGGGCTATAATGACGGGGTATTTGACGTAAGCCGGCGTTTTTCGCCGGCAAACTTATCAAACAACGCCTCGTGAGCCGCTTTACTGAATGTATCGGTGCGATATTCATACTGGCTAATCCAGTCGATCAACATCGCTAAATTAGCATCCTGGGCTTCTTTAGATGAATACTTGTGCGGCTCCCACGGTCTGGCTCTGGCATTAGCAATACAAGCCTGAACCGGCAGGCACAGGTAAATGACCCTGGTGGCGTAGCCACAGGCGTATTCAAGCAAATCAGAGTAACACCCTTCAATAACCCAGTCAGTGTGGCTAAGGACAAATTCGTCCATTGCCTGCCTCGATTCTTCAACAGAGCGACGCACCGGAGGCGAAACCGGCTGCCAGGCCAGCGTATCCAAATCCAGATGCGCCAGAGATTGCTGCTCAGATAACCGGTTTGCCAGGGTAGATTTACCCGCACCAGAGTTACCAAAAATCACAATTTTTGTCATCGCCCCTTCCGTTTTTTGGTGCCGGCTACTAACCGGAAATTGCCATTACCCTTGTTCAGCTATCAGATAAACCAAATTCGCTTCTTGGGATTGACCCAGGCCCGATTAAGCTCATCACGCCTTCTTCCTGTATAGTCTGCTTCACCTCTGACAGCGCTTCTTCAGCGGTGGTAAACAAATCGTCCCATATAGTGGAGTTATTAAACTCATCTACCACCTCAAGCATCCAGTCCGGTTCGCCTTTCATCCGGTATATTTCAACCTGTACGGTTTTTCCGGCACTTGAGATGGCTTGTGATAGTTCTGAAAATTCCAACTGTGGTTCGTCAAGCATTGATAAAACCTTGTATATATACAGGCATTGCATTATCGCTGCACCTGCCTGTGCATTATTAAAAATCAACTGTAAAACAGCAGTGTACCAATTTCCAGATGGATGAGAACAGAATGGCTGCATCTATATACTATCCCAGTAACACAGTTTGTCCTTGCTTGTACTGGTAAATTTCTCTGCCAGAAAATCAATCACCACCCTCACCTTAGCCGCCAGATCATCTGTTTCCATATACAGTGCCGTAATCAACTGCTGCACTAAATTGGTTGTTACCTGATAATTTTCCTTTAAAGCCACCAGCCTGCCGCTTTTGAGTTCTGACCAATCAACCAGGTAGGCAAAACAATGAGACCGCCTCACCCACCGCGCTTGCCACCAGTGTTTCAGCATTATTGCTGTAAAGCGAGCCGCCAACATCAATAACCGCTAGCTGCTCTTTTCCAATAAACCAGCGATTAACGCCTTGAGTGCCTTTAAACACAAGGCAATTATGTTGCTCCAGATCCTCTGGTGTGCAGGGTTTTACATAGGAATACAGATAGTCAGGACTCGCGGCCATACAGTCGTCGGAGGATAAAAATGGCCCAGATTCATACAGCAAGGTAACGCCAAAATGTTCTTCAAGAAATGAAACCGCCTCGGCTAAACCGGGTACCGTAAAGCCAATATGATCGGTGTTTGTCAGTCCTGGAATGGCATTACTCATCTCCCCGTTCATGAGGAAATAGTATTCAGCGCGCCCATCGCCGTTGCGCCTTTAATAAATTCTCTGTATACCGAAACAAATACAATCAGCGGCATTCACCAGGCCTCACCGGCAACACGCACTGTCATATCGCCCCATACCGGGTTAATTGTTTTAAGCCCCTCGATGAGTGACGGGTCATTCAGCACAGCGTTGTTCTTCTGTTCAGTCACTGTTTGCTCTTAACATCTTGTTGATGGTGGCTAATGGCGGGGCACTACAGTGAGCAGGACGGATTGAAAAACAAGGTGCACGGAACAGCTCCTATGCATGTTTTGCACAAATATATGCATGACAAATGGGAGTCAGAGGAGATAAGTAAAAATTCACCTTTCCATTGGTGATTTTTTGACAAGCCAGAGTGGTTATGACAGCTTAGGAAAGTTAAACAACAAAATGTAACTCTGGCCTGTTAGCGAGAAAAGGAATTTCAAATGCATCAAAAGCTTGCCTATGTGTTTATCGGCTTGATACTAAGCATCAGCTTTAATGCAACCGCTAAAGTCCGAGGCGAAGCTATGGTGACAACCGTAACTTCAAAAATATTGAGTGAGTCGCGGGAACTGCTCATCCACTTACCCAATAATTATTCGCGCTACAAAGACACCACTTACCCTGTTTTATATTTATTGGACGGCCAGCGCAACTTTGCGCATACCGTAGGCACACTAGACCTACTCAATCAGTCGGGTATGGCCCAAGAAATGATTGTTGTAGGCATCACAAACACTGAACGTACGCGAGATTTCACACCTACCTATGATGAAAGCTACAACGAATGGGGAATATCAGGTGGAGCAGACCACTTTTTAGACTTTCTGGAAAAAGAGCTAAAACCTTATGTAACTTCAAACTATCGAACCAACAACTACGCAATACTTGCCGGGCACTCGTTAAGCGCGTTGTTCACCGTCTATACCCTTCATGAAAGGCCCGATATGTTTCAAGCATATTTCGCTTTTAGCCCTAGCTTGTGGTGGCATGAAGAAGTGATATTTCCAGAAGCAAAAGAGTTTTTTAAATCAGACAGTGACCTGAATAAATACCTTTATGTGAATATGGGTAGCGAAGATGGAACAATGCTTAGCGCATACGAACATTACTCTGAGCTGCTGAACAGTAGCACACGAAAAGGGTTTACGTTTGATATCGAATTAGATACGTCTGAAAGCCATAATACTACAGCGCTTGCAGGTATGAGCCTTGCCCTTCAAAAGCATATTAATTCGCTGCGGCCTTCAGGCAAGGTTATCCAGGGTGGTCTCCCTGCGGTAGAGCAATACTACGAAGATCTTTCTGAAAAGTACGGGTTTCACGCCAAACCAGAATATAAAGCAGTAAATCACGCTGGCTATGCAGCACTGAATAAAAAAGACTTTGAGTCGGCAATTTCGATTTTTAAGAAGAATGTTGCTAGCTTCCCAAACAAGTCTGATGCATACGACAGCCTGGCAGATGGCTATGAAGCTAAAGGCGATTTGGCCATGGCGCTTAAAATGAGAAAGAAAGCACTAGCGGTAAGCTATGAAGAAAATGTGGAAAATAATGCTTATAAAACGCGGCTGAAAAATTTAGATAAAAAATCGATAAAGACGAGACAAAGTAAGGCGCCAAAGAACCTGTTACTTGTTGTTGAGATTTAAATTTGCACGAACCTGAGCAATAACAAGTACTGCCTTGCATAAATACCCAAAAAGCAGACGTTTAAGGTATTCTTACTAACAACTTCAAGACAAAGTATTTTTAGTACTAGATAAAAATTTGAGGTTTATGAAAATAAACTTAAAAGCGACATAGCTATCATTTTCAGAGTAAATGGAGCAATAGCCTCTTCGTACAGAGAGAAGGATACCTGGCTTGCGCCTAAAAATGGACGCTTAGATTATGCTAATACAACTAAAAAGAGTGGCTCCACATGAAAAATTAAAAATTTTATTTATAGTGACCACTCTGACTATATTATAGTACGCATTTATATATCATGATGGAAAAATAGCTGAAGACGTAACGTTAAAATTATTAGCCTGCATGATACTGGGGCCCATTTTAATCTTAGGTTATGCAGTAAAATTGGTAATATATTACACGTTCCCAAACAAACTAACATTTAACACAGAAACGAATAATATATTTGACTATAAAAATGCATTGCATGCGAAAAAAAGAGTTATCAGACAAGAAGGTTGTTATAGAATTAATTCATCGGAAATTTCTATTTATAGAGCCTGTTATTTATGAAAATACTGAAAAAAACGGTTCAGAGACTGGGAAGTAGATACGGCACTGAGCAAGCAAGGTACGAGCGCACTTATCAGCCTGGTCAAACACAAAAGTAAAGTCGATCTTATACGTAAATTACAGCGAAAAGTGCAGCCGATGTAGCCGGCCATGGTTGGGATTCTTTGGACATATAGAAGTCATGTCCGAACTGTTAAGACAGACAAAGACAGTGCACTTTGTGTTGTTTCTCAAACTGTCGAACCAAGGTGATGTGTTCTAGCTCTAAGATGGGCAAAATGTGTTTATTAAATGGGTTAATTACAGTAAGTACAACGTTAAAGAAGGCAAAACAGTACAGTTTCTTTCGCCAAGAGATTTACTGAACTAATGCCCTTTCAAAATATTTGAATAGGCGAAAATGCAGATTCCAAATAGCCCTTGTTTTCGGCTAGTTTGTCAAATCTCAGTATTTGCTCTGCAGACAGTCTAGTTAATTTAACAGGAATAAATGGTTAGCAATGTTCTAAGCGTTCACTATTTGTACTATTGATATGTAACAGCATAGCTCTTCAATAGCTGCCGTTATACGTATCTCTAGTTTTGTATAACCTTTGCAGTTTTGATATCCATATCAATATATTAGTGTGCCAATATAAAGCGCTTGTAGAAGCGCTAACGTTTGGATAAAGTCCAGACTAAGAGCCCATATAGAACCTAGAGTCTGTTAACAGTTTATCCATCGCGCGGGCCAAAAGACTCTATCAGCTCCAGAAATGAAGCCGCGAACATATAAGATAACACGGATACTTTTTGCAAAATCAGAAAAGGACGCGATGCTTTAACCCTTTTTAATACACCTTTTATTTATATCACTGAATGGAGTCAGCTGGCCTTTGTTAACCACTACATTTTTTGCCGACCGAAATTGGAATTGGAAATCAGATAAAGATAAACCCCTCTCGGGTATTATCACTTCCCCTGAATTCGATTTTTATGACAAAAACTACACCTGTTTACTTCCCAAAGCCGTATGGGAAAAAGTTCATTTACGGGAAATCGAAACGAATGCCAGCTTGAGCGTAACTGTTCGAGACCTCCGCGAAGAGGAAGAGGCGGAGTTCGAATTTGAAGTGATTTCAATTGACTTCGAACCACCTGAGGAAAAATGGCGAACTCTGGTCACGGATTTAATCAAAAACAACAGAAACCCAAAGCAAGTATTTGGACATATTCATCTATCTAGCAAAGGCGACCCTGTTATCAAATGTGCCGCGAGCATATGGCTTAATGATATCGATTTCCACATCAGTGAAAGCGATTCTTCATCTATCGGTATTCACGCACTTGCAAATTACAATTCTGACAAAGATTACCCTTTCTCGATATACGCGATTGTAGGAGAGTACAGCGAGAACGACACAAAATTTGCTTGTTTTTTTAACAAGATTAATGTGCGATTCGGGGCATTAGAGTTACACAACGCCTGTGATACTGAGCAGATAAAAGTGTTAAGTAAATTGCTTAACAAAGCAAAAATGCGCTTCGGTAAAACAACAAATGAGTGGTTGGTAATCCCTCTAGTTTACTACCTTACACGCAAAAAAACGGGCGGTAACAGTAAACTCGGGCTTGACTGGGATTACATTAATAATGCCATCACGCGAGGTAGTTTCGTAACTCAAGAATTCGATACAACAGCGTCAATTGAAGCCTCATGGTTAAGGATGAATCCCACTCACCTTGAGTTTCGAGTCGCTCACACAGAGTTGATGCTTCATGGCATACGGCGTTTTGATACTGAAAGAGCAATCGAATTGAGCTTGATAGATGTCAGTCAATTAGCAAATACTTCATCAATAAAAGCGCATAATCTCTGGTTTAACTTCGATAATAAGTGGCGCATTAAGCATATTGATTTTGAAAAACTTGCGCTTGATGAACTCGATGGAAAAACGCTGGATGGCAAAGTCTTGTTTGATTGGACTCCTTACTATGTGGCCCATGATTTAGATGAAGACCAATGGCGTCGTCTTGTGCCAGCAATATTCACTCACTGCTGGGTAGCTGTCCCTGTTGAAGGTATTGGCGATATCGTTGTACAAGTCAGCCCAGCGCTTTTAAAAAATCACCGACGAATTCCCGCAAACACAGATGTGCGGATCAGACTCACAATTGATACTGAGCTGCCATTGCAAATAAATTCGAAACACACTGCTTTGATTACTCGCTGTGATCATATCGATATTGACTTAGACATCCTTGCTCCTCATGACATTTCGCGTTGGCGATTAGTCATTCACAGTGCAACTAAGTACACAGCAAAGAGTACCCCAAAATGGAAAATTTCGTTTCGCGCCCCTTCAAACCCCGCCATAACGGTAAAAGACTTTGAGCCGTTTGCCAATGCGATGTCAGCACTAGACGCGATCAAACCTGATAATAAATTTTGTACCGTTATAGCTTCCAAAATAAATAACACTTTATACGTAAAACACATCGAATCCATAGAGTTGTAACCGCATGAAAAAAGCACTGTCTCTAAATTACAATTTACTTAACGGGCATCCTTTTGGCCAATTAAGCTCGCCGCTTCTCAAAGAGAACGATTCTCTTATTCGAGAGTTTGACGATTGGCTAGCAGATTTTGATCGCCTACAAAGTGTGAAAGGGTTTGAAACAAACAATGAGGATTTAATCAAATCGTTAAACAACTTAAAGCAGTCTAAAGACAATGCAGACAAAAACGAAAAGGCTGAAAATAAAACCAAAGCCCTCGATACTGATAGGTTCGTTCTAGCGATTGATATCAAGCCTGAATTTAATAAAAACACTATTACGGTGATGACAATTCCCGTAAAAATACGCAACGTATCTGGCCAATTAAACAGATTTATCTTTTTTCCAGACCATCAGAGTATCCCTACCATTAACCCAGATCTACTTGAAGTAGACGGCAAAATCCCTGTGCGTTGCATTGGTAGTGCTGAGCAAATCGATCGCTTTGATTTTTCAACATTTCGCACAGACTCTGATGACTTGCAAGCGTGGTATAAAACAGCAGACGATTTGTTGAAAAGAGTCTCTAGTCTCACTATCGATAACATTGAAACCCATAAAGGGCTGCAACTTGAAAATCCCGATGTAGTGATAACGCTACGGCGCATACAATCAAACGATGCGGCTAATCGCAATATCATTAATTTGTATGATGAAATTCTTACTAGTAGTGACGATGTGTTGCAACAAACCTCTCTAGCCCATGCTGACGTTGCTTATGTCGAAAATGAATTGCCTGGTGGGATCAAGTGGTTATCTGACGACTACCTGTTAACTATAACTGAACAACGTCAAAAGCCGTTTCTGGCACACATGGATGAATGCAAAGGCGAAGACACTCAGGATTATACCCATAGAGAACTATTCGCGCTGGACAATACCCAACGCGGCGTGGCCAGTGTCGCAGCATATATGCGCACCGGTGATGTGCTTGCAGTTAATGGCCCGCCGGGTTCGGGAAAAACCGCGATGCTCAAAGCAGTGATAAGCCATCAATATGTTGAAGCGGCATTAGCACAAGCCTCATGCCCTATTGTTGTCGGGGTTGGTGGTACTAATCAATCAGTAACGAATATCGTTAATGCCTTTCCCGGCGTTCTTTACAAAGGTAACGGGAAACCCCTCTATCATATGAGACGTTGGATTTCAGGGCCTGATAATTATGGTACTTATTTTCCGTCACTTGCGGCAAAAGAAAGCATGCCTGACGGTGCAGTTCTTGGAGAGATTGATAAGAATAATAAAGGTGGTGTGGTAAGGTGGAGCGATGCACTTTCAAAACTGAATGATCCCACTCAGCTCGATAGTCTGATTAAAGAATACCTTACTCATGCACAAGTACATTTTGGCGAATCATTCACCACAGTTGACGACGTTGTTAGCAAATTGCATAGCACACTAACTGAACTTGCGACGACCGTTGAAAGCCTTTATCGCAGTTTAATCAGGGCTTTTGACGAAAATTTTGCCATTCCGCCTCAAGAACATGCAGACTTTGCGCAATATTTCGATAACAATACTTTTAACCCACAAGGTGCCAAGTTAATAGAAATGCTTTATGAGCTTGCGCAAGGTGGCCTCGAAAGAAAGCATGAAATATATAGTGACGTTTGCCGTGAATACATTAGAGACAATCAGCTAGAAGATGATCCACAAGCGCTCGCTAGAAATGACATTCAACTAACCAACATAGCGAAGATCATTATTGCCGATCGTGCTGTGGATTTGCTTGTGCGCTCAGAGCTTTTTCATTTTGCAGCCCGCTACTGGGAAGGACGATATCTTGCATCATGTGATAGCCAATTACTCATCTATGCATCACCATCCAATTTAGAATTGGGCCTCAGAAGAATGTGTATGTTGACCCCTATTCTGGTCTCCACGGTCCAATCAGCACCCAAACTGTTTGCATACGCAAAGCCCCCGGGATTGTCTGGGACACCCTACTTACTCGGAAAAGCCGACCTTCTTATTATTGATGAGGCAGGGCAAGCCGATATTCGTACTACACTCCCTCTACTTGGATTATCCCGTAAGACTATTGCTGTAGGTGATATTGCGCAAATTCCCCCTGTTATTACCGACGCCTCGCCGATCATTGAGCAAGGTCTTTATCACACGCTGGGGATGGGGGCCAACAAGGCGCATACCCATAAATGCTTTGTGCATGCGTTTAAAAACAAATTACTCCCTAGTCTCAGTGGCAGCATCTTGCATGTATTACGGGAAATTTCATTCTATAACCATCAAGAAAAAGGTATGTCACTTCGCGGTCACTATCGATGTCAGGAGACACTTAGCCAGTTTTGTAATGAACTAGTCTATGACAATAAAATTTTTATTATACCGCCTTTGTTCAAAGAGAAAGGTCCCTATCCACCCTTATCTTGGGTATCCAGCGCCCATAAAACGCAGAAAGTGGGCACGTCCCACAAAAACAAGCGGGAAGCACTGGATATAGTTAACTGGATTATTGAACAGTGGCCGCAAATATATGACCACTATAACACCACCCCTAACGAGCCAGCAAAAAACATTAATGATCTCATTGGGATCATCAGTCCCTACAAAGCGCAGAGTTTGGAATTCATAGGTCGTACTGAGAATGACCTAAATGGAATGGGAACTAAACGAGGTCTTTTGCATACCAAGTTAATAGATGCGTTTGCTGGAACGCGTTACGCTATTAGCAAAAATGACATTGATAAGATGAAAGTCGGAACCGTCAACGCTTTACAAGGTGCAGAAAAACCCATCATTTTATTCAGTGGCACTAAAAGTGTTCAACATGGCGGTGATATTCATTACCGCTCTGACACCTACATCTTAAATGTTGCTGTATCGCGTGCAAAAGAGTGCTTCATCGCGTTTCTCTGCGAAAAAACATTTGGTATCCCAACTAACCGTGAAGCGATAGCCCCGCCGCGCGATCCAAATTCTGATTCTGTGGGATACCTTGGTTATTACATCGGTAAACGTGGACAACGCTTATACCCTAGAAGTGTGGTGATCATTGAATCTGATAATAAAATAGAAGCACTTCAACGGCATTTAGGCAACCGTTATGTCGTGGTCAGCACGAAAGGTAAACTATTTAACTTAGGCATGAACGACGAACATGCCGTCTCAATCAAGGATGGACTGTTCCCACAATATCAATTTCTAATCAGAAAGTCTGGTAAACGCCATACAAGCGACAACGGCAAAATCGCACGACAAGCGGTTGACGATATCTTAAATGCTTGCAGTGGCGCTGACATTGATGAAATTATTTTGGCTACAGATGATGATTTTGTCGGAGAACACATTGCTTGGCACTTGCGGGCTATTTTCAACCACCACCAACCACAAAACCTATCTAAACTCCATCGAGTAAGGTTGCGCGGATTAACCAAGCAATCCATAACAAGAGCCTTCGGATTGGATAACTCGCCGTATGACAATAAGAAAAACGTCAATTTAAACGTTGCTTCTGCGGAAATGGTGCGTGAAATACTTGATTTGTTATTGGCAAGAAAACTGACGTCATTGGCACAAAAGATGAAAGCTGAAAAAGCATCTGACGATGAAACGCTAGCACTCGATAAGCATTTGATAGCTGATTGCCAACAGGATTCAGTTCATGGCATGGGCCGAGTTAAAGCAGCGATACTATCGCTTGTTTATGACCATTTGCGTGCGCAACTACAGTCTATTTCCCACCCCACGGGCGCACCTGTGAACGTCAAAATCGGCAACAAAACGATAAAGGGTCGGTTGATACAACAAAAGAACGTTAAAAATATCAACACGCTAAGTAAAACCCTTAAGGCGGTCATGGAGAATGGCCAAGCGATGATGACGCCAGGCGCCATTTGGAAAGTCACGAAAGCAATATTTGATGAACGTAGTGTGGCAGCACCGGACGCATCTACCCTAAAAGTGATGAGAGAAAACGCCTTGAAAGCGGATATACCCCCCACTGATACTTATCGTGCATTAACGAGCTTATACGAAGGAAAGAATTTATGACTCAGTCAAACAGCGCCCATGAGCCTATCAAAATTCTTGTCGATGACGAAGAACTGGCAGTCGTGTATAAAGCTTTGTCCGATAAAGCCCAAAACAGCAAAAATGAATCCTATAGTGTAATGCTACAAACCCTCGACGTACTCAGTGCATTTGCCAAAGCCGATAGCGCAGGAGAAGCCCTCCTTCACGAAGCGCACATCATCTTGGAGTCCAACAAGTCCGACTGCCATATTGTCTTTGAGACCCATGAATTAGAAGAAGCTGGATGGACAGAGTATTTGCAAATCGATAACCCCGGCGATATGGAAAATACATTGAATAAAGCCGACTTGGCGAAACTAAAGCAAGGCGAGTTTGATATTGAAGTAGAGCTTCCTGATGTATTGCATAACCTAACGATTGACGAACTGTTATCGAAAATGGACGATTTTAAGATTGGCCGCCCTTCGACATATGCCGATATTCTTGATGATGTCACAAACAAGCACGAGCTGCTTGATATAACTGATGGCAATGTACGTTTAACCCAGCTTGGTCTGCGTGCGGCTGAATATTTTACATCGTTTAACTTAGAAGAATTCTCAGCCCTATTTTGTCATGAATTCAGCACTGACCTAGAAGGTATAAGCGAAGGTATCATGTCGCCTACAGACATGTTACTAAAATACCTCCCGTTAGTTGCCAGTAGAGAGGAAATTGAAGCGTTTAAAAACAACGCTTGGCGAACCTTGTCTGACATTGATATCGACGTAAAGTGAGGCCAGCGTGAACATTACTGGATACCCGCGCACAGGCTCTAAAAAAGACAACCAAAGAAACGCAAACCACCTCACAAAACGAATCAATAAGCTACTATCAAAAGGCGTACTGACTGAAAGCGAGTTAGAAGAACTTATCCAGCTGCTTGGCGGTGTGATATGGAGCCACGGCGCACTGAGTTACCGACTCAAGGCACTAAGGGCTGCTCATGAGCTTCGTGACAAAATCCTTAAGGCGCTAAAGAAACATCATAACGAGCAATTAAGTGATGAGAACCAATACTCCAGTGCTGGCGGTCTCTCAGCCACAAGAATTAGGGAGTTTGAACAACAACTACAGGTTGCTACACTACTAATCGGGCCAAGCAATGATTCACGCTCGGTTGTAGAGAAACTCAATCAACCCATCGCTGACAGTCCTGACTTTACTCCCTATAGCTTTCAGGAAATCACGCGTACAGACCACACTGTCTATTACTGCGACATAGATGGTGACCTGCTTCGCGTTTTAGACCTTGAACACAAAACTCAACGGCAGCTTGAGAAGGATGAAGCACTGCTCGCTGAGGTATTGCCTCCAAAGAAAACGAGTTACATCGATGATGACGAACGTGCCAGATTAGAGGCAGAAGTGGACAATTTAAATACATTATCTGATGACACTCGCCAAACTATTTTAAACGGTTGGCAACAAGGCAATATTACGCATATTGATCAAGAGTTTCCGGAACTTGAAAACTTCAATAAATGTGTAAGTATACTCGACGACTTAGGCGTCATGTTCGGTACCTATGAAGAACTCAAGAGTGGTGAATTCAAAACCATGTTTAATAAGAATGGCTATCAAGCTGAGCATTACCCGCCACTCTCTACTCTTTTAGCACGTGCAGTTGCGCAGGGCGAAGCTCGCGGAGCCGTGCCGCGTATCGACGGCATTGTTAATTACACGGAAAAACAAGCGTTATGCTTTGCGGTCTTCGATGGACAATCCAAAGGGTTTGAGCATTACAACGTGACGCGTGCTGCTGAGGCTTTCATGAAATCGTTGGCTGAGAAAGGTGAAAAAGCGACTCTGGGGCAATGGCTAGATAAAGCCGTCGATTATTATGCGAAAGAGTTCACAAAGCGCCTAGAAAGAGAGGCTGTAGAGCCCTTTGATAAGCCTGCATTAGCTAAGCAGGGACGCAAGGCTGCAGTAGCGATTAGAAATGTTACACGTGCCCATTTCATTGCATTGGATGGAAAAGACGTTCTTGATCTCCCACTGGAAAATGGAAAGTATCGCAACAAGAAACCACAAACGTTTGGAGGCAACGTTAATGAACTTTAAACAGGAAGTAACACTTTTAAGAGCACATCCAGACAACCGACGCGTGTTGGCGATCACAGTGAATACTCCAGCCGATGGCACATTGGCTTCAAGCAGTATTTATGAAGGCGTCATCGAAGAAATCAATAAGAGTGCAGACTGCTTTTGGGTTAATAGTACTATATTGGATATCGGCGTAACGTCATCAAACCATTATTGGATAGGTGACAATGAGGGTCACATATATACTACGAAGACATTGAGTAAGGTGCCACTGGACAATGAACAAGATGTAGAGTTTGGATTTGATCCAAATCGCCTCCCGACAGTTCAGCAATACCGTTTTTCGACTTTCCCTATCAATGCAATCTGGTGCGATGAAACACTAACCATCATTGCCGACGAAGCCGGGACGTTTTGGCACATCCAAGACGGTGAATTCACTAGCCATAGCGCATGCAAAGACCCATTAGCTTTTTTTGGTCAGCAAAACGATATTTATGTTTATGGTCAAGGGCGGCAACTTTGGCACTTTAATGGCTCGATTTGGTCTCAAATCGAATTACCTGACATGGGATTAGATTTTTGGCAAATATCTGGGGCAACGCTCGTTAATGAAAACACGTATTTGGCTGTGACAGACTACGGGTTTGTGTTTAAAGGCAATGCTCAAGAAGGCTTTAACCAAATTAAGGCTCCAAAAAAATACTACTCCGGGATAACTACCATTGATGATAGGGTGTTTGTATCTATCCCCGAAGAGGGTGTGTATGAAGTGAAAAACATAACCGCGACATGGGAAATAGGACTGATTCATAATTCGCGCATCCCCCTCTCACTTCAGGCCATAGGGGAACCTTCTGCGCTTTACACGACGAACGCTTTTGAAGCACAAAAAGGTTACTTTGTTGTGCTCATTCCGGGCGATAAATTTGCTGAAAAGAAACGTGTATTTGCCTGGGAGATCGGCAATGATTAGATCAAATATAGACCTACAGGTAGCAGAGGTTACCGAATTTTCGCATCATCTCAGACAACAAGACGACAGACAATTAGTCATTTTCTACGAACTAATCAGGAAAGTATTCGAAAACGACGCACTGACCAAACAGACTAGAGAGGTAATTTGCAGGCTAGTAATTTCACAGAGCTCACGCGACCGATTGGCCTCTCGCGGAGCCTTGTCATTTTATGTGCCCTTTGTCTTGCGTTGTTTCTTTATTTTGGGCGACTTTTCTAAACCTATGCTTGTAAAAATGCAATCTCTCTATCCTCTGATTAGCGACATGAATATCATCGAAGTATTAGATTGCCACTTCTTTTTTCAGCAACTCTTCGGCTATCCAAAGAAGCTTCAACGTTTGCTTGATGAAGCAGACACAGCAGTGACTAACCAGACCGAATCAAATAAGAAGTATGTGAATGCATTTAAAGACGCTAATGCAGCCAATCTAGAAGCGCTGAGAAAAACCCTTCTCCTACCTGTCACAGAGTTAAAAACAGTTTGGAAGGCACTGCCTTGGATTCAGTGGCAATTTTTTACCATGAAATCAATATTGTGAGGATTCAATGTTTGAAGAAAACTATAAGTGTTTAGTTTGCGGTCATATTGGCCTGCTAGATTTCGACTATGACACCACTCCCGATAAGACCTTTGCGACCTTCTCCGGAAGTATAAGTTGTACGTCATGTGAAACTACCATTGAGTGCACTGGTCAGCTAGATATTTATGAAGATCAACCCGTTAGTGATCCAATGGACTGGTTAATGGACATTCAATACGACTGTGATTTTGACGTAATTTTTGTGAATATCAATGAAATACCGCAAATTGAGCCAGGTCCTCTCGACCACCTTTGTCGCTAACACCCTTTATAACTCTCATTTTTTTGCATACTCATACACAAGCAAAATTCAGCTTTAGCTATTTCACTAATTACATGGTTACTTAATTTTTAGGCTAAGTATTTTGATAGTATTCTTAAATAGTTCTAATACCATCTCCATCGTTGTGAAACCGATCACTATTCGTTTCACTGGAGCATGAATTGCTTTTTTGATTGTCGAGTTAAAGAATTTCAAATGGCATACTAATTCATATTTCAAAATTTGATTTTCATCGCCTTTGCTTTTATCAGTCTGAACACAACTGCAAAGGGTTTCAAAACCCCGAATCAGCGGTTAACACCTTTATTATCAACGTAAAAACGGGTTAAGGTCAGCACATAATGCTTGCGTTTACTAGCAGCGTCGCTATTCAATATTTCGACTGAGAAGTAAAATTCCAACAGTACTCACGCGATGATTTTGCCAAGCTGGTCAACACTGGCAATCAGTCGGACGCCAAAATCGAAATTATCGATATGAAGATAACTGGCAATGCGGCCAACGCAACGGTAGCATTATCGTGGAGTGAGCAAGGTGAAAATGGATACATCGATTATTTAAACCTCATATTCGGCGGTAGCAGTTGGCGCGTAAAGGCAAAGGTTCACTTTGCTTACATGCGTGGCATTGGCGTAGGTTAGCCCATTGGCAGCAGGTGTTTTTATAAACGGGCCTGGTTAATCCTTAGTGGCAATAATATAAACGTGATTATCCGGGTACTGATCCAACTCGAGGTGCTTTACAGACAAACCATTGTCCATGAGTATTCGCAAATTCTGGTTTATCCCCACCGAGCTGTAATAGAAGGTGTCGTTATGCCACTGGTCGGTGTGTTCTCCAACCGCGTCCCCTAATGTGTATATCAGCACGCCCTGTGAGGCGAGTCGTTGGCACAGGTTGGTCACAACCGGGGTTTGCATTGCCAGCGGCAGATGAAAGATACTGTCCCACGCCAGTATAAAGTCAAACTGCTGTTTGCTCTGCCAGGTACTGATATCCTGGTGTAAGAAGGTATGTTGCGGGTGATGAATGTCGGCCAGCCTGATCATCTCTTGTGATACGTCCAGTCCGGTTACGGTATAGCCGCTGCTTTGCAACAGCCGGATAAACCTGCCACCAGCCCCACAGCCTACGTCAAGCGCGTGCCCGCCGTGCTGACCATAGCTCATGGCTTTTTTAACCTGGTTGATACCGTAAGACGATGAGGTATGCCGGTTGTGCCACCACTGTGCAATTTTATCGTATTTTAATCCCAGTTCTGCTGGTTTCATCTTTACCGGCTTTCCTTTTGTGCCTTGTCAGGTTATTCCTGAACCGACAGGTTATGGGCTTTTAAAAAACTCAGTTTGTCCCAGTAACCCCGTTGAAACTGAATCAGACCATGTTGAATATGAAAAAACACATCCGCGCAGGCCTAACGGATCCTTCCAATCTACAATAGCCCACTCGTCTTCCCCAAAAATATGCTCTGCGATACAACCCCTATCTGCACAGGCAAATTCTTCGCTAAACATGGCGTAAATGGCATCTTTGCCCACCACGGGGGCATTAGCGACCTGATGGTTGGTGGCATGCACATCATATAGCGCTGCCAGCGATTTGGCGTCGCCATTATTAAACGCGTCAGCCCATGCTTTTACGATGTTTTTTGGTTTCATCGTGCCCTGTCTGCGCTTACCGCCACGCTATCAATCTTAACCATTAAGGTATACGTAATTTAAAGGCGATACTTAAATGGAATACAACCACCCGGCAAATCACGGGGCGTACCATGTGGATTGAAGCCCGCGTTTTCATAAAACGCGGTTGCACAGGTCGATGAATGCAACTTTACCACGCCATCCGGGTTATTTGATTTACAGATAGCCAGCGCCGCTTCGACCAGTGCCGAAGCCACTCCCTGACGATGACATGCAGGTAACACAAATAAGCTTTTCATATTCCAGTAATCGTGAATGAGCACGATGCCCACCACAGTACCCAAAGACTGATAAACAAGATGAACGCCCTGCTGACCATCATGGATAAATGCTGTTGAACTGGCTATGGAATCTTCAATTATCGCTTTTAACTCAGACTCCTGAGCCTTTATGCATTGAGTGACTGAATCAGAGATCACCCGGGCAATGTCTTCAAGATGAATTCTTTCAGCAACTCTAATCATACTGGATACCCTGCCTTTGCAGCCGCCAATGCAATACATTGCCTGAGTGAATGTCTGGTATACATTTTTGTAATTGATCCCGTTATTCAGGTTATAAGAATTAACAGTTAGTCATTTATAACATACCCAGCACAGATTTTTGGATTACCCATGCTCACACTCACCTCAGGAGATTTAATTGCAAGCGGCGGACATCGCTCCTGTTACTATCATCCGCACAACCCAAACCGGTGTATCAAGATTTTACACAGTGACAGCGCTGTTCGTGATGAAACGCGTGAAATTCAGTATTTTAACGTGCTTCGCCGCAGAAAAATCAACTGGCAAATGATTGCCCGCCTGTACGGTAAAGTTGAAACCACCCTGGGTAGCGGTGTTGAGTTTGATCTGATTCGGGATAATGACGGCGCGGTTTCCCGACCACTGGCCTGGTACTTAGAGCAGCACGATCCGGCGCTGAATCAGGCGGCGGTTGTGGCTACCGAACAGGTGGTGAACAACCTGCTGGAACAAAATGTGATTTTTCGTGACCTGATTGCAGAGAATATCTTACTGCAAAAACTGGGAGAAAACCGTTTTAACCCGGTAGTGGTGGACGGCGTTGGCCATAATGATTTTATTCCCTTATGTAATTATTCTGCCTATCTGGGCCGAAAAAAGAACCTGCGTAAATGGCACCGGGATAAGCACAACTGGTTTGGCCGTTTTAATCAGGTAAACCATCAAATTTTCTCGTTTGCCGGATTACGTTAGCATGAACCCGGGCCTGATGACGGCCCGGACTATTCAGAAACGGTAACTGAAGGTATTGATATCTTCGGCAAACCAGTCAGCCACGATTTGTCTCGTCGTATCGTCGTAGTATTCCTGATAATAACGATGGCTTGATGGTTTTTCATGGGGCAGTCGGGCGGGCCGGTTCAGTTTGGCAGACAGACGTGCAAAATCCAGCGCCAGATTTTCAAAAAACAGAATATTGTCTACCAGCAACTGACCTTTTTCATCGTTTATCCAGTTAACCTGGGGCATAAACATTTGTGGCTTGTCGTAATAGGCCGGGTCCTGTTCTTTGTATGCCAGTTTCACCCATTGTTTAAAACTGACCGGCTGATGACCCAAACCAGTCTGGTTGGTTTTAATTCGGTAATGATAATGGGATACGACTTTATCCCAGGGATTACGCACCACACAGAAGCGGCATTTTTCACACCATGCCCGTTCGCCAATTTCAGCGCGTTTCTGCATGGCAGTTTTATGTTCAAACGGAATATTCAGCGCTTTACTGATGCTACTGCCCGCTGTTTTGTTAATATGAATAAAAACAAAGTCATCCATGTAGCGGTGACGGGTTACTGCAACACGTTCTAATAATTGACCAAACATACCGATATGTTCCCAATCTTTGCTGAGCCATTGTTAATATATCGTTAAAATCGCTGCGGATCATTATTTTTCAGATATAAAAAAGCCTGCTTAAAAGCAGGCTTTTTACGTGTTAACTGTGCTGGTTAGTATTCCCACCAGCCTTCTTGCCACCAGTCCAGAAATTCTTCAAAGTCGATATAACCATCATCGTTACTATCGATGAGTTTGAAGCCTTCTTCAACATGGCTGGCTTTTGTCTTAGGCGACAAAACGGTTAGCAGCTCGACGAACTCTGTCAGATCGATCTGGCCGTTGCCATCGCGGTCGAAGAAGCTGAAGTCACTTTTAATTTCAGCAATTTTTTCTTCGGATAGTTGGGCGCTCACGTTTATCCCTTATTATTCAACATCTATTATCAGAGTGTAACGCCCTCTACAGGCGCTGTCTATGCCTGTTTTTGTTTCGCTGCCAGCGCACGCTGACGCTGCTCTTCAGCTTTATCAGTACGGCGTTTTTCCATCGCCTCGCGAGCTTCAGAGCCTACGTGTTCCTCATTACGCGCTTTAGCCAGCTGAACCTGCTTTTCACGCTCACGGAATCGGGCAATCTGATCATCGCTGTGGGTGCCAAAGCAATGCGGGCAGCTTACGCCTGGCTCATATTTGTCACTTTGTTTGTCTTCTGCGGTGATCGGCAAGCGACAGGCATAACAGGCATCATACTGGCTTTTTTCCAGCGCATGATTAACCGCAACCCGGTTATCAAACACAAAACAGTCACCTTCCCACAATGACTCTTCCTTTGGCACATCTTCCAGATATTGCAAAATACCGCCTTCCAGATGATAAACCTCATCAAAGCCCTGCTCTTTCAGGTAAGCGGTGGATTTTTCGCACCGAATACCACCGGTACAGAACATGGCAACTTTTTTGTGCTTTTGCGGATCCAGGTTGTCTTTTACGTATTCCGGGAACTCGCGGAATGTTTTGGTGTTAGGGTCGACCGCGTGCTTAAACGTACCGATTTCAATTTCATAATCGTTACGGGTGTCCACTACAAACACCTCCGGGTCACTGATCAGCGAATTCCAGTCTTTTGGCTTCACATACGTACCCACGGTTTTACGCGGGTCGATGCCTTCCACACCCATGGTCACAATTTCTTTTTTCAGTTTGACCTTGGTGCGGTAAAACGGCTGTTCTTCATGCAGGGATTCTTTGCAGGAAATAGGATTGATACGTGCATCGCTGTTCAGATAAGCGATCAGACCGTCAATGCCCTCACGGGTACCTGATATGGTGCCGTTAATGCCTTCAGAGGCTAGCAGCAGCGTGCCTTTAATACCCAGCTCTTCCATTTTGGCGACCAGGGGCGCACGTTGCTGTTCATAATCTTCAAGCGCAACAAACTTATACATTGCGCATACAATATACTGACTCATTTTTATTTACCTTTGCTGATTGGAGCGTAAGACCAGTGCAAAAATGCGGGCGGAATATAGCAAACCGCGGGCCGGAACTCAAATCTCAGGCGGTCAGCAAGTGGCGCGACCCTTCCACCACGTCGTTTAGCAAGGTTTCATCACAAGGGGTAGCCGTATAGTGCTGTATATCCTGACATTGTCTGAGCTGGGTCGGTAAGCTGCAGTTTGCCACGACTTCAGGGGCTATTTTAGCGGTATCGTTTACCATGGCGAGCGGGTCCGGGTGCATGGCCTGCCACAAATGCATACCAGCGATATCATTCTGGGCCACCAGCATGCTGCTGTAAACCAGAGTGCCCAGGTGTGCAGCATCAGTGGCCAGAGGCGCCCGCCGGTACTGGTTTAACTGCTGTAATACTGCTGCATCGTCTACCGCTACGTCAGGGGTTTGTGCATAGCCGGGATACACCGCGCCAGGTTGCATCTGCATGGCCAGATACAATGAGAATACTGCCCCCTGGCCAGAGGCGCGGTTGAGCCTGCCGGTCAGCTCATGATTGGCAATACGCATTAAAGACGGATCAGTGATGATTTCAGACACACAATACTCCCGGTTGCTATTGCTTATATCGGTTAATACCCGTGCACCTTTAATACATACCTGCCAGTTGCAGTGATTTTGTTTCAGGCAACGTATACTAAAGTCTATGAAGAACACAAAAAGATGGACTTCGCCAGTATGAACTATGCCAGTCTGCGGGTGTTAATTGTTGAGGATCAGCGCCCGTTTCTTTTGATGTTAAAGGGGCTGCTTACTACGCTGGGTTGTACCGATGTGGTCACCAAGTCTTCTGCGGAGCAGGCGCTGTCTGTGTGTCGCCGCCAAAAGTTCGATATTGTCATCAGTGATTTACATCTGGGTACAGAGCGTAAAACCGGTTATGACCTGGCAGAAGAGCTGCGCGTATCCCGCATGGCCCGCCCGGGTACGGTGGTCAGTCTGATCAGCGCTGACAGCGCCCGGCCAGTAGTGCTGGGCTCACTGGACCGGCGCCCGGATGACTATCTGGTCAAACCGTTTTCTCAGGCCCAGCTGAAAACCCGTCTGGCCCGGGCCTGGCAAAAACGACAGGCGCTGCTACCGGTATACAAGGCTATTCACGACCATGACTATGCCCAGGCTATTGTGGCCTGCCAGGAGATTATCCGGATAGGCGGCAATTACCGGCATTCAGCTGAGCAGTTACTGGTGGAGCTTTACTGGCAGCATGATGACTATTCGCAGGCGCTTGAGGTACTGCGTCCGTATGAACAGGACGCCACGGCGCAGTGGATACAGATTGCCCTGGCCCGTACTTATCTGAAACTGGGCAAAGCCGAACAGGCTATTGCTATGGCCGAAACCATTCTGGTACGCAACCGGTTCAGCGCCGATGCCTACGATATAATGGCACAAAGCCGGCAGGCTATTAATGAAGGCGAAGCCGCCGTTGCGGCCATTATTCAGGCCATTAAAATCTCGCCTTATTCTATCGCCCGGCAGGTCAGTGCCTGTGAAATAGCCCGGCAGAATAATGACTATGAGCTGGCCAATCAGGCCTGCCTGGCAATCTGGGATTTATCCCGGCGCACGGTACATCAGCATATTTCTCACTGGTGCGGGTATATCCGCAGTATGCTGGATGTGGCCGAATACACCGAAGATAAGCGGGTGAAAAACCGCTATCAGCAAGATGCCCTGTTACAGTTACAACGGGGGCGCTTTGATGATTCGGTTAACCGGCTGGACGAAGATTTCAGTTTTGAAACCTTTGAGCAAATTATGCTAGCCCGCATTGCGGCACTGGATGGCAAATACGTGGATGCCAAACGGGATCTGCATCAGGCGCAGTCAAAAATTAACACCACCTACGACAACTACCCGCTCTATTATGCGGCAGATTCAGTCAAGGTGATGCTGGAGCTTGGCGAGTATGAGGAAGCACAACCGCTTATCAAGCTGATGCACCGCCATGTCGATGAACTTGATGCAAACAGCCGCTATTCTACCGAGACAGCCAGCCGCAAAGCCGCCGATAATAAAAAAGCCTATCTGGAGCATAACCGTGACGGTATTGCACATTATCAAAAAGAAGATTACGAGCAGGCCCGCACGTCGTTTTTAATGGCTCAGCAGTATGCGCCGGTGAATACCGGTGTTGCCCTGAATCTGCTGCAATGCCTGCTGAAACTGGCCGATAAGAAAAAGCCACTGGCGTCGCATACCGCAGAGTGCCGGCGACTGTGCAACATGCTCGATGATATACCGCTAAAGCCCCAGCATCAGGAAAAATACGCCTCGTTGTATGATGATATTGTGTTATTGCTGCGCCGCTAACCGGGCCGCCATCACATTACCGGCCGGGAAACCTGAATAACCCTGCCAACTATCCAGCTGATCAGTGCCAGTACGATACCGCTGCCAATCAGTGACCACGGGGTCAGAGGCGCCAGCGCAAAGGTAAATACCGACACCAGCCAGTTATACAGTGTGACGCCAGCAAGGGCAGAGATCACTGTGGCCATCAATGGTTTTCGAATTGATTTATGTATGATTA